>JBKJUP010000059.1:0-303723 GCA_046590675.1 Ferruginibacter sp. | reverse complement strand
GGTGGCAGAAGTAATTACCCGAACCTGGCAAACGGCACATAAAATGAAAGTGCAACGTGGTTTCCTTGCAGAAGATGCGGAAAGCGAAAATGATAATTTCAGGGCAAAGCGATATGTATCAAAATATACCATTAATCCTGCTATCACCCACGGCATTTCAAGTTATGTAGGTTCCCTGGAGCCTGGTAAACTGGCAGATATTGTATTGTGGAAACCTGCACTCTTTGGTGCAAAACCCGAAATGATTATAAAAGGTGGTTTCATCATCGCCAGCCGCATGGGAGATCCGAACGCTTCTATCCCAACACCACAACCTGTTATTTACCGGCACATGTTCGGCGCTTATGGCAAGGCACTGTTTACAACCTGCGCCACATTTGTTTCAAAACTTTCGTTGGAAAAAAATGTTGTTCAACAATATGGCCTGCAGAAAATGTTATTGCCGGTAAAAGACTGCCGCAGTATTTCTAAAAAAGACCTTGTGCATAATGATGGTACTCCGGAAATTACAGTAAATCCTGAAAATTATGAAGTGAAAGTGGATGGAGTACACATAACTTGCGAGCCTTTGGCAGTACTTCCACTGGCTCAGCGATACTTTTTATTTTAGAAGACCGGGAAAAAATTTGACGAAAACTTTATGTTGGTAAAAGAAAAAATAGGAACCATTGGTTTTTTTGCAATCAATAACAGGAAACTCGATTACCTGGTACTGGAGTGGTATGAAACCAACAAAAGGATTTTACATAAAAAAACTATGGGAGGCCACGATATTACACTGAAGTTTTTAAATGAAAATCCACAGCTTGCTGAAGGAGATGTAATTTATGAAGATGATTTTAATATAGTAGTAGTTGAAATAGCTGCCTGCCAGGCCATTATCATCCGCCCAAGAACCATGTTTGAAATGGCATCTGCCTGCTACGAAATAGGGAATAAACATGTTCCGCTATTTTACGAAAATGAAGAACTGCTGGTGCCCTTTGAACCTCCGCTATTTCGCACATTAACCGCATCGGGTTTTGATGCTGTAGAAGAAAAAAGAAAGTTATTACATCCCTTAAAAACTACCGTGCGTCCTCATGGAGAGGGTGTTAGTCTTTTTTCAAAGATTATGAAATTTTCAAATCCTTAAGGATGAATAATTCCTTGTTAAGTTTATTACAGTTATCGGACCCCACTTTGCCAATTGGCGGCTACGCTCATTCAGCCGGACTTGAAACTTATGTACAAAAGGGACTTGTAAATAGTAAGGAAACGGCGCTTGAATTTGTTACACAAATGCTTAGCCGCAATCTTCAATATACGGATGCCGCTTTTGTATCGCTGGCCTATGATGCGGCCGTTGAAGAAAATTACGCTGAGATAACACAGTTGGATGAAACCTGCTCGGCGGTTAAACTGCCAAAGGAAATGCGCATGGCCAGTCAAAAGTTAGGTACCCGGTTAATGAAAATATTTCAACCGGTTTGTGTGAGCGACCTGGCGAACCGATACCAACAATCAATGAGGCTAAAGGAACTTGCGGGGCATTATTGCATCATATTTGGTTTATATGCGCATGCATTGGGTATTTCAAAAGTGGAGGCACTGAGTGGTTTTTATTACAACGCAGCAGCCGGTATGGTTACCAACAGTGTAAAACTGGTACCGCTTGGCCAACAGGATGGACAGGAAATTTTGTTTTCCCTACAATCATTGATTCAGCAATTGGTTGAAAATAGCATCGAGCCCAACAAAGATCTACTGGGATTATGCTGCACCGGGTTTGATATCAGGTGTATGCAGCACGAACAACTGTATTCGAGATTATATATGTCGTAAGACAAAAATTTAATAAATGAACGAAAGAAATTATATAAAAATTGGTGTAGCGGGGCCGGTTGGTTCCGGTAAAACCGCCTTGATTGAAAGATTAAGCAGGCTAATGAGCCCAACCTATAGTATCGCTGTAATTACCAATGATATTTATACAAAAGAGGATGCTGAATTTCTAACTCAAAATAGTTTATTGGCACCTGAAAGAATAATTGGGGTTGAAACCGGTGGCTGTCCGCATACTGCCATTCGTGAAGATGCCAGTATGAACCTGGAAGCTGTAGAAGAAATGGCAGCCCGCATTCCTGATGTGGAAATTATTTTTATTGAAAGTGGTGGTGACAATTTATCTGCAACCTTTAGCCCGGACCTGGCAGATGTTACCATTTTTGTAATTGATGTGGCCGAAGGAGATAAAATTCCCCGCAAGGGTGGCCCCGGCATAACCAGGAGCGACTTGCTGGTAATTAATAAAATTGACCTGGCACCTTATGTAAATGCCGACCTGTCTGTTATGGAACGGGATGCCCGAAAAATGCGCAATGGATCTCCATTTGTATTTACCAACCTGGTGAGCCTTGAAGGATTGGACAGTGTTGCCGGGTGGATAAAAAAATATGCTTTACTTGAAAATGTTGAAGCACCTGCGCTGATCCGATGATTGCTTTGCTTCACATAAAAACAAAGTTAAAGCAACACAAAACTGTGCTTGAAAATGTGTACTGTACAACGCCTTTTAAAGTTGCCAATATTACAGAAAATAAAAAATTGAAGGAGTTGCAGTTGATGTTGATGAGTTCCTCTCCGGGCATCCTGGATGGCGACGCCTACCAGTTAAAAATTGAACTGGGTGCCGGAAGCCACCTTCATTTACATACGCAATCTTATCAGCGTTTATTTAATATGAAGCAAACTGCCACGCAAAGCCTGGAGGTTAAGCTGGCAGAATTGAGTTCCTTTTGTTATTTGCCCCACCCTTCTGTGCCCCATAAATCTTCGGATTTTACAGCCATCAATAAAATTTACCTGGCTGCAAATTGCCGGTTAATTTTTGGTGAAATATTGACTTGTGGCAGAAAACTAAACGGAGAAGTATTTTCTTTTTCTAAATATCATAACATCACAGAGGTTTTTATCAATAACAAACTCATCATCAAAGAAAATTTACTGATACAGCCTGCAACCATAAACCTAAAAGCCATTGGCCAGTTAGAAGGTTTTACGCACCAGGCCAGCTTAATTTTTATTAGCGAAAATTGCGATCTAAACGAAGCCGGCACTTTAATAGATAATTTGTTAGCAGAAGAAAAAGACATGATTTATGGTATAACCGAAACACCGGTTAGCGGATTACTGGTAAGGTTACTTGGCCAAAAAGCAGAACAACTACATGATTGCCTAAAAGCAATGGCTGCTATTTTAACTGCTATTACTAACCAACAACAATTATCACATGCTGACTGAGTTGCAGGTTTTAATCATTACAGCCATTTCTATAGCCAGCCTGCATACGCTTACCGGTCCGGATCATTATCTTCCATTTATTGCATTGTCAAAAGCCAGGGGCTGGAGTTTGAGTAAAACCATTGGATGGACCATTGTATGTGGTTCAGGACATGTTTTAAGTTCTGTTTTACTGGGACTTGGTGGCGCAGCACTGGGGTGGTCTTTCTATAAATTGAATTGGTTTGAAAATATCCGCGGAGGAATTGCCGGTTGGATGATGTTATTGTTTGGCTTGGTTTACGGTTGCTGGGGTTTGTACCAGGCTGCTAAAAATATACCTCACAAACATTTTGACATGGACGACGAGAACGGCTTATATGTATTTGAGCATAAACATGGAGACGCTGTGCTACCCCAGGACCGGCATAAAGTAACGCCCTGGGTAATGTTTATCATTTTTATACTAGGTCCCTGCGAACCTATGATTCCCTTACTCTATTTTCCTGCCGCTAAAAATAGTTGGTACGGAATGGTGATTTTAGTGATTATTTATACACTTGTTACCCTACTTACAATGTTACTAATGGTGATATTGGGATATTTTGGTTTTGGTTTTATAAAAATGGCAAAAGCGGAAAAATATGTACATGCTTTGGGAGGACTCACCATTTTTATTTGTGGTGCAGGCATGGTTTTTCTATCATGGTAAAATAAAAATTAAAAAGCACATTAAGGTCATTTTTGGCTTTTTCGTGTCATTTCAACGTGAAAAAGGGTAAAAATCATGCAAATAAGCCCATTTTGTTCGGAAAATACGGTCGCAAACTTTTAGCAGAAGTACTATTGACTTGGGTTGATCTATCTTTTACCTTTATATTCAAATTCAATGTATATGAACCAGAAAAACCCTACCACCCCACTATTTGCCGGCATAGCTAAATTTGTAAATGAAATTTGCTGCGCCTTATTTATCTCTAGCGACAAAAGAGAATTTCAACGTTTAAAAGATTTTATTGCTTCTTAATTGAAAAACGAATTAACTGAACAGGTATTCAACATCTGATTTGCTAAGTGCTTTTACAAAATTAACGTCGTCTGAAATTAACTCGCTGGCCAATTTACGTTTACGTTCCTGCAACTGCAGGATTTTATCCTCAATTGTGTCAATACAAATCATCCGATAGGCAAAGATATTCTTCGTCTGCCCGATGCGATGTGTTCTATCAATTGCCTGTTGTTCAACTGCCGGGTTCCACCAGGGATCCACAATGTACACGTAATCCGCTGCGGTAAGATTTAAACCCACGCCTCCTGCTTTCAATGAAATCAGGAATACGCGACATTCGTCATTATTCTGAAAATTCTCAATAGCCCGCTGACGTTCTGTAATACTTGTACTGCCATCGAAGTATTCAAAAGGAACACCTTGTTCCTTTAATTTTTCTTTTATTAATGCAAGCATGCCCAAAAACTGGGAGAAAATAAGTGCTTTGTGCTCGCCGATATTTTCGGATATTTCCCTGGTTAGTTCTTCCAGTTTGGCAGAATGATTTGGGTATTTTTCTTCTTCGTTCAATATGGCCGGGCTATCACAGATTTGTCTCAGCTTCATAAGACCCTGTAAAATGGTCAACTGAGACTTGTCGATTCCCTGCTCATCAATAACACCCATAATTTTATCGCGGTAGCTATTGCGGTACGCATCGTATATTTTACGTTGCTCTTTTTCCATTTCGCAGAACAAAATTGTTTCTGTTTTCTCCGGAAGATCCTTGGCCACCTGCTCCTTGGTTCTGCGTAAAATAAATGGATATAGCAATTTCCGCAAATGATCTTTTTGTTCCTGTTCGCCAAATTTGTCAATTGGTGTGGCAAATTCGTTTCGGAAGAAATCCATACTTCCCAACAAGCCGGGGTTTAGAAAATTCATTTGCGCAAATATGTCGAATGTATTGTTTTGAAGTGGTGTTCCACTCATGCACAACCGGTTTTTTGCAGTTAGCAGGCATGCCGCTTTGGTAACTTTTGATGCAGGATTTTTTATTGCCTGGCTTTCATCCAATACGACGTAATCGTACAAAATTTTCATCAACACCTGTATATCGCTTCTTAAAGTACCGTAGGTAGTAATAACAATGTTTACTTTCTGCAACTCCACAATATCCCGGGTACGCATACTTCCGTGGTGAATCTTATAGGTAAGCTCCGGCGTAAATTTTCGGATTTCGTTTTCCCAGTTGTAAATCAAAGTGGTTGGGCACACAACAATGCCTTTTAACCCACCTGTGCTGGTTTTAAAATGCTGCAGCATTGTAAGTGCCTGCACGGTTTTTCCCAAACCCATATCGTCTGCAAGAATACCGCCCCAACCCACATCGTTCAGATAGCTCAACCATTGGTAACCTGCTTTTTGATAGGGACGCAAAATAGGTTCTAAGCTTTCAGGCGCATCAATTTCAGGTATTTTCTTAAATTCCCTTAATATTTCAAACTTTTCGTCCAGGGCAAAACTCAGTTCGCTGGCCTGACGGTTTTCGTAGAGTTCATCAATCACACTCATGTGATATTTTGACAAACGCAACTTATCATTTTTGCCATCACCCACTTTAAAAAGCAGGGAATAGCGTTTCAACCATTCGTCCGGTAAAATTCCCAGGGTACCATCACTCAATTGTACGAATGATTGTTTGGAACTAAGCGCTTTTTTAATATCGCTGATACCAACACGTTGGCCTTCAAAGTCAATCTCCACCTTTGCATCAAACCAATCAAGCCCGCTGCTTACATGGATATGGGTAGATGGCCTGGCTGTATTAAAACGGAAATTACGAAGTGCTTCAAATCCGAAAACAGGTACTTTTATTTCCTTCATTGAATCTACGAAGAGAAAAAACCAGTTGTTCCTCAGCACATCCGGCCCTTTCAGGATAAGGCTATTCCCTTCCTGTGGGCGAATAAACTGCGAGTGTAAGGCACTCAATTTATCCAAAAAGCGCTGTTCCGCTTCTTTGTTTCTGTGAACGATCAGTATTTTATCGCCATCCGGAATGGTAATGGTGTCTTTGTCCGATGCCTTTGTTTCAAAACCTTTGTAAGTAAATATTGGCTGAAATACCAGGTAATCACCTTTTTCCTGAAGCATTAATTTTACTTCGGGCTCCCCGCTTTTAACTTCCTTTATCAGCGACTTGTCAAATTCAACCTGGTAATCCTTTGTAAGCGGCATTATCAGTTTTTGCATTTGCGTGGACCAGGTTTCCTTTTTTAACTGAATATTGCCATTTTTTATAAACTTTTCAGCTTGTATTACATCCTCGGGCTTTTGCCAGAGGTAAAAAGTATGATTGTATAAAAAGAGAATGCTGTTATCGCACTCATTATCGGTAACCGGTTGTGCTGCGCCATTAATATTAAACCTGCACTGGAGTTCAAAATCGGCATCTTTTGCAACAATCTTAAACTGGGGTGCAATAAAAGTTTCACTGAGTGACACTTCTACCAGGTTGTCGGTTTTAAATGGTTTTTGGCCGGGTAAATAATATACAAATGGATTATTAGCCTGTTCTTCAAAAAGCTTTTTAAGTTTGGGCTGATAATATTCAGTAATCAGCATTTTGGTTTCTTCGGGCAATTCATCTCCATCTGTTTGAATGATGTTTTCCCAAATGCCGCTAAAAGGTGAATTGCGGTTGAGGTATTTATTAACCTCGGAAGCCTGCAATTTTCTAACCTGTTGCAGCAACATTTTATCATCTTCACTAAAAAGTTCGGTATTTACATATTTGGAAAGATCAAGCTTTTCTACTTTACCCAAAAGCTTATCGTTATTTTCATCCGCATCACCCTGAATGGCATCCAGTACAAAATGCGGGTAAGTTGCTGCATTGAAATTAAATACAATACCCAATCTTTTTGATGCCGTTTCGGTAGTTGCAACCTCTTCCGGCTCACTTGATTGCCTGCTATCCTGCATATATGATGGCCTGGCAACCGGTGCCACCTGCGCTACACGCTTGATAGAAGTATCCAGTACTTTTAAAAAAGGCTTACCATCCTTATAAATGAATTCAAATTTTCCGGTAAGGTCATCTTCTAAATTATACCCGTAAATCTGCAGGAGCTTATTTTTCTCTTTATCCCAATTACGAATGGTATCAAAGTAATAAGGACCATTTTGCTTAAACAACTGCAAAAAAAGCATCGCCTTGTGTACACATAGCGGAAACTCGTCCTCATTGCATTTACAGGAGGTATCAAAATTTCGCTCATCATTTTTCTGAATAACGATTGGGTATTCTTCTCCATCCATCTTAAGGCTGGCTTCAATCCGCTCGTTGGCTGCTACTAATATTTTTGCCTTTTGCTTATCGGCCAACCCCTCTGCTTCATCATAAATAGCTGGTGAACAAAGCAGGCGCATCACTTTAAGATCTATATATTTCATCTTAGCCACAGTGTGGCGTTGATTATATTGTATGCCGGAGCCACCGAGCATATTTTTATCCATCAATTCCTGCAACTGAAACAGGGCAGCCGCTTCATGGCGACAGATATCACCTAAGTTATAGGGACAGCTACAGCGAAGTGAAAGGGATTTAGCGTCTATATATTTTTGGATATTTACTTTATAGTAAGTGCTGTAAATGTCATCTTTTACTCTAAATACGATGGCGTTGAGCAATTCATCATGTTCCACTAATTCAACATGTCCCAGGGCGTGAATTTTTTTTCCACGCCTGATTACTTCATCCGAACCAGTATTATAAACATGCTTAATTAAGTGAGATAAAGCCAAAATGTTGTAGGATTTTATATGTACGATTTACAAAAACCCGCTGTTTTCTAAATTGGTACCTTTTCAGAAATGGGCAATTTGCAAAATTAAAGGAAAATAACTGAGGGGAGAAAGAAAAATGGAAAGTTTGTTTGCGAAGATTGCATAGTTCAACAGTGGTCTTATGGCGTAAAAGAGACCATCTTTACCCAATTTCAAATTCATTAACTCATTTGTTTATAAACCAACAGGCTTTACAATTAACTTCCTTTGATTATTTTGCCTCCATCGTACAGGCATAAAACATTTGCCCCATCCGGACTAAGGCAATAACGAATGTCTTTTTCGAGCCCATAATTTAATAAGCGATGATAATGCGAAGCATTTTTTGCTTTCATGAACTCAAACATATCCTCCTTTGCTTCGTTGTACATTGATGCTGCTATCTGGGATGAATCGCAATTGATGCTAAAGTGTTCTTTTATTCGGTTTATCACCGCCCCTGCAAAAAGTGTATCCTCTAAATTAACCCGATCCTTCCAGGCTGCACAGCCCAAAACTACCGGCATTTTTTTTGCAACCAGATAATCACAGACTGCTGATAAATTAGGAAAAGAACCTGTAATAATACCTTTTGCGCCTTTGTCCAATGCCATTTGTAATAACTTGGTGCCATTGGTTGTGGTAAGCACCAGGGTTTTTCCGGCAATAAATTCCCGGGGATATTCGAAGGGAGAATTGCCATGTACCAGTCCTTCTGCTATTTTTCCATCACGCTCACCTGCAGTAATTCCTTCTATTTGTTTTCCAAGGCGGATGCATTCTGCTACACTATCAACCGGAATAATTTGTTTTGCACCGTTATAAATAGCCGTGGCAATGGTAGAGGTTGCTCTTAACACATCTATGATGACAACAATACTACTACTCACATCATATAAATGAAGCAAAGCAGGGGAAAAAGAGGTATATAGCGATGGTTTCGACAATTTCATGTTGTGTTGCGTTTAATTCAAAATCACTTTCCATTTTTGCGTTTCCGCATAGTCCTTAATGACTTCATTTCTTTGAACCAATAATTTTTTCAGGTAATTTTTTAGATATAATTTATTCAACAATTTACCAGCTATTTTATAAGGGCTTTCAAAATCTACCACATCTATCATAATGGTTCCGTTATTCATTGCCTTAAAGTGATGTGCATGTTTAAAGCTTTTGAAATCGCCCTGTTGCATTTCATCAATAAACATAGCCGGTTTTTGCATCTCAGTAATTTTTGATGTAAAAAGCCGGGTTTTAAAAAAATGTCTTGCACGCCAGGTTACTGTTTCATTGATATTGATAAGCCCTGATGTAGTTCCTGAAATGGCCTCTTCTTTTGTATTGGCTACAGAAATTTTATGCAGGCTTATACTTCGGCTCAAGTCAAAAACTCTTTCAATGGGTGCGTTAATGATTGTGGTTAGATGAATGGTTGTCATACAAACAACTTATAAATTTTTACAAATGTATTTTAACCCCCTTGCATAAAGTTTGCCCTGCACTTTATTTCCTTTTAGCATTTGTGATTAGTTAAGCAAATGGCATTTTTACAACCGTTGCTTTTAATAAGGTATTGCGGATACTGATATAAATTTCTGCATCAATTGCAGCATGATTAGTTGATACATAGCCCATCCCGATTGCTTTGCCCAAAGTGGGAGACTGGGTGCCTGAAGTTACTTTACCTATTTCATTTCCTTCAAAATCTTTTATGATATAATCGTGGCGGGCAATTCCTTTTTCCAACATTTCGAAACCAACCAGCTTTTTAGCAACGCCTTCGGCTTTCTGATTTTCAAAGTAAGATTTATTGGTAAATTCTTTGGTAAACTTTGTTATCCAACCCAAGCCGGCTTCGAGCGGAGATGTGGTATCATCGATGTCGTTTCCGTATAAACAAAAACCCTTTTCCAACCGTAGGGTATCTCTTGCACCAAGGCCGATTGGTTTTATATGCTGAGCTGCACCCGCTGTAAAAATTGCATCCCAGATTTTATCAGCATCGCTTTCTTTGTTTTCAAAATAAATTTCTACACCACCGGCTCCTGTATATCCGGTTGCGCTGATGAGCACATTTTCAACACCTGCAAAGTTGCCTTTTACAAAAGTGTAATATTTAAGATTAAGAATATCTATATCGGTAAGCGACTGTAAAATACGGGTTGCATTGGGTCCTTGTATTGCCAGTAAACAGGTTTTGTCTGAGATGTTATGCATTTCTACCCCCTTCTCATTGTGGCTGCTGATCCACTCCCAATCTTTATCAATATTGCCTGCATTAACAACCAACATGTAAGCGCTGTTTTCTTTCATGCAATAAACCAGTAAATCATCAACAATTCCACCATCATTATTTGGAAGGCAACTATATTGAGCCCGCCCGGCAGCAAGTTTTGATGCATCATTGGTTGTAACCCTTTGTATTAAATCCAGTGCATCGGGCCCTTTTAAAATAAATTCGCCCATGTGGCTTACATCAAAAACACCTGCATTGTTGCGAACTGTAGCATGTTCATCATTGATTCCGCTATAACTTATCGGCATATTGTATCCGGCAAATTCAGCCATCTTAGCACCCAGCGCAATGTGCTTTTCTGTAAAAGGGGTATTTTTCATTTGTTGGTTTTATAAAAAGGAAACTAATTTTTCCGGGGCAAATGTAATTTAAAAATATGGTTGCTGTAACCCCGGTTGTTTTAGCGTCCATTCATTATCATATTTGCGTTGCGTTTATTAAAAAAATAAAGCCCTGTCATTGCTGACAGGACTTCTTGTTGTTTCACTTCAACTCAACTAAGGAAACTTTTTTAATCAATACTTACCAACAGGCTGTACGATTTCAACTGGCTGACTACTTCGGGCCCATTGTAATTTACCACAGCTTTGCTGTCAATTTTATTAAGTTGTTTATTGATGCTTTCTTTCACTTTTTGCAATGAATCCCTGGTACGTTTTTTTTCATTTTCCAATTTTATTTTCATGGAATCCAGGGTTGTTGCAGGCTGGTTGCTATTATAGCGGTAATTATCTTTTGCGTTTATGTTTACTCCATCCTCATCAATTTCCACACTATCATCACCGTCCGTAATTTCAACACCATTTTTATTGATCTTTATTTTGGGTTGCTTAGGATGCCTGCTATCGTTCTCATCGGCCGGTTTACCGCTCAGTGTGTAAAGACCATCTTCTTTCATAATGTAATCCACGCCTGTATCCCATCCTCTTTCTTCATCATCAATACTTACATTAAAATCATTGTCATTCCATGGTCCACCAAAATGTACATTGTGTCCCCAGCCAATGCTTTTATCTATATTTATTTGCTTCCCAACCGGTACATACACCGTTACAATAACATGTTGGTTGCGAAATTTATTCTCCCTGGTTATTGCAATGCCTTTATCAAGAATAAGTAAAGAATCACGTTGATAACCGTCGTAGCTTATCAGGTTGGCAAGTGTATCTGCATAACGTCTTGTACGTCCGTTTGCCATTTTCAACATAGTTACTCTAAAGCTGTCGTTGTTTGATTTTAGGATTTTGATTTCTACATTTTTTACAAATGCGGTATCTTCTTCCAGTTCTTCAAATGGTTCCAGCTTAAACCATTTGTTGCGGTAATATTTTTTATTGGGTGAGTTGGTTGTTAATTCAAGTTTATTTATACCTGGATTATTTAATACAATTTCCTGTTCTGCCAGGGTATTACCACTTCTGAAATCCTGTGTCACTGATGCAAGCAGAGAAATAAAACATACCCAACCAAGTATCCAAAGGCTAATAAATGTGAACCGCAATATTTTTCTGTTGCTTTTCATTTTAGCCAGGCGACGTATAATCCAGGTGATGATACCAATTACTGGTACTGCAATGAAAAACAATAAAGTTCCCCAGGCTAAAACTGTTTGCCATCCGTCATTCAATACAAATGCTTTCAGCGGAAAAATACCGATGGAAAATATTGCCAGTGCAAACAATGCTACCACCAATGCAAAACTTACACAACCAATAATAAAGTAGGCAAATATTTTTAGCAACAATATAATGATGTCTCCCAATGAACTGCCCGTGCGTCTTGCAGCGGTCTTCACTTCACTTCCCATTGCCTTACCTTTTTCTTCTGCAAATGCTTTTGCTTCCTTGCCCAATTTTTCTGCACGCTGCTGCACGCCCTTCATTTCACCCATTACAGAATTTTTAATAGAATTCAGGTCAACTTTTTCACCTTTCATTTCCAGCTTTTCGGCAGTGTTTCCTGCCTCAGGAATAACCAGCCACAAGATGATATATACGATTAAGGAGCCCGGGCTAAAAGTTAGGTTGATAAGATTTGGGAAGCCCATAAAACCCCAATCGTGCCAGCGAAATACGAATGATAAAAATGGTAATAGAAATAATATGCGTGGAATCCATGGGCTAACTCCAAAATAATTACCAATTCCGCTACATACACCTGATATTAACTTATCATCAGGATCTCTGAACAGTTTTTTGCGGGTTCCGCCAATTTCTGCAGATGCGCTGCTCGGTACTGCAATCCATAATATGAGGTAAGCTAATATACCGGTTCCAAATGCTAGTGCTACTATTACAAATACGATCCGCATTACCATCGGATCTATGCCAAAATAATTGGCTAAACCACCACAAACACCACCGATTACTTTATCATTTTCATTTCTGAATAATCGCTTGGCACCGGTTGATCCTGTGTAGGTAGCTTTTGGCTCTTCTGCCTGTGATTCAAAAGACTGCCTGGATGATCCCGGCTCTTCTGCCTCTTCCAATTCTTCGGGCCTGCCTATACTTTTAATAATTGCATTCACATCATCATCGGTTATACAGGTTGATCCTTTCTTTAATCTTTCCTGGAATAACTCGGCAATGCGACTTTCGATGTCATTGATGATCTCTTCCTTTCCTTCTTCTTTGGCAAAGTACCGGGATAAGCTATCGGTATAATTTTTAAGTAATTCGAACGCCGATACCTCTATCGGTACTACTTGACCGTGGAAGTTTATATTTATTACTTGTTTCATGGCTAAATGTGTTAGAATGTTCGATAGTTGGTTGTTCCCAAAATAAAAAACATGGCTATACTTTTTATTTTGTTTATGGGTTGTTGAAGTTGTTATTAGAATTATCCTGTTCTGTTGTTTCATCTCCATCCGGTGAGGTGTTTTCCTGGCCTGCCGTGTGTTCCTGTTCTGCATCCGAAAGTGCTTTTACCGCATTTGCCAACTCATTCCAGGTTGCTTCCAGTTCTTTATAGAAAGCCGCCCCTTTTTCTGTAAGTGAAAAATATTTGCGGGGTGGACCACTGTTACTTTCAATCCACCGGTAAGTAAGAAATTCGGCATTTTTTAACCTGGTAAGCAATGGATACAGGGTGCCCTCAAGTATATTGAGATTAGCTGTACGCATCTTATCAATAATGTCGGAAGGGTAAGCCTCCCCTTGTTTGATCACCGAAAGAATGCAGAACTCCAAAACTCCTTTCCGCATTTGGCTGGCTGTGTTATCAATGTTCATGGCTTCAAATTTTTAAAATTCATGGCTATACTTTTTTGACTTTAAAGTAGAGTAATTTATGCCTGGGGTATAGTTACAATCACTGGCTTTATTACCTTTCTTTCACAAAGATATAAACATTCCAGTACTATGCAACACATAATACCATTTATTTTTTAGTAGCTGGTTGTAAATATTAATAGGTTATACTTAAAAACACTGTGCTGTAGTGCATTTGCGCTGATTTATGTAATCCCCATTATTTCTGTAGTAATGATAAATGGTACAATAAATACAGGAACGGCGGTAATTTTGGGTTTAAAAAATGAGAGTTGATATTGTTGTTAAAGTTTGCAGAAGAAAAATTGGAGGATAACTTTGGTATTCCGTTTGAGTTACACGAAGTATAAATGAAACTTATATGAAATTGATATGCTACATTTTTTCCACTGTTCTTTTACTTGCATCCTGTGCAGTAAACAGAGACTACCTGAGCCGGGTAGATGAGGATAAAACAATGTTTGACATTGTAAAGCGGCTTAATAAAAAGAGTGACGATGAAGATGCCACCAAGGCAATTACTGAGGTTTACTCAAAGGTTGTAAGTAAACATCTTAAGAAAATAGCTGTTTACAATACTTACAATGATATCAGTAAATGGGATAAGTTGATTACTGAATACGATGCCCTGCAGGATATCTACAATGCTGTTGAAAATTCTGACGCAGCCAGCAGGTTTGTAAAACCAATCAGCTATTACAACGAATTAATGAATGTAAAGCAAAACGCAGCAGAAGATTATTATCAATTGGGAAATACCTATCTCGATAAAAATAACCGAAGCGATGCCCGCAGTGCATACATGTCATATAAAAAAGCAGGTAGCATGGTGAAGGGTTACAAAGACACCCAGGCATTGATGGATGAGGCCTATAATAACAGCGTTGTTACAGTTGTGATAAACCCAATTGTAGATAACTCATTTTTTTACAATACGGGTTGGGGAAATTTTGGATACAATTATAGCAATGAATATTTTCAACAAAAGCTGGTATCTGATTTGGGTGGACGATATGCTACCCGTTATCCCGCCCGTTTTTACACCGACCGGGATATAAACCGGGAAGATTTACAGCCGGATTGGGTGGTAGATCTTACGCTCAGGAATATGGATATTCCGAGGCCATCAGTTTCCAGCTATAGACGGAATGTAAGTCAGCAGATAAAAGTGAGTACTGACACCTCAGGAAAACCTGTTTACCAAACAGTGTATGCACGCTGAATATTCAACGCCAATTCTTTAATGCAAGAGCACAAATGGACATTAATATTATAGAAGTGGCAACACGCAAAAATATAGCGTACAATAGTTACAGCAACACGTACAACTGGCAGGATGAAGCAGCCACTTATTCCGGTGACCGGCGGGCACTTAGTAACAGCGACCTGGCCCTCGTAAATAATAGTAACTACAATATGCCACGCAGGGAAGAAATATTAAACCAATTGTATCAAAGTATTTATCCGCAGGTAAGAAACCGGATTATTTCGGCTGCCCAATGGTAATAAACCATCTTACTTAAATATGTAAAAATTCATCTCTTCATTTCGGGATGAATTTTTTATTAAAAGAAAAATATAACCAGCGATTAATAAGATCAAATTTTATAAATTCACTTAATGGTATTGCCAAACCTACGTTTTAGAGCAAGTTTATTTAACTTTCAGATTGTATAAATCATGCACTTTCACATCATCGGTTTTGTGTAATCATTTAAATTTCATTTTCACATTCAATCAAACAGAAGTGGGGGTAACGTCAAAAAAAATTTGAATTTCCTATAAGACCAGTTCCTAATTAATTACTCAATATTTCATGAAACTATCATTTGAAAATAAGCTGTTTATTGTACTAATTGTTATCGTGTTTTATGTACTTGTATTTAGCATGATTACCTTTAAAAACAACAACAAGTTTATAAGCAGTAATGAAAATGTTAACCATTCCCAATTGGTACTTTATCAATCGGGTAAGGTTTTATCTTTATTAAAAGATGCAGAAACAGGTATAAGAGGTTTTATCATTACAAGAGACTCTGCCTTTCTTTCTCCCTATCTAAAAGCAAAGGATAGTATTGAATATCATGTTCAATATTTAAGATCGCTTACTGCTGATAATAAGGCTCAGCAATTGAAGGTAGATACTCTTCATAGCATTGCCATTCACCGGCTCCGTTTATGTGAAGGACTTGCCCTTCAGGCCAGCAATATAAACAATGATATACCGGGCCTTTTACCCCAACTTAAGATTGGCAAGGCTGTAATGGATAGCGCCAGGAAAATAGTAAGTTCATTGGAAAATACCGCGGCTGTTTTATTGGCGCAACGTAAACAGATAAGCCAGGAAAATGACAGGCAGCTCTCCCGTAGTTTCTTTATGTTGATTTCCGGATTAATGCTAATACTGGTATTAGCTTTTCTTCTTTTGAAGCACCATTTTTCTTTGTTAAAAAAAGACAATACTTCAATTTTCCAGCTAAAAAATAAATTACGGTTTTTCAGTAAGCAGGTTAATGAAATTTTTGATGGCATTACAGATCCGCTTTTTACTGTTGATGGTAACTGGAATTTTATTTACATGAACACTGCTACACAAAAGCGAATGGGTTATGATAAAGGCTCACTGATTGGCAAAAATATATTTGAAGTTTTTTCACGATACAAAGACACTGCCATCGGAAAAAATATGTTGAAGGTTCGGCAAACCCAACAAAGCATTTCATTTGATGACTATGATGAACTTTTTGAATACTGGCAAAACATTACCATCTATCCTACAGACGAAGGCATTACGGTATATATTAACAACGCAACCGAGCGAAAATTGAATGAAGCCGAATTGGTAAAAACAAAATTATTCCTGGAAGAGACCAACGAAGTAGCACTTGTAGGTGGTTGGGACGTAGATCTTAAGAATGGAACACTCTATTGGACGCCGGTAACTCACCTGATACATGAAACATCGCCCGGTTTTGAACCTGATTTGGCAAAAGGTATTAATTTCTATAAAGAGGGTAAAAGCAGGGACAGGATGGTAGAATTAATTGATAAGGCAATTGAAGATGGTTCAGGTTGGGATGTGGAATTGCAAATTATTACTGCCAAAGGAAATGAAAAATGGGTGAGGGCAAAAGGTAAAACCATAATGGAAGGAAAAAGCTGTGTGCGTTTATATGGAACCTTCCAGGATATTGATGAACAAAAGAAATTAAACTACAAGGTCACACAAAGTGAAAAGCAGTTTCGTTCTGCATTTGAAAACTCATCTATAGGGATGGCCCTTATTTCACCGGAGGGAAAATGGAAGGAAGTAAATGAGAGCCTTTGTAATATAGTTGGTTACAGCCAACAGGAACTTTTTGAACGTACTTTTCAGGACATTACCTATCCCGAGGACCTGGAAACAGATTTGAAATTATTACAGGAATTAATAGAGGAAAAAAGGCAACGATATACGCTCGAAAAAAGGTACATCCATAAGAACGGACATGTCGTTTGGATTTCATTAGCGGTTTCAATGGTAAAGGATCAAAATGGAAAAATAGTTCATTTCATATCCCAGATACAGGATATTACAGAGAAAAGAAACGCAGAAACGCTTTTAAAAAACGAACGCAAATTGTTAAGAACACTGATAGATAACATTCCACTAAATATTTACATAAAAGATCTTGAGTCCCGAAAAACCCTGATAAATAAAAAAGAACTCGAATTTATGGGTCACTCAACTGAAGCAGCGGTTTTAGGTAAGACAGATTTTGAACTTTATCCTGAAGAAACCGCATCCATTTCCGTTAAGGAAGATCAGTTGGTTATCAACAGCGGTACACCTATTATTAACAAGGAAACCATCAATATAAAAAATGATGGTAGCGAAACCCACTTCTTAACTTCAAAAATTCCTTTTAATAATGAGCAGAATGAAATTATAGGGATACTGGGAATCAGCTATGATATATCTGATAATATTCGTGTAAAAAACGCATTGGTATCAAGTGAACAAAAGTTAAGTTCACTGTTTGAGTTATCACCTGTAGGCTTTGCATTAAGCGATTATAAATCTGGTGAGTTTTTAGATTTCAACAGTTCATTCCTTGCCAGGCTTGGTTATAAAAAAGAAGAATTAACCGGGTTCACCCGGCTACAGGTTAAGCCTGAAAAATATTGGGAACAGGAAAAATTGTTGCTACAGTCTGTTCAAAATGGCGGCTACTTTGGCCCGGTAGAAATGGAGCATATCCGAAAAGATGGAAGCACTTACCCTATGCTTATCAGTGGCCTAAAATTAGTAGATGTTGATAACAGGGAATTGCTTTGGACGGTGGTACAGGACATCTCAAAATTAAAAGAAAATGAAAGAGAGTTGCGAAACTTAAATATTTCAATTGAAGAAAATAACAGGCAGCTTGCTTTGAAAAATGAAGAGTTGGAACAATTTGCCTATGTTGCTTCGCACGACCTTCAGGAACCGTTAAGAACGATTACGGGTTTTATTAGTAAAATTGAAAGGAAATATTCCGGCTTGTTGGATGATGATGGTAAAAGATACATAAAATTTACGGTTGATGGGGCAACAAGAATGCGGCAAATAATAATAGATATTTTAGAATATGCACGACTTGGAAGCAACCACGATTTGGTAAGTGTGCCGGTGGATTTAACCGAAGTAGTTCATAAAATTACCCATTCAATTCTTGCTAACAGTGAAGGCGAATTACCTGAAATAAATTGTGCACCACTTCCTGTAATTGTTGCCGATAAAACATTTATGGAACAGCTTTTTTCAAATCTTATTACCAATAGTATTAAATATCAAAAAGCCGGTAATCGGCCAATCATTCATATTGCGGCAGAAGATTTAAAAAACCATTGGAAATTTTCTGTAAGTGATAATGGCATTGGAATTGATCCAAAACATTTTAGTAAAGTATTTACTGTTTTTCAACGCTTACATAGTAAAGAACAATATTCCGGTACGGGCATTGGATTAGCCATTTGCAAAAAAATAATCAATAACTTAAAGGGTGAAATCTGGATAGAATCCACACCCGGAAACGGTGCTACATTCCACTTCACCATAATGAAATAAATGACTAAATTTATAAGGAATAATTTTACCTATGACACGCATTCACATACTGCACGTAGAAGATAGCGAAGGTGATATTCTGTTGATAAAGGATGCCATAGAAGAAGGTGGCATTGCACACACGCTGGATGTTGTACGCAATGGCCAGGAAGCAATGGATTTTTTAAACAAAACCGGGAGGTACCGCGACAAGCAAACACCCGATTTAATATTGCTAGACATTAATATGCCTGTAATGAACGGGCACGAATTGCTTGATTTCATAAAATCAAACGAACGTTTCAGGCATCTTCCTGTTATCATGCTAACCACCTCCGGCTCGCAGGATGATATTTTTAAAGCATATCAAAAATATACAAACAGCTACATCGTTAAACCTGCCAATATTGATGATTTTGAAAGAGTAGTTAGGGGAATAGAGAATTTTTGGATATCAGTAGCACAGTTGCCTAAAAGGCCTTAGTAAATTTGGGTGATTTTTTTGTGCGATTTAAATAAAAATATGATAGGTTAACCAACTCATTACATAAGCAAGCCCCGTCATATATACCAACTGCACCGTCGGCCATTTCCAACTTCTTGTTTCTCTTTTTACAACCGCAAGTGTGCTCATACATTGCATGGCCAATACATAAAAAACCAACAACGACATGCCGGTTGCAAGGTCATATACCTTTGTGCCATCTGGTCTAACAGCCGCAGCCATTTTTTGACGGAGCGTATTACTGTTTTCATCTGCATTATCGCCCACACTGTATAAGGTAGCCATAGTACCAACAAATACTTCCCTTGCAGCAAGCGAGGTAATCAGGGCAATACCAATTTTCCAGTCGTAACCAAGTGGCCTTATTACAGGTTCAATCGCTTTACCCAAGGTACCTGCAAAAGAATTTTGCAATAATTCAGTTTTGTATTGTTTACCTAATTCATCTTTGTCAGCACCACTTTGTTGTTGCAGTTGCTCATACTTAACAGTTACTGCATGCATTTTTTCTTTGGGACCATACGTGCTCAATACCCATAACAATAAACTGATCACCATAATAACTTTACCGGCATCAAATACAAATATTTTTGCCTTTTCTACCATAGTGGTCAACGCATTTTTCCAACGCGGACTTCTATAAACAGGTAGTTCCAATATAAAAAAACTTTTTTCTTTTATATTAATAAACCACTTCATTACAAAGGAAACCACCAGGGCCATTACAGTGCCCAGCAAATACAGTCCCATCATCACCAGGCCCTGCATACTTAAAAAACCAAAGTAAAGTTTTGAAGGAATAATTAATGCAATTAAAATAGTATAAACCGGGAGCCTGGCACTGCAACTCATTAATGGCGTAACCATAATTGTTAGTAAACGCTCTTTTCTATTTTCGATATTGCGGGCACTCATAATTGCGGGTACGGCACATGCAAGCCCGCTTATCATGGGCATTACACTTTTGCCATTTAGCCCAACTTTACGCATAAGCTTGTCCGTTAAAAAACTGATTCTTGCCATATAGCCGGTATCTTCCAGCAAGGTTATTAAGCCAAACAAAATCATTATTTGCGGAATGAAGATTAAGATGCCACTTAAACCAGCCACTACTCCATTAATCAACAAGTCGGCCCACCAGGTGTCTGGCAAAAATGCTCCAAGCATTCCACTCAATTTTCCAAAACTCCATTCTATACCATCCATTGGGTATTGCGCTATCCAGAATACACTTTGAAAGAGTAAAAACAATACCGCCAATAAAATCAGGTAGCCCCATTTTCTATCCAGTAAAATCTTATCAAGTTTTTCTGTAAATAAGGTCTTTTGCAAAGGATCGGCTTCTACAACTGTATGATGCATTACCTGCTTAATCCTTGCATACCGTTGCATAATTTCTTCTGCCTGCGTTTTGGTAGGATTAAATTTATTGGCAATTTCTATGTTTTCAATGTCGTCCTGCAGGGTACCCGATAATTTGAAGTGTTCGTGATTTATCAGGTAGTGCAGTGCCGTATAATCGCTTACTTCGGGAAACAATTCTTTCAAATCTTCAATAGGGCCTTTCGCCAATGCATTGCTATCAATAAATTCACGGGGAGCAACAAAATTGTTATAGACGGTTTGTTCTATTACTTTTTTAAGTTGTGGAATCCCCTTATTTTTTCGTGGATTAATGGTAACTATTTGTACCCCCAATTCCCTTTCCAGTCCGCTGATATCTATTTCGGTTCCTTTTTGTTTGGCAAGGTCAATCATTGAAAGCGCCACTACAACAGGTATCTGCAGGTCAATTATCTGTGAGCAAAACAATAAGTTCCTTTTAAGGCTACTTGCGTCAGCTACCAGCAATACCATATCGGGCTTTATATCCGGATCTTGTTTTAATAAGACTTTATAGGCTACCCATTCATCAGCACGTTTGGGATAAAGGCTATATGTTCCCGGTAAATCAATAATTGTGGCAGAAAGTTTTTCACCAATGTTACATTGGCCCGTTTTTTTATCTACAGTTACACCGGGGAAATTGCCTACTTTTTGGTTAAGGCCGGTCAATGCATTGAATAGTGAACTTTTTCCGCTGTTGGGATTCCCTACTAAAGCTATATTTATGTTTTTTGTCAAAATAGAAAAAGTGCGCCTCGATACTGATGAAAGGAGGATTGCAAAAATAACCTGTATATACGGTTTACACTTACGAAATCAGAAACATGCATTAAACAAATCGTTTGGATTTTTTTGAAAACACGGCTGATATTTAAAAATTAATTTTTGAAAAACCCTTGAGCTTAAATTTAAACTTAACCATCGACTCAATTGATGTAAGCAGTGCTCGTAAATTTTACATTTACTTTACAAGTTTAGCTACAGCCTTGGTTACCTTTGTCATCTACGAAAATAAATATATGAAACATATTTTTTGGCTCTTTTTGCTTTTCACTCAGTTTGCAGGTGCACAAAAATTAAAAAAAGCAGACAAGGTGATCCTGGCCAGCTTGCAACAGCATGTAAATTATTTATCAGACGATAAGCTGGAAGGAAGAAGAACAGGCACAGCCGGCGAAAAACTTGCTTATGAGTACATAGTAAGCGAATTTGAAAAAGATGGTTTTCTGCCAATGGGCGAAAACAACGGTTATCTACAATCATTTGAAATTAATGATGGTAAATTTATCAACGATAACTCACACCTGATCATCAATGATCACGACCTTCAATTAAAGGATGAATATTTTCCGCTGGCATTTTCACCCAATATATCCCTTACAGCAATTGCGTCTATCGCTTTACGTGAAAATGATAATCCCTGGTTTTTTGATATTAAAGACATGCTGGAAACCAACAGCAACAATCCACATTACGATTTAGAAAATGCCATTAAAACGCATGCTGAAGCCGTTGCGAAAAAAGGAGCCAATTCGCTCATCATTTACAATACCTCTTCCATTGAAGATGATTTAAAATTTGAATCAAACTATAAAAGCGATCCTATTACAATACCTGTTATTTATGTTAAGAAAGCAGCAAAAGAAAAATACCTGGATGATGAAACCGCTACACTGGATATAAAATTCAGGATTAACATCCTGGAAAAAAAACGTACGGGCCATAATGTTATCGGGTACATCGATAACAACGCCGGGCAAACGATCATACTAGGTGCTCATTACGATCACCTGGGATACGGAGAAGATCACAATTCATTGTACACGGGTAAAGCACCTGCCATTCATAATGGCGCCGATGATAATGCAAGCGGAACTGCTGCTATTATTGAATTAGGTAAAATGCTGAAGGCTTCAAAATATAAAAACAACAATTATCTGCTGATCGCTTTTTCCGGCGAAGAGCTTGGCTTATTTGGTTCGAAATATTTCTCAGAGCATCCTACCACTAACCTTTCAAAAACCAATTATATGGTTAATATGGATATGATTGGAAGAATGAAGGACAGTACACATGGTTTAAATATTGGCGGCTATGGCACTTCTCCTTTATGGGGCGAAATTATTTCTACAAATGATAAGTATTTCAACATTCATTTAGATAGCAGTGGCACCGGCCCCAGTGATCACACTTCATTTTATCGTAAAGAAATACCCGTACTTTTTTTCTTTACAGGTACGCACAGCGATTATCACAAACCAACAGATGATGCGGCTAAAATTAATTTTGAGGGAGAGTTGCAGGTAATGAAATACATCTATAAAATCATTGAAAAATCTGATAAAAAAGGCAAGCTGGCATTTAGTAAAACAAGGGAAGTGCAGATGAGTGCCAAAAGCAGTTTTAAAGTAACACTGGGTTTTATGCCTGACTATACTTACAGTGGCGCAGGCGTAAGAGTGGACGGCGTAAGTGATGGAAAAACAGCGCAAAAAGCCGGCATTAAAGAAGGTGATATTATCACCAGTTTAGACAGTCATAATTTTTCCGATGTACAGGGATATATGGAAGCACTCAATCAATACAATAAAGGAGATGCCGCAAAAGTAAAAGTGAAAAGAGGCATCAATGAAATGGTATTTGATATAATTTTTTAACCTTGTTTATCCCCAAACGGCTGGTTGATTTGTAAGAACAAATTCACCATATTTTATTAAAGAATTTTTTACCAAGTAATAGTTTATGAAGCTTAAGATCGATAATGAATCTATTGCCCGGGAGTTTTTTGAGGATGCTATTTTGTTAGGCATTGTTGCGCCAATAAAAGACTACCAGTTTAGTTGGTATTTAAACCAGGTACTTGGATTTGATTTTCGTATCAACAATGATTTTGAAATTCAGATGACAAAAAAAGAAAGGAAATATTTTTTTTCTATTTACGAATTTGCGGTACCTTCTACGTCAGTAACACATTACCTGTACAATAATCAATTTGACGGCGAATACCTGTTACCTGAATTTAAACACCTCGACTTTGTATGGCTTATAAAAGGCGAATGTGTATCGGCTGATGAATTAAAGGCTTTAATGCATTCCATTAAATCATTGCCAGGGGTACAATTGGTAAATGAAATGACGAACGAGAAAATAAAAAATAAACAGCATCTCATTTTTTGATCTGCGGGCAGATAAATCTGGTAATACAAACACTAAAAACTGACTATTATGTGGGAAGAAAAAAATAACAAACTGTATAAGAAATTTGAATTCAAAAACTTTTCAGAAGCTTTTGGTTTTATGACAAGGGTAGCAATGGCTGCCGAAAAAATGGACCACCATCCTTTGTGGACCAACGTTTATAATAAGGTTGAAATTTGGTTAAATTCCCACGAAGCAGGAGATATTGTTACCGAAAAAGACAGGCGACTTTCTGCTAAAATAGATGCCCTGGCTTAGTGCTTACGATGGTAATTTATCAGTGCAATTATTGAAACCAACATCCAGCAGGCTTCAAGAATTACAAAGGGAACATAGTGTATAAGCAATGACGCAATGCATGCAAGGCCTGCGCCCATTATATTCAGCAAAATATATAACAGGCTGTCTTTTGAAATTTTATTGAGCAGGTTCAACAAAAACGCCACTAATAAAATGGCAACACCTGCAGCACCTACAAGGTCGTTGGTTGAAAGTTCCATGAAGTTCTAATTAACTAACACTGTTTTCTCCTGTTGTTTTACCAGGTAGCCTATTGGCTTCATGAAGTTTTCTAATCCATGTGCCTGTAAAATACTTTTGACAGAGGAGGCTTCCCTTGCATCTACAGCAATTAATAGACCTCCGCTGGTTTGAGGATCTGCCAATATTGCTTTTTGATAATCAGAAAGGTTGGCTATTTTATGTCCATAACTATCCCAGTTGCGATGGGTACCACCAGGCACAGAATTTAATTCAACGTAATCCTTTATTTCCGGAGTAATAAGTGGTACCCTTTCAAAGTCAATAATTGCAGTAAGTACGCTGCCTTCGGCCATTTCTACCAGGTGCCCCAGCAAACCAAAACCGGTTACATCTGTCATAGCATGCACACCCTTTATTTTACCCAATGCTTCACCCACCTTATTTAACTGCATCATTTGTTTGGCTGCCAGGCCCAAATGACCCGCCTGTAATATCCCCTTTTTCTCAGCAGTGGTTAATATGCCAACGCCCAATGCCTTGGTTAAAAAAAGCAGGTCACCTTCTTTTGCCAAATTATTTTGCTTAATATTTTCAATGGGCACAATACCATTTACTGCCAGGCCAAATATTGGTTCAGGCGAATCGATGCTGTGGCCACCGGCCAATGAAATACCTGCTTCTTTGCAAATACTACGACTCCCTTCAATTACCTTTTGAGCTACTGCCGGTGGCAATATATTGATGGGCCAACCAAGTATGGCTATGGCTAAAATTGGCTTACCTCCCATTGCATATACATCGCTGATTGCATTGGCTGATGCTATCCTTCCAAACTGGTATGGATCATCAACAATGGGCATAAAAAAATCGGTGGTCGAAATCAATGCAGTTCCATTTTCCAGGTTGTACACTGCTGCATCATCTTTACTGTGATTGCCAACAATCAATTTATCATTATCGGGCATGGTAATATTGCTGGCCAGTATTTCATCCAACACTTTTGGAGAAATTTTGCAGCCACATCCTGCACCGTGAGAGTATTGTGTGAGTTTGATGATTTCGGTTTCAGCTATTTCCATAATGTGTTAATTCACTTTTTTTCTGCGGCGTAATAATATACCCGCATTGGTTTTTAAATCGGCACTAAACCGTACTTCATATCTTTTTTCGCCATCCATAATAATTAATAGTCCGGTGTTGGGTGGAATACTACCCAGGCTCTCTGCATACATCACCATCATCAATGTGTCGGGCATAGAAGGGTCTATATAAATAGTTTTAGTATTCGCTTTTTCTGTCAGTAAGGTTTTTGCAAAAATCATCTGGCCATTCATTAATACGCTTACAGTATCGCCATCTACTTCTCCATTGTCATACAAGGTTAATACAAGACTGTCTGATTCAAAATAGACTTCTTTTGAGCTGCTCAATTTTCGTTCATCTACATCTACGGCAGCTCCCAACGCTTCAGCTTTTGAAACTACCGGTAAAGAAGACCTTTCTTCAGGCTTAGGTATAGAGGGTTTTGCGGGTTCACTTGATACCGTTGTAACCGGGGTGGATTTGGCAATTTGTTCTTTCCTTTGTTTTTCAGCCTTTGCAATATCTGCCTTACGTTTCTCCTCCGCTGCAATATCTGCTTTACGTTTTTCTTCTGCAGCAATGTTTGCTTTACGTTTCTCTTCCGCTGCAATGTCTGCCTTCCGCTTTGTTTCTGCAGCTATGTCTGCTTTACGTTTCTCTTCCGCAGCAATATCCACTTTACGCTTTTCTTCTGCAGCAATGTTTGCTTTACGTTTCTCTTCTGCAGCGATGTCTGCTTTACGTTTTTCCTCTGCGGCAATGTCTGCCTTGCGCTTTTCTTCCGCAGCAATGTCCGCCTTGCGTTTCTCTTCCGCAGCAATATCGGCTTTACGCTTTTCTTCAGCAGCAATATCTGCCTTTCGTTTTTCTTCCGAAGCAATATCGGCTTTACGCTTTTCGTCAGCAGCAATATCTGCCTTGCGTTTTTCTTCTGCAGCAATATCGGCCTTGCGTTTTTCTTTCGAAGTAATATCTGCCTTGCGTTTTTCTTCTGCAGCAATATCGGCTTTACGCTTTTCTTCTGCAGCGATATCTGCTTTGCGTTTTTCTTCTGCAGCAATATCTGCTTTACGTTTCTGTTCCGTTGCAATGTCCGCTGTACGCTTCTCTTCTGCGGCAATATCTGCCTTTCGTTTTTCTTCCGCTGCAATGTCTGCTTTACGTTTCTCTTCTGCAGCAATATCAGCTTTACGCTTTTCTTCTGCGGCAATATCAGCTTTACGTTTCTCTTCGGCTGCGATATCTGCCTTGCGTTTTTCTTCGGCTAGTTCGTATTCGTCGTTACGCTTTTTTTCATTTATTACAAATGAAAGTGTTTGAGCGAGTTTTAGTTCTTCCAGTTTTTTATATAAAACAAGTTTCCTAAAATCTCTGGCTCTTTTCAATTGCATGCTACCTGTTACTATGCTGTATGCACGGGTTGGAGTAGTACTCCACTTACCTTTCATAAACATGGCCGTATCATTATACGAAATGTCTATTTCACTTATCATTCTCACGCCTTTGGGTGGAGGTTCGCTATACGTATTTGAAATCAGCTCTACATCTTCTACAATTAGCCTGTCTTTTTTTTGCTTGATTTTTATTCTTTTAACCCCAAGTTCTTCTTTACCATCAATTATAAATAATATATAGGAGTAGCCCACCAGTTTGCCATTTTCTTCACTGATGGCCAATTCAAATGGCAAAAAAGTTTTTGATGAATCGTTGTATAATTCGCCTTTCCATAAACCTGTAACATCTTCTTCACCGGATGAGTTTGATTGTGCAAATAAAAACAGCGGTAATAAAAATATAAGCGTCAGTATATTCCTAAGCTGTAAGGTTTTGCCTGTTGAGCGCATGAATCATAGATTTAGTGTTAACAGTAGCGCATTCTATTTTATTTAACAACGATGGAAGGTCGCCGCGGTTAAGCAATCCCTTGCTATACCATTTATCGTAGTACTTTAATAAAATACGAAAACATTCCTTTTGGTTATTTTCCAGTAAATAATTTACAGCATTTTTTGTTTCCAGGCCGCCCAGTCTTTTTTGTATTCGAATGACGGAGCCAACGAGTTTTTCTTTTTCAAATTTTCCGTAAGCTTCTGTTAAGTAATTTAGTCTTTCTTCAAATGGGATATCAAAAAAACTAATTGGCGAGTTTCTCATCTGTTGCCAAAGAGCACCGGGGATATTTATTAAACCAATTCGCTGGCTTTCATCTTCAACATAAATGATATTTTCGGGTAAGTCTGCATTCGCTAAACCTTCATTTGTGGTGGAAGTAGCACTGTCATCAACTGGCTGTTGTTTTTGTATTAAACGTAACTCTTTCGCTAATAAATTTTCAAACATTTCCTGCGATGGCTGCGGCTTTTCTCCCAGTGCTCCAAAAGCTGAACCTTTATGATTGGCCAATCCTTCAAGGTCCAGCACGTACTTACCTGCTTGTTTTAATTCCTGCAAAACCAATGTTTTTCCAGAACCGGTATAACCACCAATAATATTTAAAGGATATTTTTTTTCAAATTGCTCCCTTGCCCATTCCCTGTATTTTTTATAGCCGCCTGCCAGTGAGTAAACTTTAAAGCCATATAGATCCAGCAACCATGCAACCCCTGCACTCCTCATGCCACCCCGCCAGCAATGCACCAACACACCATTCGGCGATGGTACTTCTTTTTTAAAAAGGGCATTTTCAAGGGCACGATTTTTAAAAAGTTCTTCAACTTTTTCTACCATCGCCTTCATTTTTATACCAAAGTAATCCAGGCTGATTTTAATAGCAGTCTGCCGGCTTTCCTGTTTGTAAGCTGTACCTACCACTTTTCTTTCTTCATCTGTAAATAACGGTAAACTATATGCACCCGGGATATGTGCATGTAAGTATTCTCCGGGGCTTCTTACATCCAGTACCGGATGTGTTTCCGCCAGTTCTAAAAACTGTTCTATCGGTATTTTTTGTACTGCCATAATAACCCCAGCGCTTGTTCAAAGTTAACAAAAGATAAGGCCGCTAATATTAAAATCAGCGGCCTTAGTATATCTCTAAAGATTCAACATGGTATCAAATCATTCCATCCTTCTATCCATTCATAGAAGTAAGAAACTCAATGTTATCCTTTGTACCCTTCATATTCTTCAATAAAGTATTCAATGCTTCTTCCGGATTCATATCAGCCATGTGCTTGCGCAATACCCACATACGTTGGAAGGTTTCTTTATCCAGCAATAAATCATCTCTCCTTGTTGATGAAGAAACAATATCAATAGCAGGATAAATACGACGGTTAGATAATCTCCTGTCGAGCTGAAGTTCCATATTACCCGTTCCTTTGAATTCTTCGAAAATTACCTCATCCATTTTACTGCCGGTATCAACCAGTGCTGTTGCAATAATGGTTAAAGATCCACCGAATTCAATTTTACGAGCCGCACCAAAAAACTGCTTTGGCTTTTGCATAGCGTTTGCTTCCACACCACCACTTAATACCTTACCACTCGAAGGTGCTACTGTATTATGAGCCCTTGCCAAACGTGTAATACTATCCAACAAAATAACTACGTCATGTCCGCATTCAACCAGGCGTTTTGCTTTTTGCAATGCAATGGTAGATACTTTTACATGCTTTTCTGCCGGTTCATCAAAGGTAGAAGCAATAACTTCTGCTTTTACACTACGCTCCATATCTGTTACCTCTTCCGGCCTTTCATCAACCAGTACAATCATCAGGTAACATTCCGGGTGATTGGTTGCAATAGCATTTGCCAATTCCTTTAACAACATTGTTTTACCCGTTTTCGGCTGCGCCACAATCAATCCACGCTGACCTTTACCTATTGGCGTAAACAAATCCATTATTCTTGTGCTGTAATTATTGGACTGTGTTGTAAGGTTTAATTTTTCAAATGGAAACAGCGGGGTTAAATAATCAAACGGTACCCTGTCTCTTACTTCGTCCGGGCTTTTGCCATTGATTGTTTCCACTTTAAGTAAGGCAAAATATTTTTCACCTTCTTTTGGCGGCCTAACAGATCCGTAAACAGTATCGCCGGTTTTTAAACCAAATAATTTTATCTGGGATGGTGATACATAAATATCATCGGGAGATGAAAGATAATTATAGTCGCTGCTTCGTAAAAAGCCATATCCATCAGGCATCATTTCCAGCACACCTTCTCCTAAAATAATTCCATCAAACTCTATGTTAAAGACTTGTTGATCTCTGCGTTGCTGGTATTGCTTATTCGGATAATTAGCCTGCTGTGTTCCTTCATTCGCCATCAGTTCAGGCTGTTGCTGCTGTATATCTTCTTCCTGTAGTAAAGATGCAATGGCAGCAGGAATGGTACTTTGTTCACTTGTGATTGGCTGCAAATCTTCGTCGTCCTCATCGTCTTCTTGTTGTTCAGGCTCTGGTTTCCTGGTAATTTTCTTTCTTTCTACAGTAGCTTCCTGCTTTTTTGCAGGTTTATGCTCTGGTTTAGATTCAGTTTTATCTTGCTCCGTTACCGCTTCATTACCGGTAACTGGCGCCGCCGAAGCAGCAGATTTTACTGTTCTCTTGCGTTTTGGTTTCTCTTCGTCACCGCTTTTTCCTTCTGTATTCATATTGGATTGGTTATTCAGAATTTTGTCTATTAAATTCTGTTTGTCTATTTTTTTAAAATTGGGAATAGATAAGTGCTCTGCAATATCCTGCAACTCAGGAACGAGCATATCGTTCAGTTGTGAAATGTCGTACATAAAAAAGTGAAAATGAATTTCTTCAAAAAATCTCGTCTTAAAGTCTGAAAAAGCAATTGAGAATTATGTTTGATGGAATGGGACTGTCTGATGCAGCGAATAATCGGAAAGACTTTATCAGCAATATTCCATGGCAATATTACATCGTTTTTTGTTAACAAAATAATTTTTTTAAAGTAACGCAAGCCTGTATCCCCTGCCATATCAGCAATACAGCCTTTTTCAATGGTAATTTTACGCAACCTTTTCGTTGAGCTTCTTTTTATTTTCACAGCAGGTAGCAACCTGGTTGATTAAATATTTTTACAAAATTCACCAGGTTTGCTTAAACCGTTCCATTAAGTCTAACTAAACTATTGCATTTTTCAATTTTAGCCCTGCTTCAAAATCATCGATGTTCTGCAGGGTTACTTTTGCAATTTCAATGAGCGCTTCTTCTGTAAAAAATCCCTGGTGAGCCGTAATCAATACATTTGGAAAGCTAAGCAAACGCATAATTACATCGTCCTGTATAATGTTTTCAGACAAATCATTGAAGAAAAGATTTTCTTCCTGCTCATAAACATCCAGGCCCAGGTAACCGATACGACCGGTTTTAAGTGCCTTGATGGCAGCCTTTGTATCTACCAAAGCTCCACGGCTTGTATTTATCAACATTACTCCATCTTTCATGTATTCTACGGTTTGGTCATTGATGATATGCCTTGTTTGTTCGTTAAGGGGGCAGTGCAGCGAAATAATATCTGCCTGGTTAAATATGTCGATCAATGGTAAATATTCAACTCCTTTGGCAGCAGTTGGTTGATGCGCTACCAGGTCAAATGCCAACACCTTACAACCTAATCCGAGCATGATATCGCAGAAAACCTGGCCGATTTTTCCTGTGCCAATTACCCCAACTGTTTTACCATAAATGTCGAAACCAGTCAATCTTTCAAGTGAAAAATTACCTTCCCGTACCCGGTTATAGGCTTTATGTGTTTTACGATTAAGGGTCATAATTAACGCCAGCGCATGTTCAGCCACTGCATGCGGCGAATAGGATGGAACCCGCACTACAGTTATGTTATGTTCCTTACACGCAACAAGATCAATATTGTTGAACCCGGCACAGCGCAATGCAATTATTTTTATACCTGTTTTTTTTAAATCGGCAATTATACCATTATCCAGTTTATCATTAACAAAAACGCAAACTACGTCGCAGCCGGTTGCAAGGTTTATTGTCAGTTCATTTAAAGGTGCTTCAAAATAAATTATTTCGTGGGTGGTTACGTACATGTAAAAAAACTCACGATCGTACGACTTAGTGGAAAAGAATGCAATTTTCATACTGTGAAGTTAGGCTCATTCCTAACGTTAATAAGAAAGTGGCTGATTGCAAAAATGTAAGGCACACGAATGCAGACAAAATTTAAACTTACATAGTTCTTCCTTAGGTATTGAAAAGATATTAAATCAGTTGCCACCACTCAATAGCCGTTGCTACAAAGTATTATATTTGCAGCCTTAATAAATACTTGTATGTTCAATAAGAGAGTGAAGATTAAAGAACTGTTGGCCAATGATAGTGCCAACTACGAAGCAACGGTAATGGGATGGGTACGCACATTCCGCAACAACCAGTTTATTGCGTTGAATGACGGAAGCACCAATAATAATTTACAGGTAGTGGCAACCCTGGGTACCCTGGATGATGCTATTTTAAGGCGCCTTACAACAGGTGCATGTATCAAAGCTTCCGGTGAAGTAATACCCTCTTTAGGCAAAGGGCAAAAAGTTGAATTAAAAGCAACAAGTATCGAAATTTTGGGTGATAGTGATGCTGAAAAATTTCCATTACAGCCAAAAAAACATAGCCTCGAATTTTTGAGAGAAATAGCACATCTCCGTTTTAAGACCAATACTTTTGGCTCCGTATTCAGGGTGCGGCACTCGCTGGCTTATGCAGTACATAAATTTTTTAATGATAAAGGTTTTGTTTACCTGCATACACCCATCATTACTGCCAGCGATGCAGAAGGTGCCGGTGAAATGTTTAGGGTAACTACGCTGCCTGTTGATGGCACTGCACCCAAAAATGAAGATGGCACAATTAATTATAAAGAAGATTTTTTTGGCCGTAGCACCAACCTTACCGTAAGCGGGCAATTAGAGGGTGAACTGGCTGCGATGGCTTTTAGCGATATCTATACATTTGGCCCTACGTTTCGTGCCGAGAACAGCAATACAACAAGGCACCTGGCCGAGTTTTGGATGATAGAACCAGAAGTAGCTTTTAATGACCTGGAAGATAATATGAACCTGGCCGAAGCCTTTATTAAATATGTTATAAAACATGCGATAGAAAATAACAAGGAAGACCTTGAATTTTTAGCGCAGCGGCTTGAAGAGGAAGAAAAGCAAAAGCCTCAGGCAGAAAGAAGTGAAATGGGTTTAATGGAAAAACTGGAGTTTGTTTTAAACAACGATTTTGAACGTTTGACTTATACCGAAGCAATAGAAATATTAAAGGAGAGCAATCATAACAAAAAGAAAAAATTTCAATACCTGATTGAAGGCTGGGGGGCAGATTTACAAAGTGAACATGAGCGCTACCTGGTTGAAAAACATTTTAAAAAACCAGTGATCCTTACCGATTATCCAAAAGATATAAAATCGTTTTATATGCGGATGAATGATGACGGAAAAACAGTTGCGGCAATGGATATTCTTGCACCCGGTATTGGTGAAATTGTTGGTGGTTCACAAAGAGAAGAGCGGCTGGATAAATTACTGGATCGCATGAAAGAAATGGACATCCCTTCGGAGGAACTTAACTGGTACCTGGATACAAGAAGATTTGGATCCTGCCCTCATGCCGGCTTTGGGCTTGGTTTTGAGCGCCTGGTGCAATTCGTTACCGGTATGGGAAATATCAGGGATGTTATTCCTTTTCCAAGGTATCCGAAAAGTGCAGAATTTTAAAGTACAAAAGTCTTATAAGTTAAAAACCGGGAGCAAATTATCCCGGTTTTTTTTATGTATTTTTATTTGAAATAAACAATCCCAACAAAAAACATTTTATGAAAAATTTGTTTGATGCTGCAACATACAATGATGTAGTTGACCGGTTAAATAAACTGGACGAAGTTAGAACCGGGCAATGGGGTAAAATGGATGTTGGCCAAATGATGGCACATTGTTGTGCGGCTTTCAGGGTTCCGTTATCAGAAAAAAAATTACCCCGAATGTTTATTGGCAGATTAGTAAGTTGGATGATAAAATCAAAAATGTACAATGATGATCCGTGGAAACAAAACCTGCCTACATCGCCTGAGTTTGTTATGAAAGATCAAAAAGATTTTGAGGTAGAAAAAGAACGGTTAAAGGAATTGATTCATCAATTTTACAAAGCCGGACCAGGGGGTATTTCCAAATATCCTCATCCCTTTTTTGGAAGTTTTACCCCCGAGCAATGGGGGCAAAGTATGTACAAACATTTAGACCATCACCTGAGCCAGTTTGGTGCTTAGCATTTTTCATGAATGCATAAAACAGGAGTGTGTGTGTGAAAAATAAATTCTGTTGTATGGCTTCGTTTAAAGATTTTTTCAAGTAACCGATGCTTTTTCGGAATCATCACTACCCAATCCAGTTTGGCCCTGCTAACAAACCAATTAATACCTTCTGTAACTTCAGCAGCCTCTATTGTATGGTACTCTGCCTTCATTCCATTTAACAATTCATCCATCGGAAAACCACCATCCAGTATCTCTTTTTCGTCTTTTTTTTGATGATTGGATATATTTAAAACATGAAGCTCTGCATGAAAATCATTTACTATTTTTTTAATTAATGCTACCGGTGTGTTTTCTTTCAATTGATGATAATCGCAGGCAAAGCCAAGTTTTCTTACCGGTATAAATTCAGCTTGTAACGGTATTACCAGTAATGGATATTGCAAATCATGAATGGCTTTTATGGTATTGCTGCCAACAACCATCCTGGCAATTTTATTTTTACCTGTAAGCCCCATTACTACCAGGTCTGGTTTCATTTCTTCACAAAAATTATTGAGTCCCAATTGCAACACATTCATCTCAGCTTTAATTTGAATGGGAATGGTTCTTCTTAATTTAGATTGAGTTGCTTCTTTTAGCAGTTCCATTTCATGTTCTGCGGCTTTTTGCATTTCAGCAATATCCAATACAGGATAGGCAAACTCGCTCAAAGCAACCGGAATTTCATAAGCATGATACAGCCACAATTCAGCTCCGTAAAATGCGGCAAGATTGCCCGCAAATTCTGCAGCATTTGATGAGGTAGTTGAAAAATCGACCGGAACTATAATGGTTTTCATGCTGATTTTTTTTACATGTCAAATATATTTTTAAAATCATCCCGGGTGTATGATTATGATCATGTTTGCAGATTAATAACGTCCGCTGTCTTTTACAGATTTACTAACCGGTTAACGGCTTCTTCCAAAGTAGTATTTTTTTTTACAAAACAAAAACGTACTACATTATCTTCTTTAACCTTGTTATAAAATGCAGACAGCGGTATGGTTGCCACTCCTTGTGTTTGAGTTAGCCAAATGGCAAAATCCTTTTCTTTTTTATCGGAGATAGCTTCGTAGCTATATAATTGAAAATAGCTACCATAGGATGGAATTGCTTTAAATTTAGTTTGCTCCATCAACTGCTGAAATAAATCTCTTTTTTGTTGTATTTGTGTACCGAGTTGAAGGTACTGGTCTTCCTGTTGTAAAAATTCGGCCAATGCAAACTGAACAGGGCTGTTACAGGAGAAACAATTAAACTGGTGAATTTTTCTGAACTCTTTCATCAGCGCCGGGGCGGCCACACAATATCCAATTTTCCAGCCTGTGCAGTGATACGTTTTTCCAAATGAAAAACACACAAAACTTCTTTCAAGTAAATCCGGGTAACGCAACATGCTTTCATGCTTTTTACCGTCAAAAACAATGTGTTCATACACTTCATCACTCAAAATAAAAATACCGGTATCTTTTACGATGTTCCGCAGTTGCTCAATATCATCCTTACCTAAAACGCTACCCGTGGGATTGTGTGGCGAATTAAGCATGATCATTTTTGTTTTGGGAGAAATCTTTTCACGCACCTTATCCCAGTCAATACTAAAGTCGGGAAACCGAAGTGGAATTACAATTGGTATAGCTCCGTTTACAATGATGTTCGGAATATAGCTATCATACAATGGCTCAAAAACTATTACTTCATCGCCGGGATTTAATACGGTTGTAAGCGCTGTAAAAATTGCATAGGTACCACCCGGTGTTACGGTGATAGCTGTTTCCGGGTCAACAATTGTTGTGTAAAGTTTTTCAATTTTTTCTGCAATCCTTTCCCTTAGAACCGACAATCCATTCATGTGTACATATTGATTGTGGCCATCCTGCATGGCCTTATTCACCAATGCAATCAGTTCGGCACTCATCATAAAGTCAGGATATCCCTGGCCAAGATTGATAGCATTGTGCCTGGCTGCCATCACACTCATTTCTGTAAAAATTGTAGTGCCTGCGTCGGGCAACTTACTGTTGAAATTGGGACTCAAAGTATCATCGTATTGAAATAATATTTGGAAAAATCGTCTTATATAATAAATCAACAACAGGCATACATTAGCCGGTTGTGAATCCAAACAAAAATAAGCAATAACCCTGAGGTGAAAGTTTAGGCTGGTTTTTTATTAAACGGGAAGTATGATTTTTTTCTTAGAAAAATTAACAGCAAAGGAAAGCACCACAATGTTTTAGAAAGAATGGCAGTGCTTGTTTGAAAAATGCGTGCATTCAATGCCGGGTCTTCATTTATTGCTCCTTTATCCGGTGATAAGCCATAGCCAAAATCAAAATTGATAGCTGTTATTTTGCTGGCATCGTAATATTTTTTCAGGCTATCGGAATGATATTTCCACGAATCTTCGCAACGCTCTTCCTGGTTCATATTGGGCTCCATATTTGGATCAAAAAAATACCACTTATTATCGATAAGTGCCTCCAGCGAGTAATGGTGAGGAAAACCAAGATGGCGGGATGGGATGCCTTTTCTTTTGAGGGCTGCCATCATTACAATTGCCTGTTGTGAACAAGCGGCATTATCCTGCGATAAGATTCTATCAGGATGCACCTTTGAGGCCAATCCCTCTTCAATAAACCTTCCCGAAAGGGAAGCTATCCAGTTTTCACTAAACGTAAAATGAGAATATCCATGGTAAAAACGATACCTGATAATTTTTGAAATTTCACATACATATTTATACCGGGAAGCATCTTTATCTAGTTTAAGTGCGGTTGCAGTGCTGTCAATGTGCTGAGTAAGTTTATCCAGCGTATTGATATAGGACAGGGAAGGATTAAATTCTTCCCTGTTATTGTACTTAGCTTCACGAAAAAAACTAGTGTTGAAAAGATTGGGTAAAAACAGCAATATTGCAAGTAAGATCAGTAAGGTTCTGGTCATAACAGGCGTATAAAAAATGAGAAATAGTAGATAGCTAGCTAGTCAAAAAACTCTGCCGGCAATTTACATAACTCACTATAAACGTTTTTACAGCCATGATATTATACAGATCATTAAATTTTTATATAGATCATAACCCGATTTACCCAATTATGTTTGTTTTATAGAAACTTGTCGCCTTTGTTTCTCTTTACTTCCGCTACATATTCCTTAATGGCCTGCTCCTTATCTTTTTTACAAATAAGCAATACATCTTTGGTATCAACTACAATAAAATCATCCAGTCCCTGGATCAACACCAATTTTTTATTATCTGCGTGAATGATGTTTTTGGTAGCATCAATGATCATTACATGTGAACCCGCAACAGCATTATCAAGATAATCTTTTTCAAGATTGTCATACGCACTGGCCCATGTACCGAGATCGCTCCAGCCAAATGATGAAGGAATAATGTAAACGTTATCGGCCTTTTCCATTACGCCATAATCAATTGAAATATTTACGCATTGCGGGTAAACTCTGTCAATGGCAGCTTTTTCACCATCGGTATTAAAATTGGTCTTTTCAGCATCAAACACCTCATGCATTTCGGGCAAAAATTTCTCGAAAGCTGCAATGATATTTTTTACCTGCCAAACAAAAATGCCGGCATTCCATAAAAAATCTCCGCTGGAAATAAATGTCTGTGCCAACTCTCTATCCGGTTTTTCGGTAAAGGTTTTTACTTTATAAATGTTTTCACTAACCGAAAGTGGTTCATATTGTATATAGCCGTAACCCGTGTTGGGATGAGTGGGCTTTATTCCCAATGTGATGAGTGCTTTAATATTTTTGGTGAAATCCAGCGCCTCCATGCATTTTATCTTAAAGTTTTCAGGCTCCAGTATAATGTGATCTGCCGGGGCACAAATCATGTTGGCGTCAGGATTTAATTGCTGTACTTTATAGGAAATATAAGCAATGCAGGGGGCAGTATTTTTGCGTGATGGCTCACAAACTATGTTATCGGCCGGCAATTCAGGCAACTGTTCAGCCACAATATCTCTGTATTGCTCCGTGGTTACCACATATATATTTTCATTTGGAATAAACAATGCAAACCGATCGTAAGTAGCTTGAATTAACGTTCTGCCAGTGTTTAAAATATCCAGGAACTGTTTTGGAAAATCTGTTCTGCTCATTGGCCAAAACCTACTACCGATTCCACCTGCCATGATTGCTACGTAATTGTTATTCATACCTTTCTTTAATATATTTTGAGATGCGCTATTGATATTTATATAATTCCTTCTTTAATAATGTCGTGTATATGAACGATTCCTTTGTATATCCTATTGTCAGCTATCACTAATTGGCTGATGTCTTTAATTTTCATTATTTCCAACGCATCAACAGCAAGTACTTCAGACCCTGTTGTTATTGGGTTAGCTGACATGATGTCTTTGGCCACCAATCCGTCAAAACTGTCTGCTTTTTCTAACATCCGCCGCAAATCTCCATCGGTGATAATGCCTTCTACCTCGTCATTGATTCCCACTACAACGGCAACTCCCAATCGCTTCCTGGTCATTTCTACAATTACCTCCCTGATGCCTGTATTCATCCATACTACCGGACGCTCATTGAGTGTTGCAAGATCCCCCGTTTTTAAATATAGTCTTTTACCCAGCGCCCCACCCGGGTGAAATTTTGCAAAATCTGTTTTACCAAAAGCATTCATTTCCATCAGGCACACAGCCAACACATCTCCCATTACCATTTGTGCGGTAGTGCTGGATGTTGGCGCCAGGTTATTGGGACATGCTTCCTGCTCAACCGTTGTATTTAATACGAAATTGCTTTGCCGGGCTAAAAATGATCGGGTATTTCCCACCATCCCGATTAAAGTATTACCGAAATTTTTTATGAGTGGAACCAACACTTTAATTTCCGGGCTATCCCCACTTTTGCTGATGATGATAATTACATCTTCCTGTTGAACCATACCCAAATCACCATGTATGGCATCTGATGCATGCATAAAAACGGCAGGAGTACCGGTGCTATTAAACGTTGCAACAATTTTTTGAGCTATGATGGCACTTTTGCCAATACCACTTACAACTATCCTGCCTTTTGACATGGCAATTGCAGACAATGCTTTTTCAAAATCCGTATCAATATACTTCTTCAACTGATGGATAGCTTCAACTTCCAATTGAATGGTACGTAAGGCAGCCTGTATATTATTTTGACCCGTCATTTTTAAAGGAGCAAACCTACTTTAAATCAATCACAACGCAAAGACTATGGTAGAGGTATAATAAAGGCATAACTTTTTAATAGAAAATGACTACCTTATAGCCCGTTTATGTGGTTACTTTTTGATTTGAATTTGCAGCCGCATTAAAGTAACTTCGCTATCCTTTAAAAATGCCGGAGCTTAGAAAACATGAATTCTTGTTTTTAAGCACCGGAATTTTTCATCCTATCAATATTTAAAACCAGTTTGAGGGAAAGACTACTATGGCTACCATAAAAGCACCAAAAAAGAAACCCGCAGTAAAAGACACCAAGCCGAAAACAGGTGAAAAAAGAGCAGTTAAAGCAATCTGTGATATAAAAAATCTGAACCTTACAGCCCAACTACAGGATTACTTTGGGTTTAGTGGTTTTAAAGAACCGCAGGAATCAATCATTAAAAATTTACTGGCAGGTAACGATACTTTTGTAATTATGCCCACTGGTGGTGGCAAAAGCCTTTGCTACCAACTGCCAGCAATTATCAGCGAAGGTTGTGCAATCATTGTATCTCCACTTATAGCACTTATGAAAAACCAGGTGGACCTGGTAAGAAGTTATAGTAGCAAAGATGATGTGGCACATTTCTTAAACAGCACACTCAATAAGGGTCAGCAAAAAATTGTGAAAGATGATCTTACCACGGGCAAAACAAAAATGTTGTACGTAGCGCCGGAAACACTCACAAAAGTAGAGAATATTGAATTTTTTAAAGACCTGAATGTTTCATTCTTTGCGGTTGATGAAGCGCATTGTATTTCAGAATGGGGACACGATTTTAGGCCGGAATACCGGAGACTGAGAGAAATGATGGAAATGATAAATCCAAATGCCCCCATGATTGCGCTTACCGCTACTGCAACACCCAAAGTGCAGAGCGACATTTTGAAAAACCTGGGTTTGAGAGACCCTAAAGTTTTTATCTCTTCTTTTAACCGTCCTAATTTGTATTATGAGATTCTTCCCAAAATAAAAAAAGAACAAACGGTAACAAGTATAGTACGTTTTATAACTCAGAACAAAGGCAAGAGCGGTATCATTTACACCCTCAATAGAAAAACAACTGAAGAACTTGCTGAAATGCTAATGGCCAATGACATTAAAGCCGTTGCCTACCATGCAGGGCTTGACAGCAAAGTGCGTGCAGATCGCCAGGACCAGTTTTTAAATGAAGACGTTCAGGTTATTGTAGCTACCATCGCTTTTGGGATGGGGATTGATAAGCCTGACGTTAGGTTTGTTATTCATTTCAATATTCCAAAATCAATTGAAAATTATTACCAGGAAACCGGAAGAGCCGGCCGTGATGGAATGGAGGGAAAATGCATTTTATATTATTCGCATAAAGATGTGGCCAAGCTTGAACACCTGATGAGAGACAAACCGCTCAGTGAGCGGGAAGTAGGCGCACAACTGATTCATGAAACAGTTTCGTACGCAGAGAGTGCCGTTTGCCGTAGAAAAATTTTGTTGAATTATTTTGGTGAAGATTACGATACAGCGCAGTGTTCAAAAATGTGTGATAATTGCAATAGTCCTAAGGAACAAATTGAAGCCACCAAAGAAGCACAACAGGTTTTAAAAATAATAAAAGGGCTTGATGAGCAGTTTACTATGGATTACCTGATGCATATTTTGCAGGGCAGGCCAAATTCGCAGGTTAAAATGTTCCGCCATAATGATCGTGATTTTTTTGGTATCGGAAAAGATAAGGACGAACATTTTTGGAATTCTTTGATGCGACAGATGATACTGGAAGGTTTCATCAAAAAAGACATTGAAGAATACGGCGTACTTAAGTTTACAAAAAAAGGAGATGCGTTTTTAAAAAAACCTGTCCCTTTTAATATAGTCCTCAACAATTTATACATAGGTGCGGATGCAGACGATGAAGAACTTATCAACGCTGCTGTTCCTGAAAGTTCAACCGATGAAAAATTGCTGAATATGCTAAAAGAGCTCAGGAAAAAAGTAGCCAAACAAAAAAACCTTCCACCTTTTGTAATCTTTTTAGAAAGCAGCCTGGAAGATATGGCAACACTTTATCCTACAACCATAGATGAACTGGAGAAATGCCAGGGTGTAAGTAAGGGAAAAGCAAGTCGCTATGGAAAAGAGTTTGTAGATGTTGTAGCCGGTTATGTGGAAGAAAATGACATTCAGAAACCAGATGATTTTGTAATGAAAGGTGTTGTAAACCGCAACAACAACAAAATCTTTATTATTCAAAATGTTGACAAAAAAATTCCTTTAGAAACCATCGCCAAAACCAAGGACCTTAAAATAGATGAGTTGCTGGAACAAATGGAAACCATCGTAGCAAGTGGTACAAAACTTAACCTTGACTATGCCATCAATGAACTGGTTGATGAATATGAGCAGGAAGAAATCATCGATTATTTTAAAGCTTGTGAAACCAGCAGTTTGCAGATAGCACAGGAAGAAATGGCCGATAGCGGCTTTAACTGGGAACAGTTAAAAATAATGCGCATTAAGTTTCTTTGTGTTTACGGCAATTAATACAAATATTGGTTTAAAAATTTGTTTAAATCATAAGGCTGTCAACGAAGCTTTTTGTGGTTTCCCGAGTCATTCAACAACTGAATTCGGTGCTGATTTTTCAGCAATGAAATGTAATGGCGGCATCGATATTTTGTAAAAAACTTGTAGCAGTTTCTTTAGCGAATGCCAGGAGCCATCTCAAAAGAAATTACCTGTTGTCGGAAAAAATTTTACATCGTTTTAAAGCGGCCTTGCATATATATTTGTATTTCACAAATTGGTTTATTGTTAAACAAACCTGGAATAGTTTTGTTAAAGAATGCTAATAACCAATACATGGAATAGCCAGGGTCAGAAATATTTTTTTACCCGGCGGATAATTTAATTTGAATTAAATAAAACACAAAATATGACAACAATAAATGCCTACGCGGCTCAAAATGCAACAACTCCACTTGCTCCTTTTAATTTTGAAAACAGGCAAGTTGGAGCCAAAGATGTTCAAATAGAAATTATGTATTGTGGTGTATGCCATTCAGATATTCATCAGGTACGTAATGAGTGGGGTGGGTCTATTTACCCAATGGTACCAGGCCACGAAATTGTAGGTCGCATTACGCAGGTTGGCAGCGAAGTAACAAATTTTAAAATAGGCGAATTAGCAGGCGTTGGTTGCTTTGTGGATTCTTGCCGAACCTGTCCAAGTTGTGTGGCCAATGAGGAACAATATTGTGATAATGGTATGGTGGCTACTTATAATGGCCGCGATAAATCCGGAAATCCTACTTACGGCGGTTACTCCACACAGGTAGTAGTTGACGAAAAGTACACACTTCACGTTTCAGAAAAATTAGCCATTGAAGCTGTGGCGCCGCTACTGTGCGCTGGTATAACCACCTACTCTCCGTTACGGCATTGGAATATTGGCAAAGGTCATAAAGTGGCTGTAGTAGGATTAGGTGGCCTAGGACACATGGCAGTTAAATTTGCGGCTTCTTTCGGTGCAGATGTTACTGTATTAAGTACTTCTCAATCTAAAGAACAAGATGCGTTGAATTTGGGTGCACATCATTTTGCGGTGACAAAAAATCCAGAAACGATGAAGGCATTACAGGGCAGTTTTGATTTTATATTAAGCACCATTTCTGCCCAACACGACTACAATGAATACCTAAACCTGTTAACATTAAATGGTACCATGGTGGTGGTGGGTGTACCGCCACAACCTTCAGTGGTGGCTGCTTTTAGCCTGATTGGTAAACGTAGATCACTGGCCGGTTCATTAATTGGCGGCATCAAAGAAACCCAGGAAATGCTGGATTATTGTGCAGAACACAACATCGTTTCGGATGTTGAAATTATCAAAGTTTCAGAGGTAAATGAAGCCTACGAAAGGATGATTAAAGGAGATGTGCGTTACAGGTTTGTAATAGACATCGCATCTTTAAAATAATAAGTTTTTAAGATATCGGTCAAGGGTGGAACATTTTCCACCCTTTTTTTATTGATTTTGATAAAATGATTGTTTCGATTTGCAATATTTGAATAGAAACGCCTATTTTTGCTGCCCCAAACGGGATGGTGCGGTAGCTCAGTTGGTAGAGCAAAGGACTGAAAATCCTTGTGTCGCCGGTTCAATCCCGGCCCACACCACAAAAAAAGGAGAAAATTATTTCTCCTTTTTTTATTGCCTATAAATCCTTTTTTCACAATACATTTTTTTATCTCCACATTTTCCGGGAACAATTCAATTGGCTACAAGTCAATTTCAGAATATTTTTACCGCCATATATTGTATAATGTCAACAAGTAGTAAATGATTATCCGCTAGTACAAAGCGCCTTACAAAACATATTGTCCCTCTTAATAATCTCCATTTTTTTTCAATTAATCATAGCAAATAAAAACTATATTTGTTATGCCTGATTTATCAATTTGAAAAAATTGAAACTGCTGTTTTTTCCTTAAAATGAGTAGTGCCAAATTTACACCCCCAGTCATCCTATAATAATTTGAGACGGTAGTTTTAAAGGTTTTTTAGTAAACGTTATAAAGGCTATTTCAACAAATTGAGAAAATTAAATCAGCAGTATTAAGCTAATGATATGGCTATGCCGTTTTGCATAATGAACGCTATACACATAGCGAGACTGCTGCGTTTCAAAATAAAAAAGTAACCGTTCCTTTCAATTTTAAACTTTAGATATGCAAACAATTACTCCGCGATTTATTAGATTTTTTATTGTTACAGGACTAATTATTATTGGCCAGTCCTGTTCATACTCTATCAGGATATCTAACCAAAAAGGTACACCCGAACCGGACCCGCTTAATCATGAACTGGGTTTTTATAACGGCGTGAAAGTTACCCCCATTGATACGGTTGTAAGCCTGTCGCTACTTGAGAATAATGTGATGGTTATTCCTGCCTGCCCTTCCGGCGGGTTTCATTCTGTAGAGTACAAAATAACGTTCGGCGCAATGCTGCGTAACACGTTTACTTTCGGAAAAAGAAAATCAATAAAAGTAAAATATGTCTGTTTAAAAGATTCAAACTAACTATCATGGCTAAGATAACAACTCATCATGTTACTGAATGGAACAACTATCATTTCAACGGTCCTTTTCCTGCAAAGGTTTTGTTCGACATTGATACAGATAGAACGATTGGTTCATTAATAAAGCGCTATAATGATACTGCATCCACCATTCAATCTTTAATAAAAGAAAGCATCGACAATCATGAACGCATCAGGGCGTTTGGCAGCAGTTGGTCATTGTCTAATGTTGCACATCAATCAGACAGGATGCTTTTTAATAGAAGCCTGGATATTAAAAAAGAAATAACGGATAACCAGGTAGAGAATAATTCCCCTTATAAAGTAGAGAACCTTTTTTTATTTCAATGCGGCACCACTGTAAAGGAAATATCAGAATTTCTTTTAAAAAAGCAGAAATCTTTGAAAACCTGTGGTGCCAGTAATGGCCAGACAATTGCAGGTGCCATTTCAACCGGTGTACATGGTTCTGCAATTGATACAGGATCCATCCAGGAAGGGGTAGTAGGTATTCAGCTCATCACGGGGCCGGATACAAAGGATCTGATTTACCTGGAAAGAGCTTCGAGGCCAGCCCTAAATGAAGACTTTGCAAAAAGTATCAATTCTAAATTAATTCGCAACGACCGCTTATTCAATGCCGCTTTGGTAAGCCTGGGTTCCTTCGGTATCATTCATGGTGTGGTAATGGAAGCAGAAGATATTTATTTATTGAAACGATATGTAACCAAAATCAAAAAAGCAGATGCACTGGAAATTGCGTCAACAATGGATTTTACCAATGCAGCGTTTAAAATTGAAGAGGAAATAGAACCCGATGGCACCGTTACAAGGCCCTATCATTTTAAACTTTACATCAATCCCTACAATGCCGACGAAGATTTCGTGACAGAAGTTATTTACAAAAAACCCTACAGAGCCAATTACCCTGACCCGATTCCCTTTATCACCACATCTATATTTAAAGACATACCCACCTGGATTGCAGGTTTTGCTGCCAAACACAAATGGATCATTCCTAAAATTTTAGGTGCTTTAAGAAAGCAGGCATTTCCCGAAACGGATAAGCCGACAGAAGGTACACTCGGAGAAATTTTCTGGGACACAGCACAATCAAGTGCAGCCTTTGGTTGTGGATTTGGAATCAATATCTCAGACACCGGCAAAGCCCTTGATCTTTTTATTGATTTAATGAATGACCTGGGACCGATACCTGGCATACTTTCTATGCGATTTGTAAAAGGTACCGAAGCTACTTTAGGCTTTACAAAATTTGATACAACCTGTATCCTGGAAGTGGATGGCATACCATGGAAGGGAAATCAAAATATGATTTCGCTCGAAGACTTCCTGGCAGAAGTAATAAAGTCATTTAAAGAAAACAATATAAACTTCACCCTGCACTGGGGCAAAAATGCTCCCTGGTCTTTTCCCAATTTAATAGATATTATGTACGGCGATGCTGATGACGAATGGAAAGATATGAGGAGTGTGCTATTATCAAAACAGATGGCTGATTTGTTTTCAAATGACTTTTTAAACACGGTAAAACTGGCTGACTACAGGGTAAATGTTCCCAACGATTTTACTCAATTAAGAGACTTAATAGCTACAGACAATGTATAAATTATTTGCAGCTACCATTTTTACGTCGGCATTTTTTCTTCCCGTTGGTTTGCATGCCCAAACTGCAGAAAAAATCATTTCGGATCTGCAAAGTATTCATTCAAAAATCAGTAATGACACTTGCGGTAACCAGCAACTGATTTCAAACAGGGCCATGAATCTTTTTTTATCAGATAAAATTGGGACTTATCTCACCACATATAAAGACCTTTCCTTTTACAAAAACAACATTACGTTTAATGCCGCAAGCGGCTACTTTTCGTTGACGCATAGTTTGTTTCAACCAAATGGAATAGATGAACCGGTAAGGTCTTTTAATAGTATTGGGGTAAGGGCAAATATCAACAACGCTTTCGCAGCAGCATTCACCGGCAACAGTTTCAAAAATGAATTGGGCATGACTATTAACAGAACCTGGATGGGTAGAGTCAATTCAACAGTAAATGATTGTGTTGAAAAAAATTTAATGGACCGCCAAAGGCAATTGCAGTTGGATATAATTGAACAGGAAATTCAAAAGAAATCGGAAGACTTTAATCAATCCTTAAATAAGTTGAGTAAGGGTTCCTTATCAGATGCTGACTTTTCTAAATTAAAACAAACACTGCAACAGGATTTTTATGAGCAGCTAAGAAATGAGTATTCACGAAAATTTGCACAACAACAATATCTCGAATTGGCAAATACATTCCGGTATAAAAAAATTAGCACAAACTGGACAACCCTGAGTGCCTACGCACCCATAATTCTGAAAAATTTTGTTACCGCAGCATCTCTTTCTGGATTAACAAAAAATAAAAAAGCCTACGCTTTTGAAATCGTATTAAGCCATACAATATTTTGGGAAACAAAAAAATCGGGCAGGTTATTTCTAAAGCTGGAAGCCGGCCTTGGGCTCAACAATGCTGCAGAAAGTTATTCATTACAAAAGATGAATTTTAATGACTACAAAAGCTCAGGTGGGGCAGATAGTGCGATGCTAAACAAACGAAAGATCAACACCATTTATGTTGGAGATTACCATACATTTCTTACACCGGTGGCTAAACTAGGGTTGGTTTATTTTCCACCAAATTCTCATATTGGAATCAGCAGCAGCATTGAGCAAAATATTGGAACCTATCATCCACTTAACCTTACGCTTGGCATTCCCGTGGTGCTGATAAATACCATCGGAGCACCTGCAGCAAATTTTGAATTTCAGATTAAATATTTTGATCTCACACATTCGGTTTACACCAACAGAAGAACCACTGATAATATTTCCGTTAACCTTACCATCGGAGTTCCCTTTAGTAAAATTATTTATTGATATACTGCGCTAGGGTGTGAATTTGGTTTTTTTTAGAGCAGGCATTCATTATTATTTTGATCCGATAGCGATCGGATGATGAATGTTAAATGAATTAGTTTGTTTCAATATAGTTTTATTAGCCCTGCACTTGTATTTCAATTAAGCTTCGGTGGCGTCGCACACTTCTACTTTTTATCTCTATGGAGCAATTAAAAATGCACAAATTTTATCAATTGTCCAGCGTTATAAATTACGGATGATTAATCCACAATTCAATGATTTTTCATGTTAGTTTTATTGCAGAAATGCACTTTTTCGTTCAAGAAAAAATTGCTTATAAAGTAACCTCAGCACTACATGGTAAAATTCTTTTACCGGCTGATCGTTACGGAAGTTTTACCAACTGCTGCAACAGGCAAATCCATTGCTTCACCAACAAGTCTTGTGGTTTCAAATTTTTCGCCTAATAAAAAAGCGATGGTGGCCGATAATTGATTGGCATAAGTTTGTTGCTGATATTTTATTTCTCCAAACGGGGCTATTCCGGGGCCAATCATTGCAAGCCAGGTATCGCCTGATCCCCCGGTAAATAAACTATGTGTATGCCAGGAGTTAGGTTTCTTGCCACGTCCATGATCCGTTGTAATAATGAAAGTTGTGTTGTCTTTATAGAAAGGATCTGTTTGTACATAATACCACAAGTCGGCAATCATTTTATCTACCATCGATGCCTGTTGCAAATAATGATCGTAACGTCCACCATGCGCCGACTCATCCGTTTCACCAAGACCAAGAAATAGTATTCTCGGATGGTCAGTTTGCAAATACTCACGTGCACCCAGGTAAGTGAGCATATCGTGGCGGGTGTGGTTTTTGTCCGAAACATTTGCCTGTGCTTCGTTAATCAGGTAGTTGGTGCTATCAGCATTTTCTGTAAGTGCCTCGTATCCGCTGTTAACCGGCAGTTTACTTCTTTTTTCATTTAAAATATAAGGAAATACATTCCAGGAAGTAAATGCGGCAACCTTGCCTTTATATGCTGGTAACTGGTTCAGGTATTCGAGTATGTTTATATTCCTGTTTCTAACCGGTGTGTTGGGTATAAAATATTTATCCGCATACCCGGTAAAAATTTCATTGTACCCGGGGTAAGAGATTTTATAAAGATTCTTCATGTTCATTTTATTATCGAACAACCTGTTGCCATACAACTGTCCCTTTTGGGCAATTACATTCCAAAAAAATGGCATCAGCATTTTCCGTCTTACCTGGCCGTCATCATTCCAGTACATTTCTTTTGTTAGGGCAGTATCCTTAGTATATTTTTCATTACTGATGAGCTGATAATCTGCACCGTTAAAAATCTCCTGCCATCGGAAACCATCTGTGGTTATTATAAAAATATTTTCCGGTTTTGTTGAGGCTTGAGCCACAATAAAAGTAGAAATGGCTGAACAGGCAAGTAGTAGGAGTAGTTTCATTAAATAAGTTTTTCAAAGCTATCCTCCCGATGTAACCGTAAACTTATCTAAACATTAAATTACCATTATGCATTTATTTTAACGGCAATTTTTGCAATGGGTATAATGTACACATTATGATGAAATGCAGTACTGATAAGGGTTTTATTTGTCTAAATGACTTTTGACATCATTAAATGACATTTAACTTAGTGTTTTAAGTACACAAACCCTTCTTATCTTTGATTTATCAAAAGGGAAAAACAATAAAAAATCCTTTAGATACAATACTCAACACAATAATTTAAGAATTTCATATAGCAAGCAATCGTTAAAGTCCCCCGGTTTCTACCGGGGGTCTAATTTTTTAAGCAAGTCCTAAATTGCTTTCCTACCACGAAGAAAATACCTTAATTAACACGCTCACTTAAATAGCAAAGCTGCTACTTTCCAACACTATTACATCCGTTACAGCAATTGTAAATCTTTCAGCATAACCCATTTCCTTTATTTCCACAATCAATCGATTATTCGAAATTTTATTGATTACCCGCCACAAAAGATTGTGTTCAACACCATCAAATAATATTTCATCTCCAATTTGTATTTCATCAATTGAAAATTGCTTTGCTTCCATGCTTCTTTTTTAGATGTTTACTGTGTATGGTAAATTGATATTTATCACCACGGTACTTAAAACACATCGCTTTTTACTATGCCTTTTATTTTTCACAAATCTATATTCAAGTCATTTTGTAAATAAGATCACATCGTTATTTAAAGGTTATCAAATTATTAGGTTACAAAATGGCCATGAGCAATTAATGCGCTAAAAAAGGCAGTTGATCAAATTATTTAATCATTTGATTAATTTTTTTGGAACTTTATAATTTTTGATTTTAACTTTGTACCTGAATAAAAAAATATGGCAAAACTTAAAAAGGACCTGTCGGATACTTCTACCGAAGAAAAAATAAAGGAAGCAGCACGTAAAGTATTTCTTAGAAAAGGTTATGCTGCTACACGTACCAGGGACATTGCGGAAGAATCTGGTATTAACCTGGCATTACTAAATTATTATTTCCGCAGTAAGGAAAAATTATTTCAAATAGTAATGTCAGAAAAAGTGCAAAAACTATTCGGAACAATTACCCCGATTCTAAATGATGCTGACACCACACTCGAAAAAAAAATTGAGCAGATTGCATCAGTCTATGCAGTTATGCTAACGGAATATCCAGACCTGCCGCTTTTCGTATTAAGTGAAATGAAAAACCATCCGGAGCAGATCGCCACCAATGCAGGCCTTGGTAAAATTTTGCAGCAGTCCGTTTTTATTCAACAGATAAAAGAAAGAAGACCAGATATTAACCCGTTACAATTTTTCATTAATATTCTCGGAATGATCATCTTTCCTTTTATCATAAAGCCAGTGCTCAAAGCATCAGGTTCAGTATCGAACCAGGCTTTTAATAACCTGGTAGAAGAAAGAAAAAAGATGATTCCAAAGTGGGCTAAAGCCATGCTAAAAGCTCCCTGATTTTTTTATCAATAAATTAATCAAACGATTAAAACAAAATATTTAATACCATGAAGCACTTAGTCATAAAAGGCCTTGGCCTTTTATGTTGTTGCTCATTTGCAGCAGTAGCCTTTGCACAAACAATAACCTTGCAACAATGCTATAACCTGGCTAAAAAAAATTACCCCCTCGCCAAAAAGCAAGACCTTATTTCGAAAAGTAACTATTATGTATTAGAGAATGCGGCTAAAGGCTTTTTACCACAGGTAAATATTAATGGGCAGGCAACCTATCAATCGGATGTGACCCAGGTGCCGATAAAGATACCGGGCATGGATATACCTGTAATAAGCAAAGACCAATATAAAATATATGGAGAAGCTACACAGCTATTGTACGACGGAGGACGCATTCATCAACAGAAGGAAATTGCTAAAGCGAATTCAATGATAGAAGAACAATCATTGACAACAGAGTTATACCAGTTAAATGATCGCATTAATCAACTCTATTTTGGAATACTATTATTAGATGACCAACTAAAACAAACCGATCTATATAAAACAGACATTCAGTTAGGAATAAATAAAGTGGAAGCAGCACTCACAAATGGAACTGCACTAAAACGTGACCTGAATATTTTAAAAGCAGAACTATTAACGCAGCAGCAACGGACAGTAGAATTAAGGGCCAACCGTAAGGCTTTTACAGACATGCTGGCAATGTTTATTCAACAGCCACTTAACGAGACAACATCTTTAACGGTTCCTGTAAATCCTTTAATCGCACCTGAAATAAAAAGGCCGGAATTACTTTTATTCGATTACCAGCAACAGCGTCTTACTGTTCAAAACAAACTATTAAATGTTGGCAATAAACCGAAAGTAAATCTTGTTATACAAGGAGGTTTTGGAAGGCCGGCACTTAATATGTTGAACAACGATCTTAAACTTTATGGCATTGGCGGAATTCGTTTCAGTTGGTCATTGTCTAATTTTTACACATTTAAAAATGACAAGGCGCAAATAGATATCTCCCGTCAAAATATCGAAGTACAAAGGGAGACTTTTTTGTTCAACACCAACTATGCACTTACACAACAAAATTCAACCATCACAAAACTGCAGGAACTGCTGGTAAAAGATGATGACATCATCAGTTTAAGAAACAGCATTAAAGAAACTGCGGTTGCACAATTACAAAATGGCGTCATTAATTCCACAGATTTTTTAAGAGAAGCAAATGCGGAAGATCTTGCAAGACAAAATAAAATCTTACATCAAACCCAATTGTTACTGGCCCAATATACACTACTAACCACTTCAGGACATTTATTATCTAATTAATAGTATCATGAAAAAATTATCATTCCTAATTGCAGTTATAATTTTTATTTCCTGCAATCATTCAAAAGAAAATTATGATGCCTCAGGCACATTTGAATCTGTTGAAACAATTATCTCATCAGAAGCCACCGGAATAATCCAGGCATTCAATATTAATGAAGGCCAACAACTTTTAGCCGGAGATGCTATTGGATTTATCGACACTGCGCAATTGTATTTAAAGAAAAAACAATTGGAGGCCCAGATAAAAGCAACAGGCAGCAGGCTCCCGGATGTATCTGCCCAAACGGGCTACTACAACCAGCAGGCAGCCGTTACTCAAAGCCGGTTAGACAATCAGTTGCATGAACAAAACCGGATTCAAAACCTGGTGAATGCAGACGCTGCAACAAAAAAGCAACTGGATGATATCAATGCGCAAATTGATGAAACAAAAAAACAATTATTGGTTGTAAGCAAACAACAGGCTGCACAGGTTTCTACATTGGAAACCCAAAAATCAGGTATGCGTGCAGATGCATTGCCGCTGTATGTTCAGGTAGAACAAATCAATGATCAACTTGCCAGGTGCCGGATCATTAACCCCGTTAAAGGAACTGTACTTTCAAAATATGCTGAAGTAAATGAAATGACTACCATTGGTAAACCGCTTTATAAAATAGCTGATCTGTCAAGCATTATATTGAGGGCCTTCGTTACCGGTAACCAGTTTTCAAATATTAAACTACAGCAAAAAGTTAGCGCCATGGTAGATGATGGAACTGGAAAATATAAGCAGTACGATGGTATGATAGAATGGATTAGTGACAAGGCTGAGTTTACACCTAAAACTATCCAAACAAAAGATGAAAGAGCTAACCTGGTTTATGCTATAAAAATCAGGATACAAAATGATGGCTATTTAAAAATAGGCATGTACGGCGAAGTAAAATTCTAAATGATGCAAACAGTTACAGTAAAAAATATCACTAAAACTTACAACAACGGAAAATTAACCGCTGTTGATAATATTTCTTTTACTGTTAACCAGGGAGAAATATTTGGCTTAATAGGCCCGGATGGTGCCGGCAAAACAAGCACATTCAGAATGCTTACCACACTACTGCTTGCTGACAAAGGCGACGCTACTGTTGCAGGTTTTGATATTGTGAAAGACTATAAAAAAATCAGGAATATTGTTGGCTACATGCCAGGTAAATTCTCACTCTATCCCGACTTAACAGTTGCAGAAAATATAAAATTTTTTGCAACACTTTTTAACACAACGCTTGAAGAAAATTATGACCTGGTAAAAGACATCTATATACAGATAGAGCCTTTTCAAAACAGAAGAGCCGGAAAATTATCAGGTGGGATGAAACAAAAACTGGCGCTTTGTTGTGCGCTGATTCACAAACCCCAGGTGTTGTTCTTAGACGAACCTACCACCGGTGTAGATCCTGTTTCAAGAAAAGAATTTTGGGAAATGCTCAGCCGGTTAAAAGCGCAGCACATCACTATATTGGTTTCAACACCTTACATGGATGAAGCTAAACTATGTGACAGAATCGCATTGATGCAAAGAGGCCAACTACTTTCAATTGATACGCCCAAAAATATTACAAATGCATATCCCGATAATTTATTTGCCGTAAAATGTTCGGATATGTCGCTATTGCTAAAATTGATCGCCGCTTACAGCGATAAAAATGCAGGCTATGCTTTTGGTGAATTTGCACATGTTGCACTTAAGAATAACGTTGACAGTGTACCTGCTTTAAAAATTTACCTGGAGAAAAAAGGATGCAAAAACGTGGAGATACATCCAACCGACGCAACAATTGAAGATTGTTTTATTAAACTATTAAGCAATTAAAATGACGGAGAGCGTAATAAAAGTATCGGAGCTTACTAAACGATTTGGAGATTTTATTGCTGTAGATAAAATCAGTTTTGATGTAAGGCAGGGAGAAATCTTTGGCTTTCTTGGAGCAAATGGCGCAGGTAAAACTACCGCCATGCGCATGCTTTGCGGCCTGTCTATTCCTTCATCAGGATCAGCAACCATTGCGGGTTTTGATGTGTACAGGCAAACAGAACAGATTAAAAGGAACATTGGATATATGAGCCAAAAGTTTTCATTGTACGAAGATTTAACTGTACTCGAAAACATTCAGTTTTTTGGTGGCATATATGGCTTAAGCAATCTTGAGATTAAACAGAAAAGCGAACAGTTGATTGAAAAACTAGACTTGCGAAAGGAAGCAAAAACATTGGTAGCATCTATCCCTTTGGGATGGAAACAAAAGTTATCGTTTTCTGTAGCTGTTTTGCATCAGCCAAAAATAGTTTTCCTGGATGAACCAACCGGTGGCGTGGATCCGGTAACAAGAAGGCAATTCTGGGATCTGATATACGCTGCGGCAGACGATGGTATTACCATTTTTGTAACTACGCATTATATGGACGAAGCCGAATACTGTAATCGAATATCCTTAATGGTTGATGGTAAAATTTCGGCGATGGATTCGCCTGAAAATTTAAAGAAGCAATTTGGTGTTTCAACCATGGATGAAGTTTTTTATCAACTTGCCCGGGGCGCTAAAAGAGGTGACTAATATATACATCATGAAACAATTTTTAGTATTTATTAAGAAAGAGTTTGCCCATGTAATGAGGGATAAAAAGACGCTGCTCATTTTATTTGGTATGCCGGTAGTTCAAATTTTGATTTTTGGATTTGCTTTAACCAACGAAGTAAAAAATGCAAAGATTGTGGTAATGGATTTTGCCAAAGACCAGGCGTCTCAACAACTGGTTGCAAAAATTGAAGCAAGTCAATATTTTGAAATCGATCAATCAATTATTGATCCCGGTAAAATTGAAGCCGCATTTAAAAAAGGAAAAATAAAGATGGCTATTATTTTTCCTCCCCGGTTTGGCGAAGAACTTTCTCATCAACACATTTCAACTATCCAGGTTATTGCAGATGCTACAGACCCTAATACTGCTACCACGCTTTCAAAATATGTTGCATCTATTGTAAATCAATATCAGTTGTCCATTAATAAAACACTGGTGGTTCCATACCGCATCAACCCTCAAATACGGATGTTGTATAATCCACAACTTAAAGGTGCTACCAATTTTGTACCGGGTGTTATGGCATTGGTGCTGATGCTTGTTTGTGTAATGATGACTGCAGTATCTATCGTAAAGGAAAAAGAAACCGGCACCATGGAGGTTTTATTGATTTCGCCCTTTAAACCAATATTAGTGATTGTATCAAAAACAATCCCCTACCTGATTTTATCCCTCATTAATGTTGCTTCCATTTTATTGTTGAGTGTTTTTGTTTTGCAGTTGCCTGTCAATGGAAGCTTATTGTTGCTGTTTGCTGAAAGCATTTTGTTTATCATTACCTGTCTTACGCTGGGCATATTTATTTCTGTCAAAACCAACTCACAACAGGTAGCTATGCTAATTTCATTAATGGGCATGATGTTGCCTACCATACTTTTTAGTGGCTTTATGTTTCCTATAGAAAATATGCCAGTGCCTTTGCAGGTTATTTCTAACATCATACCTGCAAAATGGTACTACATTATTGTAAAAGCCATTATGATAAAAGGGTTAGGGTTTGCAGCAATATGGAAAGAAACTTTGATACTATTGGGGATTACACTTTTCTTTCTTGCCATAAGTTTAAAAACTTTTAAAACACGTTTGGCATGAGAACAATAAAATTTCTTTTGCGTAAAGAATTTAAACAGATATTTCGCAATAAGGCAATTCTTGCTATGGTAATTTTTATGCCCATCGTGCAATTGCTTATTTTACCACTGGCTGCAGATTACGAGGTAAAGAATATCAACATCGCAATTGTTGATCATGATCATTCAACCTTTTCACAAAAAATCGCCACTACAATCCCTGCCTCTGGCTATTTTCATCTTACGGGATATAGTCCTTCATTTTCTTCGGCGATGAAGCTGGTTGAAGAAGACAAAGCAGATTTGATCCTGGAAATTCCTGCAGGGTTTGAACGTAACCTTATCAGGGAAAATGAACAGCAATTATTTATTGCAGTAAATGCAATCAATGGTACCAAGGCGAATCTTGGCGGTGCGTATTTAACCAACATTATTAAAGACTTCAATACCAGTATTAGAATTAACCTGGTGCAAAATAACCTGCCAAATCAATCCGCTGTTATTGAAACAAATTTTATCAATTGGTTTAACCCTTCCTTGAATTACAGGTATTTGATGGTGCCGGGTATTCTTGCAATACTGGTTACAATGGTTGGAGGATTTTTATCCGCCTTAAACATTGTAAAGGAAAAGGAGGTTGGCACCATCGAACAAATCAATGTAACGCCAATAAAAAAACACCACTTTATTTTAGGAAAACTGATACCTTTTTGGATTTTAGGAAACCTTGTCTTTACAATCGGCTTGCTTGTTTCATGGCTTGTGTATGGCATAGTTCCATTGGGTAGCCTTACTTTGCTTTACGGATTTATTGCAGTTTATCTTCTTGCTGTCCTTGGGCTTGGCTTGCTGGTCTCTACTTTTTGCGATACGCAGCAACAAGCAATGTTTATTATGTTCTTCTTTATTATGGTTTTCATTTTAATGGGCGGCTTATTCACGCCTGTTGATAGCATGCCTGGCTGGGCGAAAACCGTTTCAAAATTAAACCCAATAAGCTATCTCATAAATGTTATGCGAATGATTATATTAAAAGGAAGCGGATTTATGGACGTTGTACCACAATTGATAACCATTGCAGTTTTCGCAATTATCCTGAACGCACTGGCAATTTTTAATTACAGAAAAACCAGTGGATAAAATGCGGTCCGATATTTTCTACTTTTAAAAGGCGTTTTACAACAAAAACTACCAGTTTAAGAATATTTAAAGGGAATATTTTTCAGATAAATTGTAGTTTGAAAATCGAAATGAGGCAGTTTACCGCGAAAGTTGTAGAAAATATGTAGTAAAACGTTAACATAGGAGCGGCTTTTTTTATCGTGGACATCATGAACAGTTTTAATTGAAATTCAATACCAGCTTGCAATTGTAAAATAAAATGTTACTTAACCGTAATGAAATCAGTAATAAGTTAATGACAAAACTAAAAATGCCCGAATTACTTTTGTATAAGCAATTCGGGCATTTATAAATAAAACAGTCAGAATTAGAAAAGGCAATCAATCGTTAGTACTCCGCAAATATAGGACGTTGTAACAAAAGATTGAAGTTCAAATTAAATAATAATTAAGATTTTCATATAGCAAGCAATCGTTAAAGTCCTCCAGTTTCTACTGGAGGTCTATTTTTTTAGGCCCCTCCTGCCAATCAATTCTCATTTTCTTTACCTTTTTTCTTCCAATTATCAATAACCAATCATTTATTTTATATTAAAATTATTTTAATATAAAGCCATTGATCTTTGAGTTATCAATTTTTAGAACCAAGCCTTTACTTTTTAAATTTTAATCAATATAAAAGCAATCTAAAAACATTAAAAGTTAAAATATATTTATATTATAATTAAAGTATATTTTAAACGAAATTTTCATCTATACCAGAATACGAAATCAAAATTCAAACGGAAAGTGCTCTTAAACCAGATAAAGGGTTTGTGGTTATCCACAATAAAATGTTAATAAATAATTCGAGCATTTAGATTCGATGGGAGTGATTTAGAGCATTTTTTCACAAATGTTGGACAAACCAATGAAAGATTGATCTTACCGGAATACTTTTTCTTGTGCCCTTTCATACATTCTTATAGCGAAACAGGTACAGTTGGATAAAATGATATTAGTTAATTCAAAAGAAAATAAAAATGGCCGGTTAAATTAGTTTTCAATTTGTAGCGGCAGAAAAAAATAGGGGTCCAGTGAATAGTACACTTCTGGTGTTGCCGGATATTCACCCATTTCAAGTGCCAGAAAGTGATTTGCCTCCCGCATTTGCCACAGGTATAATTGGGCATCGGGATGAGTTGAATTAAATAATTCCGGTAATTTTTCAGGTACTAACCCATCCCAACAAGCCTCCTGCAGCTTTTCTCTCTCCGTTAAGTTTTTTGAACTTTCTGAGTTATCTTTTTCGCTATACTGCCCGGCAGTAAACTCAGTGCCTGTTACCAGTAATATTTCCTGTTGTATATTTCTTTCTTTCATATCGTTAGAGTTTAGAAATCTCTTAACTATATAGACGTAAAAAAGATATAAAAGGCATCCCTGATATTGAAAATATACTGTTAAATTAACGAGAAAAAGATCGTATAAGATAATGGCCAACAGTATAAAATGCTTGAGCAATACAAGTTTGCTAAAATGAAAAAACAGGGCGTTTGCCCTGTTTCAATAATAGTTAAATTTCCTTATCTCAATTCTCAGGAAAATCTGCCTCTACCGTTGTTTTTTCCCAGGTATCAAAATCCATTTTTAGTTCTTCCAGCTTTAACCTTGCACCTTTTAATGCAGCTTTACCTAAAAGAAGGCGCAGCGGAGGATCTGAAGATTCAACAGCCTTAATGATAGCTGCCGCTGCCCGTACCGGATCTCCGGCCTGGTTGCCACTATAACCCCTAATATCCGATTGGTTTTTGCCGGCAGTTGTAGCATAATCTTCAATTTTTATTTGGCTGTCATTTGCGGAACGGCCAGCCCAATCAGTGCGAAATCCGCTTGGTGCCACTATGGTTACTTTAATACCCAATGGGCCGGTTTCTTTGGCCAACGATTCTGAAAGACCATCGACAGCATATTTGGTTGCGTTGTAGAAACCAACAGCCGGAAAGCTTCTTAATCCACCAATTGAAGAAATATTGATGATATGTCCACTTCTTTGTTTACGCATAAATGGTAAAACTTCCTGGGTCATTTTTGCCAAACCAAAGAAATTTATATCGAACATTCTACGCACCTCTTTTTCTTCGCTTTCTTCTATTGCACCAAAATAACCAATACCTGCATTGTTTACCAACACATCAATTTTTCCAAATTTTTGTATCGTTGCATTTACGGCGGAAATTATATCATCGTCAACAGTTACATCCAGCTTCAATGGCAATGCTGTGTCCGGATAATCGGCCACTATATCTGATATATCTGCCGTATTGCGGGATGCTACCGCTGCTTTATAACCCAATTTTAAAACCTGTTTTGCTAACTCCCGTCCAAAACCGGTTGAGCAACCTGTGATTAACCAAACTTTTTCCATATTCTCTTTTTTAATTTTTAATAAATTTTTTTCCAAAACATTCATTTTAAATTCAGATTGCTTCAACATTTACCAACTCCAACACTTCACTTGTCCAGTCTCTCATCTTGTCGCATAGTGCTGTATCCATTAGTAATGAACTACCATAAGAAGAAATCATTTCTTTCACTTTCGCTTTCCACTCAGTTGATTGCATTTGTTCAGTAAAACATTTCTCAATTAAACCCAACATTATTGATACGGCAGTAGAAGCTCCGGGTGATGCACCCAATAGCGCAGCAAGTGAACCATCTGCTGCTGTTACTACCTCAGTTCCAAATTCAAGTACCCCGCCCTCCTTTTCATCTTTCTTAATTACCTGCACCCGTTGACCAGCTATCTCAAGATCCCAGTCTTCCATTTTTGCCAATGGGTAATACTGTTGTAATGCCTGAAGTTTTTCTTCAGGTGTTTGTCGTATTTCATGAATCAGGTATTGGGTAAGTGGAATATTATCCAAACCTGCAGATATCATCGGTAAAATATTACTGAACTTAATACTCCTTGGTAGATCAAAATATGAACCGTTTTTTAAAAATTTAGTGCTAAAGCCTGCATAAGGTCCAAAAAGTAATGCCCTTTCTCCATCAATCATTCTTGCATCAAGATGAGGAACCGACATAGGTGGAGCACCTACAGCCGCTTTACCATATACTTTTGCATGATGTCTGTCAATAACATCTTTATTCGTACATCTCAACCATTGGCCACTTACCGGAAAGCCACCAAAACCTTTGCCTTCGGGAATATCCGATTTCTCAAGTAAAGACAATGAACCGCCACCTGCACCGATGAAAACAAATTTTGCTTTTACCTGGAAATTTTCTTTTGTTGAACGATTTTTTACTTCAACAATCCAGGTACCTTCTTTCTCTCTTTCAATATCTTTTACCTCATGATTTAGATGAATAGCCACATTATCCCTGTTATCAAGATGCTCAAGGATACCACGGGTTATTTCACCAAAGTTTACATCAGTGCCTAACTCCATTCTTGTAGCCGCCACCCTTTCATTTGCATCCCGTTCTTCCATTATCAAAGGCATCCATTCTGTCAATTGTTGTCGATCTTCTGAGTACTGCATTGCTTTAAATGGGTAGTACATAGTAAGTGCAGCATGACGTTTTTTTAGATAATCTACATTGGCTTGTCCCCATACAAAACTAATATGTGGAATGCTGCGGATAAAACCTGGCTGCAGAATTTTTTTCTCTACAAGCCATGCCCAAAACTGGCGGCTAATTTCGAACGACTCATCAATGGCAATTGCTTTTTTACAATCAATCGTTCCATCTTCTTGCTCGGGTGTATAATTTAATTCGCAGAACGCAGAATGACCAGTACCGGCATTGTTCCATGCATCAGAACTTTCGCCGGCAATTACCTCAAGCCTTTCAAATATTTCTATTGAAATACCCGGTTGCAATTCCTTTAGCATCATTCCAAGTGTAGCACTCATAATTCCTGCGCCTATCAATACCACATCAGGTGAAAGGTTAATTTGTTCTATATTATTCATACAATTTTGTTAATGGGCAAAGGTAAAACCCGTGGGGGATATTGGCCCTGGGAAATCACTATTTAACAGTTAGATATTGACCTGGTGATAATGATATATAAAAGGAAAATAAAACAAAAAAGATATTTAGATTCATTGATAAAACAACTTTCCTCTTTCGGCCATACTGTCGGAGAAATAGCGTTTAAGGAAATTTTTTTGCGCCTGCAGCTTTATGTTAAGTACATTGAGCCTTTCTGATATACTGCCCACATCATATTGGAAATTATTCTTACTAATTTGTCCAATTTTCTGCCAGGCCAATAATATATTACTGCTAACAGGTTCCAGCATTGCACTTGTTTGAAACTGAGATTTTTCGGGTGTAAAACGATTGTTGCGGTATTGTACAAATGCGTTAAAAAAATTGGTTGCCTGGTTTAAATTTGCTACCGCAGCATTGTACAATTCCATGTCATTTTCTCCCTGTACAATAGCGATTTTCATTTGGGTATATTTTAACCAGCTATTTTGCAAATCACTTTCAATTCCGGTTTGTTCCAGTCGCCTTGCTGTGGCAATATCTTTTTCATATTTGTTAAGTTTTAAGAATGTACTTACTGAATCCACAAAATTAAATGGCGGTGATTTTTTTTCACGATATCCTATACCCCTATTAAATTCTCCTGCTGTTACCGGGTAAGGAAGCAGTTGCCAGATGGGATCAAAAGGAAAATGCGTTTCAATAAAATCTGCGGGAGAAACCATAAAATATTTTGCGTTAATCCTGAATCCTTCATCCCAGGTGGGATCGCATAAAAACCATTTATTATCAAGTAGCACGGCACACCAGGAATGGCCTGAATGATGTTGGTTTCCTGATTGCCTTGTGTAGCCTGTTACTACATGCGACATAAGTCCGGCCTTTAAAGCAATGTCATTAAATATGGCTGCGTAATTTTCGCAAACACCTTTCCTTCTTCTTAATGCTGCTGTTACTTTGGTGGTTTCATCAGCACTCCAGTTAATAATATACATGCTGTCTTTATTATATTTTATATTAGCTGTAACCCAGGTATAAATTGCCCGAAACTTTTCTCCATCTGTTTTAAAATTGTTGTTAATATAATCAGCGATTGTACTGGTGGAATGTGTTTCAACTTCCGGGATATTAAGCGCCCTGCTATCTACATAACTAAGATCACTTGAACCCTGTGCAATTACATGGTTCATACAAAAAGCAACCAGGCATAAAATTAATATCTGCTTCATTATTCTAAAATTATTAAATTTCGCTCAAAAGGAAAAGCAAAATTAGTTTGCGTGGCAGGCGTATAATTGTTGATTATTATTTTTCACTGACATTTCTTCAGGGATGTAATGAATATTAATTTCAATAAAGTTTTCTATAAATTAAATCATAGTTTCGATAAAATTTTAGCATGGCATTCAATCGCGTTTTGGCATTCAGTAGCTCAAGGGTTGGCAGTGGTGGTTATCTTCAATCAACCATACCTTTTCTTAAAGATTTTCTTGGTGATAAATCATTGAATATTGCTTTCATTCCATTCGCAACCGTTGATAATAATTTTGAAGAATATGGATCAATGGTAAGATCGGGTCTTGCTGAACTACCGCATCACATCGAGGTAACGGACTATAAAAATGCAAAAATACTTATTGAAGGTGCTGATGCTATTATGGTTGGCGGAGGAAATACTTTTAAATTATTACATGATATTTACGAATATAAATTACTCGATGTAATACGTGACAAAGTAAACACGGGAACACCGTATATTGGTTGGAGTGCAGGAGCTAATATTACCGGGCCAACAATTGGAACTACCAATGACATGCCGGTGATAGAACCAAAAAGTTTTAATGCCCTCGGATTACTACCCTTCCAGATAAATCCTCATTATACCAACCTAAGGTTGAAGGGCCACAATGGTGAAACCCGTGACCAACGACTGCAGGAGTATATGCAGGCTAATAACGGTGTTTCGATTGTTGGTTTACCTGAAGGAACCGCTTTAAAATTAGAAGAAAATATGCTTCAATTTATTGGCGAAGAAAATGGTGTATTATTTTATCATGATACGAATGCAGCAATTCTTCGCAGAGAAATTTTAATCAATGAGGATCTTACTTTTTTACTATAAATAAAGTAAGATGTTGCGGGTTGAAAAATCTAATCCAGCCTATTGGTTGGGACTTTTAAAATTCGGATCCGTATTCATTGATTTATTGTAGATATAATATTTGCCGTCCTTGTTATTTTTCCAATACCGATGGCCTTGCAAATCGTAATAATAGCGACCATCTACACTTTTTTTAGCTGCCTGATCACTTACGGTAATTACTTTAGGAGTTGATGGCTTAGGCGCTCTTTTCACTACCGGCTTTTTTGCAACAAGCGAATCCGTTTTTGTAATTGTAACTATGCTATCTTTTTTTTCTTCTGTTAAAACTGTCGATTTTGAGGGTTGTGTTTTTTTACTACAACTGTAAAGAAAAACCATCATTAACGCTACAAATACTAAGGGGGAAAATTTAAACATGCTAAAAATTTATCTCTCCACTTCAATAACTCTACCAATTACAATTATTCTGAAAAATAATTGATAATAATTTTAGAAATATTTTCAATAAAAGAGGGTGAGGAACTTTTTACTCAGTTTAATCTGGTAGAAAAAATGTTCTGAAAAATATCATCATACTTCGCATTTGTTAACCACAATAATTAGCCAAAATCCCATTCTTGAAAGATCATTTTTTTAGTCCTGCTATTAAATTAATGGTAAGCGCTACCACAAAGGTATTTAACGCAAAAGCCAGTAGTGAATGCGCAAGCGTTGTTCGCCTTATTTTTCGGGAATTGATTTCAACATCAGACACCTGGAATGTCATTCCAATAATAAAGGAAAAATAAGCAAAATCAATGTAGTCGGGCATTTCCTCGTTTGGAAAATCAAGAGCTGTTTTCGCTGGCGTATCATTATTGGATTCGCCATAATACATGTGTGCATAATGAAAGGTAAAAATTGTATGCACCATAACCCAGGAGAGCATGATGCCGGTTATAGATAGTAAAACAGTGAGTATCTCCCAACCAGATGACTGATCTTTTGTAAGCATTAAAAGCAGCACCGTAAACATGCTGGCAAATGAACTTACCAGGACGCTGGTGAGTACAAAAAACCGGCTGCCATCTTCTTTATTGGCCAACTTTACAATATCCTTCACAGGTCGGGTAAAAAATACAATCCAACTTGTAACAATAAATGTAAGGGCAAATGCATCCCAGATAATGGTGGCTGAAAGAACGCTGTTTAGTTTGAGCTTGCGTATCAATAAAAAAGTAATAATTGAAATACAAATACCCAACAATATTCTTTGTAGTGGATGCATCCGCAAAAATATATTTCCGGACCTTACGTGTTGTGTTGATTTTGTCATGTTATATATTTCGATTGAAATGGATTTTCAATGTTGAAATTTACAGCTAATTATCAATAGAAGAAATGAAAAAGGCAAGACGATTGCCTTGCCATTCAAACTTATTTTTAAGTATTTACTGATTATGATATGGGTTCATTGGGCGAAAAATTATTATCCGGTTTTAAATTTGCCACTCTTTCATAATAGTCGTCATCATCCTTTTTCTTTTTGCCGGTAAAGAATTTTTTGATTGCACCCCACAGCGCAACAATTCCAATTGCTATAAATTTCCATGCAGCCAATAAAAATTTTCCGATTATACCTAAAACACCTGTTTTAGCCAGGATACCACCGGCAACCAAAGCGCCAATGCCATACTCTGCTACTTTATCTGTGCTTTCATCAAAATCTGCGTAACGATTACCTTCAGTAAATTCCGGAATTTTCAATACTTCATCTATGTTTGCTTTTACCAATGGCAGTTCGTTCATTGCTGCAATTGCATTAAGCGATAAAATTCCTTTTCTTCCAAATACCCTTACTTCATAGTTCAAGGTGCTTGATTCTTCGTCGCCAAACTTTAATTCTTTGGCCCAGTGTAATACTTTATTGGTTTTGTCATAAAAAGGTTTTTGTGCCCAACCGATCATGTGTATTGCTTCATAGCCTTCTGTAGCTCTTTTGGCGTTAATATCGGCTTCTCCACTTTTAATATCTTTAAACATTTCATCGTAATCTATTTTATCTGCATCCTTATCTTTTACAAAACCATCTTCTTCGTAGGTAATTATAAATGCATAGCTACTGTCTGAGTAAGGACCGCCACCTGCAGGAAATATCATTCCTATCACATCAGGCCGGGGTGGGTTTCCCCATAAATCGTGTAGTATAAACTGACTTTGTGTTGCATTCAAAAACTTAAAACCTTTGGAGAGGTTTAGTTTGGCAATGCCATTGGATAGGGTGACGGCATTCACTTCCCATCTCATGGCGGCCTGAACTGAATCAATAAATTTCAGTTGTTTTTCAAAAGCTAATTGTGCAGAATCTATTGGTTCTTTTGCATATAGCGAACCAATAACGATGGCAGTAGCCACCAGGGTAAACAGAACTTTTTTCATAACGGTAGGTTTAGGATAACAAATTAAAAGAATATATTTCATATTTTATTTATGCGATGAAAGTATTTCTAAAAGTTTAATATTGGAACTAAAAAATCAGGGAAAGTAGGTTGATGATGGATAGGGACAGAATCTATAGCTTATTTATCGCCTTGCAAATACGAGGTAGAAAACATCGGTTCTAAAAAATGAAGGAAATTTTTATCAAAACAAATTCCATCGGGCAATATATTGGGGAAGTTGTTTTAACTGCCTGTTAATTTTTTCCTTGTTAAAAATTAATGGATCATATTTTTTACCGACCCACTTTCGGGTCTCTTTATATCCAGGATGCTTTTTATCTAAAATAACAGTAAGTATATTATAAAAGCCCATAATTCCACCACAATCTTCGGGGGGACAATTTAGCTCACCCTCAATGCATAAGGGATATGATGTAACGCCTTCCATGGCCGGCATCATCATCATTGAAATTTCATGCAGCCAACAATCACCAAAGTCGTATGTGTAGTTAAAAATATCATTTTCAGAGGAAAGGATATCAGACAAATTAGTTGTGTTTGCGCAAATTATCTGGTCGCTGCCATACCCATTTTTCTTCTGATTGTCTTCGATTACACCAACCCTGTACCCATCGAGATTAAATTCAAATAGATGATAATTCTGCCATCCCATTACTATTTGAATAATGTGGTGAAGCTCAAAAAAAGTAGTCTCTTTTTTAACTAAAACAGTCCGATGGATTAATGGATTTGACTTATGGAGAGAAATATCCAGTAGAATGACATCACTCATAAATAACAGTTTTAAAAGTATAGGTATAGCTAATTTACGAAGATTGAAGCATATTGCGTTACTTGTTATGATATGTTTAGTATTCGGTTAAATTGTACACGTACATCAACCCAAATTAATTAAAGGGAAGTAGCAGGTTTAGAAAATGCTTAATGTTCTATTGTTATCCGAGACTCGTTCAATTTCAATGTATCCGATTTCTAAAATAAATTTCATCCATTTATGCAAACAAAAAGGACAAAGCTTTTAATCGGTTAAATTTGAAACCAGCAGTTTGATGTATCCGGCGTGGTGATGATTTATAAATTGAGTTTTCTTTAGAGGAAATAACTAATTTGCTTTCAATAATAAACCATAACTGTAGTTGTGAATATGTTTGCAAAAATCTGCACTCCCGTAGCACTTTCGGGCCAGGAACTGGATGATTATCTTGCCAGTGGATGGTTTAGAATGCGTCAGAATATTTTTACTACCAGTTTTCTTCAATTCAATGAAAAGTTTTATAGTGTTATCTGGCTAAGAGTTGCCTTAATGGATCTTTGTATCAGCAAAAAGCAAAAACTTCTATATAAAACCAATTCAGCCTTTACCACCGAAATAAAAAAAGTTGCGTTAACAGATGATCATGAAACCCTTTACCAGGCGTACCGACAATATGTTTCATTTGAAATTTCTTCTACATTACAAGAGTTGCTGATAGGAAAAGAATCAATTAACCTGTTTGATACTTATGAAATAAATGTGTACGATGGCAACACATTGATTGCGGCTGGCTTTTTTGATTTAGGAAGAAAAAGTGCGGCTGGAATTTCCTGCATTTATCACCCGGATTACAAAAAACACAGCCTGGGAAAATATCTGATGTTTTTAAAAATGGATTTTTGCCGTCAAAGACAAAAAGAATATTTCTATCCAGGGTATCTTGTTCCGGGTTATAAATCTTTTGATTACAAATTAGAAATTGGTAAAGATCAACTCGAATATTTTAACCTTGCCACTGGTCAATGGCTGCCCTACAGAACTTTTAATGACACAGCCAATCCGTTGGTTTACATGATGGCAAAACTGGAGCAATTAAAAATACATCTGGATAAAAAGGACATCATCAGTTCGTTTTTATACTACAAATTTTTTGATGTTAATCTTGATCCGGGTTTTAATGGCAATGAGTTGTTTGACTTTCCTGTGTTTCTATATTGTTTCCCAACAATGGGAAGTTTTGACTATCATTTAATAGTGTTTGATGTAAGGGATCACAGCTATCGTTTTCTGCAATGTAGCTCTGTTATACTTTTAGATTATTACACCGGGAATGATAATATTTTTAACTCGGGCCTTTTAAAAATTGATAATGTAGTCGCTGTTTCGCCTGATCCGGTACACATCACGAATGTGCTCAGATCCTACCTGTAAGCGCACCGCTAAAATTCCTTTTTTGTCTGTTTGAACAATATCCCCTATTTTTACACTCTCTTATTACCTCTACTACCAAAGTCCCTCGAAAAACCCCACAATTACATTTTTGATTTAATGCTTTCAGCATCCTTTGAATTTCCAGCCAATTAATTTGCGTTGCTATAAGTGATCATTGAAGTTATATAGCAATTAAAGCCTCCATTATTCTCTGCAAAAACCCACGATTCTATTTTATTCGTATTTCCTGTAATAACTATTTAGTTTTAACGAAGAAGAAGTAGTTTAAATTTTTAGTACCCGTTTTGCAATTTAATTATAAACTAACATTTCATTTTAACCACCTCTAAATTAATTAATCATGGAAAATATTTACTCAGCATACACCAAATTGGTAGATAACAAAACTTACTATTTTGTAAAGAAATTTATAGTATTCAGGGACATACCTGGTATTGAACCAGTGCAGGAAAGTTATGGTATGCACACAGATTTTAACAAGGCTTGCAGCATTGCCGGCGTTAATGATTTAAATTTAAGAGCACAACTTTTAAAAGAAGCAAATGCTACGCTTTCTATTGCCAAAGTGGTCGATTTTAACCATAGCGGCTTTTCAGGAAAGAATATGGCGATGTAAGCAAATTTGCTGAAAAGAGAGTTGCTGGTATATTATCCTCATCATAACATCAGCAGGTCTAAGAACATCTGATTTTAAAGTTATTTTGCCTTCCTTATTGTCTTGATTAAAACTGATCCTGGCTGGCCTAAAAACAAAAAAGGGCCAGGATAAAAATCCAGCCCCGTTTTAAAATCCAATATCCTATGAAAAACCGAGACAAAAATAAAGATATATTTGATCCTGCATATACCCTAAACAGGGTATTTTTTGATTACAAGCATACTAAATTGATATACTTAACTGATTTTGCTTCTAAATTTATATGCTTAAGGTCTCTTTTATGTTGGCCAGCGGGCAATGAAGGATTGCTTTTACAAAATTTAGTTTTATTTCAAAGGGTTTAACAGCGCCTCCAATCCATTCATCTTAATTTCATACATCGTTTCAAGTAGTACTCCCAACTTCCCTTTAGGAAATCCCTTTCGCTGAAACCATTCAAGATATGATACCGGCAAATTGCAAAGCAACGTTCCTTTATATTTCCCAAAAGGCATTTCCATTTTTACCAGTTGTATCAATAAATCACCGTCGGGTTTTATAGATAAATCTTCCATTTTTTTATACTAATTTATACTGTTTACTAATTTTACTTTAGTGGCTGATTTCGGTTTTCAAAATAATTTTTTTCCGCAATTCCACCACCATCAATTATTGATGTGTTAGCCTGCAAGTTATCCTTTCAATCATCGCATGTATGTTTTGCGTTATGCACATTTCATCTCAATTAATCCACTTATTCAATAATAGAAAGTTTCAGGCTTTTTTTTATAGCAATGTTTAATACATTTACTATGTACATTTTTGATACCTGGGAAGGTGTTAGCATTCCACTATATTTTATCGTTTTAGCATATTGTTATCAGCATGATTACAACCCACCATTCATTCATCATTAGTCGGCATGTAACAGCCCTATCAAAATTTCATATAACAACATTTATTTTAAATAGGACCGAACAACAATAACATCTACCTATGTCGAAGTCAACATCCGTTTTGTCAGCATTATCTACCGAAAAATTAAAAATTTGGGTATTGGCTCCTTATCTAATAACCAATGACGAAAACATAGACTACTATTATGATTTTAGCCAGAGCATTGTGGAATACAGCAATACTTTTTCGGAAATGAACATTGAATGGATTTGGCAACCCGTTACAATCATTGATTATAAATCGGTAATTGATGCAATTGTAAGTGAGAAAAAAGCCGGCCGGTTTTTCCCCATTGTTTTTAATCTATGTGATGGTGACGAGGTGAATGGCACACCCGGTATTTCTGTTGTAAAATTATTACATCAATCAGGCCTTATTTATACAGGAGCAAATGAATTTTTTTATGAAATAACTACTTCAAAAATCCCCATGAAACAAGCTTTTGATGAGGCAGGTGTTGCTACAGCAAAATGGGAAGCTATTAAACATTCGAATAGTACGCCTGAAGGGATTTTCGGTCGATTAGGAAACCCGATTATTATAAAGCCTGCTGTATCCGGCGGTAGCATGGGGCTGGGAATAAAAAACGTTGTACACAATGAAGATGAGCTAGCTGAAATCACAAAAAAAATATTTGATGGATACCGTGGCTGGAACCTGGCAACAGACGGATTGATTGCAGAATCTTTCATTGCCGGAAATGAATATACCACACTTATAGTTGGTGTTTATAACATACCCGAATTTGCATTTATTTATAACCCGGTAGAGAGGGTATTTCATTCCTCCTTACCAGATGAAGAAAGGATTTTAAGTTTTGACAGGCTATGGGAAATTTATGAAGAAGAAGCACCCATGCCGGGCGAAGAAAATTTTTACGAATATGAAGCACCACCAGTTTCATTAATGGAAGAAATTAAACAACTAAGTTGGGATGCATTTGTTGCCACAAAAGGCACAGGTTATACAAGGGTTGATTTAAGGCGGGATAAAATAACCGGGAAATTATACGTATTGGAAGTGAATGCCCAATGCGGATTAAGTGAAGACGAAGACTATACTTCCATTGGTGCAATTTTGCGACTGAGCAATAAAACATTTACTGAATTGGTTAAAGAAATTATCAATACCGCCTATATGATTTTTGCTACAAAATTGCCTGAAAGGAAAAATGCCAAATTATATAAAATCGATTATCCTTTGCCATTGGGCAAACTCGGTGATACGCTTTAATTATTTACATTACATCAATGAGTCTGTAATAATATTCCAATAATCAACCCTTAAAGTTTTGACACAATTCAAGCATAAAAAAAATACAGGTCCTACCCGTGTTTGTGTTTTACAGCCAGACTATTCAGCAAGCGGAGTTGATTATCAAAATTATGATCCGCCACGTAACCTGGCTCCTCTAATACCCGAGGCTCATTTGGATCACATTTTTTTAAATAAACTCACTACTTACAAACAACTAAAGGAACTTAAGAAAAATAAATACGATGTATTTGTGAATTTATGCGAAGGATACCTTGAGTGGGATGTGCCTTCCATCGATGTAATTTATAGTATGGAATTATTGGATCTTCCTTTCACCGGCCCTTCATCTATGTTGTATGATCCTACAAAAGAACTGATGAAATATGTGGCGTACACCGAAGGAATAAATACACCAGCTTTTGCTATAATAGAAGATATTGAAAATCTGCAAGGTGAAATTAAGCATCTAAAATACCCGCTTTTTGTAAAGCCATCCAAAGCCGGTGATAGCCTGGGGATTGATGAAAATAGCCTTGTACATACTTTTGAAGAGTTATATAAAAAAGCAGGTGAACTAATAGAAGAATACGGTCCGCTTTTAGTTGAAGAATATATCGAAGGCAGGGAGTTTACAGTTATGATTGCTGCAAACGCAGATGGGAAAAGTACCACTACATTTAAACCTGTTGAATATATTTTCCCGGAAGGAAATCAATTCAAAACTTATGCTTTAAAAACAGCGGAATTACATCCAACTGCCAATATACCGGTTACTGATGTTGGTATAGAAACACAACTCAGGCAAGCCGCAGATAATATTTTCAGAAGTTTTTCCGGAGTTGGATATGCTCGTTTAGATTTTAGAATGAATGACAACGGAGCACTATATTTCCTGGAAATAAATTTTACCTGTTCGGTTTTTTATAAAGATGGTTATGAAGGCAGTGCTGATTACATACTTAAACATGACGGATTTGGCCAGGGAAATTTTCTCCGCCATATTATTGCTGAAGGTATTTCAAGGCATCAAAGAAAGAAAAAAAAGTATCTGACAAAAGGAAATTCCATTGCAGGATACGGTATTTATGCTTCGGAAAATATATTGGTTAATGAATTAATTTTTAAGGGAGAAGAGCTGCCACAGCGCATTGTAACAAGAAGGTTTGTTGACGATCATTGGACCATTAAAGAAAAAGAAATTTTTAGAAAATACGCATATCCGCTAAGCAAAGAAGTATTCTTGTTATGGGATAATGATCCTAAAGGCTGGGCTCCCCAGAATCATAGTTGTAACCCTAATACAACCTATACCGGTTTGAATGTAACAGCTTTGCGAAACATCGCAAAAGGCGAAGAACTAACCCTCGATTACGCTTCCTTTCTTGATGAAAATATGGAGCCTTTTCAATGCCAGTGTGGTAGTCTCGGTTGCCGTGGCCTTATAACAGGAATGCCTGACAATTCTGTAACCGAAAGAGAAATATTGTTTGTTACTTAAAAGGGTGAACCTTTTTAAATTAAATTGAAAACCTTGCTGATTGCTTCCCACTTTTAGGCTACTATTTTATTACAGTAACTGTTCCATATTGAGAACGCTTTACCACCCCTCTAAAAGTATAGTTGACATACCAAACATAACTTGCTATCGCAATTTTTGATCCTTTATAACTTCCATCCCATTTTGTTGCAGAGTTATTGGTTGTAAAAATAACTTCTCCAAATCTGTTATAAATTGATAGTTTATAATTACTGATCAGGTCAATACTTCCGAGTGGGCCAAACTGATTTTTTCTTGAATCGCCATTGGGTGTAAACGAAGACGGAAAAAAGACGTCTCCACAGTCCTGTCTTACTTCAACTTTTATGCTGTCGTCCTGTACATCCATTTGTTTTCCCGCAGGTAATTCCTGTAATTTTTGAAGTAGCCGAAAATTACAAAGTGGGTTCATTAATGATAATCAAATCTGTAGCTGTGCAACAAATTATGTACGGCATAATTACTGCCTAATTGCCGGCCATTCAACCAGTTGCTGTGGCATTTTGCTGAATTGGATTCGTATTTCAAATAAAACCACTCATCACAATATATAACCACTTATCCAAAATTTAAATAAAACCAAAATCACCAATACCATTAAAACCCAATACTGACAAGGCTTTTAAGTAAACTAAGCTATTTCATCTTACAAACTACTTCCAAAAAACAGGTACTATGTGTTGCATAGTATTGAATAAAGTATATCTTTGTGTTATCAAAGTAATCGAAAACAACTTTTAATCAAATTCAAAAAATAAAGTCATGAAAAAGCAATCAACTCCATTATTTGCTCAATTAAGTAAAGAAGTGGTAAACAATCTAACAACTATCGTAAGTGAATCATTGGTAAAAAATTATTTGCCAGAACATTCCAGGGTTTTCAGCGCCGCTGATTTATGGAACATACAACGTCAAAAAAGAGCCTTGGTACAAAGAAGGTACGCATTATAAAAAAACACTTCAACAACTAAAGTAAAAATCATGAAAAAGACAACAAGCATTCTGTATAGCCAACTTGGTTCAGCAGAAGTTAAAATACTTACATCTGTAGTAAACGAAACCCTGGCAAAAGATTTCGATCATTGCTTGCAAAAAAATAGGGGTTTCAGCTCAGTCGATCTTCGGAGTATTCAACGTAACAAAAGAAGTTTACATCCAAGGAGCTATTCATTTTAATAAAAAAATCAAGTCAAAATATTAAAGTAATGAAAAAGCAAAACAATAGTTTGTTTGTAAACATAAATAGAGAAACACTTAACAGGTTAACAAACGTAGTAGATGAAACATTGGCAATTGATGCCATTAATGTAAAGCGATTATTTACACCTGAAGAGCTTTGGCAGATACAAAGGCAGAGAAGAACAGTTTCTGCTAGAAGAGTTTTTTTTTAAAATGAATCAACTGATGAAGTTATAATCTGTAGGGGCGGCACCAAACGCCCGCTTTATTTTTTCCGGATAATATATACCAGGGAACTGCATTTTTCCTTGTTTTGCAAGGCCCGCATGTTTGATTTAAATCCGTTCCATATTGCTGGTAGTAAATTGGTTTTACCTGATTTGTATTGTTCACTAAGCATAGCAATATAAAAAGCATCCAGCCACATGGGCTTTACAGCTTCCAGTTTCATTTCGTGCAAAGCCACCAATGTTCTCATAGATTCAGGCGAAAAATGGTATAAATGCCTGGGCACATCGTATGCTGCCCAATTAGCTCCATAATAGGTTGCATCCAGCGAGGTATAATTCGGTAATGCAATAAGCGCTACTCCACCCTGCTTTAACACACGTTTTATTTGTTGTAAATATTCATGTAACTGATGTACATGTTCTAAAACATGCCATAAGGTAACAGCGTCAAAAGTTTCATCGGCAAGTTCAAAAAGTTTTTCCGGGCTATCCAGTTGCAACTTGTAATTTTCAAGGCAAATCTTTCTTGCTCCTTCATCGGGCTCCAATCCACGGGCAGTCCAGCCGGCTTGATTTACCATTTGTAAAAAAGCCCCTGTTCCGGCACCAATATCCAGCAGGTTTCCGGTCGTTTTTACTTTTCCTGTAACAGTTTTTACCAGTTGCATTTTCCACTTCAGTGTATAATTACGGGCTATTTTATAAAGTTTGTTAACAATACCTTTTTCAGTATCGGTATGAGAAATATAGGCATCCGATTGATAAAATGGACCAATGGAATCCTGATCCGGAACCTGCTGCGTAAACCTTAGGCTGCAGGTTGCACACTGCCAAATTTCAAAATCTTTTTTTGAAACTGTATGATCCTGGCAGGTAAGCACATTGCGAATATTTTCCGCCTTGCAACCGGGGCAATCTTTCCGTGTTATTATTGAACTCATTTACTTTTACCTATTAATTAATGCTGGCAAAAATACAGTTTACCATTGTATAAAGCTGACTACTGTAAATGGCCCACCCAACATTCGACAATTTTAGTAGCGTGATTTTCTTCTTTAAATCAGAGGTTTTCCCCTTGTGTCAAAGAAAAAACATTTATACTTTGAAACCGAAAACGATGATCCGGATAAAACCTCCCGCTATATAAAACATCCTTCGTTAAATTCTTCTTTATTAGGGCAGGTATGAAACCTGCCCGGTTTCATCTATAAATCTTAACAAAATGAATGCGCTAAGAAACAAAGTTCAATTAATCGGTAACCTTGGAAATGCACCTGAGATTAAAAATACTGAAAGCGGAAAAAAATTTGCCCGGTTTAGTATTGCAACAAATGAAAAATTCCTGAATAGTAAAGGCGAAAAAATTACAGAAACTACCTGGCACAATCTTGTTGCATGGGGTAAAATGGCAGATATTGCAGAGAAATATCTTGTAAAAGGTGCTGAAGTAATTGTGGAAGGAAAGCTAATTAACCGAACTTACAATGATAAAGAAGGAAATAAAAAGTACATTACTGAAATACTGGTAAATGAATTACTGATGCTGGGTAATAAAGAAAAAATGTAAAAAACCTGTTTCATCGATAAAGTTTTATTCGTCGCCAGGTTTTTTATTTAGAAGGTATTATGGAAAAATCAATCAATCAATCTTTTCAACTTGCATCAGATTTTATCAACTATACCAACACTTCAGTTTTTTTAACTGGCAAAGCTGGTACCGGTAAAACTACCTTCTTAAAACATTGCAAGGAAAACACGTCTAAAAATACTGCAGTGGTTGCTCCTACTGGTGTTGCTGCTATGAATGCGGGCGGTACAACCATTCATTCTTTTTTTCAATTGCCTTTTACTCCATTTTGTCCCGTTCACAATACGAGAAGTAATTATGAATATATTAATGACAGGCAGAGTTTACTGGGAAGAATAAGATTAAATAACGAGCGAAGGAATGTTTTAAAAAATCTTGAGTTACTTATTATCGACGAAATAAGTATGGTACGGTGCGACTTACTGGATGCGGTTGATACAATACTCAGATCTGTTAGAAATCAATATACCCGTCCGTTTGGCGGAGTACAATTATTATTGATTGGAGATATGTATCAACTTTCGCCTGTTACTAAAGATGAAGAGTGGGGCATGCTTTCTGCCTGGTATAAAAGCCCTTATTTTTTTAATAGCCATGTTATTGAAAGCCAGCCGCCAGTTTACATTGAACTTGATAAAATATATCGTCAAAACGATCCGGAATTTGTAAATGTTTTAAACCAGGTTAGAAACAATGAAGTAGATGAAACCGGCTATAATTTATTGCATAGTCGCTACAAGCCCAATTATAATCCTTTGAAGGAAGAGAAATACATAACCCTTACTACCCATAATAATAAAGCAGATACCATCAATACCGCAGCCCTGACAGATTTGAAAAATAAGGAAATTAATTTCAAAGCTTTGGTTGAAGGAGAGTTCAGTGAAAGGTCTTTTCCTGCAGACGAACAATTAAAATTAAAGGTGGGTGCACAGGTAATGTTCATTAAAAATGATCTTGAAAGACCAAGACGGTATTTTAATGGAAAAATTGGGATCGTTGACAAAATTGATGACGATAAGATCACCATATTGTGTGAAGGAGATGCAAGTTCTATTGAGGTTAAAAAAGAAAAATGGCGAAATATTCGTTATGTAACTGACAAAATAACGAACCAGGTGGAAGAAGAAGAAATAGGTTCTTTCACGCAATTTCCACTTCGGCTGGCATGGGCCATTACCATTCATAAAAGCCAGGGGCTTACTTTTGAAAAGGCTGTAATCGACGCCGGTAGTGCATTTGCTCCCGGACAAGTGTATGTGGCACTTAGCCGTTGCACTACTTTAGAAGGGATTATTTTACATAGTCGTATCAATCAACAATCGTTACACAGCGATAGCCGCATCATTACATTTGCAAAACAACAATCAACGAGTACTGCACAGGTTGATCTACTAATTGAAGCGAAACGCCAGTTTCAAAAAGACATTCTTTTAAGCTTGTTTATATTCACGGATGAACGGGAGATGATTCAATTAATGTCTTCATTTATTACAGATCAGCAAACTGATTTTAATAAAGAGGCTCTTTTGCATATCAGCCAAATTGTTAAAACATTCATGTTCCTTGAATCCACGGCCACAAAATTTTTGCCACAATTGATCGGCTTAATAGATCAACAAGATCTGCCGGAAAATAATAATGAATTACAGTTACGAATAGGCAAAGCGTCTGTCTTTTTTTCAGATGAACTTGATAAAGCTAAGATAGCAATCGAACAATCTATCGTTGTAACTGAAAAGAAAACTACAGCTACAGAATACAATAAGCTTTTGCTTACATTTTATAATGCCCTGTGTTTCCATTTACATTTATTAAATGGTTGTAAAACCGGATTTTTAATTGACAAGTATATCCAACACAAAATGTCATATCATGCTCCGCTATTAAAAATAAATGCTTATGCAGGTAAATCTTCTTTTGTAAATTATGAAGGGCCCAATCCTGAACTATATCATTTACTAAAAAATAAGAGAGACGAAATATGTAATGAAAAAAACATCCCGCTTTACCTGGTTGCTAATAGCAATACGCTTAAAGAGATGGCATTGTATCTTCCTCAAAATTTAACTGAACTTAACCAAGTAGCCGGATTTGGCCCAACAAAATCCAGGCAGTACGGCGCCCATTTCTTATCAATAATTCGTACTTATTGCGAAGAGAATAATCTTCAATCAAACATAAGCTCCAGACAAATAACCAAAGCGAAAAGGGAAAATAAAAGCGGGAAAATACCTGATACTAAAAAAACAAGTTTTGATTTATATAAGGCGGGAAAAACAATTGATGAAATTGTTGCTGAAAGAAAATTGGCCCGTGATACTATAGAAGGTCACCTGTCTCATTTTATCGAAACAGGAGCCGCTAACATTAACGATCTGTTGCCTAAAGAAAAACAGCAACTTATAATGCAAGTATTGGAAAAAGATGATCAACAAACCGTAAAAGATTTAAAAGATAAGCTTCCAACAATCTCTTACGGTGAAATCAGAATGGTTGTTGCTGCTTTTAAATCAACTAATCCATAACGAAGTTGAGCTGTTTTTATCAGAGATAAAATGAGATGAGCTGGCCAAAATAGTTCTCATTCCAACCTTCAGTAATTTCTTCAAAAGCTTCATCTGGAATATTTGTATGCGAAAGTTCGGCTGATGTTCCTTGTTTATGTGGATGCAGTTTTATGGTTACCATCGAAGGTTGTTCCTGCTCACCAAAATACCATTCCTGTACAATCTTTTTTCCCGTTTCAAAGGAAATATTTTTACCTGCAATACTTCCTTCAAACAATGAAAATTCACTACCTGGTTCTGTATTCATTTCAGCTTCCTCGCCTGTCCATAGCTGCAGTGTAGCAGGTAATGTCAATGCGAGGTAAACATCTTCGGGAGGAGCAGGAATGATAAAATATTTTTTGAAATCTTTCATGTTTTTTGAATGTTTGATAAAGATAAAGTTGTTTTATCTTCTAACAAATAATCGATAAAATTACTGGTATTGTAAATACTTTTCGGTGGCCATGTAATTATAAAGAAATAATTTTATTCCTACCGTAAACTGTTGAATACAACTTAGATTGCTGAACATTATATTATAAAAATTTTTTCCATTATTTATTTTTTATTATGAGAGGTTTAATGTTCTTATTTGTTCTGTTTACATATTGTGCAAAAGCACAGATTGACCCTTTAAAAATTACAATTGCCCGTGACAGTTTTGGTGTACCGCATATATTTGCACCCACAGATGCTGCCGTTGCTTATGGTTTGGCATGGGCACATGCCGAGGATGATTTTGAAAGTTTGCAATTGGTTGTTTTATCAGGAAAAGCAAAACTTGGAACAGCCTTGGGGAGAAAGGGGGCGGAAGCAGATTATGTTGTAAATCTATTGCGTTGCCGAAAATTGGTTGATGATCAATGGAATGATTTGAGTCCTCAGTTTGTTGCACTTATCAAAGGCTATGTGCAAGGATTAAACGATTACGCACGGTCTCAAAAGAATGAAATAAAATATAAAAAAGCATTTCCGTTTAATGAAAAAGAATACCTGACTGCAACGATTTTTTCATTAAGTATTTTTTGTGGAGTTGATAATGCGTTGCCTAAAATTTTAGGAGGGTCCATCGCTACGCTTCCTGGATTTTCTTCGCAAGGTTCTAATGCTTTTGCTTTTCACCCGTCCAAAACCACCACCGGTGAAGCCTTTCTTGCAATCAATGCACACCAGCCTGTAGAAGGTATTACTGCATTTTATGAGGCACACTTACAAAGCGAAGAAGGTTGGAATATATTAGGTGGATTATTTCCTGGTGGATGCCTTATTTTTCATGGCACAAATGAAAACCTGGGATGGGCACATACTGTAAACAGTCCAGATAAAATTGATGTGTACCAGTTAAAGATGAATCCAGCCAATTCGAACCAATACAAATTTGATGGTGTGTGGGTTGATCTTGAAGTACAAAAAGCCAGGCTAAAAATAAAAGGCATACCCTTTACCGTTAGTAAGAAAATTTACTGGAGTAAATATGGTGCAACAGTAAAAACAAAGAATGGAGTATTTTCCATGAGACTCCCTGCCAATATGGATTGTAAAGCTTTGGAAGAATGGTACCATATGAACAAAGCCAGGAATTTCACTGAGTTTTATAGCGCCTTAAAAATGACTAGCCTCCCTATGTTTAATATTATGTATGCAGACCGGTACGACACTATTTTTTACATCAGTAATGCAAAACTTCCGATACGAAATCCGGCTCCGCAATATAAATGGAGGAGTACATTACCAGGCGATACTTCTGCGACTTTATGGACAAGCTTTAAACCGGTAACAACTTTGCCACAATATATAAATCCTGGTTCGGGATATTTATATAATACCAACCACTCTCCTTTTCTTGCTACAGAAAAAGACTTTAATCTTAAAGCAAAAAATTTCGACCCAAATGATGGATTCGAATTATTTGAAAATAATAGAAGTGAACGTGTAACAGAACTAATGAAGCATATAGATAAGATCGGCTACGAAAAATTTAAACAGATTAAGTTTGATCAACAGTATCCGGAACATTTACAATTTGTTTATGGTATTAAAAATATGCTCAGTTTAAATGCAAACGAATACCCGGCAATAAAGGAGGTAATAGGTACATTTCAACAGTGGGATAAAAAAGCAATAGTTTCCAGTAAAGGAGCTGCTATTTTCTTATTAATATATGATTACCTGGGATCAAAATTGAAAGGCATTTCTCCAAGAGAAGTTACAGTTGAAGAGTCTGTAGAAACTTACAATTACATTAATAACTATTTCTTAAAAAACTTTGGAAGCTTAGATGTAACGTTAGGCGATATTCAAAAACTAGTTCGGGGAAATATTGTAAAACCTGCTTCTGGGTTACCGGATATGCTTGCTGCGACTTATACTGAACCATACAAAAACGGCATGCGAAAAGTTACTACCGGCGACGCATATATTTGTTTAGTACGATATCCTAAAACAGGGTTACCAATAATAGAGTCTGTCAATACTTTCGGCGCTTCTACTCATCCTGATTCTCCTCATTTTTCTGACCAGATGGAGATGTTTCAACATAAAAAATTAAAACCAATGACGCTTGATAAAAACGAGGTTCTTAGGAAGGCAGAAAGAATTTATCACCCCGTTAAATAAGCAAAATTCTTATAGGATCTAACTGAGTTTACAATTGCTGTTTTTATATAGTTGCTATGGTGTGTTCTTTTTAAAAATAATGATTTCTACTTTAAAGGATACTCTCAAATAATACTGCAAAATAAAAAAGCAACGCATCAAACCTGCGTTGCCTTTTTGTTATTTTTCTACATTTTTAATCAACCATAAAACTCACCATGGTGTTTCCCCACATTAAAGAAACCTTTCCTGATTTTTCAATTGCAAAAGTCATTTTCTCTGTGAAAGCAGTTGGCTTTCCGGCTGGTGTAACCAGTCGTAACGCGTCATCAGATTCGCTATAACCATCATCACCCCATAATGTAGATTTATTATTAAAAATAATGGTCCAGTCCTTTTCCCCAGGAATACTATACAATCCGTATTTGCCAGCCTTCAATGTTTTACCATTTATTTTTACATCCTTATTTATTTCAAAAACTGTCGCTTCGTTGGCGCCTGTACGCCATACTTTTCCAAATGGAGCAATCTCTTTACCGATGGTTCTACCTTTTACAGAAGGCTGACTATAATCTACACTAATGGTTGCGCCTTTTGATGTAGTGACAGTTACTTTAGCAGGAGGACTTGGCCTGCTATTTTTATCCTGGGCATGTACGCCTAATGCAGAAAAAACGAATGTTGCAACTGCAACGAAGGAAAATATTAATTTCATAAATTTTTTTTTGAACAAACAATTTACACAATATGTTTCATCACTATTCTTAAACCTTGTTTAACGGTAGTATTATAAGATGAATAATTTTCAATTTATTTTTGTTTATACGTTGGCTATATTAGAGACATTAGGACCCAACAAAAAACCATCCGGTCGGATGGTTTAAATTCTTCCTGAATAAGCCGAAACTACAAATAATTTTAGCCTATCTGCCAAAATCATCCTGTACTCTCACAATGTCATCTTCATCACTAGGATTGGTATTATCCGTATGGCGCCAAATTTCTGCTACAATTCCCCAACCGTCAGTGCCTATTAATCGATGCCTTTCTCCTTGCTTTAATTGAATGATATCTCCGATATTTAGTACGGTTTTTTCCTTTTCTTCATCGGTATCACTAGTTATTACTGCTGCTACCCCACCAATTAATTTCCATATTTCGGCACGACGATGATGGTATTGCCAGCTTAAACGCTGATTTGGTGCTACAATCAGTATTTTCGGACTAAGCTTTCCGGAAATAGCCAATTCCTCTTTGGTTAAATGAGAAAAGTATTTTGCTATAAATTTCTCTGCTTCTGCTTCATCCAACACAAAAAAGCCTCCCCATGGACGGGTACTATCTTGTTTATCAATTTTTAACTGTTCTTTGTGCAAATACTCTGCAACACTTTCAAAAACAAGCTCTTTTGGGGTATCAATTGAAAAGTTCAGGGGCATATTTTAGTTTTATAAATAAAGTAAAAAGTTATAAAAATATTTTGACAAAGGATACTTAAAAGAGCGTTTAAATACATTAAATATAATATTTATATTTAAACAATTTTACCTGCCCATAAATACCATAAGTATTTGAACATCACTGGGATTAACTCCAGAAATACGGGATGCTTGTCCCAACGTTCTTGGTCTCAATTTGGTAAATTTCTGCCTCGCTTCATTACTGAGTGATACCAATTTATCATAACTGAAATTTTCTGGTATTACAAGATCCTCGAGATGACTCATTTTTGCCACCAATTCCTTTTCCTTTTCTATGTAAGTTTCATATTTAGCCAGAATTTCAACTTGTTCAATCGTTTCATTGTCAAATTGATGAAGGATACTGTTCAGTCTAGGAATGGTAGAAATCATATCATTTAAACTGATATTAGGTCTTAACAATAGCTGCAGGGCCTTCTGTTTGGTTTGAATTAATGATGATTGCGACTTTTCCAATAACGGATTTATTTCTTCCGGTTCAAGTGTAATGGTATTTAATATCGATTTTACATTCGCTACTGCTTCTTTTTTAACCAGAACCTTTTCCATTCTTTCCTGTGACGCCAGCCCAATTCTATAACTCAATTCAGTAAGCCTTACGTCTGCATTATCCTGGCGAAGCAGTGTTCTAAATTCTGCTCTGCTGGTAAACATCCGGTAAGGTTCTTCGGTTCCTTTGTTAATCAGGTCATCTATGAGAACTCCAATATAAGCTTCACTCCTTTTTAAAATAAGCGGATCAAGTTCTCTTGCTTTTTGATGCGCATTTATCCCAGCCATTAAACCCTGGCAGGCAGCTTCTTCATACCCAGTTGTTCCATTTATCTGTCCGGCGAAAAACAGGTTCTCAATTAACCGGGTTTCTAAACTAAACTTTAATTGCGTGGGTGGAAAGAAATCATATTCAATAGCATAACCGGGACGAAACATTTTACAATGTTCAAATCCGGGAACCATTCGCAATGCTTTGAATTGGACCTCCTCAGGTAGTGATGAGGAAAAACCATTTACATATATTTCTACAGTATTAAATCCTTCGGGTTCTACAAACAATTGGTGGCGATCTCTTTCTGCAAAACGGTTGATTTTATCTTCTATACTTGGACAATACCTTGGCCCGGTGCCTTGTATCCTCCCTTGAAACATTGGACTTTTTTCAAATCCTGTTCTCAAAATGTCGTGTACTTCTTTGCTTGTATAAGTAATCCAGCAACTTTTTTGTTGTTCAGGTCTAATTTTCGGAATATCCAGGTAACTAAAGCCGATTATTTCTTCATCTCCTTTTTGTTCTTCCATCTTACTGTAATCAAGACTTCTTCCATCAATCCTTGGAGGTGTTCCGGTTTTAAGCCGATCGCTTTCAAATCCCAGGGAAACTAACTGTTCAGTAATTCCTGTAGCAGCCTTTTCAGCCATTCTACCTCCTCCTAATTGCTTTTCGCCAATATGTATGATACCGTTTAAGAAAGTACCGTTCGTTAAAACAACAGACTTCGCTGTTATTTGATGTCCCAAACCTGTCGATACACCATACACTCTTCCGTCTTTAACAAGCAAACCTCCAACCATATCCTGGTAAAAATCAACGTTTGGTGTATTTTCTAACATTTCACGCCACTTACCTGCAAATAACATTCGGTCACTTTGGGCACGGGGGCTCCACATTGCAGGTCCTTTTGAACGGTTAAGCATGCGAAATTGAATCATACTTTGATCTGTGACTATACCGCTATACCCTCCCATAGCATCTATTTCTCTCACAATTTGCCCTTTTGCTATGCCTCCCATTGCCGGATTGCAGCTCATTTGGGCAATTGTCTGCATATTCATAGTAATTAATAACACCTTACTGCCCATATTGGCAGCAGCAGCAGCAGCCTCACAACCGGCATGACCAGCCCCTACAACTATAACATCATAATCTTTAAACATGGTTACAAAGATACTTCTTTACTAAATTATTGAACAAAGCTTAACTAATCCATAGAATTGTGCGATGTTCCACGTGGAACGTAGTGTTTTCTGTTCCACGTGGAACAAATATTTTCCTCTAGGCATTATACTCTTGTAAATAGTGTCCTTCCCTTTCTCTCATTAGTAACTTTTCCTTCTTTGTTTTATCACCATAACCACACAAATGCAGCAATCCATGAAAAACAACGCGTAGTAATTCGTCATGTTCAGAACATTTATATATTACTGCATTCTCCTTTACCCTTTCCAGGCTAATATAAATCTCACCCTCAATCACCCTTTCATCAACTGAAAGCGGAAAAGTAATAACATCTGTTAACGTATCGTGGTTAAGGAATTTCCTATTGATATCTAGTAAGTAATCATCGTCACAAAAAACATAAGTTAGAGCTCTTAACTCATAGCCTTCTATTAATGCTACATAAATTAAAAAACGCTTTAAAATCGTGCGATTCGAAAGCTTTAACGTTACATCGTTGTTATAAAAGTGTACTGCCATAGTATTTTTCTTATATCGAAATTATAGAACAATCCTGAATGATACCTTTGCTCAAATTAAAAGCGTAGGATGGATAGAAGACTCTCTGAAATTGCCGTAGGAAAAACTGTACTTATAAAGTCATTTGAAAAAGATGATATCTTTCTTAAACTCATGGAAATGGGTTGCGTACCCGGCGAAACGATATTCGTGGACAAAATAGCACCATTGGGTGATCCTATATCAATATTAGTAGCGGGTTACTATTTAAGCTTACGTTTAAACGAAGCACAAAATATCTGGGTAGAAGAGGAACGACCATAATCACTAAACCTACAAGAACCTAATTATGAAAATTGGACTTTACTTTGGTTCATTCAACCCTATACACGTAGGCCATCTTATAATAGCAAACCATGTTGTTAACAACACAGATATAGATCAATTATGGTTTGTTGTTTCACCACAAAATCCCTTCAAACCTTCTTCCAGTTTATTAAATGAATATCACCGCCTTCATCTGGTTCAATCTGCAATTAATGGAGAAAATAAACTGAAAGCATCAAATATAGAATTTAGCTTACCAAAACCATCATACACCGTAGATACTCTGACTTATCTAAATGAAAAATATCCTCAGCATCAGTTTGCTATAATTATGGGAAGCGATAGTTTTTGTAATTTATCAAAATGGAAAAACTATGAAACTATTATTAAACATCACTCCCTCTACATCTATGAAAGAGAAGGATTTCCGATTACTAACACAATTGAAGCAGCTATCACGGTACTAAAAGCTCCATTACTCCAAATATCATCAACAAATATTAGGGAATTGATAAAAGAAAGAAAATCAATTAGATACCTGGTTACTGACATTGTAAAAGAAGAAATAGAAGGGAACAGTTATTACAAACACTAAAAAATGGCTCCTAAAATCAAACAAAATACCACTATAAAAGGAGGCGGTATATTAGTAAAACGTAAAATTAACACAGTACCGGTAATTACAACAATGTTGAAAAAGCTGATCCAATTATAGTGAGCAATAGACACATCCTTTAATAAGTATAAAGTAGCAGCCCACATTAACCCAACAACGACAGCATTAATTCCTTCGAGCGCCCGAAACACTACTACAAACCTTTTTAAATACTGCCAAAGGGGAAAGAAGAACAACACCAACAAAGCACTTGGTAAAAAAATTCCCACAGAACCAATAACACAACCCAAAACCTGTATAACCCGTCCTTCGCCCTTTAGGGCTATACCACCGGTAAAAGATGCTATAGAAAAAACGGGGCCGGGTATCGCCCTAACAATTCCTGCACCGGTAAGAATTTCACCCCTATCTATTCTGATAATATTATCTTTTGAATCAGCAAACTTAGCGGAATTGGGACGTGCAACGTATTGATCAAGCAACATAGGAATCAACACATCACCACCACCAAAAACAAAACTTCCAAACCGGTAAAAGTTTTCAAATAAGTTATACGCTTTTCTGTCCTTCCACTCTTGCTTTCGGGCCGTTTCACTTAAAAATCCCGCTACTACAAACACCAATACGAACAGCCATATATTCGTCCAACGAATATTTTTTCTATCGTTATTACTATGCCCTGGAATTCTTTTACTACTAAAATTTGTTGTAATGCCTCCAAAAATAATCAATAGTGGAAACACCCAGGGTGTCTTAAACAACAGGTAGGTAACAGTCATTGTTACCAACATAATAATTTGGGTGATCGTATTATTAACAGATATCCTAAAAGCCTTAATTCCGGCATAAGCCAGAAATCCTATTGCCATCGGTTGAATAAAACGGAAAATACTTGATTGTAAATTAGAAACCCCAATTTTACCAACCACAAAAGATAAAGCTCCCATCAAAGTACAGGCAGGGAAGATCCATATAAGTAGTGTTAAAACTGCGAGTGGAATACCACCTCGTTTGTAACCAATTAAAGTAAGCGTTTGAGTGGAGGAAGCACCTGGCAACATTTGACAAAACGAAACATAATCCATTAACTCCTCTTTCGTTACGTCTTTTCTACCCTCAACAAAAGTTCTCATCATCATACCTAAATGCCCCTGTGGCCCACCAAATGCAGTAACACTATGTAATAAAACAGCTTTTAAAAATGGTATATGACGAATAAAATTCAATAGTAGAAAGTAAGATGATAACTTAGCGATAGTAATTTAGCCTAAAATAATATATTATATTATTTAAATATATAAATAAATTTCATAAAAAAGATGTCTATTTTTTTAGCCCAATCTCTCTTAGTCTTTCATCAAGATATTCACCGGCGGTTGCATCCTCATATAACTTAGGATGTTCGTTATCAACACATTCATCCAGGCAACGTAAACTCATACTGGATTTTGGATGCAGGAAAAACGGAATAGAAAAACGGGAAGTGTGCCATAGTTCCCGGGCAGGATTAACAACTCTATGTATTGTACTTCTTAATTTATTATTGGTAAAACGTTGTAACATATCGCCGACATTTACCACAATTTGGTCAGGTAGTGATGTAACACCCACCCACTCCTGTTGCTTGGTTAAAATTTCCAAACCATCTGCAGATGCACCAACCAATAATGTTATTAAATTAATATCCTCGTGCTGTTCCGCACGTATTGCACTTTTTGGCTCTGTAGTAATAGGTGGATAGTGAATGGATCTTAAAATTGAGTTACCATTAAAAATATAATCATCAAAATAATGCTCATCCAGCTTTAAGTACAAAGCTATTGCCTGCAACAACGAAGTTCCGGACTTTTCAAAAGCTCTATAAGCGTCTGCAAAGGTCCTATCAAAACCAACAACTTCTTTTACTAAAACATTTGGTGGATATTCTTCCTCCTTGTAATTATCCCTGGGTGTTTGACCGTATTGAAAAAATTCTTTTAAATCAGGCGCATTGCTTCCTTTAGCATGCTCCTTTCCAAAACTCGTATAACCACGTTGACCGGATAATTCAGGAATTTCGTAGTTTCTTTTTTGCTCAAGCGGCAGTGAAAAAAATTCCTGTACATGTTTATACAAATCTGCAATCAATTCATCCGGAACACCATGATTCCTTACTGCCACAAAACCCACGTCTTCATAAGCTTTGCCCAATTGTTGAACAAAGGCTGCTTTGGTTTCTGAATCTCCATTTAAAAATTCTGCAAGATCTACCGAAGGAATTGCCATAAAAAATATTTTCTTAAATTATAAATTTATACAACTAGAATATACAACAATAAAAATAGATAATCAATATATTCAATTTTAGCTACAAACCATATTCTTTGCTGATTTCAAGCATTCTTTCAATGGGCTTTTTTGCAGCTACCCGTAATTCTTCAGCCATTGTAATTTCCGGTTGTTCGTATTCCATGCATAAATAAAGCTTCTCCAATGTATTCAACTTCATGTGTGGACAGTCATTACAGGCGCAACTATTATTTGGCGGCGCTGGTATAAAAGTCTTCTCAGGACTTGACTTTTGCATCTGGTGCAATATACCAGTCTCAGTGACCACTATAAATTCTTTGCTACTACTTTGTTGTGAGTATTTCAATAAGCCTGTAGTGCTACCTACAAAGTCTGCTACAGCCAAAACTGCATCCTCACACTCAGGATGTGCAATCACTTTGGCAAAAGGATGACGGATTTTTAATTTTGTAATCTTCTCCAGGCTAAAAATTTCGTGTACCATACAGGCACCATTCCATAAAACCATGTTTCGGCCAGTCTTCTTGTTTAAATAGGCCCCTAAATTTTTATCCGGCGCAAATATTATCTTTTGCTCCTTCGGTAAACTCTCAATTATTTTCTCTGCGTTACTGCTGGTACAAATAATATCACTAAGTGCTTTCATTCCGGCAGAACAGTTTATATATGTAATAACCAAATGATCCGGGTGTTTCTCTTTAAACATTTTAAAAAGCGCCGTTGGGGCGCTATCGCTTAAAGAACAACCCGCTTTTAAATCTGGTAGTAGTACCTTTTTACCCGGATTTAGAATTTTTGCCGTTTCTGCCATAAAATGCACTCCTGCAAAAACTATTATATCAGCTTCAGTTTTTTCTGCCGCCTGAGCTAAACCAAGACTATCTCCAATAAAATCCGCCACATCCTGAATATCTGGCTCCTGGTAATAGTGCGCCAGTATTATAGCATTCTTCTCTTTTTTTAATCGCTCTATTTCGGCAAATAAATCAATAGTCACATCAATCTCCACATCTAAAAATCCTTTCGATTCAATATTCAATTTTGCGGTGTTAATATCTATCATAATAGTCTTTAGTAGTTTTTTATTTTAAGTAAACTTATTATTACTAGGGCTGTGGATATGTGGAAATAAAAATTTAAAAATTATTGTAAAATACAAATAAAGAATTTATCCACCTCCATTCACACGTTAATAACATGCAGCAAATAAATATATTTAACAGCATTGCTTTACTGTAATTGGGTTTTAAATATCAATTATAATTGTTTTGCACTCCGGTTAATAAAATTTCTGGTTAATAATAACATGATACAACATTAAAAACATGCTGTTAATGAAGTACCTGATAACTTTGATTGAATTAACAAAGTACACCCTGCTTAATAAAACAACCCGAAGTTTTACTCCAAAATTCCCCACCAATCAATGTCGGTTACTAACCTTATTAACAGCAATTTTACTTTATTAACAACTATATGTTAACAGTGTTTGAAACCTGTATTGGGCCCCTGTTACAAAGTTACTACAAGCTTACATTAACCAATCTTTTATAAAAGCGGGTAGTTATCTATTCATATATAATACTATTCGTTCTACAAAACACAGGAATTATTAATCATTGATTTTTTTGAAAATCTTAAAACCTTAATAGGTACAAAAAATGGATAATACGTTTTTTGTTGTAATGCATTTATTTCAGAAGCTTTCTTTCAAAAGCCTGTCGTAACTCAATTTTAGCAATTTTATCTACCTTATTTTTCCACATTTATATACATTTTTCCCCTATTTTTGCCGTCCATTTTAATTAAAGAAAAGATGCAGATTATACAAAACATTCGTGAAAAAGGTGCAGCCATAGTAATTGCGGTAATTGCCCTGAGTTTAATTGGTTTTATACTGATGGATGCTAAGCCAGGTAGTAATGGTGGTATCTTTAGCGGCAACAGGGGAACAGGTATTGGTAAGATAAATGGAGAAACCATTGAGTCTGCCGAATTTAATGCAAAAGTAAAACAAGCAGAAGATCAGTATGGTGGCCGCATTAGTGGTACACAGATTTATGAAGTAAGACAATCAGTTTGGGATCAATTATTAGCTGAAAAATTGCTTGTAAAAGAATTTGAAAAACTAGGTTTAAGTTTTACACCAAAAGAAATGAGTAGTATCATGTTTAGCAACGATGCACCTAATGCGTTAAAGCAGGCATTTTCAGATAAAAATACGCAACAGTATGATGTGGCGAAAGTTCAGGAGTGGTGGCTGCAGGCAAAAAAATCAAAAGGAGAACAACGGGATGCAATCGAAGCTCAAATTATTGAGCCAATGAAATTGCAATCCTTGTATAATAAATATAGTGGTATGATTGCCGCAAGTGCATACTACCCTACCTGGATGCAACAAAAGGAAAATACAGAAGCTAATACTTTTTCAAGTATTTCCTACGTAGCTGTTCCATATAATGTAATTACTGACAGTACAATAAAAGTTTCTGACCAGGAAATAACAGACTACATGGGCAAACATAAGGGACTTTATAAAACGGATGGCGGCAGATACATATCTTATGTAGCCTTCAGTGCAAACCCAACGGCAGCGGATACACTTAAGTCGTTGGAAGCGGTTAACAATTTAAAATCTTCGTTTATTACAGATACAAGTGCAAAAGCATTTGTTGCAAGAAATGGTAGTACTATCAATTATTATGATGGATACACAGCGAAGTCAAAATTGGCAATGTCTCAAAAAGATTCAATCGCATCCTTATCAATTGGTGGTGTTTTTGGTCCATACCTGGATGGAGGAAATTTTGTTATTGCAAAAATGGTTGCTGTTCGTCAGTTACCGGATAGTGTTAAAGTAAGACACATATTAATAGGTACCAAAGATCCTCAATCCGGACAAATTAAACTTGAAGACAGTGTTGCAAAAATGCGCATTGACAGTATTGCAACTGCAATTAAAGGAGGAGCCGATTTTAATTCAATGGTATTAATGTATAGCGATGACCAGGGTAGTAAAGGTACAAAGGGAGAATATGATTTTTCATCAACTCAATTTGCTAACCTGGCAAAAGAATTTGCTGAGACAGCTTTTTATGGTAATACAGGCGATAAGAAAGTTGTGCATACCGATTTTGGATGGCATTACATAGAAGTATTAAGTCAAAAGAATTTTGAGCCTGCATATAAAGTAGCTTATGTTGCCAAACCAATTTTGCCAACAGATGAAACTGTTAACAATGCAAGTGCGCAAGCAACCAAATTGGCAAGCGAAGCAAGCGATGCAAAATCGTTAGAAGAATATGTTGCAAAAAATGGTTTGCAAAAAGTAGATGTACCGGAATTGATTAAACCAAATGATTACAGGCTTGGTGGCTTACAAGATGCAAGACAACTTATTAAATGGGCCAATGATGCAAAAGAAGGCCAGGTTAGTGAGCCATTTAGTATAGAAGATCATTTTGTTGTAGGTGTGGTAAATAAAATTCAGCCAGACGGATTGCCTGACGCAAGAACCGGTCGCACACTTGTAGAATCTAAACTAAGGAATATAAAAAAAGCGGAACAAATAGCTCAAAAATTAAAAGCTTCGCAAACGCTGGAAGCTGCTGCTACGGCTTACGGTGTGCAGGTAGAAACTGCTGGAGCTGATTCAACATTATCATTGAGTGCTCAAATAATTAATGGTGTAGGTAATGAACCAAAAGTTATTGGTGCTTCATTTAATAAAGCATATCAATCGAAGATATCTGAACCAATTGCAGGTAACAATGGTGTTTATGTCATCAAAATAAATAACATTTTTACTAAACCGACGGAAACTCCTGAAATGATAGCTCAACAGGCAGATCAGCGTGTTAAGGGATTGGTACAGCAATTAGCAGGTTGGTTCGAATCTTTAAAAAATACAGCAACAATTAAAGACGAACGTAGCAAAATGTTTTAATTAATATTTACAATAAATTTTTAACAGCCGGTCCATTTGGGCCGGCTGTTTCGTTTCTCAAATATTTGCTACACCTGTTCATAAATACTTGTTAATAAAAATATCTATTAACAATAAGAAATAGCCACGAAATACAAATTCCGATTTTCGAAAATAGCTGCCCACCTTACCCTTGGTTATTAATCGTAAATTTGTATTCATGAGCGAAATTATAGTTAACAAAGTAAGTGAGAGTGCACTGGTAACATTAAACCTGGAGGAATTCTTTCCTTCAGAAGAAATTGCGTTGTTTGATATGAAGGATCATCTTTTTATGGGGCTTATTTTAAAAGAGAGAGATTTTAGAGAAGCCTTAAAAACATTGGATCTTCAACCTTATACCAACAAATTTGTAGCAGTTACGTGCAGCGCTGATGCTGTAATACCTATATGGGCTTATATGTTGGTAGCAAGTTATCTTCAACCGGTTGCTAAGGAAGTTGCTTTTGCAACAAGGGAAGAATTAAAACAACAATTATTGTTAAAAAATATCAGCCAGATAAACATAAATGATTTTGCTGATAAAAGAATAGTGATAAAAGGGTGTGGCGAGTTGCCAGTAGGTGAAGCAGCTTATCTGCAAGCAACAAAGTTGTTAAGACCTGTAGCAAAAAGTATTATGTATGGCGAACCTTGCAGTACTGTACCAATTTATAAAAAGAAATAAGGGATTTTCCTTCTGTATATTTTTCTACCTTCACGGCACTCATCTTCAAAATTTTTTCATTTCGAATGGTTGATGCTTTTTTCAAAGGTCTTGCGTTAAGTTTATTACTGATATTTTCAGTAGGCCCAATCGTGTTTACTATTATTAAGCAAAGCATTATCAATGGACGAGGTGGTGGTTATAGTTTTGTAGCCGGTGTATGGCTGAGCGATTTACTGATAGTAATATTGAGTAACGCCTTTTCGGAGTTGGTAACACATTTACTTGATTTTAAAAAAGCCATCGGTTTTACAGGAAGTTTTTTTTTAGTGGGCATGGGTGTATTTTATTTATTCTTCAAAAAAATAAAAATGCGTAGCCAGGAAACAGAAGCCATAAAAGTTTCTGCAGGTACACATGCACGTTTGGCCGCATCTGGTTTTTTAATTAACACACTTAATCCTGCTGTATTTGCATTTTGGTTAACTACTACAACTACTATTGCAATTACTCATACGTTAAAAGAGCGGATCGTTATTTTTACAACATGTATTTTAATAAACCTTGCAGCCGATATTTTAAAAGTAGTATTGGCAGGAAAACTTAGTAAAAAACTCAATCATAAAAACCTTACACTTATCAATAGAATTTCAGGAACTCTATTGGTAGGATTTGGCATACTATTACTCATTGGAATATTATATACAACCAAAACAGCATAACAAAGCAATAAGATATTTACTTTTATAGTTTACAGATATTTTAAAAGATGCATCGATTACTCCTCATAATATTTATTTTTTTCTCCGGCCAAACATTCGCACAACAAGCGGATTTTATCATGTTGAAAAAAAATAGCAAAACCATTAAGCGCTATTACGCCGGAACAGAAATTGAGTTTACCACAACCACCGGCGCTTACATTAATGCGCAAATTCAGGAAATAAAAAATGACACGTTGTTTTTGAAACAATATGTTGTAAAAACCATTCCCACACAGTTAGGGGTATATGTATTGGATACTGTTACTACTTACTATTATAAATATCACTACAACCAGATACAGACAATCGGTAAAACCAGTAAAGGATTTAATATGTCAGCCAGTGCAGCAAGCCTTATGGGAGGCGGTATGGTATTAACGCTGGCCAGCGGTATCGTTTATTTGGCTGATCGTGAAAAATTTAGTCCGGGCTTATTAATTGCTTCTGCCTCCCTGGCAACGGTAGGTTATATTATGGCTAAAACCGGGGGCAAGGGTATGGTTATTGGAAAAAAATATCATCTCGTATATTATGGCCTTTCTGACGTTGAAAAAAAGTAAATATTTATTGCAATAAAAAAGTGGTTGAAGCATGCAGAAATTCTGGCGCATTTTTAAACGAACTATTCTTATACTTTTTATACTTCAGTTGGTTTATATATTTTTTTGCAAATGGATAAACCCGCCCATCACACTCACCCAAATTGGAAGCGCAGTACAAGGTTATGGAGTAAGAAGGGACTATGTTTCTTATGATAAAATGAGTGCCAATATAAAGCTTGCGGTAATGGCGAGTGAGGACCAGCTTTTTCCTGAACACAGCGGTTTTGATATGAAGGCAATTGAGAAAGCAATAAAATTTAATGAAAAACATCCTAACAGAAGAAGGGGTGCAAGTACCATCAGTCAGCAAGTAGCTAAAAATGTTTTTCTTTGGCAAGGCGGTGGTTTTATAAGGAAAGGGCTCGAAGTTTATTTTACATTTATGATTGAAAAAATATGGAGTAAAAGGCGCATCCTGGAAACCTATTTAAATGTGGCTGAAATGGGAAAAGGTGTATTTGGAGTACAAGCTGCATCCAAAGCTTATTTTAATAAAGACGCCAAAAATTTAACAAGGAGCGAGGCTGCAAAAATTGCTGCATGTTTGCCCAATCCAAAAGTTTATACCATCAAACCTTTACATAAAAAAGTTGCCGAACGTTATGACGATATAATGCGGCAGATGAACAATTTGCAGGGCGATGCTGATATACAGGAGCTGGTAAAATAAATAGAAAGTTGTAATGCTCAATGCTTTAAAAATCCATTTTCAAAAACACGCTCTTGATCGTTTATTCTTTATTACTGTAACTTCATGTTTTTAATAATACTATATGAGTTTTAGAAATTTTAAAATGGTTGGATACGTGGTTTACGGCCGCGGTTCTTTCAACCAGTTAGATGAAATATTACAACCCAATCGCAAGCGGGACGCACCAATGATATTTTTGGTGGATCATTTTTTTGAAGGCAAACAATTAGCAGAACGGGTACCATTAAGAGACAATGATAAAATTATTTTTGTGGATGTTACCTACGAACCCAAAACAACCTATGTTGATAGCTTAGCCAACCAGTTAAAAGAAGAATTTGGTACAATAAGTGGCGTTATAGGAATTGGCGGAGGCTCTGCAATGGATCTTGCAAAAGGTGTTTCGCTCATGATGAACAATGTAGGCAGCAGCGCAGATTACCAGGGATGGGATCTTGTAAAAAATGCAGGGGTTTACAAAGTTGGTATTCCTACGCTGAGTGGTACAGGTGCAGAAGTAAGCCGCACAACTGTGTTAACCGGACCAACAAAAAAACTAGGGATGAATTCGGATTTTACCCCTTTCGACCAGATAGTACTGGATCCTGAACTTACTCAAAATGCACCGGTGAATCAACGTTTTTATACCGGCATGGATTGTTATATACATTGCATTGAAAGCCTTACAGGTACTTACCTCAATGAGTTTAGTAAAAGCTATGGCGAAAAAGCCTTGCAACTTTGTAGAGAAGTTTATGTAACAAATGATAAGTGGAATGATGAAAGTGATGACAAGTTGATGATGGCAAGTTATGCCGGCGGAATGAGTATCGCTTACTCCCAGGTTGGGGTAGCCCACGCAGTTAGTTATGGCTTAAGTTATTTGTTGGGCACCAAACATGGCATAGGCAATTGTATTGTGTTTAATCATCTTGAAGAATACTACCCCGAAGGTGTTAGAGAATTTAAATACATGGTTGAAAAAAATAACATCGATATACCTAAAAATATTTGTGCCAATTTATCAGATGAGCAATTTGATAAAATGATCGATGTTTCAATGGTTATGAAACCACTATGGGAAAATGCCCTTGGTAAAGACTGGGAAAAAATTATGACCCGGCAAAAGCTTCGAAAACTATATGAGCGATTATAACTTCAATTAATTGTAAACCGGTATATTTTACACCGGTTTTATTTTAATATATTGGATCATACTAATATTGTTTCATGTTTAATAACAGGACGGGCCTTTAATTATAAACAATTTATATTATTGTCATATTAAAAACCAAGGTCGATAAACTTACGTATGTATGTGGGTTATTTAAAAAATAAATTAACCAAAAAACAAAACCAAATATTATGAAAAAGAATTTCATGTATTATTTATTGACCGGAGCAACAACAGTAAGCATGTTTGTTGCCTGCAATAGTGCAACAGACACCCAGTCAATGGATACAAAGGATACATCTGCAATGACTGAACAACCTATGACAACCCCCGCAGAAGAAGGTGTAATGGTTGGAGGAGCCAATATGGTGCCTTCAAAAAATATTGTAGAAAATGCAGTAGGATCTTCAGATCATACAACACTTGTAGCCGCTGTTAAAGCCGCAGGTTTAGTGGAAACGCTAAGTGGTGCTGGTCCTTTTACAGTTTTTGCGCCAACAAACGAAGCTTTTGATAAAGTACCAAAAGCAGCTTTAGACGGTTTAATGAAACCAGAAAATAAAGATGCACTTACTAAAGTTTTGACTTATCATGTAGTACCTGGTGCTTTAAAGGCTGCAGATCTTACAGATGGTCAAAAACTGAAAACAGTACAAGGTGAAGAACTTACAGTATCAGTAAAAGATGGTGTTGTGAAAATAAATGGCGCCACTGTTACAATTCCAAATGTAATTTCAAGCAATGGTGTTACGCATGTAATAGATGCAGTACTAATGCCAAAATAGTTGAGCATATTTGATTCGTGATAGCAAAAAGGAATGGTATAAAGCCATTCCTTTTTGCATTGTAAGAAGTTCCATGCAATGAAAAGGGCTTACAGAATAAGCAACTATTATAGCAGGAAATTAACTGAATAACAGTTCCGTAAATACCATCAAAACTGTTATCAGTTAACAATACCTTACCTTTGCACCCTACTCCACTCAATAAATCCGGCAGGTTGTAAGCCGAAGTGGTAAAAATATCTCCGCTGATTCAGAAAATGCAACGTCTTTCCAGCCTTATAAAAATTAAACCATTCAATGGCATTTAAAAATTTAGAATTAATTGAACCCATCCTGAAGGCATTGGCCAACGAAGGATACACTACACCCACGCCTATACAGGCACAGTCCATTCCTTTAGTATTGGAAAGAAAAGACCTGTTAGGTTGCGCACAAACCGGAACTGGGAAAACAGCGGCATTTGCTATTCCTATTTTACAAATACTTTACAAAGAAAAAGACCAGGAAAAAGGACGTAAACAAATTAAAGCGCTGATACTTACTCCAACAAGAGAATTGGCCATTCAGATAGATGAAAGCTTTGCAGCCTATGGGAAATATACAGGCCTTACACATGCTGTAATTTTTGGTGGAGTTTCGCAGCTTCATCAAACCAATCAATTAAAAAGCGGAGTAGATATTTTGGTGGCAACACCGGGCCGCTTGCTTGATTTGATGAGCCAGGGATTTATTGGATTGCAGCATTTAAAAATATTTGTGCTGGACGAAGCAGACCGTATGTTGGATATGGGCTTTATACATGATGTAAAAAGGGTAATTATTAAATTACCTGAAAAAAGACAGACATTGTTTTTTTCAGCTACGATGCCGGCAGAGATTCAATCGCTTGCAAATGTGCTATTAACAAACCCGGCAAAAGTTGAAGTAACACCGGCTTCATCTACCGTTGATGCAATTGATCAAAGTTTATTTTACGTTGATAAGATAAATAAACCGTCATTGTTATTGTATCTCCTGAAATCACATAATATACAGACTGCGCTTGTTTTCACCAGAACGAAACATGGTGCAGACAAGGTGGTAAAAATGTTGCAAAGAGAGAATATTACGGCAGCGGCAATACACGGTAACAAATCACAGAATGCAAGACAGAATGCATTGACAAGTTTTAAGAATGGTAATTTAACCGTGTTGGTAGCAACAGATATTGCTGCCCGTGGAATTGACATAGATGAACTGACACATGTTATAAATTTTGAACTACCCAATGTACCGGAAACTTATGTGCATCGGATAGGAAGAACAGGCCGTGCAGGAAATACTGGTATTGCTCTTTCATTTTGCGACCATGAAGAAAGAACAGAACTGAAAGATATTCAGAAACTCATTGGAAAAAATATAACCGTAACTGATAGTCACCCCTACCCATTAAGTGCAGCTACATTTGTACCACATGTTTCGGCACCTAAGCGGCCCGGTTTTAAAAATTCAGGAAACAACAACCGCTTTCATTCTACAGATAAAGGTGGCAGAAGAGGCTACGGCACACAAAGAACAGGAAATAAATAGAAAAGAAATTTTCTTTCTTATTTGTGAATGAAAAGAATAATTCAACACATTTAGTTATTCAGAAACTTTAAATAAATTAAACCGGGTATGCCCGGTTTTTTTGTTTCTTATAATCAGGTTACTTTTATCCTGTCATTAATATTGTTTAAAATTTTTGTTCAATAATTGTATGCGCACACGACACTATTTAACCTACCTGCTTAACCCGCTGGATTTATTAAGGACCAAGCGAATTCTCCATGTAAATCCAACAGCGGTGGCCACCCGGGAAGAGCCAACTTCCATTAAGCTTACTGTGTTTGATTATGATGCAAAAAGTATGGAAGCGGTAGAGTTAACAGAAGTTAAAAAGTGCTTTCACTACCTGGATTCGCCAAAGGCCACTTGGATAAATATGGATGGGTTAAAGAAGGCTGATGTTGAAAATATTTGTAACCATTTTGGTATTCATGTACTGATCATTGAAGACATTTTAAGTATAGGCCAGCGTCCTAAAATGGATGAAATCGAAGGCATAGTTTTTTGTTCAATGAGTATGCTTTATTTTAATGAAAAACATTCTTCGGTTGAAACAGAACAAATAAGTATTGTATTGGGAAAGACCTACGTTATCAGTTTCCAGGAAGACGCTTCGAGAGATGTATTTAATCCATTGCGTGAAAAATTAAAATTAAGTGGTAGTAAGATCCGTCAAAATGGACCCGACTTTTTATTTTATTCTTTGATAGATATGATCGTTGATAATTTTTATTTAGTGATGGAAAAATTAGGAGAAAGAGTAGAAGGACTTGAAGAAGATATTATTAGAAATGCAAACACAAGAAGCCTGGCAAAAATTAATATGCTTCGTAAAGAAATGATTGTACTAAAACGAAGTGTATCGCCTGTAAGGGAGCTGGTAAATGGAATATTGCGCAGCGAAAGTTTATTGATAGAAGAAAAAACCGAGAAATATTTTAAGGATGTTTACGACCACATTATCCAGGCAAACGAACTTGCAGATAACTATCGTGACATGATCATGAACTTACAGGATCTTTACATGAGTAATGTAAATTTAAAAACGAATGAGGTTATGAAAGTGATGGCTGTGGTAACTTGCTTACTGGCACCGGCAACAGTGATAGGAGGAATTTTTGGAATGAATTTCGACAAGCTCCCTTATATTCATCACCAAAATGGATTTTTTATTGCAGCAGGTTTAATGTTGTTAATACCCGTAATGATGATTTGGTTATTTAGAAAGAGAGGTTGGTTTTAAGAGACTGCTAATTGATCAATTGCCTTTATTGCTTTCGACAAACGTTCATCATAATTTCCGGTTACATCAATCCATGGCACCTGTTGATTGGTCATGATTTCCTTATAATGTTTGTATAATTTTTCCCTTGTTTCAAGATCGGGATATTCACGAAGCTCATCCTTTACCCATGGTTGATCAATGTTGCAAAGTAAATACAGATCATATTTTCTTTCCACTACCTGGTTAAGTATCCAGCTATGGCATTTGTTAAAAACAAATTCGCACCAAACCTGCAGCACATGCATGTCTGTATCAATAAATAAGAGTTGAGCTGGTATAGCTGCAGTAATATTCTGCATCGCATCACTCATTTTTTTTGTCAGCTCCGCAACAGCTTTTTCTTCAAGTGCTATCTGTCCTTTTGCAATATCCAGTAAATTTTCGAAACTGTAATCTGTACCGTTCGTAAGTAAATATTCCCTTGCATATTCTTTCACCCACTCAGTATTATAATGCGCAGCAAGGTTTGAACACAGGGTGCTTTTACCGGTACTTTCAGGACCAATAATCACAATTTTTTTTATGGGAATTATTTGTTTGATATCCAGGCTGGTTTTGCTTTTATTATTTTTTTATAGATGCTACAACTTTCTTCATGTGCGCCGGGCAGATAGCCTGTACTCAATAAAAATTCATTTACAATTTCACCCCCGGTAAACTTAAAGGTTTTCTTAAAGAGCAACATCCATTCTGCTTTGGTTTTAGGATGATGTTGATTGAGCCAGTTTTTAAAAGAGCCGAATTCTTTTTGTAAAACAATGATCGATTTTGCATTTTCAATGGCGGCATTCACCTTTAGTTTATTTCGGATAATGCCTGCATCATTTAATAAACGTTCTATATCTTTCTCTTTATATGCAGCAACCTTTTTAATATTAAAATCATTATAAGCTTGTCTGAAATTATCCTGTTTATTTAAGATTGTTGTCCAGCTCAGCCCGGCCTGGTTTATTTCAAGTACCAGGCGACAGAATAATTCATTGTCATCATTAATAGGAAACCCATAATGTAAATCGTGATAAGTTTTATGTACTTCCAGGTCTGTCGGTTTCATACCATTGATTGCCTTGCAATATGACATGCGCTAATATTTTTAAGCTTTTTGTAAATTATTTTTTCTGCGTATCCATTCAATTAAACCAAATACCGCCATTATAAGTAACACTACATAATACACGCTTGTAAAAACATAATGTTTTACAAAGTACAAAGGTATAGATGCAATATTGGTAGCAATCCACCATATCCAGCTTTCTACTTTTTTCTTTGTCATCAGCCACATGCCTGTGTATGCGGAGGCACTTGCAAATGCATCTGCCCATGGAATAGCTTCCGGAGCAAAATCTTTTTTTAGATAAGTGAGTGCATAAAAAATTACCACATAAAAAACGGCGAAAAAACCAAGATGCTGTAACCATTCTTTTTTAGATGCAGATGTAATGTGCATTACAGGACGATGATCCTGATCTTTTTTTGACCACAATATCCAGCCATAAACGCTCATGACAGTATAATAAAAATTTACACTAGCCTCACCTAATAGCCCACCTTTAAAACTAAGGTATATATAGAAAATAGTGTTTACAAGCCCGGTTGGGTAAACCCAAATATTTTCTTTTCTTGAAAACCAAACACTGGCGATACCAGCAAATACTGCCACAAATTCCAACCACCCGGTAGCTTTTATGCCCGTTATAAATTCCTGATATATTTGCCCTGCAGTCAAACTTAAAATTTAATTGGTATTTCGGTATCTTCTAAAAGGCCGAAGATAAACGATTCCTCTTGAAGTTTTAAAACGGGTACCGATGGCTTGAAGTTGATTTCCATTGATTATTTTCCAAACAATAAAGTGTAAATGCGGTATGGCAGCGTAACCCGTTCTTCCACTTAGCCCGATCAACTGGCCCTGGCTAATTGTATCACCAACGTTTACCAGTACGCCATCTTTTTTTAAATGCCAGTAACCTGCCTGTGTTTTATCACTATGCCGAATGACAATATAATTACCATCTACCCTGTATTTCTTTTTCAATCCACCTTTTGAGCCATCCGCTTTTGTTCGTAGGACAACACCATTTCTTGCTGAAAGTATTGGCGTACCTTTTTTCATTTTGATATCAATGGCTGCTTTATTCTTATGAGAAAGCCTACTGAAGTATCCCTGGACAATTAAATGTTTGGTATTGGTTTCGTACGGTAAACTATATACGTAACTTGTATCTTCAGTAACGCTTCCTTTTTGCAATGCCCTCAATGTTGGCCGCATAGGATCCTTACTTACACCACAACTTATTACAAGTATAGAAAGTAAAAAAAACAGTAAAAAAGAAAGCCTGCTTACCATCACATTTTTATTAAATCCTTTTAAAAGCTATCCATACAGTTACTTCGTATTTACTAGAAAACAATTGAAAATCCATAATGAAATGAATGTTTTTTTCAGCAAAGGGATTCACTATATTATCCATTAAATTAATCAATTAATACGAACCGAAACACCAGTTTTAAAAACGTTATTCAATACTATAAGATGATGAAAAAAGCCAGTCTTTACCTGATGATTATTTTATACCTGGCTGCAGGCGTTAATCATTTTATACATCCTGATTTCTATATTAAAATTATTCCCACATATCTTCCCGAACCTGTGTTGATCAATATAGTGGCGGGCATTGCAGAACTTTTGTTAGGCGTTCTTTTAATATTTAAAAACACCAGGAAATATGCAGCTTTTGGTATCATATTGATATTAATCTTTTTTATTCCTGCACATATTTATACGATTCAAAAAGCTGACTGCAATTCGGGTAAAATATGTTGGCCTTTATTAATAGCCTGGATAAGACTGGTGCCTTTTCAATTTGTATTAATCTGGTGGGCATGGGTCAATAGAAAATAAACGTTTAGTTACTACTTGTTTCAAATGCTACATCAACGTTTGTAGTAAAATGATTAGTAAAGCCTAGCAGATCCAAAACATAATCTTCAGCAAATGAAGAACAGCTTAATACCACTGCGAAACCTTTTTAAATATGGAGGGACACAAAAAAAGCACCCAAACCGGATGCTTTTTTAATAACCTATTTTGATTAAAATTTATTCAGCCTCAGCAACTACTTCTTTTACTTCCGGAATCATTCTTTTCATCATTCCTTCAATACCTGCTTTTAAGGTAATCATACTACTTGGGCAACCACTGCAACTGCCTTGTAACATCAAATTTACACGGCCTTCTTCGTAGCTTTTAAACTGTATGGCACCACCATCCATCTCAACTGCAGGCTTCACGTAATTTTCCAATAATTCTTTTATACGTTTTACTACATCATCATCATCGGCACTTACTTCATTGCTGCTTTCCTGTTTCATATTTGCAACAGCCTCTTCATTCACAACCGCTTTTCCTTCTTCAAGGTATTCTTTTAAGAATTGTTTTATAGTTGGTATTACATCCTGCCAATCGTCGGTACCCGTTGTTTTTGTTAGTGTAATAAAATTACTTGCTATAAAAACAGACCTGATAAATGGAAATGTAAATAACTCCTGTGCCAGCGGAGAAGGTGCTGCACTAACTTCATCCGGAAAATCAATGCTTTTACCTGGATACAATAATTTGTTAGCAACAAACTTCATCGTTTCCGGGTTGGGCGTCATTTCTGTATATATACTAATTACCGGATTACCTGTCTTGATCATAATATTGTATTTAATAATTTCAATGTAAAGGTACTAAGTAAGCAACAAGAATATAATGTCTGTACTTTACTGTAAGCCCTTGAATGCAAATAATTTCCTATCTCGAAAACTCATTTTATATGCCTTACAAACAATATTTATACCAGTAAGCCGGTGAATTTAAAAATAAGCCACTGGTTATAAATTTATTACCAGTTTTGTACCGGTGTGCATTTTAATGAGCTGTACAGTTGCGGCTGGAATAAAACGGCAGTTTAAATGGCCAATAGTAATATGTTAAAAGTAACCTTGGCAACGATAATTTTATTTATCCGACAAAAGAAGGCCGGTGATATTTTAGATCACCGGCTTTATTTTACTATACAGATTCAGTTATTCTATAATGCGAAGCTTGGCATAATTAAGCATTATTTTCTTTTCACCGTTAATATCAAACTGCACTGTTGCTATTGGGTTATGCGCTGCACCTTCCATTTTTGTTACTTCTCCAAAGCCAAATTTTTGATGCTCAACTTTTTGTCCTGCCTGCAAATTGCTGGTGTCACTTGCAGTAAAATCAGCAGAAGGCGTGTGCTCCTTTGTTTGGGGCCGGGTTGGCACCAGGTAAGCAGGCCGGTCGGTTGCCTGTTTTTTTGAAGGGGGCGGCGAAGATGGCCGGTAACTATTGCCGCCAGCACCGTTTCTATCAAACGAACTACCACCCCAATTATTAGTGTGTCCGTTACTTTGATTGCGCATACCGCCTCCGGCAAAGCTTCTGTCAATATAATCTTCGGGCATTTCCTCAATAAAACGGCTTGGTTCATTTTGCTGTAACTGGCCAAAACGATAGCGTGCATTGGCATAGGTTAGCCAGAGTTTTTTTCTGGCCCTTGTAATGGCAACGTAAAATAAACGTCTTTCTTCCTCCAGTTCTTCTCTTGTATTGATGCTCATTCCACTAGGGAAAAGTGTTTCTTCCAATCCTCCTACAAAAACACAATCAAACTCCAATCCTTTGGCGGCATGTATCGTCATAAGTTTTACGCTATCTGCTTCATCCTTGTTGTTATCTGCATCTGTTAGTAAAGTTATTTGTTGCAGGTAGCTACCCAGTCCCTTATCTCCCACTTCTCCATCTTCTTCATTCATGGGAGTTTCGGTATATTCTTTAATTGAGTTTAATAACTCCTGCACGTTTTCGTACCGGGCAAGCCCTTCTGTTGTTTTATCATTGAATAATTCTTTTACTAACAGCGTACTCTTACCCACAATGATTGAAAGATCGTATGCATTTTTCTTGTCTAATTCGCTTTGAAACATCCGAATCATCATCACAAAATTATTGATGGATTCCAGCGTACCGGATTTAAACCCGTGACCAGATGCCGATTGCAATACCTGCCAAAGCGTGATGTTATGATCATTGGCTGCAAGTACTGCTCTATCCATACTGGTTTTTCCAATGCCTCTTACCGGGTAATTGATGATGCGTTTTAAAGCTTCCTCATCGTTGGGATTTACTACCACCCTTAAATAAGCCACAAAATCTTTTATCTCTTTACGCTGATAGAAAGATAAACCGCCATAAATACGATAAGGTATATTCATTCTTCGCAGGCTTTCTTCATAGCTGCGGCTCTGAGCATTGGTGCGGTATAAAATGGCAAAGTCATTGTTAAAAAAATGATTGCGTAATTTCTCCTCCTGGATTACATCCGCAACAAATTTTCCTTCTTCATTGTCAGTAGCTGTTCTAACCAGTTTTAATTTATCACCATCTCCTTTATCAGTCCATAGTGTTTTTGGTAGCTGATTTTTATTATTGCCAATTACTTCATTGGCTACATTTAATATGCTTTTGGTACTGCGATAATTTTGTTCCAGCTTAACCACTTTTACATCTTCATAATCTTTCTCAAACTGCAGAATATTTTCGATAGTGGCGCCCCTGAAGCTATAAATACTTTGAGCATCATCACCCACCACACAAATATTTTCATGCATGGCTCCTAACAGTTTAATGATCTCGTACTGGGACGTATTGGTATCCTGGTACTCATCAATCATAATGTATTTAAACTTGCGCTGGTACTTACTTAATGAATCCGGATGATTTTTTAATAGCAGGTACATTTTAAATAACAGGTCGTCAAAATCCATGGCGCCGTTTTTAAAACAACGGTTGTCATAAGCTTTATATATCTGCCCAATCAGCGGCCTGTTTGCCCTGGCATCTTCTTGCTGTAGCGCCCAGTCATTGATGTATTCTGCTGAATTTATGAGGCTGTTTTTGGCAGACGAAATGCGGTTGTAAACTATATTGGGTTTGTATAACTTATCATCCAGCTCCATTTCTTTGATCACTGTTTTAAGCACACTTTTAGCATCGTCCGTATCGTAAATAGTAAAGTTGTTGGGATAGCCTAATTTATTGGCTTCGGTTCTTAATATCCGGGCAAAAACGCTGTGAAAGGTGCCAATGTAAAGGTTTCTTGCTTCCGAATTACCGAGCGTTTTCTCAATCCTTTCCTTCATTTCTTTGGCAGCCTTATTGGTAAAAGTAAGCGCCAGTATGTTGAAAGCATCAATGTCATGATAGCCCATCAGGTGGGCAATTCGGGTGGTAAGTACTTTGGTTTTTCCACTACCTGCACCGGCAATAATCATTAAAGGTCCGTCTTTATGTGTAACAGCTTCCCGCTGCGGTTCATTTAATTCATCCAGGTAATTACGCATGCCGCAAAGTTACGAATACATGGATTGAGGATGTTTAGTGTGGGGAAATATTTGTATTTAAGAGATGTGAAAATAGAATAGCATCCCGAAAGGATGCTATTCTGACAAAACGTATAAAATTCAATTTATGACTAACTTTTCTTTTTATCTGCCACCAATACAATAATGCCTGCTACCACAGCAATGCCGCCTGCATACATTGGCCAACCTACAGATTTTTTTTCCTGTTTATTAATTTCAAGGGGTCCGATATCCACAAGTTTTTTTTCTTGTGTAAAATTAATTCCCCTAAAAACGAACATTAAAATGCCCGCTACAATTAAAATTATTCCTAAAACTTTCATGAGTTGCTGTTTTAAACGGTTAATAAATGATTATGCTTTAGTAAAACAATTCTAGTACCAAATAAAAATATCAGCATTTTTTAAATGCCCGCCCATACAGATGACCTATATGTACTTTTTTGAAAAGAAGATAAATTTGCCGAAAAAAAATACATACACCCATTGAGCTAACTGAAGGCATTATTCGGTAAAAATGACGACTGATTTTGATGAAAGAATAAATTTTTTTTATCGGGTTTTACTGAAATAATCCTTCTCCTTATTGGGCGGATATTTTTATAATGGCGGTGGTATTGCCGATGGAAACATAAATAATGGTGGTTCGAAGGACATTTATTTTTCAAGCAATCCCGGCAACCAAAAACTATATCTTAATAAAGAAGGAATGAAGTTTCAGAATATTACATGGAAAGGGTAATTTCGAATATATTAACCAAACCAAGTCAGGCTTTCCTATTTCACAAAGGCTAATAAAGAATTTGAAGGCGGCGGGTATAGTTGTAAGGAGACAAATATTGACCTGCGCAAAAACGGAAGGCTATCATAAAATCAGAAGCTGTCCACGCTATACGCCATCAAAAACGGAAGCTTCGTGGTATCCTGCGCCACCAGGTTTTTTAAATGCGGTAGAACCTAAATAAAGTAACGAGTAAAACTAAATTTATGCTATTTGAGAAAGCTATGAGCGAACTTACTAATGATTGCGGAAAGAGTTCATCAAGGTATCTGTTGTACAAGAGTGCGACGCCACCGAAGTTGGGCCAGGGCGCAATTGCCCGGACAATATGTATTTTTTGTATTATTTTTTGTACAATTATTTCCTACTCTTTCGCACAGGAACTGGTAACCATCCCCATACAAACAAAGGATAACGCCCTGATATTACAAACCGATAAAGAGGGCAGACTCGGCACCATTTATTTTGGCAAGCGGCTTGCCGGGAATTCAGAATATGACGGCATTTCAAATCAGTATCACCTGGTAAGTGATAATTCATTAAGTTTTAATTCGGCTTATACACCAGCCGGTACCTGGAACCTGCTGGAGCCTGCAGTACAAATAACGCATGCAGATGGGAATATGTCGCTCGACCTAAAATATATAAACAGCAACACAAAGCAACTAGACGAAAATGTGAGCCTGACAAGTATTTTATTAAAAGACCCGGTTTATGCGGATGAAATCACCTTGTACTATAAAACTTACTTTAAGGAAAATGTGGTAGAGCAATGGACCGTAATAAAAAACAGTGAAAAAAAAGCCATTCGCATGGAGAAATACGCTTCTGCAAATTTATATTTCTATGCAGATGATTATTACCTGACGCATTATAACGGCACATGGGGCAGTGAGATGAAACCGGAGGAAGATCATTTGTCACACGGTATAAAATCCATTGACACTAAGCTGGGAACCCGGGCAAATTTGATGGAACCGTCCGCATTTATGGTGTCGTTTGATAAACCTGCTACGGAAGACGAAGGAAAGGTTTTAATGGGACAACTAGCCTGGTCGGGGAATTTTAAAATTGATTTTGAGGTTGACGTGTATAAAAACCTGCGGCTGATTGCAGGTATCAACCCTTATGCTTCGGAATATTTGCTGGCTCCTGCCCAGGAATTTACCACACCATCTTTTATTTATACATTTTCTGATAATGGTAAAGGTGAAGCAAGCCGTAACCTACATCATTGGGCAACAAAATACCGCTTGCTGGATGGAGAAGGTTCAAGACTTACCTTATTGAATAACTGGGAAGCAACTTATTTTGATTTTGATGAAAACAAACTCGTGGGTTTGTTTAAAGGTGCCAAAAAATTGGGCGTTGATATGTTTTTACTGGACGATGGCTGGTTTGCAAACAAATACCCAAGAAACGATGATCATGCAGGTTTAGGTGATTGGCAGGAAAACGTAAAAAAGCTGCCACATGGTATTGGTTTTCTTGTAAAGGAAGCAAATGCAGCGGGTGTAAAATTTGGTATCTGGGTAGAGCCGGAAATGGTAAATCCTAAAAGTGAGTTGTACGAAAAGCACAAAGACTGGGTGATTCGTCAACCAGAGCGTGCGGAAAAATATTACAGAAATCAACTGGTATTGGATTTAACTAACCCTGCGGTACAAAATTTTGTGTTTAGTGTGTTGGATACATTATTTACCGAAAACCCCACATTGGCTTTTGTAAAATGGGATTGTAATTCTGTCATCTTTAACGCATATTCTGCTTATTTGCAAAAGATGGGATTACCACAGTCGCAATTATATGTTGATTACGTGAAAGGTTTGTACAAGGTGTTGGAAAGGTTGCGTGCAAAATATCCAAAAGTGCCTATGATGTTATGCAGTGGTGGTGGCGGACGGGTTGATTATGGTGCACTGCAATACTTCACAGAGTATTGGCCAAGTGATAATACTGACCCGGTAGAGCGCATCTTTATCCAATGGGAATACAGTTATTTTTATCCGGCTATTGCAAGCTGCAATCATGTGACCGACTGGAGCAACCTGCCAATGAAGTTTAGAACAGATGTAGCAATGATGGGAAAACTGGGCTACGATATTGTAGTAGATAAATTGAGTGAAAAAGACCTGCAATTCAGCCAGCAGGCAGTAGCAACTTATCACTCCATCAGCGACCTGGTTTGGCATGGCGATTTATACCGGTTGGTAAATCCGAATCAAAATCCAATGGCATCGTTAATGTTTGCCAATGAAGATAAGAGCAGGGCAGTTGTTTTTAACTATCTTACCAATACCCGTTTTATGTCATCGGCTTCACCCAAGCCAATACAACTAAAGGGATTGGATGCAGCTAAGAATTACACAGTGAAGGAAATTAATCTGTATCCTGGTGTTAGTTCTTCAATTAAACCAGGTAAAATTTATTCGGGAGATTTTTTAATTAAAATTGGATTTAACCCAAATGTAAATACCAGAAGAACAAGTGTGCTGCTGGAAATAAATGAAGTAAAATAGAAAAAAACGAAAACTGAAAATCAGTCGTCAAATCATTTTTTAAAAGATAAAAGAGTAATGATATCGCAAACCATATTTAACTAAGAAGCTTTTGCGTATCTAAAAACGCGTTGTGTAAATGGTAAAAATAAATACCAGCATACACCAAGCAGGTAACAACTCATATCGATGTTGTTAAACGAATTAGCAGGTAAGGTGTTGATGTTGAATTCGCAATTTGCCAAAGGTTGTTGCTGATCGCCGTAAATAAGCAGATGTTCATTTTTCAGTTGAAACCGGTATTGCTTCATATCTATTGTAAGAACCCCTTTGTTACTGTCAGAATTTTCATAACTCATAGAACCCGTTTCCAATCCATATTCATTTCTGAATATGGTTCTTCCACTCATAGAGCCGGCACTTTCTAAAAAGAACAACCTATGCATATTTCCAAAAGTAACCCTCACTGAATGGTGGAGTGGATTGTATTTTAAAACCAACTGATTTTCGGTATCATCGGTTAAACGATATTCTTGCAAGGTGGAATGGTCGTTATTTATTTTTTCCCAGATCATATCAACGCTTTGAGACTGAAAAATTACCTTTAAAAGAAAAGATAAACAACAATGTGAAGGGTCGGTAACAATTATTTAATATTGGAATTTTCTACAAAAAAAATTTCAATCTTGTAGAATGTAATGCTACCGCTACATTTCCCATTTGAATATGTGCATATCTCATATTGTATAATAGTGTTATGTTTATAAAAAACTAACACTTTGTGGTATTGTTAAGATCAATAAACTGTTGTCTATTTGTAACTAACTACGCTTTCGTATTTATTATAGATTATTACAAGAAATATTGCCCGTTTTCATCCGGTACTACCCATCAGGAAATTAAAAAGAGCAAAGCAATTTTTCTAAAGCCAAAATGAACCTCATCCTACAGATTTATGGATGGGGTTTTTTACAAAGAATGTCGGCTAAATTTTTTACTAAAAAAATACTAAAAATATTAGTGTTAATAAAAGAAAGCTATTATCTTTGATTTGAAATATATTTTTACAGCGCACAACCAGATACATCAATTAAAAAATCACGAACAATGAGTAACGCAGAAAAACTAAAGGCCCTCAAACTAACGATGGACAAAATCGATAAAGATTTTGGGAAGGGTTCAGTAATGATAATGGGAGATAAACCCCATGTAGAACAGGAAGTAATATCAACAGGATCGCTTGGATTGGATGTAGCTTTAGGCATCGGAGGATTACCAAAAGGAAGGGTAATTGAAATTTACGGCCCTGAAAGTAGTGGTAAAACAACTATTGCAACGCATGTAATTGCGGAGTCGCAAAAGAAAGGTGGTATGTGTGCATTTATTGATGCTGAACATGCCTTTGATAGTTCGTATGCAAGAAAGCTTGGTGTAGATATAGACAACTTATTGATATCACAACCCGACTATGGTGAGCAGGCACTTGAAATTGCAGACAGGTTAATTTTATCTGGTGCGGTTGATGTAGTGGTGATAGATTCAGTTGCCGCACTGGTACCCAAAAGCGAACTGGAAGGGGAAATGGGAGACAGCAAAATGGGACTACATGCAAGATTGATGAGCCAGGCGCTTAGAAAGCTAACAGCTACCATCTCTAAAACTAACTGTTGCTGTATATTTATTAACCAGTTAAGGGAAAAGATAGGCGTTATGTTTGGAAACCCTGAAACAACCACTGGTGGTAATGCACTAAAATTTTATGCTTCAGTAAGATTAGACATTCGCCGCATGGCTCAGATAAAAGATGGAGATTCGGCCATCGGTAACCGGGTAAAAGTAAAGGTTGTAAAAAATAAAGTAGCACCACCGTTTCGTACGGCAGAATTTGATATCATTTTTGGAGAAGGAATTTCAAAAACAGGTGAGATCATTGATATGGGTGTAGAAATGGGTATTGTTCAAAAAAGTGGAAGCTGGTTTAGCTACGATGCAAATAAACTTGGCCAGGGAAGAGATTCTGTAAAGTCATTATTATTGGATAACCCGGAAATGGCTAAAGAAATTGAGGTAAAGATTAGGGCAAAGATTGCTGAAATGCAGGCAGGTTAAAATAAAATTGGTTTTATAGGGTTAGTAAATATCGGCCATTCCATTAGGGATGGCTTTTTTATTGCACCCACTTTTATTTCGAATATGGGAGTTAGTCGATAGCTAAAAAACTACCAGAGGCATCTTTGTTTTCGCTTCCAATAATGCTTCCTGTTTCTGCCAGGTGAAACCGATAACTAAACCCAACGCCAACATGTTGCACGATAGCGATGATATTTTTAGCTGATAAGTTTTTGGAACTAAAGACGATCTCTCCAACATTGTGTAGCCTTGCCGTGTTTTTAATCTGCAATAAGATGGATGAATATGGCTCTTCAGCAGCTACATCGCTTTCGCATAATTCAAGAATATTTCTTTGAGGATTTTCTTTCAAGAGCGCCTTGGTTATTATTTCGTAATCAGGTTTTCCGGCAATTACCAGGCAGGATTTATAATGATTGTCTTTTTTCTTCGGGAACCGAAATTTGCTTACCAAATATCCTGCTCCGGACAAAAGTGCTTTTACCCATATTGCAATCCTTATCAGTAAGGCGTAAAAACCGGAAAAACCGCCACTGTAGTGCTTTTTAACAAACAACGTCATTGCTCCGTAAAATAGCCTGATATAGTCAAGGCTTCCTTTTTTAGTACTTTCTCCTTTAAAATGTATGATGCTGGTGCCGGTGAAAAAATAGTTTTTTAAACCGGATTGTTGCAGACGAAAACTAAGATCAACATCTTCCCCATACATGAAAAATATTTCATCAAAACCGCCGACCTTATCCAAAGCCTTTTTAGAAATCATCATAAATGCACCTGCAACTACATCAACTTCATGATCCAGGTTTTCATCGAGATTACCCAGGTAATATTTGGCAAATATGGAAGAGTGTGGAAAAAGCGCACAAAGCCCGGATAATTTATAAAGTGAAGTAAGGGGGGATGGAAAAGCCCGTTTACTTTCTTTTAAATAGTTTCCGCTGCCATCAATCATTTTAACACCTAACGCACCAAAAGATTTTCGGGTTCTAAAAATTTCGAGGCATTTTTCAAGACAATCTTCAGCAATAATTGTATCGGGATTTAGAAACAAAATGTAGTCTCCGGTGGCTGATTGTAAAGCAAGATTGTTTGCTTTGCCAAAGCCAATATTTTTACTGTTCCAGATAAATTTTACATTTTCAAACTTTCCGGTAAAATACAGTCGGCTATTATCTGAAGAATCATTGTCCACCACAATAATTTCTGCCGTTATATGGCCGCAGGCATTTACAACTGCACGAAGACACTGCTCCAGGAAATATTTTACATTGTAATTAACTATAATAATGGAAAGATGCAATAGCGGTGATTTGTTTACGAAATACGAATTTTTATCCCACTATTCAAAATTGTCTGTTACTCGTTGGCATTGCTTGGTAACTTTGCAAAAACAAACGCTATGCAAATAAATAAATTAGGAAGCCAGGGTTTAACAGCGTCTCAACTTGGTTTGGGCTGTATGGGAATGAGTGAGTTTTACGGAACAAAAGATGATGAAACATCTATCAAGACATTACACAGGTCGCTTGAACTTGGAATTAACTTTTGGGATACGGCAGATGCGTATGGCCCTCATCTTAATGAAGAACTGATTGGAAAAGCCATGAAAGGAATAAGGCAGGAAATTACATTGGCAACAAAATTTGGAATACTGCGTGACCCTGCTAATCCCGCCTTACGTGGCCTGAATGGCAAACCGGAATATGTTCAATCTGCCTGTGAGGCCAGTTTGAAAAGATTAAAAACAGATATTATTGACCTGTACTATTTACATAGGGTAGATCCTGCAACCCCGATTGAAGAAACAGTAGGTGCCATGTCGTTGTTGGTAAAACAGGGGAAAGTAAGAGGAATAGGTCTTTCGGAAGTATCGCCTGCTACTATTCGCAGGGCACATAAAGTGCATCCAATTTCTGCAATTCAAAGTGAATATTCCCTGTGGACACGTGATCCGGAGGAAGAAATTTTGGGCGTTTGTAAAGAACTCGGTATTGCGTTTGTTCCATACAGCCCGTTGGGCAGAGGTTTTTTAACAGGGCAGATTAAAAAATTTGAAGACCTGGAGCCCGATGATTATCGCAGGTTTTCACCAAGATTTCAGGGAGAAAATTTTTCTAAGAACCTTGATCTTGTTCAGCAGATTAATGAGTTGGCAAAAAAGAAAGGATGCACGCCATCGCAATTGGCTTTGGCCTGGGTAATGCAAAAAGGCGATTATATATTTCCGATTCCGGGCACCAAAAGAATTAAATACCTGGAAGAAAATGCAGGTGCAGTTAACGTAAGTTTTACCAAAGAAGAATTGGAAACAATCGATTCCATTTTTCCAAAAGATGCTGCAGCAGGATTAAGGTATCCAGAGCAGATGATGGCCAGCATTGATAAATAGACAATCAGGGCAGACTTGATTCATCATATAAATAGTATGTTTTATTAACCATTTTGCGGTTAAGAGTAGATGAAACCGGCGGCAGGCCCGGCACTGCGGAACTGATTTACTTATCTTTGTAACAACATGAAAAATACATTATTAAAAGCAATAGAGGCAGGTGCTGCTGAAATGAGCAGGTTTTTCAATGGAAGTTTCCTGGTATCAAATAAAGAAGGAATCAATAACCTGGTTACAGAAGCCGACCATGCTTCTGAAAAAGCAATCTTTAGTGTAATTAAGCAGGCTTATCCCGATCATTTTATTTTAAGCGAAGAGTCCGGCGCAATAGTGATGGACAGTAGTTATAAATGGATCATTGATCCGATAGACGGCACTGTTAATTTTGCCAATGGAATTCCACTTTGTTGCGTTAGCATTGGCCTTGAATGTGAAGGTGAATTGATTTTGGGAGCTGTTTATAACCCATTTATGAATGAGTTATTTATTGGAGAAAAAGGAAAAGGAGCAACGTTAAATAACAAAAAAATAAATGTAAGTGATAAAGCAGATGTGGGTAAATCATGCCTGGCAACTGGTTTTCCATATACTTACCTCGACAATGCAAATGGCCCCGTGGAAGTATTTGAAAAATTTATAAGAAAAGGTATAGCAGTAAGAAGACTTGGGAGTGCAGCCATCGATTTATGCTGGGTTGCAACAGGTCGCTTTGATGCCTATTTTGAACATAAACTGGAAGCCTGGGACAGCGCAGCAGGTTGTGTAATTGTAAGGGAAGCCGGCGGTGTTGTTACAGATTATACCGGAAAACCTTACTCGGTTTATCAGCCACAGATTATTGCCAGCAATGGTAAAATTCATGATGATATATTAAGGGTGGTAAATGGGGGAAAGGTATAACATCAAAGAAAAAAATTCATATCATTTTTTAGTAATAGTACAACAAAACAACAATGGAGAACGAGCGTACAGAGATATCAGCATTGGGTGAATTTGGTTTAATTGACCATCTTACCCAAAACAATGAAACAAGAAATGCATCCACCATTTTAAGTGTGGGAGATGATGGAGCAGTTATTGATCATTTTGGAAAGCAAACGGTTATTTCATCAGATATGTTGATTGAGGGCATTCACTTTGACCTGATGTACACCCCAATGAAACACCTTGGATACAAGAGTGTGATGGTTAATATCAGTGACATTTATGCGATGAATGCAACCCCTACACAAATTACTTTGAACGTAGCATTCAGCAACCGGTTTAGCCTGGAGGCGATGGATGAATTTTATGAGGGTGTATATGCAGCCTGCGAAAGATATGCAGTAGATCTTGTGGGCGGTGATACTACATCATCTCAAAAAGGATTTGTAATTTCTATCACAGCAATTGGTGAAGTTTCGCCTGATAAATACGTTAAAAGAAGTACCGCTAAAAAGGGCGATTTGTTGTGCGTTTCCGGATTTCTTGGCGGGGCATTTCTTGGCTTAACAATTTTAGAAAGAGAAAAAAGGATTTTTGCAGAAACAGGCTCTCAGCCAGACCTGGAAGACCAGGCTTATATAGTAGGAAGATTACTTAAACCAGAAGCCAGGAAAGACATCATTGATTTTTTTGCAGAAAGTGAAATTATGCCAACATCCATGATTGATGTAAGCGATGGATTAAGCAGCGAAACATTGCATATATGTAAACAAAGCAATCTTGGCTGCATTATTTATGAAGAGAAAATACCGATTCACGAAGAAGCCCGCCAATTTGCTTATAAACTGGAATTAGATCCTACTGCATGTGCATTAAGTGGTGGTGAAGATTATGAATTGTTATTTACCCTTGCCCAGGCAGATTACGATAAAATTACTTTGAATGAACAAATAAGTGTGATTGGTTACATGACAGAGCCAGAAGAAGGAACACATATATTAACAAGAGGTGGTAATAAACATAAGTTAGTAGCACAGGGATGGAACCACATGAAATAATTCATGGGCCACTAACAAATACATTGATAACCGGAATACCATGAGGCAATAGTTCATGAATAAAAGATCTTTCTTATTACTCTATATTTGCTTCCTACTGTTTTCCGGCTGCACTACCAGTCTTAAAAATTACGATCCCAACAGAAAGTTTTCCAAACCTGAATTGCAGCAGGATTTTACGTTGCTAAGGAATATTCTTGAAACCAAACATCCCGCATTATATTGGTACACACCAAAGGATAGCATGAATTATTATTTTGATAGCCTCTATCAAAATATAGGTGACTCCATGACCGAATTACAATTCGGCTGGCAGGTACTGGCGCCTCTTACTCAAAAAATTCATTGCGGCCATACCAGCTTTGGTATGAGTAAACAATGGGGTAAATTTATCAAGAACAAACGATCTCCATCTTTTCCGCTTTACATGAAAATATGGGGCGATACCATGGTTGTAACTTATAACCTAAACCAGCATGATTCAATCATAAAAACCGGTATGTTGATTACATCTGTAAATGGTAATAAAAATAAAGATTTATTGAAGAAAATGTTTCAATACCTGCCAACAGATGGATATGCAGATAACATAAATTATATCCGACTCAGTGGTAATTTTCCTTATTACCACAGAAATATTTTTGGAACATATAAAAAGTATCGCGTAGGATACGTTGATAGCACAGGCATTGAAAAAACCACCCATCTCCCGATGTTTGTGCCTCCACCTGCCGATTCAACAAAAAAAAACAAGATACCCAAATCTGAAAGAGTTCCCAGACATACGGTGAAAAAAATAAAAAGACAAAACGCACGTTTATTAGAAATTGATAGTACCGGGCAAACGGCTACCATTTCGCTCAATACTTTTAGCAAAGGTGATGGCAGGCAACTTGGATTTTTTATAAGAAGATCTTTCAGGAAAATGAGAAAACAAAAAGTGCAAAACCTGGTGCTGGATCTCCGAAGCAATGGCGGTGGTGATGTTGGTATGTATGTATTGTTAACAAAATTAATCCGCAACAAAAAATTCAAATTAGCAGATACCTGTTATGCTGTTACCAAATCGTTGAGTCCATATTCAAGCTATATCAAACACAGTTTGTTCGCTAACATCGGAATGATATTTATGACCAAAAAGCGCAAAGATGGGCTGTATCATTTTGGTTATTACGAACGCCATTTTTTTAAACCAAGACAGCGAAACCATTTTGATGGAAGCGTGTATGTATTAATTAACGGGCCAACTTTTTCAGCATCTACTTTATTTTGCAATGCGGTAAAAGGACAGGAAAATGTAAAACTGGTTGGCGAAGAAACCGGTGGTGGCTGGTATGGAAATAGTGGATTGTTAATACCGGATATTACATTGCCTGTTACCAAATTAAGAGTGCGCCTTCCGTTGTTTAAAATTGTACAATATAATCATATAGCTGAAAAAGGCCGCGGCGTTGCTCCGGATATTTACATTCCACCAACGGTAGAGGGCGTAAGAAACAGCATTGACAGAAAAATGGAAATTGTGAGGGAAATGATCAGTAATAAACAAGCAACCCGTTAGCTGAAACAATAAAAGACAACTCAACCAAACCTAGCAATCGAAATAAAAATGAACGTAATTAATTTTTTTAAAGAAATAAGAAAAAGTGGTTTGTATAATATTATTTATCTATTTACAATTCTTTTTTTCACTTCATGTGCAGACATGAGTTTGAGAGAATATAATTATATCGCAACGTCCATGCAAACAAGCTATGACACCACAACACCAAAAGAGCAAAGACCTCTTTTGATTCGAGCAAAATCCGACTCTGCGGCTTATCTTCAAGCTTACTTGAACTTTTGTATTGCAAAAAAATATTACAACAAAGAGTTTGAAAAATCAGGCGCAAAAGCAGGACAGCCAATCTCATTTCGACTATTGACTGGAGATTCAATTGATATTTCTGAATCGGTGACATTTCCAAACAAAAAGGCATTAGAAAAGAGAATAGAAAAACAAGTGGCTTTATTCGAACTTGAAAATGATAAGCAGAATTAAATTTTCATTCCCTTAGCAACTGGAAGAAATTGCTTTTAGCTAGCAGTGAAAAAGCAGGATGCATAATTTTACACACTGTATTTTAAAGATTTACTTAATTTCTAAAAATGCCTGGTCCTACCAGAAATAGGTACACTTTTTTTGAGAATTTAAAATTTAAAAAGAGTTAAAATAAAAGAAGATGATAAAAAATTTGCAGCAACTATTTAACCGGGATCTTAACAAATTAAAAACTGAAATTGAAGCCTATCCTAATGAGCTGTTGATGTGGAAGGTTGATAAGGGAGTATTAAATTCGGCCGGTAATCTTTGTCTTCATTTGGTGGGCAACTTAAATACTTTTATCGGGAAAGAACTGGGTAGTACTGGTTATGAAAGGAACAGGCCCCTTGAGTTTTCGCTTAAAAATGTTCCGAGAATTGAGTTGATAAAAATGATTGAAGACACAGCGCAAATGGTAGAAACAACTTTGAATGCGCTTACTGAAAACCAATTGGAGGAAATTTATCCTGTGCTGGTTTTTGAGAAGGAAATGACAACAGGGTATTTTCTGATACACCTGTCAACGCACCTTGCTTATCATCTTGGCCAGGTAAATTATCACCGAAGATTATTGGGATAAAACAGCTTAACTACAACAGCTTAAAATCGTCACCATCCATCCAGAATGGTAGCTTTGAACGCACGTCTTCCAGTTTGCTTTTTTCCAGCGTAACAGTACCGGTGCCTTCTTCATCTGCAAGGTGGTAAAGCACTTCACCCAGTGGATCTATTACCAGGCTGTTGCCACTATAATTAAGGTTATTACCATCGGCCCCTACACGGTTCACCCCTACTACATAACATTGATTTTCGATGGCCCGGGCACATAATAAAGTTTTCCATGCATGGCTCCTTTTTTCGGGCCAGTTGGCTACATAAACTAAAAGATCATATTCAGGCCTTACCGCTGCGTCTGCTGATGCATTTGCTGTTATTTCATCCGTAACTGAATCTTTTTCAATCATCCTGTTTCTTGACCAAACCGGAAAACGCAGGTCATAACAAATCTGCAAATTTATCTTCCACCCCTTTACGGAAGCAATCAGTCTTTTTTGTCCGGCACTGTAATAGTTATCTTCATTTGCAAGACAAAACAAATGTCGTTTATCGTAGTAACCAAACTCGCCATTTGGCAACATCCAGATCAACCTGTTAAAATATTCCCCGTTTTCTTCAATGATTACCGAACCTGTTAGTATAATTTTATTTTTAGCAGCCAGTTCTTTCATCCAGGTAACGGTATTTCCTTCCATGGTTTCGGCCAATTCTTTTGTTCGCATGCTAAAGCCAGTACTAAACATCTCGGGCAAAATCACCACTTCAGACTTACTCCCGATCGCATTTATTTTTTCTTCAAGATTTTGAAGATTGGCTCCCTTATCTTCCCAATAAAGAGCGGTTTGAATGGTTGTAACTGTAAGTGTGGACATATAAAGGTTTGAAGCTAATGAACGCTTATTGAATTTATAAAATTTTTGACTATCATCATACTACTTTTTATTTATTGCGATCTGTAATATCTTTTATAAGATCGTTTTCAAAACCTTTCATTCTTAAATGATCCTGCAATTTCTTCTTTTTAATAAAAATGTTCTTTTCGCCTTTGAGCGTTTTCAATTTTAATTCAGCCAGTTTCTCAAGTGTTTTTATGTAATCCTTGCTATTAATATTTTCCAACGCCTTTTTTATGCAGTATTCGCTCACTTGCTTCTGTTTCAACTCATATTTAATTTTAATCTTTCCCCAATGTTTTATTCTGAATTTGCCACCGGCAAAATGAATGGCAAACCTTTCTTCGTTCAGGTAATTGTCTTCTATTAGTTTACTAATTATTTCTTCAACATCATCTTTTGATAATCCATACCCGTATAGTTTGTCTTTTACTTCGCTGTGACAGCGCTCCTGGTAGGCACAAAACTGTTTTATTTTGGGAAGCGCCTGGTTGGGTGTAAATTTTTGCTGTAACATACCCGCAAAAGTAACAACAGGAATATTAAGCTAAAAGTTTAATACATCTAAACTGTTTCTTATGCAAATTTTTTAAATGGGGTGCATTAAAAATGTCGCAAGAGGTGTCACCTTTTTTATGGTGTTGCAGTTAAATTCTATTTGTTTAAAGATGACACCTCTAACTTAGCGAGTGACATTTTTAAATACACACTTTTAAACAAGCTGCTTTAAGCGTTGCATAGTTATAGTTAGGCTCAATCCTTTTATTTTTATTATCTTGTTTCATTTGAAAGATTTTATCTTTGGAAATCAATAATTAAAATTTATGAAGTTTATCGTTTCTTCCTCGGCCTTGCTTAAACAACTGCAACAGATCAATGGCGTTATCAATGCCAATACCGTATTACCTATCCTGGAGGATTTTTTGTTTGAAATTGAGAAAAATAAGTTGACTGTAGTAGCAACCGACCTGGAAACTGTAATGAAAGTGCATTTGGATGTAGAGGCAAAAGACAGCGGAAAAGTTTGTATTCCTGCCAGGATTTTGATGGATTCATTAAAGAACATCGCAGAGCAACCGCTGACATTTAACATTGATAAAAACTTTGGTATTGAAATAACCAGCGACAATGGTAAGTACAAAGTGATGGGTGAAAATCCTGATAATTTTCCAAAGGAACCCATTGCAGACGATGCAAATTCATTTACCATGAGTTCTACTGCCCTGGTAACAGCTATCAATAAAAGCTTGTTTGCCGTAAGTAACGACGATTTGCGTCCGGCAATGACAGGGGTTTTCTTTGAGCTTGATAAAAAAGGAATTACCTGTGTGGCTACTGATGCACACCGCCTGGTAAAATATAAAAGAACAGATGTTAGTTGCCCAAAAACGGATACGTTTATTGTGCCTAAAAAGCCATTGAACTTGTTAAAAACGGCTTTGCCTGATAATGATGATGAATTATCTGTTTCTTACAATAGCAATCACCTGTTTGTAAAACATGGTGGTACCGAATTGGTTTGTCGCCTTATTGATGCTCGTTTCCCGGATTATAAAGTGGTAATTCCGGTTGATAATCCGTATAAACTAACCGTTAATAAAAACGATTTTCAAAGTGCATTGCGCAGGGTAAGTATTTTTAGTAATAAAAGCACCAACCAGGTAGCTTTAAGCATTAGCGGAAGCGAATTGCAATTAGCAGCCCAGGATGTTGATTTTAGCTTTGAAGGAAATGAAAGAATGAGTTGCCAGTATGATGGCGAAGATCTTCAGATTGCCTTTAATGCAAAATTCCTGATTGAAATGTTGAATGCAGCAGAAACACCCGAAATAAACATCGAGTTAAGTACACCAACAAAGGCAGGCATCATCAGGCCTACAGAATCGGAAGAAAACGAAGAATTACTGATGCTGGTAATGCCATTGATGTTGAACAATTAAGTAGCTTAAACTGTTTATAAAGCATTGCTTCATTAAGTTTCAATACATAAATATTTTTGAAAGCAGGATTTACTTTTGTATTTCCTGCTTTTCTATTTCCCCGGGTTTTAAGGGAGTTACCTTTACAACCAGTTACAGATTTTATCACAATATTTTTTATCTAAAATCAATACTATGTCTTTTATTATTCTTGGAGTTATTATTCTTATTGCTATCACGGTGATCGCAAAAGGAAACCCGGCCATTTCAAAATTTTCAGGGGCAGGTCGCCTGGTAGGGTTATTATTTATTACACTTGGTATTATAATATCCTGTGTAAAACAGGTAGATCCCGGTGAGATTGGTATTAAAATTTTATTCGGTAGTATTCAAAATGATGTATTGGGTAGCGGATTGCATTTTGTCAATCCTTTGTTGGATATAAAAAAGCTGGATGTAAAAACGCAGAATTATACAATGAGTGGCATCAATGATGAAGGCCAAAAATCTGGTGATGACGCCATTAAAGTATTAACAAGTGACGGATTGGAAGTTACGATTGACCTGACAGTTTTATTCAGGGTTGTTGCATCTGATGCACCTAAGTTGTTAAAAGAAACCGGGGAAGATTACAGGGATAAAATAGTTCGTCCGCTTACCCGTACAAAAATTCGTGACAATGCAGTGTATTACCAGGCAATAGAATTGTTTAGTACAAAAAGGGACGAATTTCAGCAGCGTATTTACAAAACCATTGAGGCAGATTTTAAACTCCGCGGCCTTATGCTTGAACAATTATTGGTGCGAAATATTACTTTACCTAATTCAGTTAAAGCATCGATTGAATCTAAAATAAATGCAGAACAGGATGCCAAAAAAATGGAATTTGTTTTGCAGAAAGAACAGCAGGAAGCTGAAAGAAAAAGAGTGGAGGCGCAGGGTATAGCAGATTATCAAAAAATAATTAATACAGGACTTACCAGCCAGCAATTGCAGTACGAGCAAATAAATGCTATGAAGGAATTGGCCTTGAGTGCCAATGCAAAAGTGATTATAATGGGTAAAGGAAATACACCGGTCATTCTTGATAGTAAACAATAGGTTGTTAATTTTACAATACTTAAAACAGGGTTCTCAAGATCCTGTTTTTTTAATATGCCGGATAGATAAATAAGCCATTTAATAATCAAATTGTATATTTAGGATATCCGCTTAAAGGAAAAAACAACCATCTATTAATTGCAATAATTAACCAACAAAAAAAAATAGTTACCGCATGGAAATGGAAGTTGTAAGATCATTCGATAATTATTTTACCGCCAATATCACTTTAACCAAACTTCATGCAGAAGGCATTGAGTGCTACCTGAAAGATGAATATACAGTAACGATTGATCCAATACTTTCCAACGCAATTGGTGGCATTAAACTGATCGTAAAAAAGGAAGATGCTGCATTAGTAAAAGAGAGACTTGCGCAGTACGATGCGGTTTATTTAAAGTCTGCAACCTGCCCACGTTGCGGCAGCAACAGCTTTTCTTATATTTCAAAGCCGGGCGTTGCCAATTATGTTACCGCCATTTTTACCTGGTTATTTTCAAGCTATGCAGTGGCACCGGATTATGTGTACCAATGTGGCAAGTGCGGATTTGAAAGCGAACGCTTGCCCGAAACTTTTAGTGAGCAAAATTATAACCCTAATTAAAAAGTTGTTGCAGGCTCAATAGTTGGTTAAGCATTAATATACTATCTAATAAAAATGCAATTCAGGAAACCTGGCTCAACAAGGATTTTACCACACTATCTTTTCTTCTCCTGGAAATAATGGCAACAGAGTCATCCTCCATAATTATTTCGCCCAAATTATTAATGGCGTGGATAAATTTTTTGTTGATGAGATGTGAGCGATGTGTTCTTAAAAATCCAAACGGTATCAACGGTAATTCAAAATCTTTTAGCACTTTAGCCAACAACATGGAAGGCCGGTTTACAAAAAATATTTTAGTATAATTACTCCGGGCTTCCAGCCGTACAATTTGCTCAGGTAAAAAAAATAATTTACCCTCGTTTGTCTGTAGCGTTAACCGACCCGAATAGTTTATTTGCTGATTAAGTGTTTGCATAAATGTTCATTTAGTCCGTTAATGGTCTCCGGTAATTTTTAAGGCTTTGCCCGCCTCTACATTACACTTACCGTTAACACCGTAAGGAGTCAGCGATTTACAAATTGCATTTATATCTACATCTACAGTGTGATACAGTAGTACAGCAGTATTGGCATCCGGTATTTTATTATTGCTCCAGGTGGATGTTTGGCTCCATTTACCTGATTGAACAGATGTAACAACTGAATCTTTCTGCCATGCGGTTAAACTCCAGTTACCATTCACACTATCCTTTGCCCTGATGTACAAAGTTTGTAAACCTTCAGGAATTTGATTGATGGGAATTTTAAAAGTAAACGAACTATCCGCAGAAGGATTCGTAATTGTTTTTTGAATGGCATTACCAACACCGGGGTCTGTATCAAAGAAAAATTCAACACCGGATATAAGATTTATTAATGGGTTTAGTTTTTCAATAATTCTCCTTGAAGTTAAGGACCATTTACCATCAACATCTTTTGTACGAATGTATAGTTTATGAAAACCCACGGAAAGGGATGACACGTCAGCCGTGAAATTTTGTTGTAAGTCTGTGGCCGGGGAACCAATGGTAAATGGGTCGGCTTTACTAAACTCAGGATCATCATCAAAGAAGTACTCGGCGGCAATCACCTGCTTTACTGAATTGGACGAAATTACTTCTATGTTTTTCCTTGAAGTGGGGGACCAATTGCCATCAGTATCTTTTGTGCGGATATATAATTTATGATAACCAATACTAACACCGGTAAGCATAATGTTAAAGCTATAATTACCATTGGGCTGTGGATTATTGAGTGTAATCAAATTGTTGTTGCCAACACCGGCATCAGCATCGAGGAAGTACTCAGCGGTAACAACATTTTGAGAGAATAGCTGCCAGGAAAAAATCAATAAGAAAAATATGATTGGTACCATTTTCATAATAAGATTATTTAATGGTTCTTGCACTGATGGTTACAGGTAATCCACTGGCATTTGCTACACCAGAAGTAGTGATTTTATAAATAACCGGAATAGCTGCCAGGCCCGAAAGTGTGTACCTGTTTGTAACAGCAGCGCCACCAAAAGCGCCACGATCCGTAGCATCTGAACCACTGTTTGCAGCAACAGATGCAGGAGCAATTTGATAGCTGCCATCCGTTGATGAGGTACTTATGAAAAGTGTAGTAATCGCAGGCACTACCAGGTTATTATTTGTGGTTCCAAACTGGGTTGATAATGTTCCGATATTATACTCAATTACACCTGCCGAAGCTGGCATGTTTACAACAGCATTCGTAGGCATTAAGATGTTATTTTTAAATTCACCTGTTGTAAAAGCCAGGTTGGGAGTAGCCAGGTTATCCGGGCCATCAAACACATTATTATTGCATTGAGATATTGGCCACAATGTGGTAGGGTTTGCAAGAGGTGTACCCCAGGTTAAAGTTTTTTGGCAAAGATTATTTTTGAAAATGATTCCGGTAGGCGGTACAAAAAAAGTATTTCCATTGGTGGCAAGGCAGTTTGTTACAATGCTGTTAGGAAAAAAATTCTGTAAAATATAAACGTCTGTCAACAGCGTTTCAAACCTAACGGCCCTTTCAATTCTGCAACGCTTTACGGTTATATCATTTACACTTACATAAACATAGCCATCTGCAGTATTACCATTATTCACCACATCAAATCCTATCAGTTGCGATCCTTGTGATCCGTTGTTGAAAAGGATATACTCAAGTTTTGAGGGCAGTGTTGAACTGGACGTGGCAGCGTTATCTGTTAAATAATAACCAGTACCAATAATAACCAGTTTTTTTGTGATGGTACCAAAAGTATATGTTACAGTAGAGCCCTCTACATGCAATGTATCCCCGCTGTTTACAATGCCAAAACTTACAGCCTGGCTTATTTGTGCAAATACAGGATATGCAGCAGTGCCACCAAAATTATCGCCCCACAATGTGGAACCATTGTAGTTTGATTTGTTGTTTACCCTCCAAACTTTGGCGCTTGCGTAAGCTGAAAGCAGCAGGCAAAAAAATAGCATGTAAAACAAATGAAAATTTAGTCGTTTCATTATAAATGTTTTAGTGTTAATAATTAATTCTTTTAGGTTATCGGCAGCCTGTTATTTACAGTTTTCCATTTCTTTTAAAAATGCATCCAGAAATTTTTGCCGATCTTTTTCGGTTGTATATTTTCTTTCCATTTCTGCTTTCATTTTTGCAGCCTCTTTTATCAATACTTCATTTTGAGCCATTACGGTAGCCACGTCACCTGAAACCGCCTTCATTGCCGCCTGCTGACTCTTACAGGTAAGATTGGCGGCTTTCCTTGCATCCATTTCAATGCCGTTATTGCAGGATATTAAAAAGACTGTTATTAAAATTGTAGTTATGCCAATCTGAAAGAGAATTTTCACGATTGCAGGATTTTTATGTTTTTAAAATTGATACAGTAAACTTATTAACTAACATATCTAAAATCAACTGGTATTTATTTTTTGATACTTCCTGTTTATTTTTTGCTGCTGATACATATAATTTTGTTGGATATCATTAACTTCAATAGAGAACCGGGAAGTCTTTCATTCATTGTTTAAAACTGTTGTATGCGCAGCTTTTTTATACTAGTTATTCTGTTCGTTTGCACGTGTACAGCCGGTGCTCAACAAAGCCAGCTTGATTCCTTAAAGAAAGAACTTCAACTACATCCTGCCGAAGATTCTATCCGCATGAAAATATTGTATTACTGTTCGTTTTATTACTACACCGAAAACCCCGATACCGGATTAAAATATGCGGATGAACTGATTACTTTAGCACAAAAAAAGGAGGATATATTTTACCAGGGTAAAGGCTTTTTTTGCAAGGGTATTAACTACGGTTCCTCAGGCAATTATGCCGCAGCACTGGAGGCTTATAAAACCGCCAGGTCATTTTTTGATAAAGCCAAAGTGGAAAAGTATGCAGCCAATGTAAATAATAGCATGGCGGTAGTTTACCAAAACCTGTCAGATTATCCACGGGCATTGGAAATATATTATAACAATCTCAAGTATTTTGAAAGGCTAAAAGACAGTTTTATGGTGGCACTCACCTGTGGTAATATCGGGCTGGTGTATAAATACCTTGGTCAATATCCTCAGTCAATTAAATACCAGCAGCGGTCTATAGACATACAAAAAAGCCTGGGTAATTTAAAAGAGCTCTCCGATGCATATAATAATATGGGAACCACTAACCAGGATGCCGGGAATGTTGAAAAATCGCTGGACTATTATAAGCAGGCGCTTAGTATAAGTGAACCCATTGGTTATAGCCGGTGTATAGCCAGCTGCATTACAAATATCGGAATAGCAAACAGCCTGCTTGGAAATTACATCCTTGCTTATCAATATTTGCAAAAAGCATTGCCCTTATATATTCAAAACGGGAACATACAGGTAAGGGCAGAAATTCAAAAAATATTGGGCCAAATATATTTATCTGCAACCCCGGTATTTTTTAAAGAACTTAATAAACCCATTTCGAAACGGTACGGGTTAGCAAATGAATATTTTGATAGCAGCCTTCAATTATATAAACAGTTGAATGATGTTGCAGGGCAGGCTGAATTGTGGAAGCAGTTCTCGGCGTTGTATGAAAAAGAAGGCAAATTTTCGAAGTCACTAAGTGCCTATAAAAATTTTGCCGGGCTCAAAGAAAGCCTGTTAAATGATGAAGGAAAAAAGAAGGTAACGCAACTGGAAATGAATTACACTTTTAAGGAAAAGGAAGATTCCATTTTAGCCGACAATGAAAAAAAATCTGTGATAGCAGCTTCGGAAATTAAACATGAAACAACTATTAAAAAGTCAATCGCATGGGGCAGCGCCATTGTATTTTCAGCGGCGTTCATGAGTTTTATTTTTTATAAAAAAAGAAGAGATTCAAAACAAAAACAACAGGAGGCCGAATTTAAATCAAAAGTATCCGATACGGAAATGAAGGCATTGCGTTCGCAAATGAATCCACATTTTATTTTCAATTCACTTAATTCTATCAGTGATTATATCAGTAAAAATGATCCGCTGGCTGCAGACCGTTACTTAACCAAGTTTGCAAAGCTGATGCGGTTAATACTTGAAAACGCCGAGCAAAAAGAAGTACCACTGGCTGAAGATTTGAAGGCACTCGAATTATATATGCAGTTGGAAGCTTTGCGTATGAATCATAAATTTACTTATGAAATTAATACCGATGAGTCCATTGATCTGGAAGCTACCATGGTGCCTCCATTGATTTTACAACCTTTTGTTGAAAATAGTATCTGGCATGGATTTGCAAATAAAAAGGAAGATGGAAAAATTATTATCAGTGTAAAAAGAGAAGGAACAGATATGATCAATTGCATTGTTGAAGACAATGGCATTGGAAGAAAATCATCCGAATTTGTGAAAACAATTTCACAGGGAAATGAAAAAAAATCGCTGGGCTTAAAAATTACGCAATCACGAATTGAAATTTTAAATAAAATAAAAAATTCAAAAGCGGCTGTCGAGTTTTTTGATCTTTCACAAGGGCTTAGGGTGGAAGTGAAATTACCATTGGCTATTAATTTTTGATGTATGATAACAGCAATAATAATTGACGATGAACAACATTGTGTGGACAGGCTCACTAAAATGCTGGCAAGGCATCATACCCATGCGGTGCAATTGTTATCGACTGCAGGTTCTGTGGAAGAAGGTATCCAGGCAATCAAAGAAAATAATCCCGACCTTATTTTCCTGGATATACAAATACTGGACAGATCGGGATTTGATTTATTAAGAGAATGTGGTGATATAAAATTTAAGATCATTTTTACAACTGCCTACGACAGGTTTGCCATTCAGGCAATTAAGTTTAGCGCCATCGGCTACCTGTTAAAACCCATTGAAGAAGATGACCTGGCAGATGCACTAATGAGGATAAAGGAAATATCTGTTGAAAACACCAGCCAGATGGCTGCGGTTATTGAAAATAATCTGAGCCTGCCGGCGAAAAGAAAAAAGCTTACCATACCATCAGGCAACGAATTATTATTCATAAATATTGATTCAATCATTCGATGCCACAGTGATGTTAATTACACCACCATTTATAAAAAGGATAATCAAAAATTAGTGGTAGCAAAAACGCTAAAAGAATTTGAAGAATTACTGGCTGAACAGGATTTCTTTCGCATACACAATTCCGATATCATTAACCTTGCCTATATAAAAAGTTATAACAAGGGTAAGGGCGGTTCAATTGTATTACATGATGGCACGCAGTTGGAAGTTTCCATCCGGCGCAAAGAAGCGTTCTTAAAAAAAATGGCTGAACTATAAATTTTGACTCTACTGTTGTTGCTGCTGTTGTTGCAGCATAAATTTACGGTAAGAGTTGTTCTCTCCTGCCCCATCTGTTAAAGTAGATTTTACATTTAATGGAACCAATACAGCACCCACATTTGAAACAACGCCATCTTCGTGCGATACAGAAACACTTACTTCAAGTGTTTGCTTTGCTGTGCCTTTGTAAGTACCCTTAACCGGCGAACAGTCGTTGAAACTACGGCCTATAGCGAGCCGCACATGCTGCTCATTTGCAATGCAGTTATTAGTCGGGTCAAGTCCCAGCCAGCCATAGAAAGGTATGTATGCTTCTACCCAGGCGTGAGTTGCACCTTCACCACGAAGACTATTATCCTTAGGACAAACATAACCACTCACGTAACGTGCTGGTATAGTCAGTAGCCTGAGCATTACCAAAAGCATGTGAGCAAAATCCTGGCAAACACCGGCCTTTAGGGTCCAGATTTCATCCAGCGTGGTTTCTACAGTGGTTACACCTTGTATGTAATTATAATTATCATAAACATACTGTACCAATTGCATCGCCGCCACATAAACAGAAACTGATTTATAAAATCCTGCATCAGCTATTTTCTTTACCTCAGGTAAAGCTTCAAAATTTTCTTGTCTTAAAAAATCTATAAAGGGAACGATGTTTTTTATTTGCAACAAATGATTCCACTGTTCTTCAATTGCAATGGCGTCGTTGGGGAATTGTTTCGACTTTGTTACAACTGCAATGGTTGATTGAATCACCAATTCTTTATGCGGCATTATATTCATAAAAGAACCGGCCTCGTTGCCATAATAATCCCTGAAAGTTTCTACAAAAGGTTCGCCGGTTATATGTAACTGCTGACTCTGCACTTCCTGGTTTTCGTCTTTAATAGGATAAAGCATTATTTGGTTTGCACTATCTCTTACAAATTCAGGATAAGTATATTTCGTTGTATGTTGTATGATAAATCTAGGCATCGTCTAAAATTCTTTAGTTGATTTTATAATTTTGTATGAATGGCGAATGAAATGGAATTACTTGTGCCGGCCATTTCGCTACGAGTGATTAAAGTAACTTAAACTCAAAGCATTTCCAATTTCAAAAACACTTTGCTTCGTGTCATTTAAAAATTTGTGTAAGCCTTCATCAATGATTGAATCTGTAGTTGAGAATTTTACTTTACTTTTTAACTTGCCAATCATAAAATTGATTTTATTAAAGTCAGCAACATTTCTTTCACTTTTTATTCTTTCAAAATAGCGGTTCAACTGGTTAACCGAATAAATTACAGAGCGGGGAAATTGTTCGTTTAATACTATTTGTTCCACCACTTTTTTTGCTTCAAAACCACTGCGGTAAGTTTTTAGATATAATTCATAACCTGAAATAGACATCAGTAAATATCTCCAATCCGTTTTATCGGTGATGGTGTCCAGCTCATAATTAATATCGTTGAATTTTACATCAAGAATATCTGTAGATTGAATGGCCCTTTCTAAAAACTTACCGATGTTAATAAACGCATATCCTTCTCCACGGGACATGGTAACATCTGTTGTACCAAAATACAAAAGGTCCTGCTTTATCAGGCTATCCAGTGTGGTGATAGTGTCTTCGTATTGTAGTAAATCCCCTAATTTATCCTGCCGCATAATATGATAAAAATCATTGAGGCATTGCCACATTTCTTTGGTAATATGATCCTGCACGCTGCGACCGTTTTCACGTGCACGTGTAACAACATTTAGTACCGAACTTGGATTATCTTTTCCAATAAGCATGTACCTTAATACTGCCTTTGTATCCTGGCCAAGGGCAAGGGCTTCCTTATCATCTAAAAATGTAAAAACTTTTAATACCGGCTTCCACGAAAATTCCTGTATGTCATCCAGTGAAGAGGCATAATTTATTTTTAGCATTCTTAAAATACCGTCGGTGCGTTCCATGTAACGACTCATCCAGTATAAACTTTCTGCAACTCTACTTAACATGTATAATTACCGCCTGCTGAATCTTAAAAAAGATAAAGACAAGGTCTTTTTTATTAAGGTTAATAATTTATTCTTTTAGGTAAAAAAGCGCTGTAAATTAGTGAGGCCAATGTTATTGTTTAGATCACTAATCAACATGTTATTTTGCTAATACCCAGGTGTCTTTACTTCCGCCACCTTGCGATGAATTTACAACCATAGATCCTTCTCTAAGTGCTACCCTCGTTAATCCGCCTGGCACTATTTCTATACCATCGGGCCCACACAAAGCATAAGGACGAAGATCTACCCTGCGTGGTGTTAACTTACCATCCATGTAACATGGAGAAGAAGATAAACTAATGATTGGCTGTGCAATAAACTGGCGTGGGTCGAGTAATACTTCTCTTTTATAATCAATAATCTCTTGCTCACTTGCGGCACAACCCATTAGCATACCATATCCACCACTTGCATTGGTTTTTTTAATGACCATTTTTTCAATGTTCTTAAAAACATGTTCCCTTTCATCAGTCCTTTCTAAATGATAGGTAGGTACATTTTTAAGCAATGGCTCCTCGTTAAGATAATAGCGGATCATTGCAGGTACAAAAGTATAAATAGCTTTGTCATCAGCCACTCCGTTGCCAACGGCATTTACAATGGCAACATTTCCTTTTCGATAAGCACTCATAAGTCCGGCAACACCTAACAAGCTTCCGGGATCAAATACAAGAGGATCTAAATATTCATCATCAACCCTTCTATAAATTACATCTACCTGTTGCAAACCACTGGTAGTTTTCATAAATACTTTGTGATTGTCAACTACCAGGTCACTTCCCTCTACCAACTCTACACCCATCAATCTTGCTAAGGTGGTGTGTTCAAAATAGGCAGAATTATAGATGCCCGGAGTAAGTAACACAATGGTAGGATTTGCTATTTGCCTGGGTGATAAGGACACCAGGTTTTTGTGCAATATGGAAGGGTATTCAGTTACACTGCGCACATTACTTTGCGGCAACAGCAATGGGAAAATGCGTTTGGTAATCTCCCTGTTTTCCAGCATATAACTAACACCACTGGGGGTACGCAAATTGTCTTCAAGTATATAAAACGAACCATCACTGTTACGTATAAGGTCAATACCTGAAATGTGTACATAAATGTCGTAAGGAACTGGAAAATTATGCATTTCCCGAAGGTAATGCGGGCAGCTATAAATCATTTCAGCCGGTACCACACCATCTTTGATGATAAACTGTGAACTGTAAATATCTTTTAAAAAAAGGTTGAGCGCCCTTAGACGTTGTTTGATACCTTTTTCAATAAATTCCCACTCGTTTGCTGTAATGATGCGTGGAATAATATCGAATGGAAATATTTTTTCAATTCCTTCTCCGCTGCTGTAAACAGTAAATGTAACACCCTGGCTCATGAACAGCCGTTTGGCAAATTCTTCTCGCTTATTTAAATCGTCTATTGAAAGTTGTTCAAAAAATTCTACTGCATTTTTGTAGTGCTCCCTTACCACAGAATTGTTGTACATTTCATCCCAGGTATTTGAATCCACTAAATATGACTGCGTTAATTCGTTTGATTGCATATTTTAAGTTTTTGGAATATTACATAACAGGCAGTCGCTAATTCTTATTATTTCAAATATAACAAATCAAAGTTGTTTTAGAACATCAGCTTTTTGATAAATCACAACTTTATTTAGATAATACATTATATAATGAATAAAATCGCTATGATTCCTGCCCGCTATGCGGCAACCCGTTTTCCGGCTAAACTAATGCAACAACTTGGAGAAAAAACTGTCATTCGTCATACCTATGATAATACATTGGCTACTGGATTATTTGATGATGTGATAGTGGTAACTGACAGCGAAATCATATATGATGAAATAACGGGGCACAATGGAAAAGCTATCATGAGTCGACGATCGCATGAAAGCGGAAGCGACCGGATTGCAGAAGCTGTGGCCGGCTTAAGTGTGGATATTGTAGTAAATGTGCAGGGTGATGAACCCTTTGTTCAAAAAGAACCTCTGGAAAAATTGCTCGCCGCTTTTGATTTGGAAGAAGGGAAAAGTGTACAGGTAGCTTCGTTGATGCAGGTTTTAAAGGATCAGGAATTGGTTGAAGATCGGAACTATGTAAAAGTGGCTGTAAATAAAAATATGGATGCATTGTATTTTAGCCGGAGTGTAATTCCATATCCAAGGGACAAGTCAGCTAGTATTAACTATTATGAACATATCGGCGTGTATGCATTTCGAAAACAGGCTTTGATGAATTTTACCAATTGGGAAATAACCCCGTTGGAAGCAGCAGAGAAAATTGAATGCCTTCGTTACCTTGAAAATGGCGTGAACATCAGAATGATTGTAACGGAATATATGGGAATAGAAATAGACACACCTGCTGATTTGAAAAAAGCTACGGCATTATTACACAACAAAAAATAGTAAAATGAAATGGGGGGAAATTGAAGATGATGTAGCTATTAGGACTAAGCCGGCACATTTAAATACTTTTGCCAATCTTCCAGCATTGCTCCTTTCAATACCCTGGGAAATTTGTGTTGTCCACCGATTTTCCCCTTTGATTTCATGAAATCCATAAAAGTATCTTCAGAAAGAACGGTTACAAATACTTCTTTCAACGCATGCTTTCTTTCCACTTCGTAGTCATCATTTAGCTCTTTAAGTTTTTCATCAATTCGCAGGCGGAGCTCTTCACTATTAACGTCATCGTCTGTAGCAACATACCAATGGTGTGCAAAGAATAAGCCATGTGGTTGGCCTGCTACCGTAAATTCAGGAATGGAGATATTAAGTTCTTTACTTACCATTTCAATCGCCTTATTCATGTTGTCAACACTTAAATGTTCACCAACAAGGCTTAGGAAGTGTTTGGTACGGCCTGTAATAATAATTTCGCTTTTTTCCCTGTCCACCAGCCTTACGGTATCACCAATTGCATAACGCCAGGCTCCGGCATTGGTACTTATTAATATGGCATAATCTTTATTCTCCTCAATTTCGTGGATCATGTAAGCGGTAGGATTCGTAACCATATTACCGTCAATATCAAAGTTGCTGTTATCAAAAGGAACAAATTCAAAAAAGATATTATTATTAAGTGCCAGGTGCATTCCCTTGGCTTCCTGCCTGTTTTGATAAGCTAAAAATCCTTCACTTGCAAGGTAAGTTTCGATATAAGTAATGGGCTTTCCCAGTAGCTTTTCAAATCCGTTTTTATAAGGTTGCATTGATACACCTCCATGTACATAAAATGCGAGGTTGGGCCATATTTCGTGAATATTTTTTACTTTATACCGTTCAATTATTTTTTCCATGCATAGTTGCAACCATGCCGGCACACCTACTATAAATCCTATATCCCAGTTGGGTGCGTTCTCTACTATTTCATCCAGTTTTTTTGCCCAATCTTTTTCCTTAGCAATTTTCTTACCTGGCTTGTACAAGCCAAGTCCCAAAAACCAAAACGGAATATTTTTTTGTTGAATGCCACTGAGATCGCCGGCAAAATAGGTTGGGCCTCTTTGCAGTTCAGTACTTCCACCCAAAATCATCCACCCTTTTCCAATGGCCCTTTTGGGTACATCATCGTATTTGGCAAGGCTTAGCAATTGCTTAAAACTGGTAATGGTATTGCTGCGGATAAGCTCCTTGGTAATAGGTATAAATTTACTAGATGCATCGCTCGTACCGCTGCTGAGGGCAAAATATTGTACTTTGCCGGGCCAGCAAACATCCGGAATTCCATCCTTGGCTTTATGCCACCATTGCTGATAAATTTTGCTGTAATCATAAGTTGGCAGCATTTGCTGAAATTTCTTGCCGGGATGACGACTCATCAGGATTTCATCAAACTTATATAATTGACCAAATTGGGTAAACCTCGCCGTGCGTAGCAATTTTTTCAGCACTTTAATTTGTTGAAGCCTGGGATCGCGGGGTGGCATTTTGAGTGCCCTTGCGATAGTTTTTGGAAGTTTCAATTCAAAAATCGGCATGCAAGTATTAAGGTTAATGGCAAATTTACTGCTTACTACTGTTTTTCAGGTAATAATTTATAAACGGTTAGTTCATATTTATTTAATATCCTACAAATAAAGTTCTTAAGAAGATAAACCATTGGTGTTTAAATAGGGAGGTTTTGTTCAGAGTCAGATATTTATACATTAAAAGTACGAATCATTGAGTCAATTAAATAGTATATGGGCTCATTGACTGAATCTAATGCTACATACTTTATTAGGCTGGCATACTAGCTCAAACGTATTAATTTTGCCAGATGTCAATATTAAATATAGAATTTAAAGCGTCTGCCGCTAACCTCGACGAACTCGAGGCAAAATTGAAACAGGAAAATCCAATATTTATAGGTGAAGACTTACAGACCGACACTTATTTTAATGTACCTGCAGGCAGATTAAAGTTAAGAGAAGGCAACATCGAAAATGCATTGATTCATTATCATCGTGAAAACATTGCGGGAAGTAAATCGTCCCATATATTGCTCTACAAACATTCACCTGATAAGGCACTAAAAGATATCTTAACGGAATCGTTGGGTATAAAAGTAGTTGTAAGTAAAAAGCGAAAAATTTATTTTATTGAAAACGTAAAATTTCACTTTGACAAAGTACAGGATTTGGGCACATTTGTAGAGGTGGAAGCCATTGATATGGATGGTACCATTGGGAAAGAAAAACTCCAGGAACAATGCAACCAATATAGCAGTTTGTTTGAAATTAAAGAAGGTGATTTTCTTGCTGATTCGTACAGCGACTTATTGATAAACAAATAGGGCGAAGTGGCATGAAATTTTCTTTCTGAACAAGAACAAATCAGCCTGTTTACTGTTTAAACGTCAACTAAAAAATTTCAATAATGAAAAAGTATTTTCAAACAATTTTATCGCTTTTGCTGCTAACTACGGTGTCGTCATTATCTGCACAAAGCAATAAGTCTATAAAAGGTGAAGAAGTGACTTATACCGCCGATGGAGTTATCATGAAAAGTTATGTAGCATATAACCAGCAGCAAAAAGGTAAAAGGCCCGCCATTGTAGTTGTTCCCGAGTGGTGGGGAAATAACGAATATTCAAGGATGCGTGCCAATAAACTTGCAGAGCTGGGGTACATAGCAATAGCTGTAGATATGTATGGGGAAGGCAAACAAGGCGCAGATCCAAAAGCTGCACAGGAACTTGCAACCCCTTTTTATCAAAATCCTGAGTTGGGTAAAAGCAGGATTGAAGCAGCGGTAAAAAAATTAAAAGAATATCCACAAACAGATGCAGACAAACTAGCTGCAATTGGTTATTGTTTTGGCGGATCAATGGTATTGAACGCAGCAAAAATGGGCATGCCTTTTAAAGGCGTGGTAAGTTTTCATGGAGGGCTTGCAACAGTACCGGCAACACCGGGAAGTACCAAAGCAAAAATTTTAGTTTGCCATGGCGAAGCCGACAAGTTCGTAAGTGCCGATGACATTAAAAAATTCAGGGATAACTTGGATGAAATGCATGTCGATTACACGTTTAAGTCTTATGAAGGTGCAACCCATGCTTTTACCAACGTAAACTCAACTGCTGTTGGTAAAAAATTCAACATGCCCATTGAGTACAATGAGGCTGCTGACAAACAATCCTGGCAGGATATGAAAGACTTCTTTAAAACTATCTTTTAATTTATTAAAATGGTGAGTCATTCTTTGGAGTGACTCACCCAACATATCATGGCCGAAGACCTCACAATTGCCCAGGGAACAAAAGAAGAGATTTATCAATCATTGCTACCCCAAATAACCGGTTTAATAACAGGAGAACCCGACCTGGTGGCAAACCTGGCAAATATATCCGCGGCTTTGAAGGAACAGTTCGGATGGTTTTGGGTAGGCTTTTATCTTGTGAAAAATGATGAACTGGTATTAGGGCCATTTCAGGGGCCGGTTGCCTGCACCCGTATCCGTAAAGGAAGAGGTGTTTGCGGAACTGCATGGGAAAGGGCAGTAACTTTAATTGTGCCGGATGTTGAAAAATTTCCTGGCCACATCGCCTGCAGCAGTTTATCTAAATCAGAAATTGTAGTGCCAATTATGAGGGGAAATGAGGTAATTGGTGTGTTGGATGTTGATAGTGAATCTTATGACAGCTTTGATGAAACTGATCAACTATACCTCGAACAAATTGTAAAATTGATTCCTTAAACACTGCTATTTTTCTGAAGTTTTTATGGCCGGCATATTGTCTTTCCAGCCCCAGATATATTTACAGGCGTACGTACGGTATGGACTCCATTTTGTTGAAACTGCAATCATTTTTGCCTTTAGCTCTTTTTTATCCAGTCCATCCAGCTTGTATAATTTCATAATGCCTTGTTGAATGCCAAGGTCGTCGAGGGCAATTACATCTTCTCTGCCAAGTGTAAACATTAATATCATTTCTACGGTCCATTGTCCAACTCCTTTTATCTGCGACAGGTATTTTATCAACTCATCATTTGTCATTTGATGAAGCTTTTCATCGGTTAATTTTTCTTCAATAAAAAAGCGGCAAACATTCTGTACATAACCAGCCTTTGCATAACTAAGGCCGAGGCCACGTAATGTTTCAATAGAAGTATTGACGATTTTTTTAGGTGTAGGTTTCTGTTTATAGAGATTCATAAACCTGGCAAAAATTACAGCGGCAACTTTTGTACTTAACTGCTGACTCATAATGGAACCACACAAATGCAGGTAAACATTATTCCTTTTTTCAAGCACATAAGGTTGTTGTAGTTCTATTACTTTTTTTAGCTTTTTATCTTTTCCAAGATGAATGAGGTGTTCCATGATTGTGTTAGATGTAGAGTTCATTTAGTTTATGAAGCTAAAATTAGTCGCATACTTTAGAAGAGTAAAATCTTTCTTTCCAAACCATTTCCAATCTCATCAAAATGTTTAGTTTTCAGTAATTCACATTCCATATCAAATTGTGCATTAAAATTTTTTGTTGAGTTAAATAGAGTTTATATTTTGAATTCAGTTCTTTGATTGTTCATCTACTTTCATTTCTTTCAACCTATTTTATAAAGTGTTTCCAAACACATTTCAGCCAACTTTTTGGGCGGCCAAAATTAAAAGTATATACCAAAGTTGTTAAAGAAAAATCGCATTCGCATAGGTTAATTGATCAGGATATCATGGGCGGGGTATTTTGATTATTAAAACATAAAATTTCTTACAATGAGAAATGAAAAAGGTCAAAAAAAGACCAAAGGTAAAATGAACATCAGGTTAGAGATCTATTGCGATTTTTCCCCAGCCGAACAGGAGATCTACTCCACCATCACATTTGGTAAAAAGAATCCCAAACTAAAAATTAATTGGGTAAAATGGATTGGAGAATTTATCAAAGGTGCTTTGTCAGTTATTCCAAAAATGTTCTAACAACTTTGGTTTTTTATGATTAAAATTTTTTACGATCTGTATACTACTCTTAATCGAAAAAGTAATTTCGTTCTTGAAGTAACTAAAAACACCGACGATTATTATTATGAAAAGAGACAGCCGAAAAAGAAATTTGGTAAAAATCAACTTAATAAAGATGGAACCATAAGGTATAGGGACCTTGTTCCTCCAGTAAGAGCTCTGAAGATAATGCAGAAAAAAATCTTATCGGATCTTAAAGAAATAAGGCACCCCGCTTGCATGTATGGTTCAATCGAAGGAAAAAATAATGTATTGAATGCCTTAAGACATTTGGAGGGAAAATACTTTTTGTCAGTAGATTTAAAAAACTTTTTTCAAAATATTAGCAACGGACAGGTCCACAAAACATTAATGAACAAAGGTTATAGCTGGAATATTGCCCGGGTAATTACAAAGCTAGTCACGTTCAAAGGATCACTACCACAAGGATCTCCTACTTCTCCTATTATAGCGAACCTGGTTACTGAAACACTAGCGTTCAATCTGCAATCTTTTGCTGAACAACACCAGCTGACTTTTACTGCTTTCCTGGATGATCTTACCTTTTCATCTTCAAAAGCATTTAAAAATTTGATACCGGAAATTTTACAGATTACAATTAATTGTGGCTTTTTTCCTAACCATAAAAAAATTCATTATCGTGAAGACAGGTGTGAGATAACAGGGCTTGTTGTAGACAAAGGAAGACTAAAATTGATACCAGATATGAAAACAAGAATTGAAAACAATAAATATTTAAAAAAATACAATGAAGTAATTGAATTTTATTACAAAAATTATTCTAATAAAAAAAAGGATTTGTAAGCATGAATATCTAACTGCGCTTTTTCATGGTTTTTAGCCTTTAAACTAAACTCATAAAAAAATCCCCCGTTTTTTACGGAGGATTTAATTATATAATTTAGGATATTAAGCTTCTTGCCCCATTGACTTCGAAACTCTTTTACGCTCATCTTCATTTAAAATAACCTTACGCATACGGATAGATTTTGGCGTTACTTCAATACACTCATCTTGTTGAATATATTCCATACACTCTTCCAACGTCATTAAGATTTTAGGAGCTGCACGGCTGGCATCATCACTACCACTTGCACGGTGATTGGTTAATTTTTTAGGTTCAGTAGCATTTACATTTAAATCGCCTGGCTTAATGTGCTCAGCAATAATCTGTCCTGTGTAAACCTCATCACCCGGATCAACGAAAAACCTTCCTCTATCCTGTAATTTATCAATTGAATAACCAGTTGTTTTTTCCTGGTTTTTAGATAATAATACGCCATTACTTCTTCCCGGAATTGGTCCTTTCCATGGACGATAATCTGTAAACCTGTGGGCCATTACAGCTTCTCCGGCAGTATTGGTAAGCATGTTGCTACGTAAACCAATTAAACCTCTTGAAGGAATATCAAATTCCAGGTGCTGCATCTCGCCTTTGCTTTCCATGATCAGCATTTCACCTTTACGTTGCGTAACCAGGTCAATTACTTTACCACTAAATTCAGAAGGAACATCAACAACCAGGTTTTCGTACGGCTCACATTTTTTACCATCAATTTCTTTAACCAATACCTGTGGGTTACCAATTGTTAATTCAAAACCTTCTCTCCGCATGGTTTCAATTAAGATACCAAGATGTAAAATACCACGGCCATAAACTAAAAAGCTATCTGCACTTCCTGAATCTTCAACACGAAGCGCCAGGTTTTTTTCAGTTTCTTTTATTAAACGATCTCTCAAGTGGCGTGAGGTTACAAATTTACCTTCACGGCCAAAGAATGGTGAGTTATTGATACCAAACATCATACTCATGGTTGGTTCATCTACACTGATTACCGGCAATGCTTCAGGAAATTCTGAATCGCAGATTGTATCGCCAATATTAAATTCATCCAAACCAACAATTGCGCAAATGTCTCCTGCACTTACTTCTGTTGCTTTCTTTTTACCAAGCGCTTCAAAAGTGTACAATTCTTTTACTTTCATTTTTTTGATACCGCCATCAGCCTGTACCAATGCAATATTTTGACCTTCTCTGATTGTGCCACGGGCAACTTTACCTACCGCAATTCTTCCTAAGAAAGATGAATAATCAAGAGAGGTAATTTGCATTTGAGTTGTTCCTTCATTTACTTTAGGCTCCGGTACATGTTCCAGTATAGCATCCAGTAATGGGAAAATATTATCAATTTCAGTAAGTGACGTATTCATCCAGCCGTTCTTGCTGCTACCATAAATGGTAGGGAAATCAAGCTGTTCTTCAGTTGCGTCCAGGTTAAAGAATAGTTCAAATACGGCGTCATGTACCTCATCAGGACGACAGTTTGGTTTGTCAACCTTGTTTATAACTACAATTGGATGTAAGCCAAGCTGCAATGCCTTCTGCAGTACGAAACGTGTCTGCGGCATTGGTCCTTCAAAAGCATCCACCAACAATAATACACCATCAGCCATTTTTAAAACTCTTTCCACTTCACCACCAAAGTCACTATGGCCTGGGGTATCTATTACATTGATTTTAACGTCTTTGTAAGTTACAGATACGTTTTTACTAAAAATGGTGATACCTCTTTCTCTTTCAAGATCGTTGTTATCCATGATCAGCTCGCCAGTTTCCTGATTATCACGAAATATATTGGTACTGTGTAAAATCTTATCAACCAATGTTGTTTTGCCATGATCTACGTGAGCAATGATGGCGATGTTTCTTATGTTCATTGTTAAATACTTTTAGCTTAAAATCACCGGTTAGTAGCGAAACCCCGATGGTTAAAGCTGTTCCAGCAATTGACGCTGTTTTTTTGAGGTGCAAAAGTACGCTAATTTGGCCGGATTTCAATCGTTAACTTACAATTAAGCTTATGACCCCTAAGTTTTAACGATCTATACATCAGAGAATGCTATTTAACTATAAATCAAAAGGCAATTGATAGCCAATTTTCATAGCTGTCTTAAATGGTAGAAGGTTCAAATAAGCACTTTTTCCTAATTTTTTGGCTAATAGTCTGTCAAAAAGATAACCCGTCTCCATGAATTTATTCTTTAAACACGAATGTAGATTTTGCGTCGATCTAAAAAATAACCCACCAGCCAGCAAATAAGCATAAATGCAACAGCAAACAGTAATGAACCCAGGTATCCGCCGGCATGGCTAAATATGTGTAGGTATATCCAACTGAATAAAGTTGTTTTTGAATCTATTCTTATGAAAAAGAGTATGATGACGAAAATTTCTGATAACAGGTAAATAAACAGTGGGTTGCGGCCGAATATGACAAAAAACGTTGTCCAATTGGTTTTATTAAGAAACTGCGTGATGTAAATAATGATACCCAATATCAGGCAATCGAGGCCAACTGTGTAAAGTACAAAGGAGCTAGTCCATAGTTTTTTATTAATTGGAAAACCAAGGTCCCAGCAATAACCAAGGAATAAAATAAGGGCTCCCGATATTAATAAAACAGTTAGTCCTTCGTAAGTGGAACCCTTGCGCTGAATAAATTTACCAGCTACAAAACCACCAACAACATTGGCGATGGCAGGCAAGGTGCTTAGCAATCCTTCGGGATCAAAAGCCACGCCCTCTCCATGATATAAATGGGCATCGCCCAATAACCATCGATCCAGGCGCAATACAGCGTTTCCTTCAAGACTTAAAGGAGCTGCAGGATCACCAAATACATTCATAATTATCCAGTAAAGAAAAAGAAAAACAATGCTAATAATAATGACGGTTCTTGTTTTGAAATAATAAAGTAACAACGCCGCAATACAATAACATAGTGCAATCCTTTGTAATACCCCAAAAACCCGGGTATTACCAAACGGAGCTGCAATCAGTTGATTATTGGCGTCCCATCTTACAAATGGAAACCAATACATAAGATATCCAAGCAGAAAAATGATAAAGGTTCTTTTAAAAATCTTCCATAAAACTTCGCTTTGTTTTAGATTATGCCATTTGTTCATTACAAAACTCATGGCATTGCCAACCGCAAACAAAAATGATGGGAATACAAGGTCGGTCGGCGTAAACCCATTCCAATGAGCATGCAATAAGGGAGAAAAAGTTGTGGCAGAATTTCCTGGCGTATTTACAATAATCATTAAGCAAATGGTTAATCCGCGAAATACATCCAGGCCTAAGAACCTGGGAGAGGTTTTGGTCATATATGATAAGATTGGTTTTTTGCAACACAAATTAATGATTTTTTTTTAGTAAGGATCTACCATATCAACAGGCAATAAAAAGCCAAAATTATTACACATTTCATAGATTTTTAATTGCGTGAGAAAAATGGCAAGGGAATTGTATTAAAAGTTTAAAACACTTTATTTATGAAGACCAATAAAGTAACACTTCCAAGCTTGGGGCTTTGTATATTTCTCGATGTGGTAGGAATGAGTAGCTTTTTTTTCCCTCTTTTTGGAGAATTATCTGATATTGTATGGGCACCATTGTCTGCATTAATTTTTAATTACCTGTTTGGTGGCAGATTGGGAAAGATAGGTGGTGTACTGAGTTTTTTAGAGGAAATACTTCCGTTTACAGATATCATTCCTTCATTTACCATCGCCTGGATTATCCGCAGAAATGAGTTTGAAAAAATGAGAAAAATAACATTTTCAAATTTCCATCCATTTATAACTCCACTGCGGCGCAGTCATTTTTAAAAGAATTATTTTTTTGGATAATACGATTTATTAAAAATCGAATACTGTAAACATACTCCCCCGTTTGGCTGTACTATTTAATTGGTATAATTTACAGTTAAAAAATTTACGTGTCTTTCAATCTTCAATCCCCATATTCTCCATCCGGCGACCAGCCTGACGCAATTGCAAAATTAACAGAAGGTATATTAGATGGCGAACAATATCAAACGCTGTTAGGTGTAACAGGTAGCGGTAAAACTTTTACCATTGCAAATGTTATCCAGAACGTACAAAGGCCAACCTTGGTACTAACACATAATAAAACGCTGGTAGCGCAACTGTATGGTGAGTTTAAACAATTTTTTCCTGATAATGCGGTAGGCTATTTTGTTAGCTACTACGATTACTACCAACCGGAAGCTTATATGCCGGTGAGTAATACTTACATCGAAAAAGACTTAAGTATCAACGAAGAGCTGGATAAACTTCGCCTGCAGGCAACTGCACAATTATTAAGTGGACGCAGAGATATCATTGTTGTGGCGAGCGTGAGTTGTATTTATGGAATGGGAAATCCAACAGATTTTGAAAATGGGATTGTGCGCATCCAAAAAGGCCAGGTAGTCTCACGGCAAGGATTTTTACATGCACTTGTAAATAGTTTATATAGCAGAACACAAACAGATTTTACCAGGGGAACTTTTAGGGTAAAAGGCGATACGGTTGATATCAACTTGCCTTATGTGGATTTTGGTTATAGGGTAACTTTTTTTGGTGATGAAATTGAAACCATCGAAACACTTGAGTTAACTACGGGTAAACGAATTGGGTTGGTTGAGAACGCTGCAATTTTTCCGGCAAATTTATACCTGGCACCAAAGGATATCATGCAGCAGGTTATTTATGAAATACAGGATGAAACCGCCGCACAAGTAGAATACTTTAAACAAAGCGGAAAGTTTATAGAAGCACAACGACTAAGCGAAAGAGTTAATTACGATCTTGAAATGATTCGGGAATTGGGTTATTGTAATGGTATTGAAAACTATTCCCGTTTTTTTGATCGGAGGGTGCCGGGCACAAGGCCCTTTTGCCTGTTGGATTATTTCCCAAGGGATTTCATTTGCATTATTGATGAAAGTCATCAAACAATTCCACAGGTTAGTGGAATGTATGGCGGCGACCGTAGCCGTAAATTAATATTGGTTGATTATGGTTTTCGGTTGCCAAGTGCTTTGGATAACCGCCCACTCAATTTCAATGAATTTGAAAATATAATTAACCAAACAATATTTGTAAGTGCAACGCCGGGTGATTTTGAATTGGAGAAAACCGGTGGCGTAGTAGTTGAACAGGTTGTAAGGCCTACCGGGTTATTGGATCCGCCGATTGAGATAAGGCCGTCCATCAACCAGATTGATGACCTGCTGGATGAGATAGATAAAACAATAACCAAGGGCGATCGGGTACTGGTAACAACACTTACCAAACGCATGGCAGAGGAAATGGATAAATACCTGCATCGCATCAACATAAAAAGTAAGTACATCCACAGCGAAGTAGATACACTGGAAAGAATAGAAATACTAAGAGAATTACGTTTAGGTGTTATTGATGTACTGGTGGGTGTTAACCTGCTTCGGGAAGGATTGGACCTGCCGGAAGTTTCGCTGGTTGCAATATTAGATGCAGATAAAGAAGGCTTTTTACGCAACGAACGCAGCCTTACGCAAACTGCAGGCCGTGCCGCACGTAACGTGGATGGCCTGGTAATTTTTTATGCGGATACCATTACCGGTAGCATGCAAAAAACAATTGACGAAACTACCCGAAGGCGGGAAAAGCAAGTGGCATATAATATTGAACATGGTATCATACCAAAAACAATTATAAAAAGCAAGGAGCAGATCTTTGCCCAGGGATCTGTATTAGATGTGAAAGGTTATGATCCATCAAATCCATATTCAATTGGGGACGATGAAGACCTGGTAACAGTTGCAGCAGAAGACCAGGAAGTGTACAAAACCATTCCTCAATTAGAAAAGGCCGTCGGCAAAATAAAAAAGGAAATGGAAAAGGCTGCCCGTGACCTGGATTTTATGGAAGCAGCCCGGTTAAGAGATGAGATGTTTCGCATGCAAAAAGAATTGGAAGGAATGAAAAAATAGCCGGATAAAATATCAACCTGATCAATCAGTCAGGTTCTGTTCCTGCCTGTTTCATCCGGGTAAAGATTTTGCACCACATCGCTTTGCCAGAATTTTTTGCTGTCTACATCTAAAATGGAAAGCCTTCCATTAAATGCAGCGCCGGTATCAACATTCCACACATTGGCAGCATTCATGGGTTCAAATGTATCGTAATGCAAAGTGGGTGTGTGGCCAATATAGATTTCGCTGAATAATTTTAATCGCTTTGGGTAAAGAAAAGAATTTCTTTTTAACCTGTTATCAAGACATAAGGCCATTTCCCATAAAGTACGGTCCCAACTGTAATTACTACTATAATGTTCCTTGTAAGGGCCATGCAGTGAAGAAAAGCCTGCATGGATAAATAAGCGGTTTTGATCGTCAATTACATAATTCTGTGTTCGTTTAAAAAAACCGAAGTGCTCAAGTAAATCCACTGCAGACCTGTTTTGATAACTTTTAAAAGTTGCTTTGCCGCCATTGTAAATCCAGGTTTCATCCAAAATGTTTTTATCCAGCCATTGCTGGCACCATAAGTCGTGATTTCCCTTTATGAAAACACATTTCATTTTTTTTTCGAGTTGCATCAGGTACTCGATTACCTCAAAAGACTGGCTCCACCCATCAACATAATCGCCTAAAAAAATTAATTGGTCTGTATCTTCTACACCTGCTTTTTCTATTACTTGTTTTAAAGCTTTGTATGCTCCATGAATATCTCCAATCACAAAAGTTCTGTTCATATACCCAACTACTTTTTATTTAATAAATGGATACAAATTTAGTTTAAAAGCTCCGGCTTGATAAATGAGGGAAGGATTAATTAGAAAGCCGCTATTCAAAAAATAAAAGTCACGTAAATAATGAAAGCTGTGATTGTAAATTGAATGTATAAATTCTGATTACTTAAGGCTGTTAACTATTAAAACAATGCAGGTAAAGGTGGTAATTTTCATCATCAAAACAAACAAAAACTATTTCCCGAATGCCGGAATCGGGCACTGATTCCTGAAATGCAGCAACTGCCAGCGCAGCAGTTGTTGCAGCCAGCTTTTTAGGAAATCCATAAATGCCGGTACTTATATTTGGAAAGGCAAGGGTACCAATTTGATTTTCGCTGGCAAGTCTCAAGGTATTCATATAACAGTTTCGCAGAAGTTCGGTTTCATTGCTTTTTCCATCCTGCCAAACGGGGCCAACCGTATGTATCACAAACTTTGCCGGCAAATTGCCACCGCTTGTAATTACAGCTTCACCGGTTTTGCATCCACCCTGCCTGTTTCTTATTTCAATACATTCGGCTAAAATTTGCCTTCCGCCCTTGCGGTGAATGGCACCATCTACGCCGCCACCTCCCAATAGTGAAGTATTTGCAGCATTAACAATGGCTGTTGTTGCAAGCGTTGTTATGTCGCCTTTGAGTATTGATATTTTAATCATTAAGGGAAATATTTTTTACCAAATTATAAATTCTGCCGGTAAAACGCCCAATAAATTAATGGTCGCCTGCTGCTGGTAAGTATCGTGTAAGCGTTACTGTTTCAAATTGCTTTTAAAACCGATAACAACTCTTGCACGTTTTAAATTATTTACTATCTTTCATTTCTGTCAATAACCAAATTAATAAGTTGTTTTATGATAACAGTAGCTCTTTACAACCTTAAAGGTGGCGTTGGCAAAACTGCCAGTTGCGTAAATTTTGCCTATTTAGCAGCAAAAGATGGTTTTAAAACTTTATTGTGGGATATAGATCCACAGGGTTCTACTACCTTTTACTATCAAATAAAACCAAAGGATGCACAGGGAATAAAAAAACTGATTGCCAAAGATGCCAATCTTGACAATGCGATTATGTCAACCAACTACGATAACCTCGAGATCATTCCTGCTGATGCATCTGCACGTAGTTTTGATATCATGCTGGAGGAAATGAAAGGAAATAAAAACAGGCTAAAAAGCATTTTAAAACAACTTGAGCAGGAGTACGATTTTGTGTTTATTGACTGCCCTCCCGGTTTCAGCGCATTGAGCGAAAATATTTTCCAGGCTTCTGATGTGGTGTTAATGCCAATCATTCCCACTACGCTTTCAATCCGCACCTATAATATGGTGAAGGATTATTTCAAAGAAAAGGATCTGGATAGCAGCAAGCTGATGTGCTTCTTTACCATGGCTGATCTTCGCAAGAATATGCACAATGAAATAATGGAGCATTTGTACAAGGATAAAAAGTTCTTTCAAAACTATATTCCTTACTTGTCGGATGTAGAAAAAATGGGCATACACCGTCAACCTATAGAAGAGTTTGCCCGTAGCAGTTACGCCGCCAGGTGCTACCACGAATTATGGACAGAAATTAAGGAAGGAGTGGTGGAATAATAATTGGAGGCTGGTTAGAAGATCTTTTGGCCGACATTGGTGTTTCATTGCATCGACATTGGCAGAGTTTACACTGAGGAACGAAGTGCTCCGTTCAAATTCATACTTTTATGGCATCATTTCCCACCATCATTTTTTTAAAGCATTAGATTTAGACAACTTCTAAAATAAAAATTAATGGATATAAAAAAGCGGCATTTGCCGCTTTTTTAATTTTAAGTAAACTTACCCTTCCAATTAATAAGTTACACTAAATGAACCATTGGTAACCACTTTTGTATTAGTGCCCAGCCCGGTATTATCATATAAAGTACCGCTGAAAGTACCTTCAATAAGGCTCGTAGTATATTTTGTAACGGTAACTGTAAAGCCACCGGTCTGGTTTACTATGCCTATGTACCATTGTACCGCCGCCGCATCACTATATTGGGCAACACAATACGAAGTAAAATTAGTAGTGCTAAACCTGTTGTACAAGCCGGTTGTAATGGCGGGCGGTTTGGTAATTCCTATTTGAAAGTTTGGGCTGGTAGGGCTCGTATTCTCCACTCCACCAAAAGCAATGGCAGTTGGATCTACCTGTAATCCTGTAACTCCTAAACTAAAATTACGGGCAACGCCATCAATTGAACACTTAAGAAAATCATTGGCATTCGCCGGAGTTGGATCTACTGTGAGGGTAAATTTGCAACCATTATTTGTTGGCGTATAGTCAAAATCACCTGCTGCTACTGGTGTTCCGCTACCGGTTAAAGTAACCTGCTGTAAACCAGTTGTCGTAAAACTGCCAGTGCCCGAGAATTTTATGCCATTGGTTGTATTGGTAGAAATATTGTAAGTGCCAATAGTTGTAACAATAACATCTATCGAAACACTTTCATTTACTGTAAGTGGCACTGCAACAAAGTAATTACCAGTGTAGGATCCATTACATCCTGCCGGAGCTCCATCAAAAGTATACACTGCTGTATTACCTGCAACTGCTGTAACCGTTATTGTAAATGAACAACCCAAGGTGCTACCAGGTGAGAAAACATAGGTACCGGCAATAGGGGTACCAGCACCGGTTAAGGTTACAGTTTGTACACCGGTTGTAATAAATGAGCCGGTGCCGGAAAAACTGATGCCACCCTGGGTAACGGTGGAGATGCTATAGGTACCAATAGTTGAAACATCTACCGACACTGTAACTGTATTGGTCCCGTCTAATGCTGTTCCATCTTTATAAATACCTCCAATAGCAGCACTGGTGCATGCACCCAAAGGGCCGTTAAATGTGAAAACTGCTGTTCCACCAATGATATTTCCTTCCAGGCTGTATTCCTTTTCACAGGAATAAAATATGATCGATAAAAGGATTAATAGCGACGATAGTTTTAATTTTAACCTCACAGTAATGAATTTATAGTTTTTATGATATGCTTACAAAAATATTGTTTCCGTTACAAAATAGATTACCGGCAATGATTAATTCTCTTTCACAAATCAATTTATACAAACAATTATGAAAAAAGAAACTACTTCATGGTTTAGTCCTTCCTTACAAAAAGAAATGCCGATGGCTGTTTATGGGGATTATGGGTTTGCATTATTGATGATTCCGACTGCCGGAGCTGATTACCTGGAATACGAACGTTTTCAGTTAATAGATCACCTTTCTCCTTATATTAATGGAGGAAAGATAAAAGTATTTTCTGTAAATAGCATCAATAATGAAAGTTGGCTTAATAATGACATGGCTGGCGAACATAAAGCCATTCGTCATAACCAGTTCAATCAATACATCTATAATGAGGTGGTTCCTTTTATTAAAAACCATACTTCACCGGAAACGCCCATCATTATTTGCGGCGCTTCCCTGGGCGCATTGCACAGTATGAATTTGTTTTTAAAGCGCCCCGAGGTTTTTGATGGCGTAATTGCAATGAGTGGTGTATATGATCTTACAGAATATACTAAAGGCTTTTTTGATGAGCAGGTGTATTATAACTCGCCGATGCATTACATGCCCAATTTAACAGATCATGCCATCCTGGAACAGATACGAAAAAGTAAGCACATTCATATTTTAACAGGATCGGGCGACTACGAAGCACCGGAAGCGGGGAAAGGTTTTGCCGGCATACTTTATAATAAGGGCGTTAATTACGAACTGAGCGTTTGGGGTCCTGAATGGACACATGACTGGCCAACATGGCGTGCTATGCTGCCATTATTTATAGATACCAGGTTTTAAAAAATACCTGCTTTAAAAAATGCTTTAGCCATCCAATCTTTTGGGTGGCTTTTTTTATTTGTGAAACTAATTGCAAGGTTGCGATTTTCGGGCATTTTTACTTTTTATTTTAAAGAGTTACTTTTACCGCATGCAAAAAAAGTTATTTCTTCTAGATGCCTATGCCCTTGTTTTTAGGGCATATTATGCGCTGATCCGCAATCCACGTATTACCAGTAAAGGCAGAAATACAAATGCCCAGTTTGGCTTTACAAACACATTGGTCGATCTTATCAATAATCAAAAGCCCACCCACATGGCGGTTTGTTTTGATACGCATGCATTGACCGAACGCCATACCGATTTTGCAGATTATAAGGCAAACCGACAGGAAACCCCGGAAGACATCTCATCCGCAGTACCCGATATAAAACGCATCATTGAAGCAATGAATATTCCCGTAGTAGCCATCGATGGTTATGAAGCCGATGATGTAATTGGTGCCCTTGCCAAGCAGGCAGAAAAGGTAGGTTATGAAGTATTTATGGTAACGCCCGATAAAGATTATGGCCAGTTGGTTTCAGAAAATATAAAGATTTATAAACCTCCATACCAGGGAGGCAATATTGAAATAATGGGGCCTGAGGAAGTGTGTGCTAAATGGGGAATAAAAAGAGTTAGCCAGGTGATAGATATTTTGGGACTGATGGGTGATGCGGTTGATAATATTCCCGGAATAAAAGGTGTGGGTGAAAAAACTGCAGCCAAATTATTAGACCAATATGATACCCTGGAAAATATTCTGGAAAATGCCGATAATATCAAAGGCTCCATAGGCGAAAAGATAAAAGCCGGCAGGGAAATGGCAATCCTGAGTAAAAAGCTTGCAACCATCATTACTGATGTACCCACAGAGTTTCATGAAGAAAATTTCAAGATAAAAGAAATGAATCGGGAAGCGTTGAAAGATATTTTTATTGAGTTAGAATTCAGGGCGCTTAGTAAAAGAGTTTTAGGCGAAGAAGTGGGATTGCCATCGGGAGTTGAGGATGAAGGAACTCAACCCGCATCGGTTAAATCAGCTAGTGGCCAACTCGATCTTTTTGGAAACGTAGTTGCCTCTGTAGAAAAAAAACCGGTTGTTGAAAATGATGCTGCCGATAATTTCAATACCGACAACCTGGTAGCCGATAAAAATATTCACAATACTCCGCATACTTATATATTGGCAAATACGCCGGAACTGATAAAGGAATTGCAGGACAAGCTTTCAGCACAATTAGAAACATCTTTCGATACAGAAACAACAGGTATAGATGCAAACGAAGCAGAACTGGTTGGCCTCAGCTTTTCCTTCACACCCGGAGAAGGTTATTATGTTCCATGTCCTGATGATAGAGCTGGGTGCATAGCTGTATTAAATAATTTTACAGAGTTTTTTAATGATGAAAAACGAGTATGGGTAGGGCAAAATATCAAGTATGATATGCTGATATTAAAATGGTATGATGTTGAACTGAAGGGAAATATTTTTGATACCATGTTGGCCCATTATGTAATAGAGCCGGATGGCAAAAGCAATATGGATGCATTGAGTGCAAAATATCTCGGGTACGAACCCGTTTCCATTACAGAATTAATTGGAAAAAAAGGGAAAGGACAGGGCACCATGAGAGATGTGGAGCTGGATAAAATAAAAGAATATGCTGCAGAAGACGCCGATATTACGTTGCAATTAAAAAATGCTTTTCTGCCGCAATTGAAAGCAAGGGCAGTTGACAAAGTATTTTACGAAGTGGAAAATCCATTGGTAAAAGTATTGGCAGATATGGAATTTGAGGGTATAAGAATTGATGAACAGTTTTTAAAAGATTATAGCAAACAACTGGAAGTTGAAGCAAAAACAAGTGAAGAAAGTGTATACGAACAGGCGGGTGTTCGGTTTAACCTGGCAAGTCCCAAACAATTAGGCGAGGTATTATTTGAAAAACTAAAACTTGATCCGAAAGCTAAAAAAACCAAAACCGGCCAGTATGCAACCGGTGAAGATGTACTGGCAAAACTCGCCAACAATAATAAAATATGCGATGATATTTTAACTTTCAGGGAACTGACTAAACTTAAAAATACATACATCGATGCACTGCCCCAGTTAATTAATAAAAAAACTGGCAGGGTGCATACCAGCTATGCGCAGGCAGTTGCGGTAACGGGCAGGCTGAGCAGTACCAATCCTAATTTACAGAACATACCGGTACGTACTAAACGTGGCAGGGAAATAAGAAAAGCCTTTATCCCAAGAGATGAAAACCACGTGTTGATATCGGCGGATTATTCGCAGATTGAACTACGTATTGTTGCCGCTATTAGTGGAGATGTAAACATGTGCGAAGCATTTAAAACGGGCAAAGACATTCATACCGCTACCGCAGCAAAAGTTTTTAACGTGGAAGAAACTGAAGTTACAAAAGAGATGCGCTATAAGGCCAAGAGTGTAAACTTTGGAATTATATACGGACAAGGTGCATTTGGCCTTGCTGAGAATTTAGGTATTCCGAGGTCCGAAGCAAAAGAGATCATCGATAACTACAAAAAGCAATTTCCCAATATTCAGAAGTACATGGATGACACCATCAACTTTGCCAAGGAAACCGGTTATGTTGAAACACTGATGGGACGTAAGCGCTGGTTAAAAGACATTAATTCTGCCAACTTTACTGTACGTGGTTTTGCTGAAAGAAACGCCATCAATTCACCCATACAGGGTTCGGCAGCAGATATGATAAAGTTGGCGATGATAAAAATTCATAAAGAATTTAAGCGACTTAATCTTAAGTCAAAAATGTTATTACAGGTACATGATGAGTTGGTATTTGATGCACATAAAGACGAAGTGGAACAAATTAAACCGGTAATATTGGAATGTATGCAATCCGCATTGGCATTACCGAATGAAGTACCTACAGATGCTGAGTTGGGGGTAGGTGAAAACTGGCTTGAAGCGCATTAGCCCATTGATCCCCATCCCGGTGATCCCGGTAGCACGGTGAGTCACTCTTTAGGAGTGGCTCACCGTGCTACCGGCTTGAAGAACACCCTTAAATTTATACTTATGCCAACCCCTATTGTCTTAAAAGCACCTTTTCATCCTGGAAGTTTTTATCACCTGGTTTTTAAAAGTATAGATGGATTATTCCTTTTTAACCATGATAAAGATTACGAGGTCTATCTTGAAAGGTTCAGGAAATTTTTGGGTGATTTTGCAGACGTCTGGAGTTTTTGCGTGCTTCCAAATCACACGCATTTTATCATTAAAATAAAAACGCAGGAATCGATCAATATTTTTCTTAATAAACTGTCACTTCAAGATCTTACTGTTTCGATGAAATTGTTTTTATCAGAACAGGAAAATGAATCATTGTTTAATGCTATGATTGAAAGACAGGTGAATAGTTTTATGGTTTCCTATGCAAACTATATCAATAACAGGTTTAACCGGCAAGGCGGTATATTTCAGAAACCGTTTAAGCGGATTAAAATTGAAGATGAAGGCCATTTACAACAAGCGATCATTTACACAAATGCCAATGCGCAAAAGCACGGCCTTGTAAAAGATTTTAAAACTTATGGTTTTTCTTCCTATCCCCTGATCGTTGCAAATGATCAATATTTTGTAGATACTAAGTCAGTGATTGAATTTTTTGAAAACAAAGAAAAATTTATCAGGCTTCATAAAGAACAGGTAGATTATTTTTATAGCAGGAACTGGCCATCTTCGAAATTGAGTAAACCGGAAAGTGGGCTAACAAATTATTATTAAATGGTAATACTAATTCAATGCAAAGACCAGGTAGGCCTGGTAGCTGCAATATCTGCTGTAATGGCAAAAAATGACATCAATATTGTATCAATGCGGGAACATGTAGATACAAAAGACAACCGTTTTTTTACACGGCTGGTAGTTATTGGGCATTATGATCAAGTAGCATTAGAAGAAGCGCTTAAAGCAATCCTTCCCGCAGATGTAGCTATAAAAGTAAATCCCCAACCAAAGAAAAAAGTAGTGGTGTTGGTCACAAAAGATTATCACTGCCTGGGAGATATATTGGTACGCAATCACTTTAAAACGCTGGGTGCAGCCGTGCAGGCAGTTATTGGGAATCATGTGGATCTAAAAGATTTATGCGATCGTTTTGATGTGCCCTTTCACTATATATCGCATGAGCAGGAAGACAAAGTTGTTTTTGAATCCATCATTAAGGATATTGTTAAAAGCTACTCACCCGACTACCTGGTACTGGCAAAATTCATGCGTATTTTATCCGCATCTTTTGTCGAAAAATTTGCAGAGCAAATCATCAACATACATCATTCTTTTTTGCCGGCATTTGTGGGGGCAAGTCCTTACCGGCAGGCTTATGAGCGGGGCGTTAAATTAATTGGAGCCACTGCACATTTTGTTACCAATCAATTGGATGAAGGCCCCATTATTGCGCAACAAATTATTCCTGTAAATCATTCTTTTACTTCAGCGGATATGGTTAGATCTGGTAAAGAAATAGAAACGGCCGTATTGGCCCGGGCGATGCAACTAGTGTTTGAAGACAGGGTACTGATCTATAAAAATAAAACCATCGTGTTTGAATAATACAGTTAGGTATTTTGCCATTCATCCATATAAAATGGCTCAAACATACAGGTTGGTTATTTTGCAATCTTAATAACAAAAATCAGTATGAAATTTTTTGCAACTGTCAGTGTAGTAATCATATTTGCAATGAGCTCCTGCGCTACAGCTCAAAGTGGCCGGACATCAGAAAAAATGGATTTTGAAACATACGATCCCGTTTCAACACTTGTTGTTCCGGCGCACATAACTACCTATGCAAAATTTCCGTTTATTGATGTACACAATCATCAATGGAATATGCCCAGCCAGGATCTTTCAACACTTGTAAAAGACATGGATAAGCTCAACATGAAAGTAATGGTGAATCTAAGTGGCAGAAGTGGCGATGATATTATAAAAAGTGCAAAAAATATTAAGACAAATTATCCCAATCGTTTCATCGTTTTTGCAAATATTCAATTTGATGGAATTGGTGAAAATGGCTGGACAGAAAAAGCAGTAAAGCAGTTGGAAGCCGATGTTAAAAACGGTGCCAATGGATTAAAGGTTTTTAAGAATCTTGGGTTAAGTGTAAAAGATAATAAAGGCAAACGTGTAACGGTTGATGATCCAAGGCTTGATGCTATTTGGTCAAAATGTGGCGAATTAAAAATTCCTGTACTGATTCACACTGCAGATCCAAAGCCATTTTGGGATGACTTGGATGAACACAATGAACGTTGGCTGGAAATTGTTACGCATCCCGGTAGAAAAAGAGGCGACGACAACCCTGCACCATTTGAACAGTTAATTCAAGAACAACACAACATGTTCAGGAAACATCCTGCAACAACTTTTATAGCGGCGCATTTTGGTTGGTATCCAAATGACCTTGCCAAACTGGGACGCATACTCGATTCTTTACCGAATGTGGTGGTTGAATTTGGGGCAGTTATTGCTGAACTCGGCAGGCAGCCAATTATGGCAAAACAATTTTTTACCCGTTACCAGGATAGGATTCTTTTTGGAAAAGACAGTTGGGTGCCTGATGAATATCAAACCTACTTTAGGGTATTGGAAACCAGCGACGAATATTTTCCTTATCACAAAAAGTATCATGCTTTTTGGGCTATGTATGGCATGGCATTACCCGATGATATTTTGAAAAAAGTTTACTATAAAAATGCCCTGAGGATTATTCCTAATATTGACAAATCACAATTTCCTGAATAAATAATTTTTGAAGATTTAAAAAGCTGCCTTTATGTAAATGGCGGCTTTTTTTATGGTGTACCTTATTGGCAATTATGGCAGCCTTTATTCTAAGACTCGTGCAACCTGCGTAAATGATAATCGGTTAGAATTGGTTTTACTTTTCAAAAAAGCAAAAAAAAAGGACCAGGATAGAAATCCAGTCCCGTTTTAAAATCCAATATCCTATGAAAAACCGAAACGAAGATAAAGCACATAAAATCGAAATGCAATACTCATTTGTTTGTATTTAGCAAACGGTATGTTTCAAAATGTAAACGGTGTAAAAAGTAGTACAGCTAGTCGAAACTGTACTGAATACGGTATATATGAGTAAATAGTCGGCTAAAAATGCTGATTCTGCAGTGGAGAAGTAAAAATGCATCAAATTTGCCAAATGGAGAAGCCAATTTTGATCTATTGTTATGATGCTTATTGTGGCTGGTGCTATGGATTTAGCCCGGTTATCACAAAAATTTCAGCCGAATTTAAGGACGAATGTGATATTGAAGTGCTAAGTGGGGGAATGATTATTTCGGAAAAAGCCAAACACATCAATGTAACTGCAGGATATATCAGCGAAGCATATAAAGTAGTGGAAGAACATACCGGTATAAAATTCGGGGAAGATTATTTATGGCATATAAATAATCCCGACGATAGCGACTGGTATCCTTCATCTGAAAAACCCGCTATTGCACTCTGCATTTTTAAAGAATATTACCCCGAACGCCAGGTTGAATTTGCTGCCGACCTCCAATATGCATTGCATTACGAAGGCAGGGACCTTTGCGACGATGAAGCGTATACGCATTTGCTGGAAAAATATTCAATACAGCCGGAAGCGTTTTTTACAAAACTAAATAGTGAAGAATACAAAGAGCAGGCGTATTATGAATTTGCACTTTGTAAGCAATTACAGGTAACTGGTTTTCCGGCTGTATTGTTGCAGATTAACGACAGCAAATTTCACTTGCTTGCACGCGGTTATACTACCTATGAAGATTTAAAAGAACGGCTTGAAACGGTGTTAAAAGAAATAGCTGCATAGATCAGGTCTGGTCTGGTTATATATGGACTGAAGGTGGTATTGCATGAATCAATTACAATTATTATTTTGTTGAAAAAATAGAAATATATGAAAAAGATAACGGTAACATTTTTCGCCATTGTATTTGCCGCATGTACGCTGCAGGTAATGGCCCAAACTGAGGAAGAAATGAAAAAATGGATGGAATACATGACACCATCCGAAATGCAAAAAATGATGTCTGCCTGGGATGGTGAATGGAAGGAAAGTATTACCATGTGGTCTGCTCCAGGCGCAGCTTCACAACAAATGGAGTCCACCTGCGTAAACAAAATGATATTAGGTGGCCGCTACCAGGAATCAAAGCATTCAGGTGATTTTATGGGAATGCCATTTGAAGGTATTGGTACTACAGGATGGGACAATGCAGGAAAGTATTTTGTCAGTAGCTGGGTAGATAATTATGGAACGGGTATGATTTATATGCATGGAACCTGGGACGAAAGCAACAAATCAATGAATTTAACCGGTAAAATGACCGATCCCATGACCGGTAAATCCACTAACATCCGGCAAGTGATGAAGATTATTGATGACAATACACAACTAATGGAGCAATACACAGAAAAGGATGGTAAAGAATTTAAGAATATGGAAATAAAGCTTACCCGTAAAAAATAACAAGTGATTGCTAAATTAAAAACCCCGGCCTGTTTAGCCGGGGTTTTTAATTTGTCCTTTTATACTTGAACACGCTTCGGGAGCCAGCCTGTTCCATTCCACCATCTATCCATGCAATCAAAGAATCTTTAGCTATTAATTGATACTCTATGCGTTTGGGAAAATTGTGTGTAGGATTTTCAAATATAAATTCATCATTTGGCAGGTTGTACAATTTATTGAAGGCATCCTGGTCATTTTCTGGTAGTATTAAAAAGCTGCTAAGGAAGCAAAGGGCAAGTACGCAGGCGATAAACTTATTCATTTCTTTTTTTTAGATACCCTGGCAATTTTATTATAATCCAATGCAAGTTTCATCCAATATTCAAGCTTTTTTTTGGTGGTTAATACACCCTCATCTACATACACAAATCCCTTCATAACTTTCCCGGTAAAGTTCATGGGTGTACAACCTTCTTTCTCCATAACAGTATCATACAAGTCAGGATTAAGCCTCACCATTAAATGTGTTTCCCTAACACCAACACACATTTTGTCATTTACCATAAAGCAAATACCGCCAAACATTTTCTTTTCCTCAACCTTTTTATGAGTGACCGCAATGATTTCTCTGACACGGTCAACAACTTTTTCGTTGTAAGACATTCTGCTATTTTTTAAGGACCGATTCATACATTTTTATCCAATCTTCCACGGTAAGTTTTCCGGCAAGTTCACCAATCAGTTTATAGGGAATCGTTTCCATTTTCTTAAATCTCACACAACATTTTCCCATATCAAGCCGGGCATTGGTGTTTTTGAGGTATGCATCAATGAACCAGTCATATAATTTTGAATTGGCGTACATGCCCATGTGATACACCGAAATGAAGTTTTTTTGTGAAGCTACATTCATATACGGAAGCGGTAACTCCGGGGTACAATGATATCCGTTTGAATAAAGTTGATGCGGTACCACATAACCCAACATGCCATAGCTCATTACTTCCTTAAACCCTTTGTGAATATTTTTTTTAATTTCACTTCTTAGTTTGCTGATAGCATCTTGTCTTTCAACCGGTAATTCTTTTATATATTGATCCGGCGTAGTTGCTTTCGATTGCATTGCTTTTCGTTTGTGTTAAATTAGAAAATTTCTGTGGTAAGTTTTAGGAGTTCATCATATTTTTTAGCGCTTCATTTTTTGGATTATTATAGAAAAACATTTATCCCATTACCGGTAACTTAACAAGCTAGACATATTTTAAGATAATCATTTAAGTGTTTATGAATTATCCGGAACGGAGTGCAACCCAATCCTGTTACCTTCAGTATCGAGTATCACGGCCATATATCCATATTCTGGTGAAATTTCAGTTTTAGGTACCATAATGCTACCCCCGGCATCAACCACTTTGTCCAATACATTTTGCACATCCGGGTTGCCATTCAGGTAAATTAGCGGGCCATCGCTGGCAGATGGTTTATGAAATCCATTGCTGTCAACCACAGCTCCGCCAATACTATTTTGCATATCATCTACCGGAAACATTCGCATCCTGATATTTGGCATGTCCATTGGGATCATACTGAAATTAAAAATGGTTTCGTAAAATTTTTTTGCTCTTTCAAGATCTGTTGCCGGAATTTCAAACCAGCTTATTGCATGTTTCATATTTGATAAAATTTTAGTGATTTATTATTTTAGCCGTCATTAAACACTTGGAGGGTAACTAATTTTTACTGACTAAATTCAAATATCAAATTGCAGCAAACAAAACCATTATCAGTTATTTAATTTTTTCAACGGGTTATTAATAAGGATTGTTTACAAGCCATCAGTAATATGCATCAAACGCAATCGTTGTTTGTAAAATGATGGCTTTCGAAACTCAATCAAGTCGCCGCTGTTCTTAATTTAAAGTGCTACAATTTAATATTGAAATTTAAACAATTACTCACATTTTTCTGCGGTATTCCAGGTCATATTCTATTACCCAACTGGCACCATTGTTTTTTGAAATTTCACCCAACTGCCGAACTTTTTCTTTATTGAGATTGAAAAAAGTCAGCCGCCTGGTGGCTGTTGTATCTTTTGAAAAAGGAAATGGATTGGTGTTGAATATAATGGCATTGTTTTCAAATTTTCCATTCAGGTATTCATTGCTTCCGCCTGCGTTGTCAACCCATGTTTGTTGCCATTGATTGGTTGCGGCATTGTAGGTGTTAAAGCTTTTACCTGAATATTGAAACTGGCCTTTACCAGCCACACTGGTCCACTCTTCCAATACGATACAGCTATCGAGTATGATGCTGATTTTACTGTCGCCGGCCTTTTTTACATTAACGGCAAAGGCTTCCCATTCACCTACCCAAAAATCAAATTGCCGGTAAACGGGATTACTACAAGGAAGTTGCTGTGCAATAGAATTATTTATAAAGCAACCGGATAATATAAGCAGGCAAATATGTTTCATAAAATATGTATCGGCAATTTTGTGCTTTTGCACGACTTAACAATTTAATTAAAGTTCGTTCAAGGAAATATAATTTTTTGATCAGCTATGTAAATCATTGGTTGAATGGTTACCCGGAAACGCTTTTTAGTAAAACGAGGTAGCGATTACATAACCATCAATATAGCAGATATAGCCTGTTTTTATGCCACTAATAAATTGGTTTGTTTGGTAGATAAGGATAACCGTAAATTTATTTTAGATAAGGCGCTTGCAGACCTGGAAAAGGAATTGGATGCCCGGGAATTTTATCGGGTTGACAGGAAATATCTTGTAAACATTACCGCAATAAAAAAGATAAAAGCATATCCCAAAAGCAAATTATAACTGGAACTTGAGCCAATGCCAACTGAAGATATTATCATCAGCCAGGAGAATGTAGCCGATTTCAAATCATGGATGTAAGGGTAGCAAATGTAAATACTGTTCCTTGATGCAAGAAACTATATATTTCATCAAATTTTTATGGAAAAAATTGTCTATTAAAAAGTTTAATCGGGATCTTTTTGAAGATTAAAAAATTCAAAATGAAGAAAACCCATTACCTGGATTCAGTTGCAGAAAAGCCCTCAGCTTCTCTGGATAAGTTTTTAGATTTAATACCTGCCTCATGATTGCAAGATTCAATTAATTCGCCGTAAACACAACCTTATCTTACGATCCATTTCCAATAAATGATACAAGCACTATCTCATAAGTAAAGTATTTTTAAAATGCTGCTTATTTTCCATAATGGTTTTTACCTAAATTGTATTTAAATCGTTTATTCATGGCAGTTTCAAGAAGAGAGTTTTTAACAAAATCTGCAAAGGCTGCCGCTGCTGCTTACCCTGCCATGTTTGCCCTGGGTATGTTAAGCCCGGCACCGGCACATGCTTTTAATTTAACCGGAACGGGTGATGGCAAAAAAGTAATCATTCTTGGAGCAGGACTTGCTGGTATGGCTGCTGCTTATGAATTAGGTAAACTGGGTTATAACTGTACAATTTTAGAAGCCAGGCAAAGAGCTGGCGGAAGATGCTGGTCGGTTAGAAAAGGCAGCACCAATATAGAAACAGATCAACCTTTGCAAACGGCCAATTTTGGTGAGGGATTATATTTCAATGCAGGTCCTTCCCGCATTCCACATCATCACGAACTTACGCTGCATTATTGCCGTGAACTGGGTGTACCCATACAAGTGTATAATAATACCAATGAAGCCAGTTATTATTTCGCCGAAGGCAAGGGTAATTTATCAAATAAAAAAATAAGAGTAAGAGAAATACACAACGATGTAAGAGGTTACATGACAGAGCTGCTGGCCAAAGCAATTGACCAGGATAAAGTGGACACGGCACTCACAAAAGAAGATGCACAAAAAGTTATAGAATACTTAAGGGCAGAAGGTGGATTAGATCTAGATAAATTATACAAAGCATCTGACCGGCGGGGATATATTGAAGAACCTGGGCCAGGAAATAAATCGGGTAAAATTGCCGATCCGCATAAGCTGGCAGATATCATTGAAAGTGGTTTGCTCAATCCCGATTTCTACAATGTTTCAGAATATGTGTATGAATTGCAGTCAACGCTTTTCCAGGCAGTTGGTGGCATGGATTCCATTGCCAAAGCACTGGAAAAGAAAATACCGGGTGTCATTCAATTTGGTTGTGCAGTTGCTGCTATACAAAGCGAAGAGAAAAATGTAACCATCACCTATAAAGACAAGGCAGGAGAAAAAAACATAACTGCAGATTTTTGTATTTGCACCATTCCACTGCCGGTACTTAGCAACATACGACATAATTTTTCGCCAGATGCCAGCAGGGCCATTGATTTTGTACCCTATATAAATACCGGGAAAATAGGCCTGCAGTTTAAGCGTCGGTTTTGGGAAGAAGACGAGCATATTTTTGGTGGCATTACGCATACCAATAACGATCTTACTCAAATTTTTTATCCATCAAATGACTACCTGGATAAGAACGGTATGCTCATTGGTTATTACAATTTTAATGATAAGGCAAAAAGAGTGGGTGAGATGACTTACCAGCAGCGGGAAAAATTTGCCCTGCAAAAAGGCAGGTTGATTCATCCGCAATATGATACCGAATTTAAAACGTCTTTTTCAGTAAGCTGGCATAAAACGCCGTACAACCTTGGGGGCTGGGCATTGTATAATAAAGAAACCCGTCAAACTTTATATACGGCCCTACAAAAACCCGATAAAAATGTTTATTTTGCAGGAGAGCATACTACTTATTTAAACGCATGGATGGCCGGGGCTTTTGAATCAGCACGAAAAACAGTAACAGATATTCACGCCAGGGTAACAGAGCAAAGGTTACAATACCCCACGGTAAAATAAATGGATTTTAAGCGTTAAAATCGCTTTTAATACATACGAAAAGTCATCTTACAATTCCAACAATTGCTTGCTGTAAAATCACCTTTTATCATTTAAAAAAATTATTATTATGGCCTCCTCAATGAGTCGCAGAGATTGGTTAAAAGCCAGTACTTTGCTCACCAGTGGTTTTACATTTTTATCAGGACCGCTCACCAGTGTTGCTGCGCCGGCAACTCCGTTAAATACTGAAGGATCAAAGTTTTTAACTGAAAGAGAATTTTATAAGCAGGAAATTCCCGATTTAAAAGCAAGGTTATTTGCAAACGAAAATCCTTTTGGTCCATCCGGTAAAGCCAAGCAGGCCATCGTTGATTCGCTTGCAAAAAGTTATCAGTATCCATTTATGGATATTGCCGCTATGATAGAAAAAATAACTGCTTATGAAGGTTTAAAACAAGGCATGGTGTTAATGTCATCCGGCTCATCACCCATTTTGCATGGCGTAGCTAACTATTACTGCAAGGCGGGTGACAGTGTGGTTACCGCAGATCCAAGCTATGCCGATCTGCCCACTCATGCAGAAGACTTTAAAGCCAAATGGATTAAAGTGCCGCTGACAAAAGAATTTTCGCTCGACCTGGATGCAATGGAAAAGGCGATCGATAGCACCACCAAACTGGTATATATCTGCAATCCCAACAATCCTACAGCAACCATTGTTGATTCCGCCAAACTAAAAGAGTTTTGCGAAAGGGTATCTAAAAAAGTAATGGTGTTTGTGGATGAAGCTTACATCGATTACCTGCCCGATCCGGAAAAAACAACCCTGATTGAGAGCGTAAAAAAAGGACAGAATATTATTATTGCAAGAACATTTTCTAAGCTGTATGGCTTTGCCGGTTTACGCATCGGGTACATGGTTGCACAGCCCCAAACAGTTGATCTGCTTGAACCTTATTGCGTAGGTAAAATTGGTATCTCCGGTCCTTCTATTAAGGCTGCTTTGGCCGGTTACCAGGATAAAGAATTTCTTGCGGAAGCATTGAAAAAAACAATTGCAAGCAAAGAGTTTTTATACAAAACTTTAAAAGACGAAGGCTATACTTACATACCTTCTTCTGCCAATTTTGTAATGTTCGAAATAAAAATGGATGGCCAGCGGTTTGTTGCTGAAATGATGAAACGAGGTGTGGGTGTAAGATTCTGGGAGTTTAATAATAAGCATTGGTGCCGGGTAAGTATTGGTAGAATGGATGAAATGGAAGCCTTTGCCGCAGCCTTTAAAGAGGTATCGTAACAGTTGTATTTAATGAATTTCAGATTTACAAACAGCTATAATCAAGAGTATATTTTAATAATTTCCCCACAGAAGAAAGGGGTTTCAAATAAAACAGCATGAAGAGAATTTTTATAATCGGGCTGGTCTTGCTTGTAAATACAATGGTGGTAAATGCCCAGGATACGTCCAAAGCTAAACCCGTTTCATTAACTATGGAGCAATATCAAAAGGCAAAAACATTTTCTATTAAAGACCTGGATAAAGATACTTACGCAAAATTTGAGAACACCTATATCCTCGATCGTTATGAAATGCGCAAGCCATATTTTATTACCGGTGATGATGGTGCAAAAAAACGCATTGATATTTATAAACTGATTTTAAAAGATGGCATGCAGGAACTGGGCACTATGCTTTTCTATACCAACGAAAAGGGTAAGGTATATACCGTTTTACAACCTTCTTTTACAGCAGACAAAACAGTTTGGAACCAGTACTTTAATGACATTGACAATATCAATAAAGTGGAAGCTAATTTTGTGCTGAAGCTCTCTTACATTCTCTCAAAGGAAATGAGCTTTCAGTTATACAAGGCGCTTAACCAGGGAAAGGATATGAATGCAGAAATGGCTACTTACGGTACTGATATTTGTTTTCCGGGAAACCAGGAAGTGGCCATGGCCGATGGTTCAGTAAAACAATTAAATCAGGTGCATGCCGGCGACCAGGTAATTACATTGGACCCTGTTACTAAAAAAACAGCTACCGTAACCGTTACAAAATTGGTGCAACACGAAGCAAAAAATTATGCCATCACAAAATTGTTGGTAGTGTCGGCAGACGAAATAAATACTGTTGCCGGAACAGAAATACAACTATCGGGCAAGCTGTTATCAGCCACACCAAATCACCCAATGAAAACAACCGTAGCCAGTACAAAAATGGGCAGCATAATTATTGGTGATAAAATATTGTGCCTGGATGAAACAACAAACACTTACAAAACCTACACAGTTTTTAATAAAACAGAAACTGCAGGAGGTGTACAAAAAGTGTACAATATGGAAACCGCAACCGGCAATACTTTTATTATGAATGGTGTGATGGTGATGCAGAAATAGAGGGGATGTGCTTCATGCAAATTAACTATACGATAAACCTGTTAGTCTTAATTTTTCTCTTTACAATTTCTTGTAACGAACCGGGTTTATTATCTCATCCGGACAAGAAATTATTTATAAAGGAAATCCCTCTTTATACAAATGGGCAGCCCGTTATTTCTTATGATCTCACTAAAGGGTTTTCTCAAAAACTAAATCCATCTACTATTGAAAATGGTACTGATTCCTTAAGAATTCGAATTTGGTATGACTTTTCATTAATAGGAAATAAGAAAATGATTGATATAGTCTGCACAACTGCAACGTGTAGTGCAAAACTTTATCAATGGGTTGGCTATATGACGTTTGATTCTTCAAAAAAAATAATTGTAGAAGACATAAAGACAAGTCAACTAATACCTAAAACAAATTGGAACAATATTCTTAATAATATAAAGCAATTAAAAATACTTGAGCTTCCAACAATGGATAGTATTCCTGATTTGAGAGATAGTTGGGCTGATGGTCATAACGTTTCATTTGAGATCGGAACTAAAGACAAGTATAGATTTTATTGTTATCATATGGCTGAGAAATTTGCTGACAGGTTTTGGCAGGCAGCAAATGTTGATAAATTCCTGGATATATTGGAAGTTGAATTAAATGTTCCAAAAACTCCTGGTAAATTCGAGAACACCCAAAGGGTTGCGTTAATGGTTCCAAAGTTAGAACGATCAATTTTCAATTCCTTATCTGCTCCATATTAGTGGCACGGGTTTATATCTTTTGTACTTACACTGCGCAAGGGATAAAAGAGTGATGTTTTATTTTGTTCTGTAAACAAATAAAACAGGCGTCATTTAATTTAAAACGCAATTGAAGTTACCCATTGATAATAAGTACAAGAGTGCGATGCAACGGTGATGCCTATTGCTTTACTGCCCGGACAAAAATTCTTATTCACGTTTTTACCCCTTGCGAAGTATAATAACAAGCGTTGCATTTATTTTATAACCTCTTCATATAAAAAATCCGAAGCAAAATCCGCCGCTTCACGCCATTTCTTTTTAACAGTACACCCCGCATAAAATGGAATAAAGTGTTTCTGCAATTCATGCCCGAAGCCTTCGTAAACTTTTAACCTGTTAGGTATGCCAAGGCTATCTGCCTGTTGATGAATATAGTAACTCCCAAATAACAATTGATTGCTGGTTTTAAAAGCCACTACCCTGTCCTTACTTCCATGTACACTTACAACAGGTACGGATGCATGCTGCATCCAATCCGGATTAAAAATAGCTCCCCACATATTGATAACCCCTGCAATTTTTTCAGGATTGTATTTCTTCGAAACAGTTGCTGAATCCGGCCTGCCTGCTATCGCAGCAATAGATTGAAGATTGCCGTAAGCGGCTTGTAATGCAGCAATGGCACCGGCAGAATTGCCACCAACTATTATGCGATTGGTATCAATATTATACTGCTGGCTGTGTTCTTTAAAATATGCAATGGCTGCATACAGGTCTTCAATGGCATCAAAGCATCCATCGGCCATGGCGGGAAATTGAGACAAAGCTTTTTTAGATGTTAAGCGATAATTAATAGCAGCACAGACATAGCCACGCTGAGCAAACATTTTGCTCCAAAGCGGTATGGCCCGGGAAGTTTTTTTACCAAACTTAAAACCTCCGCCATGCAACCAAATAATTAGTGGCCGCTTCTTTACGGTATCATTTTTTGCCTGGTAAAGATCAAAAAGATGAGCAGTTTTTTTATGATCTTTTTCAGGAGGCGAATAAGCAATATTTTTTTCTACCTGCACATTTTCAAAAACCATTTCCTTATAACGGATAGGTATATGCTCCTGTGAAAAGGATAAGCACGGAAAAAAAATTATTATAAAAAGCGAAAGATATCGATGCATACTGTTCATTTAAACACTTATGTAGAAAAAAGGTTTATAGCATCTTGTCATAGAAAATAAAAAGGCCACCTGAATAAACAGGCAGCCATTTCATTACCAAAACCAAAGACGATTAATTACTTCGTTGGCCTCCTCCGCCACCTCTCTGTGGACGCAAGGACGGTTCAACTTCATCCTGCCATTTTTTGAATTGGTCGGCAGTAAATACTTCTTTTAATTTAACATCTCTTGCATCTGCAAGCTCTTTGCGTTTTGCCATCATTGCTTCACGATCCATTGAACCACTTGCACGCATTTCTTCCATTGATTTTTGTTGACTTTTATAAAAATCACCAATAATAACTTCTGTTTTAGCTTTAGCATCAGCATCCAGGTTTAAAACTGTTATTTTTTCCATAGCAGTCTTTGTTCTTTCTTCTGCACTTACACGCTGACCACCTTGTGCGTTTGCAGAGCCAAGGCCCAATAACGCTGCGAAAACAACGAATAATAATTGCTTTTTCATTTTATGTGTATTTAAGTTTTACGAAATTGAATGATTAAATAATTGTTGTTGTATTTTATTTATTGTCTGATTTTTTTTTGGCATCGTTTCGCCTGCTTAACACCTTCACAAACAAAGAATCAAACAATGGTTCCTGCGCCGGTGTGCAAAGCTTCCTTATGTTTTTAAGGTGATTGAACATAACTATTTCAATTGCTTTTTGGGTTGTGGCAGACGAGTCTGCCAGCGCATTCATAGTTGAGTCGGTAAAGTTGCCTGCAACCAATTGTTTAAACTGGGATGCTTTATTGCTTTTTAACTTATCAAACATGCCGCCCATCTTTTTCCGGTGCATGCTACTGAGTGTATCATACTGTACCAATTGCACCGTATCAAACCCAATTTCATTTTTTAAAAAAGCACTGATATAGGCTTTTCTATCCTGCCGGCTATTCGGTTTATGTGCTGGCTCTTTTTCCTGCAAAAAGAAAACCAACATTGATATATTAGCAACCACCAGGATGCCAATAATCAACAACAACACTTTACTTCTGTTTTCTTTATTCATCATGAGTTTTTATGGATTATCATTATCATAAATTGTAGCAACCGTGTATGAAAATTCGTCTGCGTTTGCCTGCAGGCTTTGCTCAGTTAAATTGTTTAAATTATCAGGTGTGTCTTTGTTGTAAAAAATGGCAAAAACATTCACAATGATAATAATTGCCAGGCCCGAAAAAGCTACTGCTGGTTTACCTATAAGCCAAACTGCCCTGGTCCATAAACTTTCTTTGTTTTGAGCAAGCTTAGCATTGATGCGTGTTAGCAGGTATGGTGCCGGTGTAGCTTTACCTGCATCATCCATACTGTTCATTGCTTCATTTGTTAGCTTATTGACCTGTTCATTATTTTTCATCACATCATATTTATTGATCAAATAATTTTTGTTGATAGTAGGTATCCAATACCTTTTTCAAATTTGTTTTTGCACGGCCCATCAGCGATTCTACAGCATGTAAACTCAGTGCCATTATTTCCGAAATTTCCTGGTAGCTCTGCCCTTCTATTTTATGAAGCATAAAAGCAATGCGTTGGTTATCCGGAATTTTTTTTAATGCTTTAAAAAGATCTTTTGCACTTTCTTTTTTTTCTAATTGAATACCGGGGTGATTGAATTCTACAGGATGCAGATCTTCCTCCTGCTGATTGCCAATAAGGCCCTGTATAAAAGCAAATCGTTTTTTTCTTTTCTTTTTCTTTTCATGGTCCAGGGCTTTAGAAATAGTAATCCGGTAAAGCCAGGTTGAAAATTTGGACGCACCCTTAAATGATTCAACAGAAAGATAAACCTGCACAAATACTTCCTGGGTTATATCATCTGCATCTTCTGCATTTTGTGCAATACCAATAGCTGTATTGTAAACCATGTCCTGGTATTCATTTACCACAGCCGTAAAAACGGACTTATCTCCCTGCTTTAATTTTTTTACTAATTCACCAGATTGGTCCAAAACATGCATTTTATAAATCCAATCTAAAAATACTTAAAAGGAAGGACTCATTCCTTCTGGCCTTCTGTAATTACCGCCCCCACCAGGGCCGCCTGGTCCCCTTCTCTCAAAATCGCCTCCATCTTTACCAGCTTTAGCCGTTCCAAAATTTTTCAGGCTGTACGTAAACGTCAGCATAAAATATTGTTGCAGTACCTGGCTTTGTGTATCCTCTATATAACTGCCGGTAACTGTTCTCGTAATACTTTGGTTTTGCTTTAATAAATCAAACACAGATAGCTTTAACTCCGCCGCTTGTTTCTTAAGGAATTTTTTGCCGATTGCAGCGTTCCATAACCAGTAGTTTTGGTTAAGGCCGCCAGATAATCCACTGTAAGATTGATTGTCTATATTGTTCTGAACAAACCATCCTTTTTTATTGAGCAGGTTTACCTGCATGCCGATGCTTTGATTAACATAGTTGTTGGTAGAAATGGTACGTGAAATAGTTTTTGCCTGGTTAAAATTGGCAGAATAAGAGAGATTAAAATCAACATATTCACTCACATTACTTGCCAATACGATACCTGTATTATACACATAGTTATTGGTTAGTGTAGCAATGTAATTAGACAGGCCCGGTAACCTTGAATAACTAAATCCTGCATTTACGTTCACGGTGGTTTTAATTGGTTTTATGGGCATGCTATATGTAAAGTATGTACGCAAGCTTTTGTAACCATCCAGGTTAACAGGTTTGGTTAACTGCGATCCTTTTTTCAATGTAATACCGCGTTGAATCAAAGTGTCATTCGCTGCTATAAAAGTGCTGTTGGAAATGTAGTTGCCAGCCGTTTGTACAAATACATTTGCAAAAAAGCTGCGGGATGTTTTTGAATTGATATAACTATATCGCCCTGCAAGAAACTGCGTGTATGATTGCTTTAACAATGGGTTACCACTACTCACTCTAAGTGGATCTGTAAGATTTACCACATCCTGCAATTGATTTACAGAAGGAAAATTGGTAGATGCCCGGTAGAATATCCGGATATTGCTTGAAGCAGATAACTTTTTGCGATACATCGCATTGGGCAAAATGTTTGTAAACGACTGACTAACCGTTGTCATTGTTGGATAAATACGTTGACTTTCTAATTTAGAATTTTGAAAATTTGCACCAAATGAAAGTTGCTCATCACGGCTGCGGCCCAGGCGATAGCTGATGCCTGCATTTTGAGTTGTAATGGTATTATCAAATTTGTTTGAAAAGGCGGTATCGAACTGAGAATACTTAATACCATCAAAAGAATAGGTTTGCTGATCTGCCTTATTTTTTTGTACAGACGGTGAATAGCTTATTTGTAACTGACCGTTTTTACCCATTGGTTCAGTATAAGAAACATTACCTCCAATGCTATGTCCATTGGTTGCATTGTCGTAAAACTGGTTTTGTGTTGAATCGGTTATACCGCCTGTGTTGAAAAACCTGTATTGTGCATCTGTAATACTTTCCCCGTCATTTTTATTATAAGTTGTATTAAAACCAAATGATAAGCTACGTCCACGCTTTGCAAACGAGTGACGGAACAGGATATTGTTACGGAGGTTATACCCGTTTCTATCAGACTGGCTGTTGTTTATAGAAGTATTAACCGAATCATTTTCTCCATAAAAATTTTGAAGGGCGGAATATGAATTGGAATTATTTTTTTGGAAACTTAAGCTTGGAATGATAAAGATTGAATTGGATGAATCTAATTTATATTCTATCCTTAGATTTACCCGGTGATTATAATTGGTAGAAATTGAATTACTTTTTTGATTGCTGAATAAATTTTTTGGGTTGGAGAAAGTTTCAGTATTGTCCAGCGATTCGTTGTTATTGGTACTGTTATTATAAAAATAGCTTCCGGCTACGGTTACTTTTTTACCCCATTGATCGCTATAGTTAATGCCCAGCGCATTGGTTTTACTAATACCGTTAGATTGGCCAACACTAAAATTATCAGTGCCACCACCTCCACCGCCACGACCACCCCGTCCGCCCCGTCCACCTCCGCTGGATGTAATACCTAACAAGTCCTGTGATCCAAAATTTTGTTGATTTATATTATTAAAATTACCTACAAATGATAAGCGCCTTGTACCATTAAAAAAGCTCACATTTCCACCTGCAGCATACCTGTCATCGGTACCATAACCTGCATAAATTCTTCCGAACTGCCCGTTTTTGATACCTGATTTTGTAACAATATTGATAGACTTTCGAGAATTTCCATCATCAAACCCAGTAAGCTGGGCCTGGTCGCTCAATTTATCAAATACCTGTATTTTATCAACTACTTCAGATGGTAAATTTCTTAAAGCTGCAGTTGCATCCTCACCAAAAAATTCTTTGCCATCTACGGTTACTTTTTTTACCTGCTCGCCTTGTGCCGTTACAGTACCGTCTTTAGCTACAGTAATACCCGGCATTTTTTTAATAAGATCTTCAGTGGTTGCATCAGGATTTACTTTAAACTGGCTTGCACTAAATTGAGTGGTATCACCTTTTTGAGTAACCGGCGGAGCCTGCGATATAAGTACTACTCCTGTAAGTTCTTTACCTTGTTTAATAAAATTGAATGTTCCCAGGTTAGTTGTTCCATTTGCAGTAAACGGCTTTTTGATGGTTTCGTAACCGATAGAAGTTATCTCAATAAAATAATCGTCCGCAGGAACACCGGCAAGTATAAAACTACCTTTTGCATCTGTTACGGCACTATTCACTTCATTGGCAGAAGAATCTTTTTGTAAATAGACAACTACCGTTGCACCCACAACCGGTGCTTTATCAATATCATCTTTTACAGTGCCTTTTAAGGTAGTGTTTTGGGCCATCATAGCCTGGGCAAAAAAGCTAAATACAAAAAATAGTAAAAATGATCGTAGCATACAAATTGTTTATCTATGCCATAAGACGACATCCTGTTGAAAAAACCAGCGCTACTTTAAAAATTATTTTAAAGTTTATTGCTTGCAGGTAAAAAGATGTATTTTGATTGCTTTGAAATAGTGCAAACTAATTGATAACATACAACAATGAATGATATTCCCATACTTACCGTTACGCTAAACCCGGCCATTGATAAAAGTAGCGCAACAGCCAAACTAAAACCTGAATCTAAACTTCGCTGCAATGATGTGCTAAACGAACCTGGCGGCGGTGGCATTAATGTAAGCAAAGCCTTGAAAAAGCTGGGCCTTCCTTCAGTTGCACTTTTTCCAGCCGGAGGGCACAATGGAGAAATGCTGAAAAGCTTATTGAGCCGGGAAACTATATTGTTTAATTCAGTGGATTCTGTTGTGGAAACCCGTGAAAATTGGGTAGTGCTTGAAAATGAAACAAATCAGCAGTTTCGCTTCACTTTTCCAGGCAGGCCAATTGAACAACAGGCTATAAGGGATCTTATTGAAAAAATTCGTGCGTTTAGTCCGGAGTACGTGGTTGCAAGTGGTAGCCTTCCACCAGGGTTGCCAGATCATTTTTATGGCCTGGTTGTAAAAACGGCCATATCTGTTGGAGCAAAATGCATTGTAGATACTTCTGGTGTTGCGTTGCAGGCCCTGAAAGGTAAAAATGTGTATTTAATAAAACCCAACATTGGGGAACTTTGCAATATGATTGGTACAGAAAGTATTGAAATGAAAGATGTGCCGCATGCAGCAAGGCAGGCCGTACGGGATGGCTTTGCTGAAATTATTGTGGTATCTATGGGCCCGGATGGCGCATGGATGGTTACAAAAGATCAGGAATATTATGCCATTGCACCGCTGGTTGAAAAGAAAAGCACCGTTGGCGCCGGTGATAGTATGGTTGCAGGTATTACTTATATGTTGCAACAAAAAGAAACTTTAAAACAGGCCTTGAATTTTGGAGTGGCTTGCGGTTCTGCCGCCACTATGAATCATGGTACAAAGTTGTTTAACCCGGAAGATGCACGCTATTTATACGGACAAATCAACAACAGCCAATAAATGAATGGATTAATTTGAAAGATAGCGTACACATATAATTCCTGGAAATTAACAGCATCATTGAATAATCAACAATCAACCTTTTGCACGCCTTTTGCTTTTTTCAAGTAACTTGCACGTCTAAAATTTAATATTTATACTATGGAATATAATAGATTGGTTTCCGTTACCGGCTTAAGCGGATTATATGAATTAATGTCTTCAAAGGCAGATGGCGGCATCGTAAAATCTCTCGATGACAAAAGCACAAAATTTGTAAGTACCCGTTTGCATAGTTTTTCTCACCTTGAAAGCATTGAAGTTTTTACCACCGGCGAAAATGTAAATCTTGTAGATGTATTTACTGCAATGAAGGGCAGCGATGTTAGTTTACCAGATGGCAAAGCTGATGCTAAAGCAATAAAAGCTTACTTTGAAAAAGTATATCCTACAATGGATTTTGATAGGGTGTATGGCAGCGATATGAAGAAGATGGTTAAATGGTTTGCACAGTTAACAGCCAATGACATAGAAATTAAATTGTCTGAAAACCCGGACCAGGATAATCCTGCACACGACGTTGTAACGCCAAAAGCAAAGGCAAACGAAACAAAACAAACAAGCGTTAAGAGTGCTCCTCCTAAAAAAATAAATTCACCAAGAAAGATGGCTTAATTACCGATCCCGGAAGATCGCTTTCTTATTGTATAATACGAGATTCCATATAGGAATTGAAATAATTACCACTAACTACCGTAGTTGCATTCCAGCTACGGTAGTCTTGTTAAAAGCAATAAAAGAATAAATAAAATGTACACAGCAGATATTCAAAAAATACCGCGTCATTATTTACCCCAGAATTTTGTAGTGGCCGATTGGGAACAATTGGAGCCATTCTTTAAAGAGTTGGTAGAAAGAAATATTGACACACCTAAGAATATGGAACAGTGGTTGAAAGATCAGAGTGAGCTGGAAGCAGTAGTAAGCGAAGATGCCAGCTGGCGACAAATTAAAATGACCTGCGATACTGAAAATAAAGAATTGGAAGCAGCCTTCAATTTCTACTGCATGGAGATTCAACCAAAGATTCAACCCTATGCCGACGCATTGAATAAAAAACTGGTAAATCATCCGTTGGCAAAAGAACTGGACGGTGAAAAATATTTTACCTACCTACGTACCATTGGTAAAAGCATTGAATTATTCAGGGAACAAAATATTCCGATCCAGGCAGAGCTGGCAGTAATGCAGCAACATTTTGGTGTCATCACCGGAAAGATGACGGTTACTATTGAAGGTCAGGAATATACTTTACAACAGGCAGCTAAATTTTTGGAAAGCCACAATAGAAGCCTAAGAGAAGAGGCCTACCGGAAAATACAGGATAGAAGATTAGAGGATAAAGAAGAGCTAAATAATTTATTCAACGACCTGGTTAAAAAACGCAACCAGTTAGCGATTAATGCGGGATTTTCGAATTACCGCGATTTTCGTTTTAAAGAACTTGGCCGGTTCGATTATACCAAAGATGATTGTTTTGCATTTCATGATGCTGTAAAAAAGCATGTGCTGCCACTGGTAAATATCATTTATCAAAAAAAGAAAGAAAAACTGGGATTGGATTCTTTACGTCCATGGGATGTAGAAGCTGAACCAGAAGGCACTCAACCTTTGCGTCCATTTAAAGCAAGCGAAGAATTGATCAATAAGTCAATTGAATGTTTCAATAAACTGCGTCCTTTTTTTGGTGATTGTTTGGCTAAAATGAATGAACTGAAACACCTTGACCTTGAAAGCAGGATAGGAAAGGCACCGGGCGGATATAACTGTCCGTTAGCAGAAAGCGGTGCACCCTTTATTTTTATGAATGCCGCCGGTCAAATGCAGGATCTTACCACGATGGTTCATGAAGGTGGCCACGCTGTACATTCTTTTTTAGCTCATCCGCTTGAACTTACAGGATTTAAAGAATACCCAATGGAAATAGCAGAAGTGGCAAGTATGGCCATGGAATTATTTACCATGGAACATTGGGATGTATATTTCGATGATAAGGAACAATTGGCAAGAGCAAAAGAATACCAGCTTGAAAGAGCCATTACTATTTTTCCATGGATTGCTACAGTCGATAAATTTCAACATTGGCTGTATGAAAATCCTGAGCATACACCAGCACAAAGAACCGCTTCATGGAACGCTATACTAAGTGAGTTTAGCGACAGCGTGATAGACTATAGTGGTTTAGAAAATTATAGAAGTAGCCTATGGCATCGCCAGCTACATTTATTTGAAGTGCCTTTTTATTATATTGAATATGGCATAGCGCAGTTAGGCGCTATTGGTATGTGGATGCAATTTAAAAATGACCGGGAAAAAGCCCTGGATAATTACTGTACCGCACTTAGTTTAGGTGCCACTAAAACCTTACCGCAGTTATTTGAAGCAGCCGGGTTAAAATTTGATTTTTCTTCGGAGCAGATAAAATTGCTGATGGATTTTGTAAAAAGTGAAATGAAATAGTAGTACGCCAGGCTATTTTTCTTTGCACCTTATTCGCCTGATATTGTTTTATCAGTAACATTTATTGATTAATGGCAAAAATAAAAAAACATACAGAATTTGAACAAGTTGCTATACTGATTGAAGAAGCCAGGAACAGGGCTTTTCATAAAGTGAATGAAGAGTTAGTGCTTTTATATTTTCAGGTTGGCGGTATTGTTTCCGCTAAAGTAGCTGAAGGTTTATGGGGTGATAATACTGTAGAGGAACTGGCCTCCTACATAGAATCTAAATACCCGGGATTGAAAGGTTTCAACCGCAGAGGGCTATACCGAATGAAGCAGTTTTTCGAAACCTACTCCGACTCTAAATTTGTGTCAACACTGGAGACACAATTACAGCAATATTTTGATACGAATAAAAAACAGGATAAAGTGTCGGTGCTACCGACACAAAATGTAAAAGCAAAAAAAGTGACCGCAGTGCGGACACAATTAAATGATAGAGCTTCACTCACGGAAAAGTTTGCATCAATGAAATAAAGGTTTCTAATAGCAAAGCCAATACAGTTCAACTCCTGACACAGAGTTGGTCAATTCTCCAACTGTCGCAATAATTGAACGTAAACTGTTTATTTACAATCACCACAGGTACCATTAACAATCATTTCGGCGTGTTTGGGTTCAAAATCTTTTGGAAGCTTTACCGCCGGAATGGTTACTTCTTCAAGGCAAATGGTTTTATTACATTTATCACAAATGAAATGTACATGATTGTCGTGGTGGTGGCCTTCTTCGCAATTGTCTTTGCAAAGCGCATAAAGAATAGAATTATCTTTTGTGGGTATTAAATGAATAATACCTTTTTCCACAAAAGTCTGCAGGGTACGATATACCGTTACCCTGTCAAACATTTCACCTGTTTGTTTTTCAATATCGGCATGCGCCATTGCACCTTCACCGTTTAAAAAAAGTTCCAGTATTTTTTTGCGTCCGTCAGTAACGCTTAGTTTATTTTTCTTTAAAATATCTAATAACATAATTGTCCAATTTGAAATTACAGAAAGGTTGTTTCTGCAATAATGCTGATAATACTAATTTACCAGGCTCCTGTTTTGATACTTTTCCTTCAACACATCATCTACATCCCTAAATAACTTTTGTATTTCGGTTTCTTTCAACCCATCATAAATTCCCCTTACCCTTCCTTGTTTATCTACCAAAGCAAAAAACTGGGTATGTATAAATTGGTCGTTGATATTGGTTGCAGCGTCGGTTTGATTGTTGTCGATCATATAACTCTGGCGTGCCATTGTATATAAAGCTTTTTTATCTCCCGTTACAAAATCCCAGTTTTTATTACCACTTACGTCCGTTTGCATGGTGCTGTCGTATAAAACTTTAAATGAGCCATCTACATTTTTTTCCAGTTTCCCGTTTATCATTCGCTGCTCATATTTTTTCAATAATGGTACACTGTCAGTTTCCGGCATGCAGGTGTGCGAAAGAATCATAAAGCTGCTGTCGTTTTTATACGCATCATATACACGGCGCATATTGGCATTCATCTTCGGGCAAATTCCTTTGCAGGTAGTAAAAAAATATTCAGTTACATACACTTTGCCTGCCATATCCCGCTCACTGATGGTTTTACCATTTTGATTGGTAAACGAAAAGGGTTGTACATCATTAATAACCGGAAGCGCAGATTTATTCATGTCTTCCTGGCTAAAAACATATAGAAAATAACCACCAAAAAGTATAACAAAGAAACCTACGTACCAATACCAGTTTTTCATACTAATTAAATTTTTATCAAAGTTACGCCCATTCCTTCCGTTAAAATAACCCCAATTCACCGATTTAAATATTTTAACACTTGCAACCTTATTGCAAATATTCATATCTTTGCTTCACTAAAATGGATACAAAGATCAATTGGGATATGATGGGTGTGGTAACTTCTATTGGTTGCGCTATTCACTGTGCATTATTACCGGTAGTGGTTAGCAGTTTGCCTGTTTTTGGAATTAATATCATCCATAATTTGTGGTTTGAGTGGTCAATGATTGGGTTGGCGTTTGTGGTAGGATCGTATTCTCTTTTTCACGGTTATTTTAAACATCACCATATTGTTACCCCATTGATGCTTTTTTTTATAGGTTTTGCTTTCCTGGTAATGAAGCAATTTTTTCATCCCATTGAAAACTGGTTTTTATTAATTGCTGTGCCGCTGATTGTTTGGGCTCATTACAATAACTACCAGTTGTGCCATAAAAGCAAGTGTGCTTCTCCTCATCACCGGCATTAATATTCCTTTTTTACAACTTATTTTTTTTGCATTTTATTGAATGGAATGATTTATTAACTTGTTGGTAAAAATTCACCCATGATAAAATTGTATATCTTTTCAGCTTGTTTTTGTTGTTTTATCACCAATATAAAAGCACAGTCTGCAGATGAAATGGCTGTGAGAGCAACATTACGTGTTCAAACCGATGCCTGGAATGTGGGTGATATTCCTGCATTTATGAACGGTTACTGGCAAAATGATTCCCTTAAGTTTATTGGAAAAAAGGGCATTACTTATGGCTGGCAAAATACGTTGGACAATTATACAAAGAGCTATCCGGACAAAGCAACTATGGGAATGCTCCAATTTGATTTGCTGGAGGTAAAGCAATTATCAGCACTTTATTATTTTGTGATTGGAAAATGGCAACTCACCAGGGCGATGGGAGATGTGGGAGGCACGTTTACATTATTATTCAGGAAAATAAAAAACAAGTGGGTTATTGTAGTTGACCATACCAGTTAATAGTTGATCTCTTCCCATCCTTTCCACTTTTTTATTAAATATTTGATGAGAAAAAAAAGCGAGGCTAAAAATGCAACGTAATATATATAGTTACCTATGGTAGGGCTACCTTCAAAAAAGGCAAATCCAAAATAAATTCCAATGCTCATATTTAACAATAACCACAAAATGCCCATTGAAATAGATTGAACGATTCTAATCAGGAAGGCTCTTATATCGGGTTCCATATTGTTGGTAATATTAAGTTTAAAGGTAAAACTGATCGATTGAGTCGATGGAATGTTGAAAGTTTACGCTGATAAAAAGTAAAACAATAATAATCCTTCATTAAAATAACAGCAGTAATGAAAAACAGTTGACAGCCTTGCTACAAATCTCCTTTATTTTTTATCAATAAGTTGCTGAAATCTGTACTATCTCCGTTGAAAACATTAAAGTCAACAAATGATCTTATACCATTAACACGGCCTGCTTCGTTGTGTTGCCAAAAAATCCAGTTTCTTCTAATTCTGGGTTTGTCTTTCACCAGGTAGTGCGCCACCCAAAGCGGGTAATCATCAAACTTACCCGACAGGTAGTTCTCATAAAAATCTGCATTGGTATAAATAATGGGTTTCACCTTGTAATGCTTTTCCACCAGGGTTATCCAATCACGAACCCGCTGCTGCAGATTACTTACACTGGTTCCCCTTATTTGCTCTACGTCAAGCACTGGTGGCAGGTCGCCCGGTTCCAGGTGTACTGTTTCTATAAAATTTTGCGCCTGCCCTTTACCACTTTTGCCGGCGTTAAAGAAATGATAGGCTCCACGGGGAATGCCTGCTTTTTTTGCTTCATACCAATTCTTTTTAAACCGAACATCTACCGTTTCAAGCCCTTCTGTTGCTTTCATGAAGCCAAATCCAATTTTTATATTTTTGCTCTGCATCGCTTTCACATCTCCCCAATCTATTACTGCCTGGTGGCGACTTACATCAATACCGTGAATGGTGTAACTAACAGGTATATCAATCCCAAAACCAGGGTACCGTACAAACTTAGGGCGATTGATATAATTGGTTATATAGTAGGTTCCTACGCCTAATCCGGCTAATAGTATTATAAAAAAAGTGAATGTACTTGTGAATTTTTTGCGTTTCTTTGCCGCCATGGGTGTAAAAATCCTGAAAACCATCTATATAAAATCATAAATAAAAAAAGTAGCAGTTTTATTTTTGGTTATTTATACGTTAAACGGTCACAAAGTGTAAGCTCATGGGCAATAAGGCATAAAATTTGCCGTTCGGGGCTAAACCGCGAAAATTAAAATATTAAAAAATAAATGTAAGCATGGTATTAATTAAACGCCTTTTTAAGGCTCCCCTTCAGCAACTTATTGTTTTCATCCTGTCTTTTTCATTAGTCGGCTTTCAAAATGCCACTGCACAAAGTATTGCAGACAGTTCAAAAAAGCCTTTGCTGGCATCTTTAAATAAGAACGCTGAAGTACGTTACGTTGTAAGAGCTGCCAATGCAGAATTTCCGGATGTTTTAAAAGGTAATGAGGCGGAAACAATTAATTATATTGAAAAATTCAGCATAAAAAAGCGTGATTATCTTATAAAAATGTACACCGAGGGTAAAACGCTCCTGCCAAAAGCAGAAACAATTTTACAGAAATACGACTTGCCTTCAGAACTAAAAGTTCTTTTGGCACTTGAATCTGCCTATAAAGCAAACGCAGTTTCCAGGGCAGGCGCAGTAGGATATTGGCAAATGATGGGTTCAACAGCCCGTGAGTATGGACTAAATACAGGTTCTTATTATAAAAAAAGCGCTAAATCTAAACACAAGAAAATTATCAGGCAGGAAGATGAACGTAAGAATTTTACTAAATCTACCCATGCTGCTGCACAATACCTGAGCGACAGAACGAAAGAGCTGGATGATGATTTACTGATGGTAGTGGCAAGCTATAACTGCGGTGGTGGAAATGTGAGAAGTGCCATGAGAAGAAGTAAAAAAACAGATCCTACATTTTGGGATATTAAGAAGTATTTACCAGCCGAAACCCAGGCTTATGTAATGAACTTTATTGCAGTAAATGTAATATTTAATAACTACGATCTATTTACAAGAGAAGAACTCAGGTTTACTCCCCAGAAAATTCAAATGCCAATTAATTTTGATCATAATCTTTCCAGTGATTTGGAAAATTCTGATGCACCTGTGTTAATTAAGCGTGCAGAAGGTAGTTTATAATTTCATTAAAGTTAACTTTGCGGCATGCCCCAAATAAACTGGAATGATACCATTAACCTCGCCAGCAAGCTTACCTTCAAAAGGTTTTGGAATGGTGTGAAAGTGCTTGGTAGTTTTTATGCAAGCAGGTTATTAAGAAAGCCGATTCAGTGGGGTTACCCCGTTTCTATTTCATTTGAACCAACAACAAGTTGTAATCTTCGTTGCCCTGAATGTCCCAGTGGCTTAAGGGCATTTACCCGTCCTACCGGCATGTTGGAGACAGATTTTTTTACAAAAACCATTGACGAAATTCATAAAGAGTTATTGTACCTCATCTTTTATTTCCAGGGCGAACCTTACCTGAACCCTGGTTTTTTGGATATGGTAAAATATGCCAGCAGTAAAGGCATATATACCGCCACTTCTACCAACGCCCACTATTTAAATGATGCCAACGCAAAAAGAACGGTGGAAAGTGGATTGGACAGGCTTATCATTTCTATTGATGGAACCACACAGGATGTTTACCAGCAATACAGGGTTGGGGGAAACATCGAAAAAGTATTGGAAGGAGCTAAAAATATTGTAAAATGGAAGAAAGCACTGAATAGTAAAACACCTTTTGTTTTCTTTCAGTTTTTGGTAGTTAAACCAAATGAACACCAGGTAGAAGATATAAAGCGGCTGGCAAAAGAAGTAGGTGTAGATGAAGTGCGTTTTAAAACTGCCCAGGTGTATGATTACGAAACGGACCCCAACAACCTGATTCCGGAAAATGATAAATTCAGCCGCTACACAAAAAATGAAGACGGCACTTACAAGGCCAAAAATAAACTGGCAAACCGATGCTGGAAAATGCAGCATGCCAATGTAATAACCTGGGATGGGTTGGTAGTACCTTGTTGTTTTGATAAAGACGCAACACATCGTTTAGGAAATCTAAAAAATCAGTCATTTAAGGAAATCTGGAATAATGATAATTACAAACAATTTCGCTCAGAGCTGATGAAGAGCAGAAAAAATATAGACATCTGCGCCAATTGCAGCGAGGGTGTTTCTGTTTGGAAAGATTAACAGTACTTTCAGTAAATGCTGGTGTAATATCCACAAAAGTTTTTAAAGTTTGCATTATACGCATCAACCCTTTCTGCAGTAAATATTTTCTTAATTTTATTAAATGGCCGGTACTTTCAACAATCAACTCCGACAGATACTTTTACTTGCATTGATTATTGTATTGGGGATTATGATGATAGGCCAGCTTAACATTTTTTTGCCTGGCTTATTGGGAGGCGTAACATTTTATATACTTACCCGAAAATGGTATCATTTTCTGACAATCGATAAAAAATGGAAAAAAGGTGGCACCGCTTTGTTGTTTATTCTTGGGTCTCTTATTCTTATTGCGATACCTGTTTATTTTTCAGTGATAATGGTAACGCCAAAGATAGATGCCCTGGTAAGTAATCAGCAAGAGGTGGTGAAAGGGGTTCAGATTTTTGCAGACAAATTGGAAGCTTCCACGGGTATCAAAATAATTACAGACGAAAATTTAAAATCGCTTACAAAAAGTGTTTCTTCATTTATTCCGTCGTTTTTAAACAGCACGGCTACTATCCTTACCAATTTGATAATGATGTTTTTTTTATTGTATTACCTGTTGATAGGAGGTAAGGAGGTTGAAAAATACCTGGATCACATCATTCCTTTAAAGCCTGAAAATGTAGAAAAACTGGCACGTGAAACCAATACGATGATAAGGGCAAATGCTATAGGCATACCGGTTATCTGTATTGTTCAGGGAGCATTTGCGGCGTTGGGGTATTTAATATTTGGCGTAAAAGACTGGGGAATGTGGGGTTTTGTAACAGGGGTATTTGCATTTTTTCCATTGGTAGGCACTATGATTGTTTGGGTGCCATTGGTAATTTACATGTATTCTACCGGTCAAAACTGGACCGCTACAGCACTTACAATTTATAGCATTGTCATTACCGGTAATGTAGATTATATTACCAGGTTAGGCCTAATGAAAAAGATTGGTAATGTGCATCCACTGATTACAGTGCTGGGGGTATTGGTAGGACTTAAATTATTTGGTTTCATCGGTTTAATTTTCGGGCCATTGTTAATTAGTTATTTTTTGATTCTAATTAAAATTTACCTCAACGAATTTGCTTCAGGTAAAATAGTGAGATCGCTACAGGAATAAAGCAGCAACATACTATGAGTATAGATAAAGACATTAACCAAAGTAGTTTTAAGAGTGAACACCAGCGTGCAATCGTCAACCTTATTTTCACCTATAACTGGACAACTGAAAAGTTAAAATTGATTTTTGATAAAGAAGGGCTTACCATGCAGCAGTTTAATATCCTGCGAATTTTAAGAGGCAGCGAAAAGCCACTTTCAACCCTTCAGATAAGGGAACGCATGCTCGATAAAATGAGTGATACCAGCAGAATTGTGGACCGGCTTATCATCAAGGAAATGGTTAAAAAAATTGTCTGCAAATCTGATAAGCGCCTGGTGGACGTAAGTATTACAGACAAAGGCAAAAAGGTACTTGCTAAAATAGATTTGCAGGAAGACGAAATGTCGCACATTATGGAATCCTTGTCTGAAGCTGATGCAAAGGCCCTCAATAAATTATTGGACAAGATCCGTCAATCTGATTAAAGTTACCGAGGCAGGAATTTTATCCTGTTTCCACAAATTCCATTTAAGTGATAAAGTTTTCTATTATAATAACATTGTTTGTTTTCGGGGTTTTATTTGTACCACCAATTATGGCCCAGGCACCTGCGGAGTTCCGTGGCGTTTGGATTGCCACGGTAGATAACATCGACTGGCCCTCTGCCGGAAATTTTAACAGCGATTCTCAAAAAGCAGAATTTATTAAAATTTTGGATATGCACCAGCGGAATGGCCTCAATGCCATGGTAGTGCAGGTGCGGCCATGTACAGATGCTTTTTATCCGTCTCAATACGAACCATGGAGCCAATGGCTCACCGGTGTGCAGGGTCAGCCGCCATCTCCATACTACGACCCACTGGAATTTATGATATCTGAAACGCATAAACGCGGAATGGTTTTTCATGCCTGGGTAAATCCCTATCGTGCAGAATTTAATATCTATACCTCCGTTACCTCACCAACACATGTTACCCGAATACATCCGGAATGGTTTGTTACCTATGGTGACAAACGATATTTTGATCCGGGTAATAAACAAGCCCAGGAATATGTAACTGAAGTTATTACGGATATTGTAAAAAGATACCCGGTAGATGCCATTCACTTCGATGATTATTTTTATCCTTATCGCATTGCAGGAAAAGATTTTCCGGATGACGCCAGTTATAAAAAATATGGCAACGGCATGAGGAAAGATGATTGGCGCAGAAGCAATACAGACTCAATAATTTCCAAACTCAGCCGTGCCATTAAACGTGAAAACCCAATCTGCCAATTCGGTATCAGCCCTTTTGGAGTGTGGCGCAACCAGGAAAAAGATCCTATAAATGGCAGCAAAACAAATGGCGCATCCAGCAACTACGATGATTTGTATGCTGATATTTTACTTTGGCTAAAAAAAGACTGGATCGATTATGTAGCGCCGCAACTATACTGGGAATTTGGCCATCGCATTGCACCTTATGAAGTTTTGCTGGATTGGTGGAGCAAGCATACCTACGGAAAGCATTGTTATATAGGACTGGGAATTTACAAAGCCAACAGCAACGCAGCCTGGAGAGACAATAAACAATTGCCACGGCAAATAGAAGCCCTGCGAAAAAAAGCCAATATTAATGGTATGATATTTTTCAGCAGTAAATCATTTGAATCAAATCCCAACGGATGGAGCGATTCGTTGCGCCTGAATTATTTTAAAGATCGGGTACCGGTTCCTGAAATGGAGTGGTTGAAAAAATGGGAATCGAAAAATTTGGTAGATAGTGAACATAAAAGCTTCCGAATATTAAATAAGACCATGATTACAAATTGGACAGAACTTGGTAAAAAGATTGACTCAATAAAAGACGATGGCTCAGAAACTGGTGGAGACAATTATGCAAAATTAGCCCTGGAAAATATACTTGGTGACGAGTGGATAAAAACGACTGTTGAACATATCCTTTCTTATAAATCTGGGAGTGAATTGGCCATGAATTGCCTTCAATTTATCAGTTCAAAAAAAGCAGCCATCTTAGCATATGAAATATATAAAAAATCTAAAGGAGATTATGCAGACAGAGCTGTTTGGCTTATAAAACATATTGGGCACCCTATTGCAATTGAGTGGATCGAGGAATTTATAAATGATAGCAATGTTTGTCATTGGGGAATTGGCGTTCTTGATCAACTTCTTTGGAGCGAGACAATTCCTTACGATAATAAAGCGATATTACTTTTACAATTGGCAGAGACGAAGGAGTCAGAACAAATTAACGAGCAAGTTCAATTTATTCGCCAGTATATAGAAGAGCGGATAAATAATATCCGCTAACAAAACTGAACGAATTAAACGTTCAGCTTTGTATATAATTAAAAATTGAACTTTTGATCTATCTGCTAACTCATATTCCAACTGATATTCCCACTTTTTTCATCTTTAATTTCAATACCAAGTGTTACCAGTTGCTTTCTTATTTTATCTGAAGTAACATAATCTTTTTTGCTCTTTGCTTCCTTTCTGATATCAATCAACAATTGCATTACACCATCTAATACTGCATGGTCAGTAGCAGAAACTTGTTTTATACCAAATACATCTTCTAAAAAAACCTGAAAAGATTTTTTGAGCATTTGCAAAGTAGCAGCAGAAACTGCACCTGGTAAAATATGCCCGTCTTTTATTGAATTAATAATGGGAGCCAGCTCAAACATATTTGCCAATACTTTTGCTGTACTAAAATCATCATCCATAAATTCTTCGAACTCATTTACCAGCTTCACAATTTTTTCGTCCAGTTCTATGTCAGCCGCAGGTGCCTCTTCCGGAATTGCTAAAGCCTGCAATACTTCATAGGCTTCCCACAATCTTTTCAATGCTTTTTCACTTGCCTGCAAAGCCTCACTGCTAAAATCAATAGGGCTGCGGTAATGGCTTTGTAAAATAAAAAAGCGTATGGTCATGGGGCTAAAAGGCTGCGTCAGCAAAGGATGCGTGCCATTAAACATTTGACTCAGCATGATCTGGTTGTTGTAACTCTTGCCCATTTTACGGCCATTTACCGTAATCATATTATTATGGATCCAGTACTTGGCCGGCGTGGAGTGGTTGCAGATAGTACTTTGCGCAATCTCACTTTCATGATGTGGAAATTGCAGATCCATTCCACCTCCATGAATATCAAACTCTGCACCCAGGTACTTGGTTGCCATGGCAGAGCACTCAATATGCCAGCCGGGGTAGCCGTCGCCCCAGGGGCTTTTCCAGCGCATAATATGTTCAGGAGCGGCGGCTTTCCATAGGGCAAAATCTGCCTTGTCTCTTTTTTCTTCCTGCCCGTCCAGCTCACGGGTAGTTTCCAACAGGTCATCAATAATTCTTCCGCTCAGCTTACCGTAATCGTGGGTTGCTGCATATTTTTTTACATCAAAATAGACAGAGCCATTTGTTTCGTACGCATACCCTTCCCGAATGATCGTCTCAATCATATTGATTTGCTCTACAATATGCCCGGTGGCTGTAGGTTCAATACTCGGTTCTATGCAATTCAACTGCAACATGGCCCAATGAAAAAGATTGGTGTATTTCTGCACCAGTTCCATCGGCTCCAGTTTTTCGAGCAATGCTTTTTTGGTTACCTTATCTTCTGCCTCACGGCCTTCTTCTTCAAAATGCCCGGCATCTGTAATGTTGCGTACGTACCGTACCTTATATCCTTTATAAGTTAAATAGCGGTATATAAAATCGAAGGTTACATACGGCCTTGCATGCCCAAGATGACTTTCGCCGCTAACCGTTGGTCCGCAAACATACATGCCTACATGGCCAGGCGTAATGGGGGTAAAAACTTCTTTTTGCCGGGTGTAAGAATTATAAACTTTTAACGACATTATGATTAAGTATAAATTTTTGAATGGGATAATTTTTTGAAGCAGGCTTTGATAACAATTTTCAGCATCATGATATTCACTTGCCGTATTTACCGAAATATATAGACCCGGCAAATGCAACTAAAAAATTGTGTATGTTTTAGCAACTTGAACACCGCCTTCAGGCTATAGTTGCACATTCACTTGTGCAACAACAGCAACTGGAAAGAAAGCAATATGTGTGGATTTTTAAAAGCATAAATGACTGCAAATATAGGATATTCGATTAATTAGGTAGAGGGCTGACATCCGTTATAATTGGAAAATGGTCGCTCAGCTTTTTAGGGATTCGCACAAATTGGTTAACAGAATAACGTTTATCTACAAAAATATTATCGATCCTTAAAGTGGGCGCAATGCCACTGAATGTTCTTCCTATACCAACTCCTTTTTTTACAAATGCATCCTGCAATCCATTACCGATGGTTTCATAAGCGTAGGAATTAGGCACATCATTAAAGTCGCCACACACAACTACCGGGTAAGGGCTTTTGTCCATTTCGGCTTTTATTTTATCTGCCTGTACCTTTCTTTTCAAAAATCCATTTTTAAATTTACTCAGCAAGCTCTTGGATTTTGCAATATCATCGTCCGACTTTATAGAAATATTTTCAAGGTATTTTATATTGGTTGGCGAAAATCTCAATGATTGTAAATGGATGTTAAACACCCGGATGGTGTCTGTGTTTTTAACAATATCAACATACTGAAAGGAAGAGTTGTATTCGGCTGGAACGCTGGTAAAATATTGCTTATTTATAATGGGGTATTTAGAAAAGGTGATGATGCCAAAATGTTGCTGACTCATAAAATTTTCTTTGTAATTGTAGGAGTAAAATGACTGCGGCATGTTCAATTTATGCGAAATTTCGAAAATTGAATAAAAGCTGTATTTTTTATAATAAGCTGTGTTCAAATCAGCAAGTGTATCGCCGCCAACCATTTCCTGGAAACAGGCAATATCTGGCTGATATTGATTTACCAGGTCAATCATATCGTTGAACGTAGCGGGCTTTTCCTTAAAATTCATTATATCAAACTGGGCCACGTTCCAGCTCATAATCCTTAAATCGGCCCGTGCTTTTTGTAAAATGAAAGAAGATGAAAACCGAACCGGGATAATATTATTGATGTGATTAAAAGAAAGCGCTACTGTAATGATAAAGATAAGTGACCACCATCGTTTTAAAAATATCCAGAAGATGAAAAATATTAAGAGTAATACCAGCAGGTAAAATAAAGACAGGGTTAAAAAACCAAGCGGCCATCGAAATGAAGTGAAGAAATATTCACTGTAACAACCCAGCAAAAAAAGTATGGCTAACACCAGGTTGGTAATGATAAAAAAACGTTTAATAAACCAGCGGAAAATGCTTTTTGGCATGTGATAAAGATAATGGATGCCGGTTAAAATGAGTCAAAAAGAACTGTTACAAATTCAACCTTAAAAATGTGAACATCAAAGAAACCGGTAGCAGGCTATAATGAACAGGTGCTGTTTAGCTAAAGGTCTTCTTCAGCAGCTCTTTTTAAAATATTTTTTTCTTCGTCTGTTAAAAAATGATAGCCTTTCTGGTTAATCTTATCCAGTATTTCATCTACCCTTTGTTGGGTAACGTTAGAAGTTTTGTTATAAGGTTTTCTCCCATCAGCATTATAGAAAACTTTTTCTTTAATGGAACCGGCATCATTCTTCTTGGGGTTAAACAGGTTCATAAACCAATCGTATAGGGCAATCATCCAAACGCTGCCGTCTCTTCCTTTTCGAAGCATAAATACAAATAAAAAGCCTGCCAGGCCACCGCCAAGGTGCGATAAACTATAAGCTGAACTTTGTGAGGCCACCCCAACAAAGTCGATCACAATATAAATGAGTGTAAGTATCCAAATGGGGATACCGCCATTTAGGTTGCGGAAGAAACGATAGTTTGGAGCAAGTGTGGTAGTTGCAACAGCAACACCCATGGTAGCTGCATTGGCACCAATCAGCGAACTGCTATTGAGAACAGGTTTTAATGAGGGTATAAAATAATTAGCCAAAATAAAAACCAGTCCGCCGGCGAGGCCACTATAAATATAGATTGGTATCAGTTTTTTATTGCCGGTAAGTTCCTGTAAAATAAATCCAAATGCCCAAAGCCAAAGCATGGTGCTGATAATGTGAAGCACACCAACATGTGTAAACATGTAACTTAATATTGTCCAGGGGCGTTCACTAAGGAGTGTAAGACTGGCCGGCATTTCAAAATACTGAACAACCTGTGTATCGAAAACGCCATCACCTGTTTGAAAAAAATTATAGACTACCCTTATGGTAATGAGCAGCAGGAAAAAGATTACATTAATGGTGAATAAACCTACCAATGCATTACCGTCGCTTCCAAGGCTAAGACGCTTTCTGGGGCGCTGGTAATCCGAATATCTATCTGATTCTCCCATTAAAATAGTTGTGTTACAAATCTACAAAACACCTAATCAAAAATGTTGTAAAGTTTCTAATGCAATGTTATTTTTTATTGCACTAATTATAAAAGGCGATCCGATCGCTACCAGATTATACGAACTAATACAGTAACTATTTCATAATTCGCGAAATTCGTGCTATAACTTAACTAGTAAAACGTTTTTTTATTGGTTTTGTTCCAATAAAGTACTAATAAAAAGCCAATTGCGGCACCGCCAATATGTGCAAAATGGGCGACGTTATCACCCTGCACCTTAACTACGCCACCAAACACATCCAGTGCAATTATGCCCATAATGGCCCACTTGGCTTTAATCGGTATTGGTAGAGGGAAAATGATTAATTCAGTATTGGGAAACAGGTAACCAAATGCAGCTAAAACTCCCATAATTGCACCCGACGCACCCACTGTAGCTCCAATTCTCATTGCTTGCTGGTACTGCATGGCTAATTGCTCACTTAAAACATTGTGATCCAGTTGCCAGAAATCATGTGCGTATGAAGCCATTTGAGTAAAGGCAGCTCCAATACCACAAACGAAATAAAATACCAAAAACTTTTGCGGTCCCCAAACTCTTTCTACCATAGTACCAAACATCCACAGTGCAAACATGTTGAATAACAGGTGAAAAAATCCGCCATGCATAAACAAATGGGTAACTACCTGGTAAGGCCTGAAATAATCAGATTTGTAATGATGCAATGCAAAAAGATCAGTAACTACATTGGGATCTTTTCCTCCACTTATCACCATCTGTGCCAGGTAAACCAATACATTTATTATAATAAGATTGAGTACTACAGGAGTTGTTTGCTGAAATCTGTTGCCGTAATTATTAAATGCCATTTATTCTTAATTATTTGAAGTTGCAATTTCGGGATAGTTATTGGATTTATGGGGCAAACTGCGTAGGAATTATGATACTGTTACCAATCATTGAGTGTAAAAAGGAGGGTAAAAACGGACAGACCAGGTTGATCTGCATATCGCAGTGGCACAAATATCCACATGTATTTTATGGGGTTTCGGAAGATCAGCCAGGTTCGGATCTTCAATGTATATTACTCTATGGCCTATCCCCATTGGGCCAAAATATTTTAAAATTTCGCAAATACTTGTGTCATCGTAAGCTTCTTAAATTAGCAAATTTCAACCGCTTACCTATTATTTTATGTAAGCAAAAATGGCAATATTTCATTAATGGCAGCTACATGCCTGAAATTAATATGCGTAACATGATGCTCAACTACTTCATGCTCCCAGGTGGTGTGATAAGGCACATGCACACCATGACCGCCAATTGCAAGCACGGGCAATATATCCGACTTAAGTGAGTTACCCAACATCAAAAATTCGGAAGGGTGAATATCAAGGTGTTTGATTAGTTTAAGATAATCTGCCTCCTGCTTGTCACTCATAATTTCTATATGGTGAAAATAATGTTCAAGCCCCGACTTTTTAAGTTTACGCTCCTGGTCCAGCAGGTCACCTTTGGTAGCAACCACCAAGCGGTATCTTCCCTTTAGCGCTTTTAATACATCTTCAACGCCGTCCAGTAACTCAATTGGTTTTTCCAACAACTCCTTGCCAAATTCGATGGCTTTTTTTAATACATCAATATTGAGTGTACCATCAGAAATTCTTATCCCGGTTTCAATCATCGAAAGCATAAAACCTTTTACTCCATATCCATACAAAGGCAGATTTTGAATTTCAGTTTTAAATAACTCTTTTGCCAGGGTATGGCGGGGCAGGTAATCTTCGAGAAGGGAACAGAATTTTTGCTCAGTTTCAAGGAAATAAGGTTCATTAATCCACAAAGTATCATCAGCGTCAAAAGCAATTACTTTAATATCCATGTTGCTAAATTTTGTGGTGCTCTGCACCGTTATTCATGAAGTGTTAACAACACCACACACTCTATATGATGGGTGTGTGGAAACATATCAACCGGCTGTATTTTTTCTACTTTATATTTTGCACTCAATAATCCCAGATCCCTTGCCTGTGTAGCCGTATTACAACTAACATATACAATTTTTGGAGCAGCAATTTCCAGTAATTTGTTCACCAGTTTTTCATGCATGCCTGCTCTTGGAGGATCTGTGATAATTACATCGGGATTTCCGTGTGCCGCAAAAAATTCGTCATTACATATTTTAATAACGTCGCCACTAAAGAATTCAGTATGCGAAATATTATTGAGTGTCGCATTGATTTTTGCATCTTCAATGGCTTCGCTGATCACTTCAACACCAATTATTTTTTTTGCCAGCTTACTTAAAAAAATACCAATGCTACCGGTACCACAATACAGATCATATACAACTTCTTTACCGGTAAGTCCTGCAAAATCACTTGTAATAGAATATAATCTTTCGGCCTGTTTGGTATTTGTTTGAAAAAATGACTTAGGTCCAATCTTAAAAGAATAGTCGCCCAGCTTTTCAATTACAAAGCCTTTTCCGTAATACAGTTCCGGTGTAAGATCATAAATACTATCGTTCCATTTTGTATTGATGGTATAATAAAGCGTAGTAATACCGGGTATGGTGGCTAATACATGATCCAGTAAACGTATTCTTTCCACTTCATCTTCATGACCCAGGCAAATGTTTATCATCAATTCGCCGGTGGTGCAATTGCGGATGATAATATTTCGTAGCCAGCCGGTATGCTGCTTAATATCGTAATAAGAATAATTATTTGCCAATGCAAAATCACGAATCGTATTCCTGATTACATTATTAATATCATCCATCAGGTAACATTCTTCTATATCAATGATCTTGTCAAATATGCGGGGAACATGATATCCCAATGCGCCACCACGAACCACGGGAGCCGCAGCAATTGTTGAATTTTCTGATGAAGCATCTTCAGTTGCTGTTAATTCCGGAGCCTTATCAACCAACTGCGGAGGCAGCGTATCCAGTTCTTCCCTGGTTAAATATCTTTTATTACTGAAGGTAAATTCAAGTTTGTTTCGGTAATGAATCGTTTCATCACTTCCTACAATGGGCATCATTTCCGGTAGCTCAACTTTCCCTATTCTACGAAAATTCTGTGCTACCTCCTGCTGCTTATATTCCAGTTGTTTCTGGTAAGGCAGCATTTGCCATTTGCAACCACCACATGTGCCAAAGTGCATACAAAACGGGGTTGTCCGCTCTTTGGAGTATTCATGTATGCGGGTAACCTTACCTTCTCCATAATCTTTTTTATTGGTACTTATAAACACGTCCACCACATCTCCCGGTACGGCACCTTCAATAAAATACACTTTCCCATCAAGTCTTGCCAGCGATTTTCCTTCGGCTGCATAGCCGGTTACAGCTATTTTTTCCAATAAAAATTTTTTTCTTTTCACGGCTGCAAAAATAACACCTCCGTGGCTGATATCAGGTAAAATAAGGCGCTAATTATTTTGTTAAGGATTTGTAATTTTAACGACTGCTTTTCGTTCATATAAAGATTAACCATTGATTTTAGATACTTTTGATTCCACATTAAAAAACCAATGAAACGAATTTTAATATTACTCCTTACCATTCAATACGGGTATTTGGCTTCTGCACAAAATTTTACCGTTACTTTAAAGGCACCTCAGTATAAATCGGGCATCGCCTACCTTACCTATCACATGGGTAAAAACCTGAATGTTGAAGATTCAGCAGCGGTAAGCAGTAACGGAACCGCCATTTTTACTGGTAAACGAAAATTGCTTCCTGGAATTTATGCCATGGTAATGCCGGGTAAAAGTATTCTTTTCGATTTTTTGGTAGATAAAGAACAGGTTATTTCTATTAAAGTAGATACCACTGACCTGATCAATAAAACAATCGTTACAGGATCAAAAGAAAACCTGTTGTTTCAACAATACCAGCAATACATTGCAGGCAAAGGAAAATTATTGGAAGCCGAAAGAACCGCCTATTCTAATTCTGCCAACGCTTCAGATTCGGCCATGCATGAGGCAAACTACCTGAAATATAATAAGGAATTGAATGAGTACAGGGAAAGCGTAATTAAAATCCAGCCAAAATCTATGATGGCCGTTTTACTAAATGCCATGAAAGAGCCGCCGGCATTAGGTAATAAAATGCAGACAAGAAATGATTCGCTTGAAAACTATTATTATTATAAAGCACATTACTGGGATGGCATCAGTTTTATGGATGACCGGATTATAAGAACGCCTTTCTTTCTGCCAAAATTTGAGCGGTATTACAGGGAGTTGATTGTACCAAACCCGGATAGTATTATAGCAGAAGCAGATTATCAACTGTTACTGGCACGCAACAATCCGGAAGTTTATAAGTTTATGCTCAACTGGCTAACCGATGAATATATCAGTCCAAAATACATGGGACAAGATGCGGTATTTGTACACTTGTTTGAAAAATATCACAGCAAGGGGTTAACCAGTTGGCTCAATGAAAAGCAAATGGAAACCATCAGCCGCAGAGCCTATATGTTGATGGCAAACCTGATAGGTTTAAAAGCTGCTGATTTAGAAATGACAGACAGCACAGGTAAACCCTATCCGTTGTATGATGTAAAAGCGGACTATACAGTGGTTGTTTTTTGGGATCCTACCTGTGGACACTGTAAGGAAGAACTACCCAAGCTTGATTCTATTTATACCGCAAGTTGGAAAAAGCACGATGTAAAAATATACGCAGTACTTTCAGCAGATTCAAAAGAAAATCTAAAAACTGAATGGATAAAATATACAAAAGAGCACAATCTGCAAGACTGGGTAAACGTTTATCAGACAAAAGAAACTGAAGACGCCGTGATAAAGGCTCAGAAGGCAGGCTACCGACAATTATATGATGTTACACTTACGCCCACATTATACTTACTGGATAATGAAAAAAGAATCATCGGTAAAAAATTAACCTGGCAACAAATAGATGAATTGCTGCAGGTGAAATGGAAACAGGTAAATAAACCTGCAGACAAATAAACCAACAACTAAAAAGTAACGGCTTTAAAAATGAAGAAAATATATTTTTTACTTGTGTTATTCCTGGGTATAGCGCAGGCTTTTTCACAAACGCTTTTTACCTACGGTCCCTATTCGGTGACAAAAAGTGAATTTTTAAAGGCATATAATAAAAACAAAACTCCGGTAGCAGATAAAGAAAAATCGCTTAGAGAATACCTCGACCTCTATTCGAAATTCAAGCTAAAAGTAAAATCTGCAGAAATTCAACGGCTCGATACAATACAGCAACTTCAATATGATCTGCAGAACTTTCGCAGCCAGGTAGAGGAAGGTTATATGAATGATGAAAAAGGCTTAAATATATTGGTAGATGAAGCCATCGCACGCAGTCAGAAAGACATTCACCTGCTGCATTTTTACGTGCCCATCAATACTAAGATGAGCCCTGCAGATACTGCAAAGATTTACAAGGCCATGAAAGAACTTTCAGAAGAACTGAAAAAAGGCCAGACCGGTTACCCGGAAATTGTAAAAGAAATCAGCGAAAAATATACAGAAGTTAAGGGTAAGGATATTGGTTACATTACTGCCTTTTCATTACCGTACGATATTGAAAACCTGGTGTATGCATTACATCCCGGCGATATTAGTAAACTGTATCGTACCAAATCGGCTTTGCATATTTTTAAAAATGCCGGTGAGCGTAAAAGCGCCGGCAAATGGAAGGTTGCCCAGATATTGATTTCAATTCCACCAGACGTTTCGGGTAATGATTTAAAGGCACTGGAACATCGTGCCGATTCCGTTTACCAATTATTAATAAACGGTGCTGACTTTGCTGAAACTGCCAAACAATTCAGCGAAGACAAACTAACCTATATGAATGGCGGTGAGCTGCCCGAATTTGGAACAGGCAAATATGAGCTACCATTTGAAACCAGGGTATTTGAATTAAAACACAACGGCGATATATCGAAGCCCATTTTTACGGATTATGGTTACCACATAGTAAAGCGCATTGATCAAAGAGACGCACCTGCGGATAATAAAGACGAGGTTGCCGTAGCATTGATAAAGCAACAGGTATTGCAGGATACAAGAATTGATGCAGCCAAGGCAATATTTTTAAAAGAGGTAAAAATTAAAACTGGCTTTAAAAGAAATCCTTTGGTAAAAGAAGCCGATCTTTTTAGATATGCAGATAGTGTATCTGCAGCCGGGGGTATTGAATATTTTCCCATTAATAATAAGACACTTTTTTCATTTGCAAAATTGAGTGTAAGAGGTATTGACTGGCTGAATTTTGTAAAGGACTATAAATTGAACAGGGACGTGTATAAAGGAGAAAATAATCCCGAACTATATGATAAATATATTGAGACAACTGCATTAGAATATTACAGAAGACACCTGGAAGAATACAATACAGATTTTAAAAACCAGTTGCAGGAATTTAAAGAAGGCAACATGCTTTTTGAAATAATGGAGAGAAAAGTTTGGAGTAAAGCAAGCAATGACAGTGTTGGATTACAGAAATATTACAAAGAACATTTTACAAAATATTTGTGGGCCGAAAGTGCAGATATTTTATTGTTTAACTGCAGTGATGAAAAGACGGCGACAAAAGCGGCTACTGATTTACAAAAAGGCAAGGATTGGAAATTAATAAGTGAAGAAAGCGAAGGTAAAATACAAACCGATTCAGGCAGGTACGAACTTGGACAAATACAATTTCCTGCAGGAACTGCCATAGTAGAAGGGTTGATTACCAAACCTTTAACAAATAGTGGCGATAACACATCAAGCCTCGTGAAAGTGTTGAAAATCTTCCCCGCAAATCAACAGAGAACATTTGCAGAAGCCCGTGGAATGGTGATCAATGATTACCAGGGTTTCCTGGAAGAAAAATGGATAAATGAGTTGAAAATGCATTATCCCGTTAAGGTTGATGAGGCTGTATTTAAATCGCTGCTGCAATAAAAGTTTTTAACCTATTTAAAAGCCTGCTATCAAATTCCGGTGGCAGGCTTTTTGTTTTATGATATGCCAGGTAGCAAAATAAAAATGAAACTATTGCTATCCCACATATTAAAAACCTCTAAATATTAAATTATGATTATGAAGAAATTGATTGCCTTATCCATACTAACTACAATGGGTATTTGCGCAAAAGCACAGTTTTATGTACAAGGCGGTTTAAACCTTGCAAACATTACAACTACAAAACAAGGGCAAACAGAAGACAATAATTGGCTACCAACATTTAATGCCGGCTTCATGGGAAGATTTGGGATATCTTCTATTTTTGACCTTGAGTCAGGACTCTTATTGACAGGCAAAGGTTCAAAAGCTGAAACGTATTTCACCAATGCGGATTATGTAAAAAGCAAATTTAATCCCATCTATCTTGAAGTGCCTTTAAATGCGGTGATTAAATTTCCATTACAGGCAAAAGGAAAGGCAAATATTTTTGTACACGCAGGGCCATACATTGCGATGGGTGTTGGTGGAAAATCAAAAGTGGAAAAAAGTATATTAGGCATTACCTCAAGCAGTAAAACCAGTATTAAATTCAGCAACGACGATCCGTTTACATCGCAACAGGATGATGCCGCTTATAATAAATTAAAGCGTTTTGACTATGGTATAAATGCTGGCGGCGGGGTTGATTTTGGCGGTTTTATTTTGAAAGCAAATTATGGTTTTGGTCTTGCTAAAATAAACAGTACGCAAAGCAACAATACAGCAGATGATAAAAATAAATACCGCACATTTAGTATTTCTGCCGGTATTCCCATTGGAAGATAAATTATAGATTTTAAAAATAAAAAGGAGCAAAAGATAAAGTAATAAACTTATCCTTTGCTCCTTTTATAATTTAATGAAATAAACTACCGGATTTGTTTCACAGCATTGTAAATAACTTTTGGTTTGCCCAATGTATAATAATGTAATACCGGCACGCCAAAAGCTTTGAGTTCTTTTGATTGTTGCACCAGCCACTCCGTTCCTATCTCTTCCACATCTGCATCTGTCTTTGCTCTTGATATAGCATCTGATAAATCTGCCGGAATATCAACATGAAATATTTTGGGCAGAATAGTCAGTTGCTTTTTATTAGTAATTGGTTTTAAACCCGGGATAATTGGTACATCAATGCCAATGGCCCTGCAATCTTTTACAAACTGGTAAAATTTTTCATTATCAAAAAACATCTGGGTCATAATATACTCCGCTCCAGAATCTACTTTTTGTTTCAGGTGCAATAGGTCAGTTTGTAAATTAGGCGCTTCAAAATGTTTTTCAGGATAACCGGCCGTTCCGATACAGAAATCGGGTTTACCGCCATTCTTAATATCTTCTTCCTGGTAAATACCATTTTTAAGATCCACTACCTGCTTCAACAGATCTACAGCATAAGCATGCCCGCCTGGTTCAGGTTCAAAATTCGCCTCATTTTTAGCAGCGTCGCCTCTTAACACCAATACATTGTCAATTCCTAAAAAGTTAAGATCAATCAGGGCGTCTTCGGTAACCCGCTTTGTAAATCCACCACAAATCAGGTGAGGTACTGTGTCAATATTATAGTGATTTTTAATAGCGGCACAAATGGCAACTGTACCCGGACGTTTGCGTACTTCAACACGCTCAAATGTTCCATCCGCTTTCTTTTTAAACATGGTTTCGCTGCGGTGATAGGTTACATTGATAAAGGCAGGTTTAAATTCCATCAAAGGATCAAGGTGATCATAAATTGATTGAATGGTTTTGCCCTTTAATGGAGGTAACACTTCAAAAGAAACCAGCGTTTCCTTTGCCTGTGCTATATGATCTGTTACTTTCATAAATTATAAAATGGATGCAAAGATAAAGGCTAAACACAAAAAACCCTGTTGTTTGTACAACAAGGTTTTTTACTAAAAGTTGATATCTTATAATACTTCCAGATAACTGAAGAAAGAACAGCCGTGTAAAAACGTTTGAAAGAACGTTCCTTATTTGGTTTGAAATGTGATTTGTTTATTATGATCACTTCCAATTTTAAGCCCTCGTGTTTATCTCGTGCTTAAACAGTTATTCAAATACATATTTCGCCAGCCATAATTTTTTATAATCATCATCATTACCAATAAAAGTTACGCTATTGTTTTTGCTGTCTATGATGGGTTCATAAACCTTGCTAACATAGAATTTTTCATTACCTAATACGGTAAAGTTTCCGATTGTATTATTTTGCAGATCCAACTTTGTAATGCGTGGAAAAAACTTGGGCCGGTAGGTGGGTTTTTCCTCCACATAAGCATCATTAAAACTGTCGTATCCTTTAAATCCCTTTGCTTCAAGTATTGTCCAATAAACACTTTTGCCATCCTTTGACGGAATGAAAGTTTGTTTTACGGCAAATATTTCGCTCTTTTTTTCATTGTTCATTTTTTCGGTACCAAACTGTGTTTTTAGCTGGCCGGCCTTGTCAAAATAAAAGCAAACGATATCTTCATAAGAGCTAACCGGATTGCCCAGGCCAAGGTTTACCTTACTCATTAACTGGCCGGCAACCAGGTATTCTTCATCATCAGTTACAAAAAAACTATTTACCTGGAAATTTTTTCCTTTGTACGGATCCGCTTTTTTATCAGCAGGTGCTGTTTTGAATTTCGATTTAAAATCATTGATTGGCGTGGTGGATGCAAATGCAAGTTGATTGTCAACAAATTTTAGCATGTGAAAATTATCCATTTTATCATCTGCTTTCTTCATGTATTTTTCGTCCCTGTAATTTTGTGCCGTTTTATAACAAGGGTTACTGATGGCACCAACATAATCATCAAATACTTCATCAAAACTATCAGTTGATTTGGTAGAAGTTGCACAGAAAAATACAGCTCCATTTGCTTCCTGTACATTGGTCACCAGCAAATTGGTTGACGGGCTTTTGAAGCTTACTTTGTTTTTTAACTCACCGGCAGCGGTATATCTCAGGTAGGTATATGCGGACAGATCAGGCTCACCTTTTTTTGGTGCAAACAATATTACCACATCACCATTGTCCAGTTGGTCTGTATATACCAACGATTGTGAACCCGATATATCAAGTGCCTTTTCAACGATGTCGAGGTTGCTGTTGACCGTTAGAATGTAAAAATCATTTTTCTTTTTTTTCTCTTTACTTTCCGTTGCAGCAATTACAAAAAGATCATCGTTTACCCCACCATTAAACGCAGCGTAGCCGTAATATTTTCCATTTTCATTTTTTGCTTTAATGGTTTCTTCTTTGATAGTTTTATCATAAACATACCGTTGCTTTTTATAATCCCATTTTGTATTGATGGTGGAAGTGGTAAGTTTTAGTTTCATGCTCAATACATCGAAAGAACTGCAACCACCTACATAAGCGCCAAATCTTGTTTGTATCTTATCCGGCTTATCTGCTGCAGAAACTTTGGGTTCTCCAATGGTTTCATTTTTTAAAAACTGCAGATTTTTATCAAACAAATAAGTTTCATAAAAAACTTCGTTCTTCTTTTTATCACCACCGGTTTTATAAGTAACCAGGTAATTACCATCATTGTTTTCTGTTGCGGATATAAAGCCCTTGCTCGCATTTTTTGATAATGGTTGAACCGCTTCCTGGGCTGCAGCTTGTATTGTACAAAATAATACGAAGATAAAAAAACACTGTTTCATTTTTTTTGGTTTTAGTAGTTAAACGTTTTAAATAATATTAACGTCATCGAATGTTTTAGTTATTGCGGGGTTGAAAATCCATGGATATCGGCGGTGGTAATCTTCCAGTCGCCGCTTTCTTCCATTACCCAGTTTACTGTAAAAACGCCGGCAGGTTTTGCAACGACGCTGTCATTTACAACGGCTTCAAACTCGTATTTGCCCGTATAGCCGGCCCTGTCTGTTGATGACCATTGTTGTATTTCTGTTGCTTTAAAATTTCTTACAAGTTGCATATTTGGATGTATCCATTTCGCCGCAATGTCTGCTTTACTGGTTGCTATAAGATCATCATCGATTAATAAAGCTGCAGGTTGAAACAGATTTAAGGCGCCTGCAGAATCATGATTGTTCCAGCAGTTGCTCCATGCTTTAATAAGTGAATCAACAGGGGCCTTGGTGGCAGTGGTAGCGGGTACCGGTTGGTTACAGGAAATAACGATGGCTGCAACCGCAAGTGTCAGAATGATTTTTTTCATTTTTTTTTATTTTTTATAATGTAAAACTTACCAGTTCCAGGGAAAAATTCACATAGATGGCGCCCGTTCCAGATTGATCAAATTCCATTTGCTTTACCAGCATATTGGCGTCATTGTACCAAATCTTATCTTCCAGGCTATTGCTGTCATATCCTTCAGCATAGTAACAATCAATGGTGCCCATCGGTACCGTTACCGGTTGGTTTGCGCTCACCAGTTTAAAATCACTGTAGTCTCCGGCGCTGCTACTGTAGGTCACTTTCCAGGTGTCATTCACAGTGGCAGGAATTTTAAAATTTAATTGCGGAGTATTATTGATGATGGTAAAATACCCGGTACTCGTTTTACTAATGTAGGCCGGTGTACCAGCCCCGGTTGCTACCCAAAAAGATTGGCCGCCAATAGTTTGTTGCCCGGTGATGGTAAGGGTAATATTGGAAGTAGTTACCACAGCGCCTGTAGCGTCATAACGGGTATGCTTATACACCCATTTTGTGCCTTGTTTAAAATCTGTTCCCGCAGGTGTAGCGGGTGAAGGATTATTTTTTTTGCATGAAATAATTGTACTGATCAACAGCATTAATAAAATGAACTTTTTCATCTTGTATGTTTTAAAGGATTAAAAATTATTTGCGTTTACTATCAATAAAAGTACTGGTCCTGTTAAACAGGTTGGGTAGATGTATAGCTGGGTACCTGTATTCATTACTTCCTGTTACTTTTTTGTACTGGTTAATTTGTTAGTGCAAAGTAGTACTAGTAATAAAGCCGTCAAATGTGAAAAAAGTAGTAAAAATGATGAGACAGTTGTTGGTAGAAGAAGGGGAGTTGCCAGGTAGGTATAGCAATATTCTGTTGCTGCAATAACTCTGCGTGGAGGAGTAATGAGTGATTTTTTATAAATGGGTTTTTGCTATGAAAAGATTACAGCAGTCCCGCTTTTTTTAATGCCTCAGAGCGGCAGTTTACCTGCAGCTTTTCATAAATGTTACGGATATGCGTACGAATGGTTTCCTGTGATAAAAATAAGTGGTCGGCAATTTCTTTATACCTAAAGCCTTTAGCCAGTACCTGTATTATTTCCTGCTCCCTGCGGCTAAGCAAATGGTAAGCATCATTGTTGCTATTGCTGGTTTGTTGAAAGGCTTCAATCACTTTTCTTGCAATCTGGCTGCTCATTGGCGAGCCGCCACTTTGCAGGTCTTTAATGGCTTCTATAATTTTGTCAGGTGGGGTATTCTTCAGCATATAACTGGTGGCACCTGCTTTAATAGCCTTGAAAATATTTTCCGCATCATCAAATACCGTTAACATCATGCACTGCATGTGCAGGTGAATGGCTTTTAATTTGTACATACATTCTATACCACTCATGCCGGGCAATTCAATATCAAACAATACCAGGTCAACCGGTTCGTCTTTCATTGCTTTATAGGCTTCTTCGGCATTGCCATATTCAAAAACATCTGTTTCCGGAAAAGCATCCATAATTAATTGCAACAGGTAATTTCTTATTTTTTCATTGTCTTCAATAATGGCGATAGATGATATAGGCATAGTTCAAATATCAGCTAACATTATCGTAATTGCAATGGTAAAATAGTAGTAATACAAATTATATCAATATTTAGTCTAAAGCCCTTTGCAATAACGCTTAAATTGGTGGCCATCGGCATCAATTCATCTAATAACGCAGTCTGTTCGGTTGTTATAAAATGAAGCCAGCATAAGTATCCACCCATAGTCAAATTGTTCTGTTTTTGATTTGTAGCAAAGGTCATTTTGTAAATAAATCACATGCATAAACGATAAAGTATCTATCTTATGGCCAAATGCTTACCATGACTACTAAAACAGGAATAGGTTATAGTGATAAAACTGATTCGTTTTCTGCAGGACAGGAATCAGCTACAAAAGCAAATAGCCAGTTAGAAGGTTTACCTGTAAACCTTGCATTAATTTTCTGTAATGGTAAACATGATCCTCACCAGTTTTTGACAGGTGTAAGGTCCGTTACCGGGGATGTACAACTAATAGGCGGCGCCGCCCTGGGCGTATTTACAAATGAGGAATTGAGCTATGAAGCTTATGAAACAACTGTGACACTATTTTCGTCAGACACGATACATTTTCAAACTTTTTCACAACCCGGATTAAATGAAGATGAATACGCAGCAGGTGCTGCCATTGCTGGCCAGATCAATGAGGCTGGTACTGAGAAAAGCAAGGCTTTGATGATTTTTTACGATACATCAAAAGCTTTAAATCCACCGATGTTGAATTTTGCAACACCCCTATTCTCGGCAATTGAAGAGCGTATTGATCCGGATATCTGTTGCGTAGGAGCCGGGTTAATGGGAGATTTAAAATTAACAGCCTGTTTCCAGTTTTTGAATGATAAAGTATTACACCAGCATGTGCTGGCACTGCTCATTAGCGGAGACTGTATGATGTACAATACCATTATGCACGGGTGCACGCCCGGTAGCAGCTATAAAACTATTACCAGGGCAGAAGGACCGGTGGTGTATGAAATTGATAATAAACCTGCCATTGATGTCATTGATGAATTGTTTGGTTCCGATCATAAAGTACCCTGGAATGAATTTCCGCTTTTTGTAACCCTTGGCCTTAATAAGGGGGATAAATACGGACCATTTAATGAGGTTGATTATGCAAACCGGGTATGCTTAGCCATTGATGAAAAGCAGAAAGCGCTTGTAATGTTTGAGCCTGATCTTAAAAATGGAGACGAAGTACAATTGATGTACCGAAGCATCAACCTCGATTACATACATACCGGAATTGAATTACTTCAAAAAAAGGCTGCGAATAAAAAGCCTTTATTTTATTTTTATATCAATTGTGCCGGAAGAACAAAACCTTATGCAGGCGGTGAGTTGGAAGATGTGGAAGAAGTACAAAAAGTAATAGGAAAAGATACACCGTTCATGGGCTTTTATTCAGGTGTGGAAGTTGCAAAACTGGGTAATCATTTACAGGCACTGGATTGGACTGGTGTGCTGTGCCTGCTAACCGAAGCATAATGCAATCTGAAAAAGAACAAATATTGGAACTCCAAAAAGAACTTGCCTATTACAAAAAGCAGGTTGACCGCCTTTCAGGTAACACTATCAGTAATCAGTATGCGTTTGCTCAATTGAGCAATGTTTGTAAAAAACACATCAACGGTTTTCACATCATTGCAGATGTTCAGCGATCCTTTAGTTTTTATGTGCAAAAAGAACTGGTTTATGAACAGTTCCTGGAAGGTATTTTCTCGCAAATGTTTTTAGACAGGGTCATGTTGCTGGAAATAAAAGGGAGTGCTAAAACACTTCAGCCAATGTTTTGGAAAGGCTTTGATGCAGGCGAAATTTTAATGCTGAGGAAAACGGAACTTTCAGTGCCTGAGTTCTTTCTTCAAAAGCAAACAATCATCTATTTAGATAGCAAAACAAGTCCCACTCAATTTGAAAAACTTGTTCAGGAGCGCTTGTTAACGCCTTTTTTTATCCTTGTACCCCTGGTAAAAAATCAACAGGTTTGGGGTGGATTATTGGTGGGCATGTGTTCGGAGATAAAACCCATGTCCTACATTCAGCTTTCAACATCTAATATTGATATGTTTGAATCGCTGGCCGCAATGATATCTGCAATGACACAGCAATTGGAACAGCGGGAAGTGATGGAAAAGGAAAGAAACCGCATAGCACGTGATATGCACGATGATATAGGTTCGGAGCTTTCGAAAATTTCCATTACCTGCGAGCATTTAAAAGATCAGTTTAAATCAAAGGCCGATGTCATTAAGGATTTAGATATCATCAAAGAATCTACCGGTTCAATAGTAAATAATATTGGAAACATCATTTGGGCACTCAACCCCATTAATAATACCCTGGATGGCTTGCTCGGCTACCTGCGTGAATATACTTTTGATTATCTTGAAATGCATAAACTGGCCGTTAACTTTGATATACCCGATACGCCGGAGAATAACTTAATTACCCATGAAGCAAGATCGCACATTTTTATGGTGGTAAAGGAAGCACTTCATAACATTGTAAAACATGCCCGGGCCACCATGGTAACAGTACATGTTTCTCTTGCTTCAAACAAACTGGTTTGTAGCATTGGTGATGATGGCCAGGGCTTTTGTATCAATGAAAATAATCGCTTAGGAAACGGGCTCCGCAATATGCGACAAAGATTAGTGGAGTGTGGGGGTACTCTTACCATTCAATCTCAACCCGGTAAGGGAACAAGCCTGCTGCTCAATGTTCCTTTTTAATGACATCTGTTTAATAGATTCAATCAAATAGATAATATAAGATGGTACCGGTAAGGTAGCTATCCTGTTAAATTAAGCCTTTACATAAGCTTAATTATACCGGATCACTTATTTTTACACATTATGAGCCTTACAATACAAACAAAAGACCTGGTAAAAGTTTATGGCAGCCGCACGGTGGTTAACAAAGTTTCGTTTAATGTGCAGCAGGGTGAAATTGTAGGTTTACTTGGTCCCAATGGTGCAGGTAAAACCACTTCTTTTTACCAGGTGGTTGGTTTGGTAAAGCCAGATGAAGGAGAAGTATTTTTGAATGATTTGAATATTACCAAACTGCCTATGTATAAGCGGGCAAAAATGGGTATTGGATATTTGCCGCAGGAAGCAAGTGTTTTTAGAAAGCTAAGTGTAGAGGATAATATTACAGCCGTGCTGGAAATGACAAAGCTGAGTAAAAGAGATCAGAAAGAAAAGCTGGAAAGTTTGCTGGAAGAATTTCATCTTACGCATGTAAGAAAAAATAATGGCGACACCCTTAGTGGGGGCGAAAGAAGAAGAACTGAAATTGCCCGGGCCCTGGCGGTGGATCCTAAATTTGTTTTACTGGATGAACCATTTGCCGGTGTTGATCCCATTGCTGTGGAAGACATCCAGGAGATTATTGCAAAGCTCAAATTTAAGAATATCGGTATCCTCATTACCGATCATAATGTAAATGAAACATTGTCTATTTGTGACAGGGCTTATTTGCTGATTGATGGAAAGATTTTTAAACATGGAACCGCCGAGCAACTGGCCGAAGACGAGCAGGTGAGACGTTTATACCTCGGCCGAAATTTTATTTTGAAACGCAAAGACTACATTTTAAACAGGGAAGTAAATGCAGCAGTTACCGAAGACCCCGGGGAAAATATTGCTATTTAGTACCGGAAAGCCAACGGAGGCATCCACTTAACCAGCCGGAGGATTATTACGCCATAGATTGCCAGATTGCTAATCGGTCACTACTTATAAATAACAGGTATACTATCTTTCAATACATTTATGTATTTTGCCAACGGTAATGAAACTGCTATCCCCCGCTATATCACGAATTGCACGCATGCGTTTTTGGCGTATTGAAAACTGGAGCCATCAGCCGGGAGCTGCACAGCGTGAAGTGTTGCAGGAACTTGTAACTGCAGCACAGTACACAGAGTTTGGCAAAAAATATCACTTCAACAAGCTTTTTACATTAAAGGAATTTAAAAAAAATGTGCCCATTCATGAGTACGATGATATAAAGCCTTATATCATGCGTATGATGGAAGGAGAAGAAAATGTGCTATGGAACACACCAATAACCTGGTTTGCAAAGAGCAGCGGCACCACTTCAGATAAAAGTAAATTTATACCCATCAGCGAAGAAAGCCTTCAGGATAATCATTTTAAAGCGTCCAAAGATTTATTAACTACTTACTATAATAATTTCCCCGGCAGCGATCTGCTAACAGGTAAAGGTTTGGTAATTGGTGGCAGCCACCAGTTAAGTAAAATGAATGGCGAAATTCAGTATGGCGATTTAAGTGCCGTATTAATGCAGAATACGCCGTTTTGGGGCCAATGGTTGCGTACCCCCGAATTACAAATAGCACTGCTGGATGAATGGGAAAATAAAATTGAACAATTAGCCAGGATAACATCCGAAGAAAATGTAACCTCCCTCGCCGGTGTACCAACCTGGACACTGTTGCTACTAAAAAGAATTTTAGCCATAACAGGTAAATCTACCATCAAAGAAGTTTGGCCCAATCTTGAATTGTACATCAATGGCGGTGTTTCCTTTGTGCCTTACAGGGAACAATTCGATAAAATATTTGGCGAAAAAATAAATTACCTGGAAATATATAATGCCAGCGAAGGATTCTTTGCAGCACAACAATCACCGGACGATGTAGGCATGTTGTTATTTACAGAGCATGGCATTTTCTATGAATTTATGCCTGTTGAAGAATACGGTAAACCCAACCCGCAAACAATTGGCTTAAATAAAGTTGTGGTAGGTAGAAACTATGCCATTGTAATAAGCACTACCGGTGGCTTATGGCGATACCTTGTAGGTGACACCGTACAATTTACATCGGTACGGCCATATAAAATAAAAGTAACGGGCAGGCTTAAACATTATATGAATGCATTTGGCGAAGAAGTAATTGTTGACAACAGTGATCATGCCATTACAGTAGCTGCAGAAAAAACCGGCGTAGTGGTAAATGATTACACCGCAGCACCCGTTTACTTTAGTGAACAAAGCAATGGGGCACATCAATGGCTGATAGAGTTTGAAAAAGAACCAAATAATCTTCAACAGTTCATTATAGAATTAGACACGGCTTTAAAAAATTGTAACAGCGATTATGAAGCTAAGCGCCATAAAAATATTGCACTAAGATTGCCGATTGTAAATGTAATGCCGCAGGGAACTTTTACTAAATGGTTACGCAAAAAAGGGAAATTGGGAGGCCAACACAAAGTGCCAAGGTTGAGCAACGAAAGAAATCTGTTGGAAGAAATTTTGCAATTTGCTCAATAGCTATTGAAAATTTGATGGCATATATAGCCGGCAATTTATCGCTGATAATTTCATCTGATTTGGAATAGTTCAGTTTTTAGGATAAATTCATTTTATTTGCGTTTTGAAATTTATATAACAGAAGCCATGAACTTACTAAGTAATAAAACAGCCATCGTAACGGGTGCAGCACGGGGAATAGGTGAAAGTATTGCCACTAAATTTGCAGAAGAGGGCGCCAATGTAGTTTTTACATACATTAGCGATAGCAGTTCCGAAAGGGCGAACGCTTTGGTTGAAAAGTTATTTGCGTTGGGCATTAAAGCCAAAGCTTACCAGGTAAATGCGGGTGATTATGCAGCTTGTGAAAACCTGGTTAGTGAAGTAATAAAAGAATTTGGACAAATAGATATTTGTGTAAACAACGCAGGTATATCAAAAGATAACCTGCTGTTACGTATGACGCCGGAACAATGGGATGAAGTAATGCAAACCAATTTGAAAAGCGTGTTCAACATGACCAAACATGTAATACGTCCGATGATGAAGGCAAAATCAGGCAGCATCATCAATATGAGCAGTGTGATAGGTGAAATGGGCAATGCCGGTCAAAGTAGTTATGCAGCAAGCAAGGCAGGTGTTATAGGATTTACAAAAAGTATTGCAAAAGAGCTGGGCAGCCGTAACATTCGTTGCAATGCCATTGCCCCTGGTTTTATAGAAACTGATATGACCGGATATTTAAAGGACGGTGATGGCGCAGATAAATATAAAGCGGGTATTCCATTGGGAAGATTTGGCACTACCGACGACATCGCTAATGTTTCTTTATTTCTGGCAGGCGATTCCAGTACTTATATTACCGGTCAGGTATTAAGTGTTTGTGGCGGATTAAATATTTAATCACTCCAACTTAAATCCGGCTAATACATTTTATTGTCATAAAATTGTTAATAATATTAACATCTCTGGTTAAGTTGTTCATCAGCCAATATATTTGCACAAATCGTGAAAATAAAAAAAACCATAACATGCTGTTTAATATTGGTAATGAGTTTACAACTCTTGCCGGCGAAGCAGGCTATCAGGTATTTTTTTATTGATAATATTATGGTGGAAGAAATTTTGCATGTTAATAAAAATGCAACCAAAAACTTCCGGCTCTTAGATGAGGATCATAATTTTTTGTGGGAAACAATGCAGATTACTCCCCAGTTTTTCCTGTTAGAAAATATCGCCTTCTTTCAAAATTCAGAACGGTTACCTCTTTTCCACGCTCCTGACGTACATACCCCGCCTCCCAATTCATTTTATAGTTAACGTTTTTTGCTTGTTTATGCTCAATGCATAATCTTCAACTCATTTGCTCTTTTTAAAGAGCTAATCTTTATACGTATATATAATGAAAAAATTATTTCAAAACGCAGGGGCGGATATTCCGGCTTCTGTGGTGGTATTTTTAGTAGCGCTTCCATTATGTTTGGGAATAGCGCTCGGGTCAAATGCGCCCAATCTTTTTGCAGGATTAATAGGAGGAATTGTAGGAGGAATTGTAATAGGTTCCCTTAGTGGCTCAAATCTCAGTGTCAGTGGCCCAGCCGCTGGTTTAACAGCAATTGTTGCAACGGCATTAGGCAAATTACCAGCGTATGAAGCCTTCCTGCTTGCTGTGGTAATTGCCGGGACGATTCAAATACTATTTGGATTTATAAAGGGTGGTTTACTGGGAGATTATGTTCCAAACAGTGTTATTAAAGGAATGCTTGCGGCCATTGGTATCATTCTTATTTTAAAGCAATTTCCTCACCTGCTGGGATATGATAAGGACTTTAATGGTGACCAGGCATTTTTTCAAAAAGATACAAATAATACCTTTTCAGAATTATTGTATGCGTTGAATTACATAAGTCCAATCGCTATCGTTATTGGTCTGCTGGGTATAGGAATACAAATTTTGTGGGATAAAGTATTGGTAAAAAAGTCGAAGGTTTTTAAATTAATTCCTGCACCATTAATAGTGGTTATAACCGGTGTACTTATTACAATTGCCTTTAAGGATAATGCACAATTTGCACTTGATCCGGCACATTTGGTTAGTATTCCGGTAGCCGCTTCTTTTAATGAATTCACCTCCTTTTTTACAACACCTAATTGGTCATTTATTACAAACCCTGAGGTTTGGATTACAGGTGTTACATTGGCGCTGGTAGCAAGTCTTGAAACTTTATTAAGTATTGAAGCTTCTGATAAAATGGATCCATTCAAAAGAGTAACCGATAACAACCGTGAATTAAAAGCCCAGGGAGTTGGCAATATAGTTTCTGGTTTAATCGGTGGTTTGCCCGTTACATCTGTAATTGTACGTTCATCTGCCAACATCAATTCCGGGGCAAAGTCAAAGTTGTCTGCCATTCTGCATGGTTTACTATTGTTATTATGTGTGGCATTTATACCATCTTTACTTAATACAATACCTTATGCATCTTTGGCAGCAATACTTATTTATATAGGGTATAAACTTGCCAAAATTTCTTTGTTTAAAGAATTCTACAGCAAAGGTTGGGATCAGTTTTTACCATTTATTATAACCATTTTGGCCATTTTATTTACTGACTTGTTAAAGGGAATTATAATCGGTTTAATTGTAGGTTTGTATTTTGTGTTAAGAAGCAATTACAAATCGGCCGTATTTATTGTAAATGACAATAATAAATTTTTATTCAGATTGCGAAAGGACGTATCATTTCTGAATAAGCCGGGTATAAAAAGAAAGCTGGAGCAAATACCGGCCAATGCATTTGTAATCATCGACATAACAAGAGCAGATTTTATTGATAAAGATATTATTGATACCATCAATGAATTTAATGAACATGCACATTTGAAAAATATAAAAGTAGAAATTAAAAAAAGCACCTATAAATTATTACACGAGTTGGTACAAAACACTGATTCCGTTTACGACGATTCAGCACATTAAACTTAAAAAATTATTAAAATGAAATCATACGAAAAATTATTGAGTGAAAACAAAGCCTGGGCACAACAAAGAATAGAAAATGATCCCATGTTTTTTAAGCGTTTGTCTGCATTACAAACACCTGAGTTTTTATGGATTGGTTGTAGCGACAGCCGCGTACCTGCCAATGAAATTACAGGTACTGAACCCGGTGAAATTTTTGTGCATCGTAATATTGCCAACATGGTAATACATACAGATACCAATATTTACAGTGTGCTGGATTATGCTGTTACTCACCTGGAAGTAAAGCATATTATAGTATGCGGGCACTATGGATGTGGTGGTATAAAAGCAGCAATGAGCAATCATGATTTTAACCAGATATTAAATATGTGGTTGCGAAATATCAAGGATGTTTATCGCCTCCATCAAACTGAACTTGATGCAATTTCCGACGAAGAAGCAAAGGCAGACCGCCTTACAGAATTGAATGTGCAGGAGCAGGTCATTCACCTGGCAAAAACTTCGGTTATTCAAAAAGCCTGGAAAAATCGGCAGGCGCCTGATTTACATGGTTGGGTTTATGGATTAAAAGACGGGCTGATCAATACCGTATTTGAAATAAAAGCAAATGAATACAAGGACCCCATTTATCAATATGACAACTTGTAAAACAAAATAATGCTAACAGCGCCATAATTTATTTTATGGCGCTGTTTTTCTTTTACTCAGGTATGCATGCCACAAAAGATAAGCAGCAATTGTTTGATAAGGTTGCCAATGGGTTACAATTTCAGCGATCTCCTCTTTTGTAATGCCTGCGTGTAGTGCTTTGGTTTCTTTGATGCTTCTTATCAGCGCAATATCTCCCAATGGAAAAAGATTGGTTCGGTGCATCACCATCATCAGGTACACATCCACAGTCCAGTTTCCAATTCCTTTTACCTGCGTTAGTGCGGCCCTTATTTCATCGTTTTCTAAGTTTACAAACGAATCAATATCAAGTTGGCCTGATTGCATAGCCTGTGCAAGATGCCTTGCGTAAATTGTTTTTTGCCTGCTGAAATAACAGGCCCTCATTTCCGCATCGTTTAGTTGCAATAAACTTTCCGGGGTAATGTCGGTTACTTTTTCTTTTAGTTTAAAAAATGCGGCCCGGGCCGATGAAAGCGAAACCTGCTGTTCCAGAATGATATATACCAGTGTTTCGAAACTTGCCGCACGATTCCAAAACGGCGGGTAGCCATAACTGTGAATTATATTTTTAAGATCCTTATCTTTTTTAGCCAGTTTGTCACAAATAGCTTCAAAATTATTGATGTTGAAGCTGAGAGGCTGAAGCAATTTCCTTTTCATATTTTTACTTCCTGGCTGCAGTTACATTGTTTTGGCCCTCAAAGTTCTTTCCTTAAAATCTGCAATGAATTTTTTTGTAAAGCTGCTCAAAACCAACCGTCCGCTAATGGCCGCCCGATCTTTTAGTAATTTATCCCAATGCTCTGTACCCTCCCAGAAAACTCTTTTCATTTCGGCCATAGCTGCCGGATTACTATGTGCCAAAGTTGTCGCCAGGCTATTGATGGATTCGTCCATGTTTTCTATATTTTCATGCACTTCTGCAAAAAGTCCTTTCTTTTTGGCCCAATCACTATTGCGCCATTTTCCTGCATCTATTGCTAAAGCATTAAATGCTCCTGTACCAATTTTTCTTTCAACCACAGGGCCCACCACAAAAGGGCCGATACCAAGAGACAGTTCACTTAATTTTAAATCTGCTTTTGTATGGGCTATGGCATAATCAACCGCTGCCGCAAGTCCAACTCCACCGCCAACACAACTTCCATGTATCCGGCCAATAATAAATTTCGGGCACTTTCTTATGGCATTAATTACGTTGGCAAATCCACTGAAAAACTGTGTGCCGGCCGCCTCTGTTTCTATGGCAAGTAATTCATCGAAAGAAGCACCGGAGCAAAATGTACGGTCACCATCACTTTTTAAAATGATAACTTTTGTTTCAGAATGTGTTCCTGCAAAATGAATTTCTTTGGTGAGTTCTTCCAGGATTTTTGCCGGAAGCGAATTTCCTTTTGGGTGAAAAAATTCTATGATTGTTATTCCCCTATGGGTTTCATTTTTTACATACCCCTCCTTAATTTGATGTATCATGCTGATTATATTAGGTTGATTAAATTTCTTTTCTTTTAACCATTGTCAAAATTGTTGCCAATCCCACAAGTGGTTCATCTGTTGTGTCCATCATTTCCACCAGCCATTTCACGATGCCTTTATCAATATCTGTTTCCTCTTTTTTATCATTGCTCAATTTTTCTTTACAGGTAAATTTCACATAAATTTCTGCACCGGGGTAAACGGGTTTTGTAAACCTTAAATCATCAATACCGTAATTGAGCAGCACAGGATTTTTTTCATAGCTATCCACAAAAAGTCCGGCAGCCATGCTCATAATAAAATACCCATGTGCTACCTGCTGTTCGAACATGGTACCCGTAAAATCTGTAGTAGCAATATGTGCATAAAAGTGATCACCACTTAAGTCAGCAAAACGATTAATATCTTCCGCAGTAATCATTCTTTTTTGAGTAATAACCTGGTCGCCGATTTCAAGTTCTTCAAAATGTTTTTTGAACGGATGTACTCCGGTTGTGTTGCCGGTTGCATGTTGTTGGTAAACATTGGTAATGGCTGTTATCATGTTGGGAGATCCCTGGATAGCTGTACGCTGAAGATAATGTTTTAATCCACGAAGGCCGCCCATTTCTTCTCCGCCACCCGCTCTTCCCGGTCCACCATGTACCAATAACGGTAAAGGTGAGCCGTGACCGGTACTTTCTTTGGCACATTCATTATTCAATACCAATATGCGGCCATGATGTGTAGCTGCATTTACCACATATTCACGGGCAATATTTTTATCTGCTGTTACAATAGAACTACACAACGAGCCTTTTCCTTTTTTACTAAGCAGTATCGCTTCGTCCAGGTTTTTATAGGGCATAATAGTTGCCACTGGCCCAAAAGCTTCTACACTGTGTACAGCTTCCGATTGAAACGGATGTTCATCCATTAATAATAACGGGGAAATAAATGCGCCATTTATTGGATCGGCATCTACTACTTCCACACTATCCAGTGAACCGTAAATAATTTGTGCAGAGGCCAGTAATTTTTGAACCTGCAACTTAACCTCTTCTCTTTGCGACTGTCCGGCAAGGGCACCCATCCTTACTTTTTCATTTAAGGGATTGCCAATAGTTGTTTGAGCAAGTGAGCCCGCTATTGCCCTCCATATATCCTCCATTTTATTTTCAGGCACAAATATTCTACGGATGCCGGTACATCGCTGGCCAGCCTTTAATGTCATTTCCTTACGTACTTCTTTAACAAAAATATCCCACTCCGGCACACCGGGAATTACATCAGTGCCCAGCACAATACAATTTAAACTATCTGCCTCCATTGTAAATGGAACTGATTCCCGTAAAATTGTTGGGTGCGACTTCAACATCAACCCTGTAGATGCAGAACCGGTAAATGTTACTACATCCTGCGATCCAACATGGTCCAGCAAATCACCTGCGCTGCCACATACCAATTGCAATGCACCTTTGGGTAAAATGTTGGAAGCAATCATTTCTTTTACAAAAGCTTCGGTAAGGAAGGAGGTAGTGGTGGCGGGCTTTACAATTGCAGGTATGCCTGCCAGTAAGTTCACGGCAATTTTTTCCAGCATGCCCCAAATGGGAAAATTAAATGCATTGATGTGTACAGCTACTCCTTCTTTGGGAACTAAAATATGGGTACCCATAAAAGTTTGGTTGGTACTTAGATTATGGCTTTCACCATCCAGGCAAAAACTTTCGTCCGGCAATTTTCTGCGGAGCGATGCGTTGGCAAAAAGATTGCCGATTCCTCCTTCAATATCCACCCAGCTATCCGCTTTGGTAGCGCCTGTCTGGTAACTAACCTGGTAAAATTTATCTAAATGTTCTCTCAAATACAATGCGAGTGCCTTTAGCATATTTCCCCGCTCATGAAATGTCATTTTACGCAAAGCAGGGTTACCTACCTTCCTGGCATAATCAGTAATTGCTGCAAAATCGAGCCCCTTAGTGGTGGCAGTCGCTATCGCTTCACCCGTTACGGCGTTAAATAATTGTTGACCTTCACCGTCACCTTCGATCCACTTTCCGGTAATATAATTCCCTAATTTTTGCATAGTGAAAGTGTTATTGATATAAAGCTACGAATGAAAAATGATCATTTTAATCTAGAACTTAAGAAGTTAAATTTTATGATAATCGAAAATGCAAAGGCGTTCGTAATAAAGAAAATATGCAGTTGTTAAGTTAAATTAACCAACAGGATTTTTCAACTCAAACGATTTTAAAATGTTCCACTTACAACCCGGTTGTTGTTCAATAAGACTAATTGTCTTAAATACGAGCATGCGTGGCGTTTCAGTTTTACTAATTTTTTCAAACACCTGGTCGGTGCAATTTGAATTGCGGGGATGCATCAGCGTAATGTGGGGTGTAGGCTTGCTAAGAATATCAGTTACTCCATTTAGTATAAATGCCCTCAGTTGGTAAAAACATTCGTTATCATCGGTGGCTGGTAATAACGCTCCCTTTCCATCTGAGAAACGAACGATTGGCCCGAACCGGATGGAGATATATGGATGATTTAAACCTGAGAGATTTAGCAGTACTTTTTCAATTTTTTTAAGTTCTTCCTCTCTGCAAAGTGTAACATGACTTTTAATTAACTGGAATTGTTCGGGGTTAAATTCCTCACGGATTTGCTCAATCTCCTGCGATTTATTTTCATCAACAAAAAGCGCTAGTTGAACCCGGGGTTTTATCATTTTTCAACCAGTAATTTTTTCAATGCTGTAATAAAATTTATAAAAGACCATATTGTTTTAAGTGATGAACAACGTGCTTGTAATGCAGTAAAACCCATTCCTCAAAATTCAGGTCGCCAAATACAGGGTGTTGTGTAGTTAGCCCCGGATCGTTCTCAAATTTTTGAATAAAATCTTTCACCTCTTTTTCCAGGTCATTTACAGCATCTTTATAATTTGCAAACTGAACAGGTAAAGGTTCCTCGGGCAAAACGGGCGCTTTGGTATTTTCTCTGAATTCTTTATCGCTGTGTAAAAAAGCTTTAAACTTTGGCAATTGATCAACAGGAGTATGTAATGGAAAATGTAACTTATTGGTAGAAACTCTAAAAAAGCCGGATACGTGTTCAACCATTTGCTGGGCGTTCATTTTCCCCCATTTCTTGATGGCGCCTTCAGGCAGCGTTCTTAAAAGGGCAACAAGGTCTTTGGAAATGAAATTAAGTTTTGATTGATCCATTTTATTTTTTGATTACAAAGTAAAACAAAAAAAGCAAGCCCAATAGACCTGCTTTTAAACGATATATTTTAAATCTTTTACTGTTGAAGTACTGAGTCAATTTCATTGCATAACCCTTCAAAAATTTCATCTACCGTTCCTTCGCCTTTAACCATTACAACTTTATCGAACTTTTTGTAATAGTCGGCAACAGCAGCAGTTTTGTTATGATACTCTGCAATTCTGGCCCGTATTACATTTTCATTGTTATCATCACTTCTACCGCTGGTAATGCCACGTTTAAGTAAGCGATGCACCAACTCTTCCTCACTTACCTGCATGGCCAGCATAATATTTATACCGGTATTTTTTAAATCTAGTAAACGGTCAAGCGCCTCTGCCTGAGCGGAAGTACGTGGAAAACCATCAAATAAAAAACCCTTTGCTTCGGGATGAGATTCCAGTGATGAACTGATCATACCAATTACTACTTCATCTGGCACCAACTGTCCCTTATCCATCAGGCTTTTTGCCTCAAGTCCAAGAGGAGTTTTATTTGCAATTTCGGTACGTAAAAGATCGCCGGTACTCAGGTGTTTTAAACCATATTTTTTAATTAGCTTTTCGCTTTGAGTGCCTTTCCCACTGCCCGGAGGGCCAAATAGTATTAAATTCAACATAGTTTAAGGTTGCCTTTGTAGAGCGGCAAATATAATGTACCCGGTTTGAAAATCCTTTAATATTGGCCGGAAACGATTGAAAAGTATTAAAAATATTTACGTTTTATAAAACTATGGCGGTATTTGTACCCTAAGCGGTAATATTTTTCAATCGCAGACCGTAAAATACAGTCGTTTAAAGAAACCATTTTTTTAATGGAAAATAGAAAGTGATTACATTATCAAAAAGCCGTAAGAAAAAACACCTATAAAAGTCATTAAGGTATTTACACCCATGGCATAAAAAGACCAAGTAAGCTGATTAAAGAATTTTAAGCATTTAGGCCGAACAAAGCTGTTGAGTTTTACCATTTAACAGGTTTGTTTTTTTTATGGCAGGTTAAAAATTTACTTTTGTTATCCAGCGAACTTAAAAATAAAACTAATTATGTCTTCTACGAAACTCAGTAAACTTGCCAACACACTCATAGGATCAGAAATTGTTAAGTTGGGGGCAGACATTAAAGAAAAAATCAAACAAGGAGAGCAAATTTATAACTATACCATCGGCGACTTTGATAGCGCTGTTTTTCCAATACCTGCAGAATTAGAGGGAGAAATTATTGCTGCTTATCAACATCACCAAACAACTTATCCGCCTGCAGAAGGTATTGCTGAATTACGAAAGGCGGTTTCAGAATTTATAGAAGCAAGACTCGGCCTTCATTTTGATACGAATGAAATTCTGATTGCTGCCGGAGGCAGACCATTAATTTATGCTGCATACCGGGCCATTGTTGATAAAGGCGATAAAGTAATTTATCCGGTACCTAGCTGGAACAATAACCACTATGTGCATTTTACAGAAGGTGAGCATGTGCTTATAGAAAGTAAACTGGAGAATAATTTTATGCCAACCGCTGAGGATATTAAAATACATATAAAAGGAGCGTCATTGTTGGCATTGTGTTCTCCACTTAACCCGACAGGCACCACGTTTACAAAAGAAGCCCTAGAAGCTATTTGTGACCTGGTTATTGAAGAAAATGAACAACGTAGGCCAGATGAAAAAAAGCTCTATGTTTTATATGATCAGATCTATTGGACATTGACTTATGGAAAGGTGAAGCACTACGATCCTGTTTCCCTAAGACCTGAGATGAAACCTTACACGATATTTATTGATGGAATAAGTAAGTCGTTTGCTGCAACCGGGGTTAGGGTTGGTTGGGCATTAGGACCGGTTGACCTGATCAATAAAATGAAAGCAATTAATAGTCACCTGGGTGCATGGGCGCCAATGGCCGAGCAAAATGCAGTTGCAAAATTTTTATTACAAACAGAAGCTGTTGACGGGTATTTTGAAACTTTTAAAAAATCGTTGGAGGAAAGACTGGTTAAAATCTATGAAGGGCTGATAGCTTTAAAAGAGGCGGGTTTTGCTATTGATGCTGTAGCTCCACAGGCAGCTATTTATTTAACCATTCAAATGAACCTGGTTGGAAAATCAACTGCAGAGGGGAAAAAACTACTTACGCAGGCAGATGTAACTGCTTACTTATTGAATGAGGCAAAATTGGCCATCGTTCCATTTGTGGCTTTTGGGGCGGCTGCAACCAGCAGTTGGTACCGGCTAAGTGTTGGCACCAGTAAACTGGATCAGATTGATGAAATGCTGGAAAAATTAAAATCTGCTCTTGAAAAGCTGCAAGATTAGTAGCATGAAATGCATTTGAATTTTACCTTTTAAACACAATGAACCTGGAATATTCTTACTCCGGAAATATTAATTAGGAAAGAAAAAAGAGGAGATTAATTTTTGCAATTCAAAAATACAAAAGGCTTAAGCTCTTGTTTGTGAATTGTATTGCGAACAACTACATGTTTGTTGATAACCTTGTATTTGTTTAAATCCAGCACTTCGTGGGCTGTAACCAGGTTATCTAATCGTTCTACAACAAATAATAATTCATGTAACAACTCTACCTCATGCTCGATGGCTTGAGGACTCAACAGTTCCTGATTGAACAATACCAGCAGATCCCGGTTCATTCTATTCATTTACTTTATAAGTTTTGTTACCTGTCTATGTCATTAATATCCAACCAAACCCTTTTTACTGGGACAACCACATTGACTCTTTTTTGAAGAACTGCAACTGGTTAACATGATGGAAGCAATAAACACCAACGATAAAATAATTTTTAAATAACGATACATAAGATGAGATTACTAAATTAAACTATTTTCACAAATAATTATTGTATTCTTAAAATGTTAAATAAAAAAGTTAACAAAATTTCTAAAAAAAGCAGGGTTTTATTAGTACCGCTCGATTGGGGTTTAGGCCACGCTACACGCTGTATTCCCCTGATTAAAGAATTACAAAAACTAAATTGCGAGGTAATTATTGGAGCCGAAAAATCGGTTAAATCGCTGTTGCAACATGAATTTCAACAACTTATCTTTATTGACTTACCGGGATACCGGGTGAGTTACTCAAAAACCAGCTTTTGGCTACCTCTGAAGATTTTTGTACAAATACCCGGAATTTTACTTCGTATAATACAGGAACATTTTTGGTTAAAAAAAGTAAAAAAAAAATTTAAAATCGATGCGATTATTTCGGATAATCGCTTTGGGTTATACCTTAAAGCCACGCCTTCAGTTTATATTACCCATCAACTGTTAATAAAAACAGGCAATCATTTCACAGAAAAATTTTCACAGAAAATCCATTATTGGTTCATTAAAAAATACGCACATTGCTGGGTACCAGATTTTAAAGAACAGCCAAATGTTGCAGGCGAATTATCATACCCAAAAAAAATACCAGGCAATGCCAGCTTTATTGGTTGTTTGTCACGTTTTGAAAAGCCGTTATCTCCGATAAAAAAAGAAGGAATTTTAGTGTTGCTTTCCGGGCCGGAACCACAACGCAGTATTTTTGAAAATATATTACTCAGCCAATTAACTGGCTATACCGGTAAGGTATTATTTGTAAGAGGTTTGCCAGGTGCAAATGAAAGGCAACTTGAATCAGGCCAGCATAATAATTTGACATTTAAAAATCATTTGCCGGCACACCAATTAAATGAAGCAATCAACGCTGCCGAATGGGTGATTTGTAGAAGTGGATATACAACCATTATGGACCTGGTAAAGCTGGGGCAAAAAGCAATTTTGGTACCAACCCCCGGACAAACAGAACAGGAATACCTGGCGGATTACCTGATGAAAGAAAAGTTTTTCTTTGCTGCAAAGCAGGAAACATTCGTGTTAAAAAATGCCCTCCAAAAAGCAGGTCAATCAAATTTCAATATTCCGTCTTTTAATATGGAACAATACAAACAGGCAATAAAAATGTTTGTAGAATCGATTTAAGCAGTTCTATTTATCCAGCATACTATAAAGTTTAACAACAAAAAATGAGCAAATGATTCAATACCTGGTTGCCAGTACAGCTAATGAATATACCGAAGCGAAGGCGCTTTTTGAAGCCTATGCGCAATCAATCAATATAAACCTGGGTTTTCAAAAATTTGAAAAGGAACTTACTGGGTTGGATCAAATGTATTGTTTACCCTACGGGGGAATAATACTTGTAAAAGATGAAAATGAATATATAGGGTGTGTTGGCATCAGAAAAATAACACCTGGTATCGGCGAATTAAAAAGAATGTATGTAAAGCCTTCACATCAAAAAATGGGGATCGGAAAAATGCTACTTGAGGAGGCTTTAATATTGGCTAAAGATTGTAACTATCAAAAACTACGATTAGACACATTGAATTATATGGTGCCTGCCATTAACCTGTATAAACAAAATGGGTTTTATGAAATACCAGCCTATTATCACAACCCAATTGCTACGGCTGTATATTTTGAAAAATTGCTTTGAAGATTGAAATTAGTCTGAAGAAATTATGCCAGCTTGGGATAGTCAAAAAATAGAAAATCTTTTTTGCTTTTCTTAAAGTCTTTCCATTTATCACACTGAATCTGAACTGCAAAAATACCGCAGGTGGGCATATTATCTAATTGCACAGACTCAATCAATGTATTTACAAACTCAGTAATGCCAGGGTTATGCGAAAAAATGGCCACCGTTGAAAATTTATCATCTAACTGATCAATAACTTCATAAAATACTTCCATGGGTGCATGATATAACATCGACATAAAAATAACAAAGTCGTCATCTTTATTATAGGTATTGCAAAAAAGTTCTGCTGTTTTCCTGGCTCTTTTGGCCGGGCTGGATACGAAAGCATCTATATCGATATTTTTTTCAATAAGACGCTTTGCCATCATCGGAGCATCTTTTTTACCCCTGTCATTTAATGGTCTTTCAAAATCATTCAACGAACTAATATCCCAACTGCTTTTAGCATGCCGTATAACCAGTAAGGTTTTCTTTTTAGCATCTGCTGATTTGTCATCGGTATGTAAACTGGTTTCATTCATCTCTCTAAATTAATAATCAAAACCGTACCAAAAAATCAAAAAGAGCTTTTTAATAACCCCGCACATTTTTACCTTCAATATAATTCATGAAAGCTTTATTACAAACCCGGTTGCCGCCTGGTGTTGGATAATTGCCTGTAAAATACCAATCTCCTGTGTTTGTGGGACAAGCAAGGTGCAACGATTCAATGGTTTGATAAATTACATTTACCGGAATTCTTACTTCTTTTGGTGTAATTAACTGAGCTATTTTATCGGATATCTGTTCCAGGGTAAATGGTTTATACAATCTCCTTACTACGTTTTCCGTATGCAATTGATTGTTGCGCTGTAGTTCTTTGCATCTTTCCAGCAATTCTTCCAATAAGCACTCCTGGTTTGATTCGTGCAACAATTCAATAACGGCCCTGAACGCAATAAAGTCACCAAGTTTACTCATGTCTATACCATAACAATCAGGATACCTGATCTGGGGTGCAGATGATACTACGATAATTCTTTTTGGATTTAACCGCGATAACATACGGATGATACTTTCCTTTAAAGTGGTTCCTCTTACAATTGAATCATCAATTACCACCAACGTATCTACAAAAGGTTTAACAGTGCCATAGGTGATATCATATACGTGTTGCACCATTTCATTGCGGCTGCTATCTTCCGTTATAAAGGTTCTGAGCTTTACATCCTTTATAGCAATCTTTTCAATTCTTATGGTACGGTTTATAAGTTCCGTAAGCTTTTCTTCATCATAGTCTTTTCCCCAACTTAATATTTTCTCTACTTTTCTTTTATTCAGATAATGATCCGCACCTTTAAGCATACCATAAAATGCAGTCTCGGCTGTATTTGGTATAAATGAAAAAATGGTATTCTTTAAATCATAGTCAACAGCTTTTAATACCGCTTCACTAAGATAGTAGCCCAATGCATTGCGCTCTTTGTAGATTTTTTCATCACTACCACGACTAAAGTATATTCTTTCAAAACTGCAAGCCTTTCTTTCTTTTGGCTCAACAATTTGCTCTATTCTGTAATTGCCTTCAGGGTCCACCAATAAGGCACATCCCGGCATTAATTCTTTTACTTCATTTTCACCCACATTAAAAGCTGTTCTAATAGCAGCCCGCTCACTGGCGCCAACTATTACATCATCATTCACATAGTAATAGGATGGCCTTATTCCGTGAGCATCTCTCATAATAAAGGCATCTCCGTTTCCAACCAGCCCACAAAAATTAAATCCGCCATCAAAAAGGGGAACAGCTTTTTTCAATACTTTGCTGATATCAAGACTATCAGGCGCCGCTTCGTCAGCTTTTACAAGAAAATGATGCAGTACTTCCATCATCGCCGCAAGGTCACTCTGTCGTTGAAAAACACCAGGGTCAATATTAATAAGTCCGAATAGTTCTTCGGTATTCACCAAATTAAAATTACCAGCCAGGGCAAGGTTTCTTGCAGGAATGGTATGTCTTTTAATAAATGGATGGCAGAACTCAACATTGTTTTTTCCCTGGGTGCCATAGCGCAAATGCCCCAACAACAATTCGCCCAGGTAATTTACGTGCCCTTTCATTAACCCGGGATGGCTCTTAATGTCGGGCTGGTATTTTTCAAGTTCTTCAATTTCTTTTCCTACCGTTAAAAACAGGTCGGCTATCGGTTGGTTGGCACTGCTGCGCAAACGATGCAGAAAAGGGTATCCCGGTTCTACGTTTAATTTTACAGTGGCAATACCGGCACCATCCTGGCCACGGTTATGTTGTTTTTCCATCAATAAGTACAACTTGTTAAGGCCGTACAAAACTGATCCATATTGCTGCTGGTAATAACTAAAAGGTTTGCGAAGTCGAATAAAGGCGAGGCCACATTCGTGTTTAATTTCGTCGCTCATGAAGTAAAATAAGGTGCAAAGTTAAGTGTTTGTAAAGCAAAAATCCCGGCAACAAGCCGGGATCTGCAATTAATATTGTTAATAACATCGTTACAGCCCGCTAATGCAAAATCCAATCTGGTATGGTCTGATTGCAGGACCAGCGCCATCTTTTAAGAATGATGTAATGGTGTAGGTACCCACCAGTGAAAAATTACCCAATCCTATCCTTGCAGTTCCGGCAAGACGTGCACTGTTGAAGAAAGCTTTCTTACTTTCTTTTTGTGTAAAATTGTTAATGGTGGTATTGCTTTTATTTTGTAAAGTCTTGCCTTTGGTATGTGCATTTAAAAGTGTTCCCAGTTTAACGCCCAGGGCAACTTTAAAACTCTTCTTCTGATTTTCCGGATCTTTTGTATATCTTAATTCAACTGGTACTTCTGCAAAAGTGGTAGATAATTTATACTTCTTAAAATGATCAGTGGAATCAAGATTTCTGAATGCCAGTGTAGATCCACCGCCTGCTACGTCTACTGAAGTGTTTTTGAAAAACATGCTACTGCTACTGATTCCTAAACCTAAAGCCACACTCCAGCGTGGATCACTTTTAAAAGGCTTATTTAACATGATTGCGATCGCCAACCCACGAGACAAACCTTTCATTCTGCTTGAGATGCTGTCTGGCGCACCACTCCAATGATCACTGCTTAAGGTTATCATAAAATGATCACCAGCCTGATCCAGAGACACTTTGCTCCAGTCTTTCTTTTTCCTGGTAGCAACTGACGTATTTGAAATGGTGGAATCCTGTGCAAATAAAAATGTGGAGAGAAAAAAAAGGGCTGAAACTGATAATAATTTCTTCATAATTTTTGTTGACTACAAAAGTAGCCGCCATCATGGTTAATGAAAGGTTAAATGAACTAAAAAAATTGCCCCGCTCCGCGGGGCTAATCTTGATCGTGGGCCCACCTGGGCTCGAACCAGGGACCACCTGATTATGAGTCAGGTGCTCTAACCAACTGAGCTATAGGCCCTGTTATTTTTTAATAACGGATGGCAAAAGTAAGTAAAATAAGATATTTTGCAGCCAAAATAATTTAAAATAAATGTTGCCAATTAAAAATATCATTTTCGACCTGGGAGGTGTACTCCTTAACATAGACTACAACCGAACTTCAGATGCGTTTAAGAAACTGGGAGTGCATGGTTTTGACGACTTGTATTCACAGGCAAATGCCAATCATTTATTTGAAGCACTCGAAACAGGAGAGATTAAGGAAGCCGTATTTTACGAAACCATTTCCAAATACTGCCATCCCGAAACCACACAATTGCAAATGGAGGAAGCCTGGAATAATATATTAATGGATTTCAGGGAGGGGTGCCTTGATTTTCTTAAAAGGCTTTCCAAACAATACAACCTATATCTTTTAAGTAATACCAATAGCATACACCTTACGGCTTTCAACAAAATTCTGGCCTATCAAACCGGCCAAACATCATTGGATGCATTTTTTATAAAAAGCTACTATTCCCACCTTATAAATATGCGTAAACCATACCCTTCTACTTATCAATGGGTTTTGCGGGATGCAGGCTTAAATGCAGAAGAAACTTTATTTATTGATGATTCAATTAATAATATAAAAGGGGCAAACGAAGCAGGATTGAGGACTCACCTGCTTTTACCATCTGAGAAAATACAAGATCTGGGGTTAATCTAATTGAAGTTTTTTTCAATAAAATATGCTATTTTTTTACTTCCTCAAATTCAATATAATCGTCATTTTTACCTGAATTCGTTTCGGGCTTGGCAGTGGTGTTAGTATAATTGTTTTGTTGCTGGTTCATTTTTTCCTGCATTTGCGCACTCATTTCTCCAAACTGCTTTCTAACCTGTTTGGTAGTTTTTGTAACAGGAATGATAAAATCAAAAATCAATTTGTATAACAGGTAGAGCACAAAAAGCTCAAGCGCAAGTCTAAAAATGTTCATTTTGTAAAGGTATAACTCAAATAAAAATAAACCTGTTAAATTTTTTTCATTATTTCAATTGGTATCACCAATAATTAATTAGAGTATTTTGGCGATTAATGATATGTTACATATATTTGCACTCGGAAAATGAAACAAAAGAAGGGGACGATGATCGTTCCCTTCTTCTTTTACCATGATGCAAGACACAACATCCCTTCAGGCAATAGAGAATTTGGTAGGTCAGTTACTGACAGATTTAGAAGATATGCAGGACATATTTCTCGTTTCAGTGCGTATAAAGCCCACCAATAATATAAAGGTATTTCTGGATGCAGACAGTGGATTAAGTATCGATAAATGTGTAAAATTAAATCGTGCCATGTACCGCATCATTGAAGAAAAAGCCTGGTATCCGGACGGTAATTTTTCCCTGGAAGTTTCCAGTCCCGGTTTAGACGAACCTTTAAAACTTATTCGTCAGTATAAGAAAAATATTGATCGCAGCGTGTCAGTGAAATTAAATGATGACACAGTACAGGAAGGTAAACTGATAGCAGTAAATGATGATTCAATTCAGTTAGAATACACAGAGGGTAAAAATAAAAAAGCAATAACCTTACAAAAAGAGATTGCTTTTGACCAAATAAAACAAACAACTATTATTATTGCATTTTAATTAAATAAATAAAACTCCCATACCGGCGGGGATACAAAAGTGAGGCTGGTTAGGCATATGGCACGTATTAATTTAATTGATTCCTTCCAGGAATTTAAAGAAGCGGAAAACATTGATCGTCCAACGTTGATGAAAGTAATGGAGGATGTATTTAAAACATTGATTCGAAAAAAATATGGTAGTGACGATCAGTTTGACGTAATTGTAAATGACCAGAAAGGTGATTTGGAAATTTTCCGTCGTCGTATGATTGTGGATGATGGCGATATTTATAATACGTTAACTGAAATAGAATACAGCGATGCTATTAAAATAGAGCCGGATTACGCAGTAGGTGAAGAACTTTACGAAGAGGTGGATATTCAGAAAGAGTTTGGACGCAGGGCCATTCTGGCAGGTAAACAAACCCTGGCAAGTCGCATCAACGATTTAAAGAAAAATTTATTAATTAAAAAGTACGAAGATAGAGTAGGCGATATAGTAAGTGGTGAAGTTTATCAGGTTTGGAAAAAAGAAGTTTTACTGCTTGATGAAGAGGGCAATGAAATGATTTTACCAAAATCTGAGCAAATTCCATCCGATTATTTCAAAAAAGGAGAAAATGTAAGAGGAGTTGTAAGGAAAGTAGAATTAAAGAATAGCCAGGCAGTGATCATTGTGTCCAGAACCAGCGAAACATTTTTAGAAAAATTATTGGAAATTGAAGTACCGGAAATATTTGATGGCTTAATTGTTGTAAAAAAGATTGTGAGAGATCCGGGAGAAAGAGCCAAAATTGCTGTTGAAAGTTTTGACGATAGAATTGACCCTGTAGGCGCCTGCGTAGGAATGAAAGGTAGCCGGATCCACGGTATAGTAAGGGAACTGAAAAATGAAAATATTGATGTAATTAACTGGACCAGCAATATACAATTGCTGATACAGCGGTCACTTACTCCTGCAAAAATTACAAGCATAGATCTGGATGAAGAAAAGAAGCATGCAACGGTATATTTAAAACCAGACCAGGTTTCATTGGCAATTGGCAGACGCGGTGTTAATATTAAATTGGCCTGCGAACTAACAGGATACGAGATAGATGTATTTAGAGATAATGAAGGAGAGGTAGATGAGTTTGATATCGATCTTGAAGAATTTAGCGATGAAATAGAAGGATGGGTTATTGAAGCGCTTAAGAAAGTAGGTTGCGATACCGCACGTTCAGTGTTAGCGCTTACTGCTGAAGAGCTTGAAAGAAGAACCGATCTTGAAAAAGAAACAATTGCAGATGTAATGAGAATTTTAAAAGAAGAGTTTGAAAAGGAATAACAGTTCATTCTTCATGGGTGTTTGTTTATAGTAATTGATTTTACACTACTATATCCACATCGTTGGATGAATCTGAACCAGGAACAATAATATATTGACTAAAAAATAAGAATGTCAGAAGTAGTAACGAATACACCAAGATTGATGGCAGCCGCCAAGGAATTTAACATAGGTAAGGATACCTTGATTGAGTTTCTTGAGTCCAAAGGTTTCAGCAATGAGGATATGACGCCAAATTCAAAACTTACGGAACAAATGTACCGGGTTTTGCAAACGGAGTTTCAACAGGATAAGGTAGCAAAGCAAAAAGCTGAGCAAATTGATTTGCCCAAAGGAGCAGGTTCAAACGAACCTAAAAGAAAGCGGGACGAAGAAGATTTATCCTTTAAGAAAAAAGATGGTGCACATACCGGAACACCCGATACTTCAGAGGTAAGCCCTCCTCCTGTTGTTGAAGTGCAGGTAGAGCAGAAAGAAATTGCGCCGGCAGAAGTACCAGCGGCACCAGTTGCTGAACAGCCCAGGGTTGAAGAAGTACCTGCTGCAGTGGTAGAAACACCTGTTGAAGTTATTGTGGAAGCACCAATACCCGTACAACCTAAAGCTGATTTATCTGCAACAGTATCAACTAATCAGGAAAAGCCTGAAACTGGAGTACCTGCTGTAGAAATTACAAAAATAGATGCGCCGGAACTTGAAGCGCCCAAAGTGATTAATAAAATAGACCTTGGTGCAATTGATTCTTCAACCCGCCCTAAAAAATCAACCAAAAAACCGGAAGAAAAGCCGGTTGTAAATGTTGCTCCAAAAACAGAAATCAAACCAACTCCCGCCGCAGAAATTACACCTGCTGCAGAATTAAAGACAGAAGAAACTAAAGTGGAAATACCCGCTACAATTGAAAATATTAAGGCCGCCCGATTGGAAGGCCCTAAAATATTAGGAAAAATTCAGTTACCAGTCGATAATGACACAAGGCCTAAGAGAGATGACGATAAGCGGAAACGCAAGCGCATTCCGCTGGAAAGAAAAGGTGGGGCTCCGGGTCAACCAAATCAGCAACAAGGACCAGGTCAACAAAATCGTGGACCGCAGGGTCCTGGCGGTAATCAACAACAAAGACCACCATTTGGTAACCGTCCTCCAAATACAGGAGGCCCGGGCGGTGCTCCAGGTAACAGGCCTGCGGGACCAGGCGGTGCAAACCAGGGCGGTAATCGTTTTAATAACAACAGGAATGCAGCACCTCCAAGAAGAGAAGACAGAGAAATTGATGCTAAAGAAATTCAGGATAAAATAAAAGAAACACAGGCTAAACTTTCAGGTGGAGGTGGTCGTGGAAAAAGTCTTAAAGCCAAATACAGAAAGGCTAAGAGAGATGAGCAGGCAGAACAAAGGGTTGGTGACGGAGAAGGAAGCAATAAGTTACAGGTAACAGAATTTATTTCTGTTAGTGAGTTGGCAGGTTTGATGGACGTAAGTTTTGCAGATGTGATTAGTAAGTGTATGAACCTTGGCATCATGGTATCTATTAACCAGCGTTTAGAGGCCGACGTTATTGAATTAGTGGCAAGCGAATTTGACTATGAAGTAGAATTTATAGGTGTTGAAGATGTAACAAATTTTGATGAAGATGATTTGGATGATAATGAGGAAGATCAACGTGCAAGGGCTCCGATTGTAACCATCATGGGTCACGTAGATCATGGTAAAACTTCCTTGCTGGATTATATCCGTAATGCCAATGTAATTGCGGGTGAGGCCGGTGGTATCACACAGCATATAGGTGCTTACGAAGTAAAAGTAAAAGATGGCAGGGCAATAACATTCCTTGATACACCCGGTCACGAAGCGTTTACGGCCATGAGGGCACGTGGTGCTAAGGTTACGGATATTGCAGTAATTGTTGTTGCAGCAGATGACGCGGTGATGCCACAAACAAAGGAAGCAATTTCGCATGCACAGGCAGCAAATGTTCCCATGATTTTTGCAATCAATAAAATCGACAGAGAAGGATCAAATCCTGAAAAAATCAAGGAGCAACTGGCATCCATGAATATATTGGTGGAAAGTTGGGGTGGTAAATTTCAAAGCCAGGAGATAAGTGCCAAGCAAGGATTGAATATTGATCTTTTATTGGAAAAAATATTATTAGAAGCCGATTTGCTGGAGCTAAAAGCCAATCCTGAGAAGGGTGCAAACGGAACAGTTATCGAAGCATCGTTGGATAAAGGACGTGGATATGTAGCAACCATATTGGTACAGAATGGTACATTGAAACAAGGCGATATGATTGTATCTGGCCAGTATTTTGGTAAGATCAAAGCGATGTACAATGAAAGAAACCAACGTGCAGAAAATGCGCCACCATCTACCCCGGTTCTAATACTTGGTTTAAATGGAGCTCCACAGGCGGGTGAAACTTTCAAGGTATATGCAAATGAAAGTGAGGCAAGAGAAAAAGCAAATCAGCGTGGCCAGATCATGAGAGAACAAGGTATGAGGGCGAAAAAACATATCACGCTGGATGAGATTGGTCGTAGATTGGCTTTGGGTAACTTTAAAGAATTGAATGTAATTATCAAAGGTGATGTGGATGGTTCTGTTGAAGCATTGAGTGATTCATTGCAAAAACTAAGTACCGAAGAAATAGTTGTAAAAGTAATTCACAAGGCTGTAGGTGCCATCACCGAAAGTGATGTAACATTGGCGAATGCTTCGGATGCAATCATCATCGGATTTAATGTACGTCCGTCTATTCAGGCTGCACGTCTTGCAGAAGCAGAATCTATCCAGATTAAATTATACTCTATTATATATAACGCCATCGAAGAAATCAGAAGTGCGATGGAAGGTATGCTTGAGCCGGGTGTTGAAGAAAAAATACTGGCAAATGTTGAGATTAAAGAGATGTACAAATTTGATAAGGCTACCGTTGCAGGATGTATCGTTATTGAAGGCAAGATTGCCAGGAATAACCGCATACGTTTGGTAAGAGATGGCATTGTAATATTTACCGGGGAACTAGGAAGCTTGAAACGTTATAAAGACGATGTGAAGGAAGTGGCCAACAACATGGAGTGTGGATTAACAATTAAAAATTATTCCAACATCCAGGTAGGTGATATAGTAGAAGCATTTGAAGAAGTAGAAGTAAAGCGTACTTTATAACAACCTGAATCATCTGTATTAAAAAGCGCTATCACCGCCGTGGATAATACAACGAATCAACATTGTTTTACGCTCTAATCTTTTGTTAAACATAATTGTAAAAGAGCTATTGATAAAATAGCTCTTTACTTTTGGAACCCATCGGTATTTTGACAATAAAAATGGGCAGCCGAAATTAGAAAATCAACTACCTGAATTATTAAAAATGACCAGACAGAAACTCATTCTATCATTTGTAGCCAATTGTTTATTATGCACCATTGCATTTGCTCAACCTCATAAAGTTGTTGCAGACAAAATCATTGCAGTAGTAGGTGATAAGGTTATTTTAAAAAGTGATATCGATAACAGTATTTTTGATATGGAGCGCCAGGGAATGGCCATTCCTCCCGATGCAAGATGTCTTACTTTAGAACAGGCAATGGGTATAAAGGCCCTTGTATTACAAGCCGAAAAAGATTCTTTACCGGTTACTGAAGAAGAAGTAGCTGCAGACATTGACAACCAGATCAGGTATTTTACAGGTCCGGGTGGATATGGATCAAAAGAAAAACTGGAAGAGATTTCAGGGAAAACAATTTACCAGTTAAAGGAAGATTTTAAAGAAGGATTCAGGGATAGAAAAATGGCGGCTGCAATGCGTAATAAAATTGTAGGTAGTATTCGTATTACCCCGAAAGAGGTAAATGAGTATTTTGACCAACTTAAAAAAGACAGTTTACCATTTTACGAAAGTGAGGTTGAAATTGGACAGATTGTAAAATATCCAAAACCTAGCCGGGAAGCGGAAGAGTATTGCGTAGATCAGTTAAACGAATTTAAAACCCAATTAGAAACCGGCAGAAAAGATATGAAAACCCTTGCTGCAGTTTATTCAGATGATCCCGGTAGTAAAGATAATGCAGGGCAATATGATGTAAACAGGAATGAAAAGCAATGGGATCCTGTGTTTCTTGCCAAAGCATTTTCTTTGAAAGAAGGCCAGGTATCGAGCCCGTTCAAAACAAGGTTTGGTTATCATATTATACAGATGGTAAACAGGGCTGGTGATGATGCCGTTATTCGACACATCTTAAAAATACCACAGGTTACAAAAACAGAGTTAGATGAAGGCATCAATAAATTAGACACTGTAAGATCACAACTTATTACCGGGTCTCTGCAATTTGGTGAAGCGGTAAATAAATACAGTGATGATGAAAGCAGTAAATTTACCGGTGGGCTGAAACAAAATAACGAAGGTGGAAGTACTTTAACAATCGACCAGTTGGATAAGGACCTGGTTTTGATGATGAAAGATCTCCAGGTAGGACAATACTCTCAACCAACCGAGTTCACCGATGAAAAAGGTAAAAAGGGACTTCGCATCGTTTATCTTAAAAGCAGAAGTGAGCCACACAAAGAAAACATTAGAGATGATTATAACAGGATAGCGTTACGTGCACTGGACGAAAAAAAGAATGAAGCGCTTGAAACCTGGTTCAATAAAAAGATTTCAACCTACTATATAATGATTGACAAAGACTATAGGGATTGCAAAGCAATGCAAAAATGGTCATCATCAACAAATGCCACAGCATCTAATTAAAGCGGCATTTGTATTAAACTTTTTAAAACGTTCCGACAACCATCGGAACGTTTTACTTTTGTACCCGTACTATTTTATCATATTTTGGAGGATAACATTTTACTGGCAAAATTTGATAAGTAGAGAATGGTTAGATGATACCCAAGGGTTTTACGTAAATTCAATAAAAATAAAAGCAATTGATAGAGAAAAATAAAAAATTTACCCAGGAACAAAAAACGGTTTTGGTGGGACTGGTTACGGCCAGCCAAACAGAGCAGCAACTAACAGAATATTTAGATGAATTAACCTTTTTGGCAGAAACAGCCGGGGTTATGACAGTAAAAAAATTCACACAGAAATTGCCCCATCCCGATAGCAGAACCTTTGTAGGGAAAGGAAAACTGGAAGAAATTAAGCGATACGTAAGTATGCACAGCGATGTTGAATTAGTGATATTTGATGACGAACTTACGGGATCGCAAATTCAAAATATTGAAAAGGAACTTGGCGTTAAAACGATTGACCGCAGCGATCTGATCCTGGATATTTTTGCCAGCAGGGCTAAATCTGCCCAGGCAAAAACACAAGTGGAATTGGCACAATACCAATACATTTTACCCCGCCTGAAAGGTATGTGGAAGCATCTGGAAAGACAGGGAGGTGGCGTAGGAACAAGAGGCCCCGGTGAAACTGAAATTGAAACAGATCGGCGTATTGTAAAAGATAAAATTACTTTACTTAGAAAGCGATTAAGCGAAATAGACAAACAGTCTTTTACCCAAAGAAAAGAACGGGGAGAATTCATAAGAGTTTCATTGGTTGGTTATACAAACGTGGGCAAATCTACTATCATGAATTTGTTGAGCAAGAGTGAAGTTTTTGCAGAAAACAAATTATTTGCTACCCTGGATACCACCACACGAAAAGTTGTTTTTGAGCAAACACCTTTTCTTTTAAGCGATACGGTTGGATTCATCCGCAAACTGCCACATCACCTGGTAGAAAGTTTTAAAAGCACGCTGGACGAGGTAAGAGAAGCCGATATTCTATTACATGTAGTGGATATTTCGCATCCGCATTATGAAGACCAGTTGGCTGTAGTAAATAAAACACTCGCCGAATTGGGTGCCACAGACAAGCCAACAATTACCATTTTCAATAAAATGGATAAATATGAATCTGAAGCATTTGATCAATGGCTTGAGCCGGAAGTTAAAAAGGATTTGCTGATAGACCTTAAACAGCGTTGGCAAAATGAAACAAAAGATAATTGTGTATTTGTTTCCGCTACAGAAAAGCTAAATATTGATGAACTAAGACAAACAATTTTAAATAAAGTAAGGGATATGTACCAGATAAGGTATCCTTATAGAGCGGAGTTTTTTTATTAAACATTAATACACTGGCAATAAAAAGGGGATGAAAAAAAATGCCTCAACAGAAACTTACAGTAAATGGCGGAGAAGAAATATGTATGGCATAAACTAGCAGATGATTTAGCCGGAATTTCTTTTTCGGCTAATAATATGGCAGAAGTAAAAGTGGCTGGTAAATCAATTTGTATTGCGATACACAATGATAAATTATTTGGTTGCACGCATAAATGTCCACACGCAGGAGGTGCTTTGGCGGATGGTTACCTGGATGCAATGGGAAATATAGTTTGCCCTTTACACCGATACAAATTCAATCTGCAAAATGGACGAAATATCAGCGGCGAAGGGTATTTCTTAAAAACTTTTCCAATCGAAATACGAAAAGAAGGCATATTTGTTGGCATTGAAGAAAATAACTTTTTGAATTGGCTGAAATAGTTGGTCATTATTTTTTGTTGAAAACTAAAAAGCCTTATTTTTGCCTCCCAATTAAAAAGGGTACACTCCTCCTTAGCTCAGTTGGTTAGAGCATCTGACTGTTAATCAGAGGGTCGCCCGTTCAAGTCGGGCAGGGGGAGCAGCCACAGTAAAGGGTTTCATTGATTTGGAACCCTTTTTTATTTTCGCTCCACGACACAACCACGACACAAAGCTTATTTTTATTTCATTTTCTTACCCTGGGTCGGAACATTATTTAAATCTTTTGGACTAAATTTATTTGTATATCATAAGCTTTTTTTTGTCATGAGTACACCAATAAAGCCAAAAATTATAAAGAAATATTCAAACGAAGATTTAATAAATGAATTAAGGTGCTTACGAATGCAACTTACCCCGCTTTTAAACCCTAAGAAATTAAGGGTATTAGAAGAAGCGAAAAGAAGGTTAACCGGGGGTGTTTCTATACCCCCGCCCCCTTCTAAAATTAAAGGCCCCCAGCAAGGGAATCGGAAAACCAAAAAGGATTGGTATAATTACTTCTACAATAAACGGTGGGATTAAAATCTATTTATAATTAATTGTCAATCTATTCGTATTTATGGAATGCTGAAACACACGTCTATAAAGGGATATTATAAATTACGACATTTTGACATGACATAAAGTGTCAACCTAAAAAAAATCTATCTCTTGAGATATTCCGGGGTTGTTTGCCACCGCATTACCAAACCCCCGGAAGGACCCGCGACCACCCCCCCAGGGGGGAGCCGTTCACAAAAGAATTAATAAATAACATGATACAACGGGGACGGGTAATGATAGCAGGTGATTGCATTCAGGGGGACACCGTCAATGACGCTTGGCAATGGTCACATGTTGTATTGAATTAACCAGCAATCTAAAGATGATCTGTATTAATTATACTTGTCTCGTTGCACCTTGCATGATTAAGGGGCGGGCAGAAGTTTGCAAAGCTTTTACTTTTGATTGAAAAATACTGTTTTTAAATTGTAAATCATTAATGGCAATAGAACTCATAACCTTGGCTGCAAATACCTGTGAATCCTTTTTAACATCCGCTGCATGTGCCGCAATTGCAGGGTATTTATGAACACATGTTGTAGGGTCTGTCCCCTTACGTTCCAGTTCCGCACACAATGGACTAACCACGTTTAAATGTGTTGTTATTGCTCTTTTATTTTCAATAGTTCTTGCACCGCCTCGTTTGGTAAAAATATCGTTAATAACCCCGGCATTGGCTAATATCCTGCTTATTAAATTACTTGTCATTTTTGGACATGTATTTTGATTAATTTTCTTTTTTAAAACCGGCTTTTTATCACCCGTTGCCGTTGCGTTGTCCCGGTTTCTTTGTTGTTCTTGCTCTAATTTGTTTTTTACAACGTATTCTTTTAATGTCAGTGCCACGACTGTAGAAAATACGCTTCCGTCCTTATCTGCATGTTCAATAGTTTCACTCATTGACATAATTACAAAGTTTCCCTCAATACCACCATGCCCCCAAATTAACGGCAATATTTCGCCGGTACTTTTGGCCGTTTGTAGCTTGCTCAATTCTTCATCAGGTTTACAAAATGAAACATGAAGCCGAATTGAAAGGGAAATTTCATCCAAACTTTGCCCGGTAAATTGTAACCTGGGTTTACCTTCTAATAAAGCAAACTCCGCAAATACCGCGGAGGACGTTTTTTGAAACTCGTCAAAGGTTTTTAAATTTTCAAATTGAATGCTTCCTAATTGTGCGAACATATTTATGTATTTTATTTGTTACTATTTAAAAATTTCTGTCTTGATATGTTCCGGGGTTATACCACGGTATAATTTTTTATTCATCAATAAAAACCTGAAACTATTTGCCGGTTTTTTGCCGCGGCAAAGGGCCGGTAACTTTTAATTACATTTCATCTTATGACTGAATTTAGTTTGATTTTATTTTTCCGCTTATTGCTGTCATGGTTGCGGCATTTCTTTGCATCCCTCGCGTTTGTATATTTCGCACTACAGAATTTTGAACCTTGTCTTTGCTTTGGATTTAAGTCTTTGCCACATGTTACGCATTGTTGTTTATTTACATTATCCGGTGTAATTATAAATCTCATTTTCAGGGGGGTAACGTTTGTCCCCTTTATCTTAACATGACATTCGTTACCCTCCATGTGCTTATTTTGGTTTATGTGCTTCCGGCATTCGTTACCCTTGTCATGTACATGTAAGCATTTATCACTTTGTACAAACGTTACCCCCGTTTTATAATTATCTGCTTCTTTTCGTTTAGTTGTTTGTATATCGGTTTTACCATCATCGAATAAAGTCCCCCAAACGTTACCAATTAGTTTTGAAATATTGTTATGAATATCATTACCCTTTACCCTGTCCAACTCTTTTAACCTGTCCCGTTTCTTTTTAATTCCGGTACGTGCAATATTTTTATAAAGGTCCCTCCAATATTCGGGAGCCCTACTTTTTGTTAAAAAATCCGTTTCAAGTATGGTTAATTTTTCGGGGTGTTCCTTGATTATGCAGCCTGGGTAAACTAAGATATTATCCCAAACTTTTAAAAGAAGTTCAATAGCACGTGCAACAATGTCTTCCTTTTGTAGGTCTGATAGTGATTTAATCCCTATCTTATTTAGCCCCCTCATTCGGCTGTAATGCAATTCGTATCTAATTATATTTTCCGGGGTTTCTGCTAAAAATCCTTTATTATAGATTTTAATTTCAAGGTCTGACAACAAAGGACAATACCGGCCCGCTCTTACATCCTTATACCGGTTAAATGTATGTCCCTTATAAATTAATAGGTTTGATAAAAGTACATCAGGTTCAAATTTAAATGGAAGGTTAACCCCTGTTTCCATGTTTTCAATTATGGCTTTATCCAGGTCAATGCACAATCTTTTTTGAATGTCTTTTATCTCGTTTTGTAAGTCTGTAAATTTAAATGCCCCGGAATTGTGTCCGAAGAAATGAACATGTAGACTTCCCGTTATTTCCAATTCACATTGATAATTGTTTACAACCGCTGTATTATTGTTTTTCGCTGTCCTGAATATCTCTTTAGCTTTTAAAAAAAGTCCCTCAAATTTGGATGTATGTGTTATTGTGGTGTAACTATACCGCCCGCCTTTATCCAACTTACTTTGAGACATCGCAGGAAGCCCGGTATTTGCATTTTTTGGGGTGAACCAATCCAATGCAGGGACCGCTTTACGGTAAGCCGCAAAACTTGTAACCGGGTAGGTAAAAGTTATCCCGTCAATTGGCATTTAAAAAAGGCTTAATTGAATTAAGGGAGTAGGAAACAAAGCCGGGTTTGTGGTTAAATACCACGCTTTGAAGCCTGTTTTAATGCATCGTTTTCTTTCGACTTCCGCCAAATCACCGGACAATTCCAAATCCCTTTTATACCGACAAATATTTTTATGGTGTATCCCTGTAGCCGCTTCTATCATTGAAGCCGTTGCAGTATGTTTTTGTAAATATTCAAAAACAGTTTTACGTTGTGAATAAAAAAAATCGTCGCGGGTTTCTGTAATCGCTCCCATAATTAATTATGCTTTTTGCGATCACCTAAAAAATTTTCTACTTCTGTTTCAATCTCTGAAATAGTTTTATTTCTACCTTGTTTTAGCCAGGCATCAATTTCAGATTTTAAAAACCTTAATTTTTTTGCTCCTTTGTGGTAAGGGATTGTATTTGCTGAAACTTGGCCGTAAACGGTTGCTTTTGCCGGTCTATCAGGTAGGTAGTTACATAGTTCTGTAAGATCAAACCATGTGTCCGTTTCGCGTTGGGGCGGAGTGCTGTAAACTGAAAAAAATTTACTTACTGAATTGTCAATAAGTGTTTGTAATTCCTGGGGCGTGATTTGGGTAATTGTAACTGCGTGCATTTGTTTTTCTTATTAGTGAAAACAAAGATTGCGTTACAAATAGGCGGGGTACGTTTCTATGTACGTACATTGAAATGTACTTATTTAATGTTATTTGCCGGGTTTATTCTTGTTGTCTATAAAATGCGTTATCTTATCCCTCACATCCTGGTCGATATTTGGCAATATTAATTCTTTAATCTTATTAAAATTACTTCTTGAATTGCTTGAATTATAGCCTTGTCTTACCTTGTCTACATAGGTTAAATTAAATTTTTGGCATACTCTTTCACAATATTCTTTTTGCTTTTCAGTTGGCCCTATCGTTAATACCCCTGATGCATTTAATGTATGGCAAAATAGAGCAATAACATTGTTAGTAGGGCTTTTTACTTTTTTGTCATTTCCCTGATTTTTAAATATTTCAAATTCATCTTTAAGCCAATAATGAAACCATGCATAGGCAGCCCCTAATACATATTCTTCCCTTGCAACTTTATTTAATCTTTCAAAATAATTTTCTGATTTTTTTTGTCCCGAATACTTTTCTTCAATTTTAGACAACGCAACTTTTCCCCATAAATAAATATTTTTTGGGATGTCTTCACCTAATCCATTTTCTGCACTATCCCATGCCATATTAAAATATTCTCTTAATGGAATATCATCGTCAAAAGAAGCCAGGTAAGGGGGTATATCATCGAATCTTTGGGAAAGTGTTCTTTCTATTTCATTTTCAAAAAGTTTTATTTCATTTGGTACATCCAACAACCTATTGTTAAAGGACTTCTTAAATAGTTCTATCCACTTTGAAACATTTTCGCTTATATTAATAAATGATGTTGTTAATTCTTTCATTGGTTTTAATTGTCACTTTGTTTTAAAAAATTATGCCCCGGGGTTATCACATCGCTTTTTAATTCTAATGCAGATATGAGCCGGTAAATACTTGAAAGTTTTTCGGTTACATCTAATACAAATGCCGCTGATGGTGTACAAGGCCGGTTTAAGGTAGATATAATTTCAAAGAATGTTTGCCCGTATTCCTTAACTGTATCGGCTCCGTATCCGTCTATAAACTCGTTAATTTCATTTTGTTGATTTTGGGTAGGTGTCATTGGTAAGTCTTGTTTTTTATGATTTTTTAAATGCTGTTAATGCTTTTATAGTTTCCTTTTTGCTTTCGTCTTCAAACCCGGCTAAATAGTTTTGGGTAGTTCTTAAGTTACTATGCCCCAACGCTTCGCTAATAAATTCAGTACTTACCCCGCTACGTTGCAAAATCGTAGAAAAGCTATGTCTTGCTACATACGTGTTGCAATCCTTTTTAATTTCTAATTTTTTTGCAATGTTTTTCATGTGGTCGTTTATAACGCTCGTAACTTGTTGTATCAGTTGCCTTTCTCGTTCGGGTGTTAGTCCCTTAGAAAGAACAGGAAAAATAAAGTCTGTTTTATCTTCCCTTTCATTACCCCATTTTATAATTATTTCTTTCAATTCATCTGTAAGCGTTACCCTTATAGGTTGGACATTCCTTTTTGTACGTACCGTTTTTGCCCGCTCAAATTCTAATACATCCCCTTTTATATTTTCATACTTTAGCAAGCACATATCTTTTACATTGATACCGTTACACAAATACATGAATATCCAATAATCTTTTGACCTTTCATCCATGCTTCCGGGTTTTGGACTGTAGTTGTAAATTGTACCTATGTCATTAATGGTTAGTGCTTTTTTTACGTTATTCCCTGTAGGTATTTCATAGCGTTTTTTCCCAAATGGATAAAAGTCTTTTGTTAGTAACCCTTCACTTACGGCATTATTGAACAAGGTTCTAAGGGCTCTTAAATAAATGCCTACTGTTGTAATGCTATTCCCATTGGATAACATCCATTTTTCATATTTCCGTAAAAAGTCGGGGGTAATATCAACAAATTTTGCACCTGGGGCAAACTTATTTAAACTGCTTTGGGAGCACTCATTTGCCACGGCATTACCTATCCGCCCCGCTTCCCTTAATTCACCTGCATACGCATCGAATGAAGCGTTTATTGTATCTCTTGTCCCTTTGTTGGTGTGGTAAAGTTTTTCAAATGCAACAAAATTAAATGTTGGCAAATTTTTTATTATGTCGGCTGCTTTTTTTTCAAAGGATTGAAGTTTTAACGCGGTCTCCTTTATTCGTTCTTTAAATTCCTTCTTTGTTTCTTTTATGGGTAATATCCCTTTATCCTTAGACTTGGCCCCCTCTTTGGTTTTCTCGTCTTGTTCTTTCCCCTGCATTTTTTCAAAATCACAAACAGTCAATTTTATACCTGTAGGGTAATATCTTTTTTTTCGCTCAAAAGTTACCCTTACTGTTATTGAACATTTCCCGGATAAATCGGAGCTGTGTCTATTGATAAATAATGATGTTGTAACTCCCATAAAATTAAAAAGTTTGTGTCGTGAATATGTTTCACGACACATTCACGACACAAACCTAATTAAATAACAATTAACAACCATGAAAAAGGATTAATATATTTTGTATAAAGCGAAGATTATCAATAGTATTATGTAGTTTTGTTATGGGATAACATTTCTTTATTTAGGTTTCAAAATATGACTGTTAATCAGAGGGTCTCTGGTTCAAGTCCAGAAGGGGGAGCAAATACAGCAAAGGGTTTCAAGCAATTGGAACCCTTTTTTAATTTTAATATATAGAGACTTCAGTCCATCAGCTATCACTTATTACCTGTATCAAAAGGGAAAAAATTCCCCATCTAACATCCAAAGCATCATTGTATTGATCAACCAGCTACAGGTTTTTTACTTGTAAACGCATTTTATCAGTTATTAAAGCCATGGCAGCATTATTGCAACCAATAAATGATTACACTTAACCATTTAAAACTTAATTGCCATGGATCTCAGAAACGAAGACCTGCCGGTTACATTGCAGGCATTTGAATTGGTTGATAATAAGGAAATTTTTATTGCCGAACAGGTGGTAAATACTCAAGGCGAAATTGACACCTTTACTAACCGGTTTGTTGGTAAAGTTATTAAGGCAAAAAAGGCCACCGTTCAGCAAAACAATGCTTACGGTGAAGCAGTCGTAAAAAAGAGAAACCCCACAACAGGTTTTATAATGATAATTGTCATCCTTGTGATATTGGCCTTGGTGATTTATGGATTTTCTACCGGTTGGATACAAGAAAAATTCCACATGAATATTTGAGAATTCTTTACTAAAATTAGACACTTATAATATCAATTGGGGAACAGCGTTCCCCCTTTATATTCCCCTACCTTAAGTTTTTTACTAATCCAACAAGTCTTATTATTTAAAAGCCATTTGCCCTTTTATTACCTCATTAATACAACACTACTCAGCGCCATTTTTAATAAGTGTTAAAGATCTTTGTTGGAAAAGCAATTGTTACCTTTTTAAAAACAGGTAATCCGCTATATGTACAATTAAATGATGATTTAGGCCATATAATTAAACGGAAATTTGGCTAATTTGTTGAGATTCAAAAATTATGAAACCTACATTTTTGTAATTACATTGTGTGGAATCTTTTATCAGGAATGTCTTAGCCAAAACACGAAATCATGACTAAAGGTAAATTCGCCTTCAAAATATTGTTATTTACAACTGTATTTTTGTGTTCCATTTTTAATATTACTGCACAAACAACCATTACATCCGACAGCATCACGGTATCAATAGAACCTCAGTACAATGACGTAAATAATTTTCACCGATTTTGGTTGGGAGAGAGTTACCGCAAACTGTGGGCAGCTCCTGTAACGTTAAAAGTATTTAAACTTAAGGAAGAAAAAGGTGGGCTGACGATATTACAAAAAGGTGGCGGACTTCAAACAAAAAGCCTGCGCATGCGGGACGCTACCGGCCAGGAATGGGTGCTAAGAACTATTCAGAAATATCCGGAGAATGGCCTGCCCGAACATTTACGTGCTACCGTAGTAAAAGATATTTTGCAAGACCAGGTTGCTACCGCACATCCATTTGGATCGCTCACGGTGCCCGTATTTGCCAATGCACTTGGTATTGCACATTCCAATCCGCAAATTGTATATGTACCTGCAGACACGGCGCTGGGTATTTATATGAATGATTTTGGCAACGCTGCTTTTTTGTTTGAGGAAAGAGAACCCATTGGCGAAAACACCGATAATACTTTAAAGTTAAAACAGCAGTTGAGAAAAGACAATGATAATGCTGTAGATCAAAACTTGGTATTGCGTGCCCGGCTGTTGGATATGCTTTTAGGAGATTGGGACAGGCACGAAGATCAATGGCGATGGGAGAAAAATAAAGTTCATAACGGCACGATGTACAAGCCGGTACCCAGGGACAGGGACCAGGTTTTTTATAATACTTCAGGTGTATTTCCGTGGGTTGTTTCTCATCAGTGGCTGATGTCAAAATTCCAGGGTTTTCACAATAGTATCAGGGATATAACGGGCTTTAATTTTAACGCCCGTTATTTTGACCGCTACTTCCTCAATTCGCTGGACGAAGCTGATTGGCATGAAACAATTACTTATGTTCAGGATCACATTACCGATAGTGTTATTAGTACCGCCATTCACAAATTGCCAGATGCTATTTATGCGTTTTCAGGCGAAAAATTAATAGAGACTTTAAAAGCAAGAAGAAGCTCGTTGTTAGAAGAGGGAATGAACTACTACAAATTCATTGCAAAAACTGTAGAAGTTCCGGCATCGGATAAGCATGAACTATTTGATATTTATTATACACCTGAAGGCAATGCGGATATAACGGTTTATAAAACTAAAAAAGATGGCACAAAGGATAATGTAATTTATCACCGTGTTTTTGTAAAGGATATCACTAACGAAGTAAGACTATATGGGTTTGATGGAAAAGATGCCTTTTCAGTAAGAGGTGAAAACAGCAACAATATTAAAATAAGGATGATTGGTGGAGAGGGAAAAGATAGCTTTTTTATTGCTCCCAATATTCATAATAAGCACAACCTATTTGTGTATGATAACATTGCTGAATCAAATAAATTACCATTCCGAAAACAGGCAAAAATTCGTGTTTCAAATGATAGTACCGTAAATGAATACAATGATCAGAGTTTTAAATATGACAGGTCGGGTCCGCTGGTATTGGCTAACTATAACATCGACCAGGGATTTTTATTGAAGGTAGGATTCTTATCAGAGAAACAAGGCTTTAGAAAAGAGCCTTACGCCAGTAAGCAGCAAATAATGGCTAACTATGCCACGGCCCGAAAATCTTATATATTTGATTACTACGGAAATTTTAAAGGGGTGATAAAGAAGAATGATTTGAATGTAAATATTGTAGCAAAAGGCCCCAATAACACCGGTAATTTTTTTGGAATTGGCAATGAGTCTGAGTTTATAAATAGGGGTGATAAAAAGATCGGTTATTATAGAAACAGGTACGATATCATCAATGCCGATTTAAGTTTAAAACATTTTTTATCCAAATATGCCGCAGTTTATGCAGGTATTGCAGGGCAATATTATACAGCTACCAGCCGAAGAAATGATGATCGTTTTTTAAATAAATATGATACAATTAACCCACAACAAAATGTATTTGGAAATAAATGGTACACCGGGTTACTTGCAGGCCTGGTGATTGATTCAAGAAATGATGCCGCATTACCTTCCAAAGGTTTTTTATGGAATGTACTTTTAACCGGCATGACAGCGCTCAATGGCGACAGTAAAACTTATGGAAAATTAACTGCAGATTTTAGTTGGTACACAGGTACGGGTAAAAAGAATAACCTAATAATAGCAAACAGAATTGGTACAGGTACAACCGTGGGAAAACCTACATTCTTTCAGATGTTAGGATTGGGCGGTGCTCAAATTATGCGTGGTTTTCATACCAATCGTTTTATTGGTAAATCAATACTTTATCATAACCTGGAACTTAGGTTAAAACTATTCGACTTTAATTCATACCTGTTTCCTGGTACCCTTGGGTTGATTGGTTTCAATGATATAGGCCGTGTTTGGGTTCCAGGCGAAAATTCAAAAGAATGGCATGACTCTTACGGTGGTGGCATTTATTTAATTCCAGCCAGGCTGGTGTTAATACAGGCAGTTGTTGGTGTATCTAAAGAAGGCGCCCTGCCTTACATCACTGTTGGGTTCAGGTTTTAAAAATGCAGAAAATTATATGTAGTGATTTTATCTTTTTAAGTAACGCGTCTTTTACCTGCGGGTTTAATGATCATTCTCAGCGACTGATCTTTTGTAAAATAAGCTACTACCCAATTATACAATGTACGCAGCTTGTTACGGAAACTAATTAAGGAAATCAGGTGAATAAAAAGCCAGATCATCCACGCAAAAAATCCTTTAAAGTGTAGCTTAGGTTTGGGAAGATCAACCACTGCTTTATTTTTACCAATAATTGCCATTGAGCCTTTGTCATTGTATTTGAATGACTTTTGTTTTCCACTCTTAGTTTCAGCTTTAAAATTATCGGCCAGGTTTTCTCCCTGTTGAATGGCAACCTGCGCAACCTGTGGATGGCCATTGGGAAAATGACTATCTGAAGTTTGAAGGCAGGTATCTCCCAAAGCATATATATTTTCTACACCTTGTACTTTGTTAAACCCGTCAACAACCAATCTTCTGCCACGCCCATAACTTTCTACAGGAATACCCTCAAATATTTTTGCGGAAACACCCGCAGCCCAAATCAGGTTTTTAGTGTAAATACTTTCATCATTCGCAAGTATTACTCTGTCATCAACAAAATCTTTTACCTGGCTGTTCAATATAATTTTCACACCCAGTTTAGAGAGTGCATCATAAGTATCTTTTTGCGATTGGGGCGACATTGGAGCAAGTAAAGCCGGTCCGCCATCTACCAAATAAATTTCACCACCTTTTCCTGAAAGTTGTGGATACTCTTTACGAAAAATCCCTGATTTCATTTCTGCAAGCATTCCTGCTACCTCTACCCCTGTAGGTCCGCCACCCGCAATTACGACCGTCAATAATTTTTTTATCTTTTCGGCATCGTTCAGTATCGTTGCCTGTTCCATTTGCTCCAAAAGCCTGTTACGCATATCCAGTGCATCCGACAATGTCTTCATTGGTATGGCATTCTTCATTACATTTTCCATCCCAAAATAGTTGGTTTCTGCACCGGTAGCAATCACCAGCCGGTCGTACGGAATTTCGCCATTGTTTAATACAATCTTATTTTCCGAATGCAAAATCTTTTGTAGTTCACCCATTCTAAATTTAACATTCGCCTTACCGGAAAATAATTTTCTGAATGGATAGCTAATACTGGAGGGTTCTAAAAAAGCGGTCGCTACCTGGTATATTAACGGAGGGAAAAAGTAATAATTATTTTTATCAACCAATGTAATTTCAAAATTGCTGTTGTTACCCAAAGCCTTGGCAAAATTTATCCCGGCAAAGCCTCCACCTATTACCACTATCTTCATAATATTCTTTTTAATAATTAAAATTTATGTAGTTCCGAATCATAAATAAATCCGGAGCCTATTGAAGTTATACAATAATTGCACCCTTTACTTAAACAAGGGTTGCGCATATTCAGCTAGCAAATTTAAATCGTTGAGGATGCCCTTCAAAAGTAATCACGTGCATATATCATGCAGAAATAAGTACCAGTGTGCCGGCAATAATAAGCAAGGCTCCAATGGCAGTTTTTATGGTAAGTGCTTCGCCCAAAAAAACTACTGATAAAATGATGGTTAAGGCTACACTTAATTTGTCAACGGGTGCCACCTGCGATACCTTACCAATTTGCAACGCTTTAAAATAAAATATCCAGGAAAGTCCGGTTGCCAGTCCTGATATAACTAGGAAGATTAAGTTATGCTTTGATATTGTATGAAGGCCTTTTGTTTCGCCCCTTGCAATTACAATTCCCCAGGCAACAAATAAAATAATTATGGTGCGGATTGCCGTGGCCAGGTTTGAATTTACACCTGCAATTCCAACTTTAGCAAATACGGCAGTAAGGGATGCAAATAGTGCTGATAGCAGGGCGTATATCCACCACATAATAAGTTTTTAATTGTGGGCACAAAATTACGACAGTTAATACATAATTAACTTACGATATGTGGTAGAAATTGTGGTAATAATTGTATAAAGCTAACAGCTATGGATATGCCTGGTCATTGTTAAATTTAAAACTATCCACCAGCCCGCACGTATAGGGTTTAAATATGTGTGTTAACCTGACGCATTTGTCTGATTTGAGAATAGCATTTTAAAAAACGCCGCTTATTTTACTATTATGCGATGTACTTCTCTTACACCCTTTAATATAAACATCATAACATATGTGCCGGGCGGAATGTCTCCAAGATGAATGTGCCCGCTGTTAACGCCTTTAATTGCCTCCAGTGAAGCCGATAGCAAAGATCTACCCTGCATGTCGAGTAATATTGCTTCCATTACACCCTCTTCACCCGCATTAAATTTCAGCATTAAATGTCCGGGTTTGCTAACGGGGTTTGGCGTTAAAGAAATAATGATTGGTGCAAGTGCCCTGCTGTTTACTGTTAGCTGGATAGGGGAACTTTGTATTTTCCCGTCCTGATCCACTACTTCTATTACATAGTACAGTTACTTATTGCCAATCGGCAACTTTATATCGGTAAAAGAGTATAGTTTTTCTATATTGGAAAAGCCCGCAGCGTTTACCCTTCCAATCTCATTAAAACTGCTGCCATCCACACTTCTTTTAATTGAAAAATAGGATGAGTTTTGTTCGCTGGAAGTTATCCAGGTAAGATTGGATTGGTTGCCGTTATTGCTCACTTCAAACCGGGCCAAAACTACCGGAACCGGCGCTGATACAGTAAATGACCCCTTCATAAAAGTTGAGTGTATTGAACATTCATAATTATATGTACCTGTTATTGTGGCAGTATATTGATAGATAGTAGATCCTGCATCTATGGCGGCATCCCACGGTGACGCACCTGTTGGAATAGTAAGGGAAGTGGTGGTGTGAACGCCATTTGACCATACCCATTCAATCACATCACCTACCAATACATTTGGAATATTTTGTGGCGAAAATTGAAAATTACTTACAGTGATTGTATAGGTAGTTGAATAGGCGCCTGTAGAGCAAATCAGGAAAATGAAAAGGGTATAAATGAACTTTTTCATAACTATTAGTTTAAAGTATGGTTAAAACGAGCCATAAATTATATCGTAAAATCAAAACGTCGAAATTTTTAAAGCAGTTGCCTACATAAATAAATTTTATAGAAAGCTGCCGTTGACAATAATAGATTGTAGATTTTTTTCCCTGAACACGTTTTGAATTCAAGTTTCCAAGGGAAATAATTCCTCATTAATTCTTTATTAATAGTGAAGTAGGATTGGCATGAATTTGCTATTTATAGTTATAGGTTTTTCATAGGATATTGGATAAAAAAATGGGGCTGTATTTCTATACGAGCCCTCTTTTATTTTTAGCCGATCAATCAATATATAATCTTATAGACTGTTTTAAAATAATTTTTGTTATCGGCATTGATATTTTCATGGCATCGACACAGGATTACGAAAGCCTTTCCCAAAATTTAATCGGGCTTTATTCAGTTGTATATTCCTTTGCATCATTTCCCGACGTCATCTTTCTACAGCATAAAATTTAAACTGGTTCTTCTATTAGCTCTTTTTATTTATTAATTCCGTAATAATTTTTTTGCAACAGGAAAAAGTTTTTGTGATAATTTAAAATCAGTACGAGACTCAAAATAAAATTTTAATTGACAGTCCTAATATTAAGATTGCTTAGCAAGTTTAATTTTTCTAACTTAGTAGTTAACCTACAAAGCCATATTTTGAATCAAGTTATCAAATTGCCTATTATACAGGAAGATCCCTGGTTGGATCCATACGCTACAGATGTACACGAAAGGTATCAGCGCTATAAACATGCGTTAAATGATATTGAAAGAGCAGAAGGAAGTTTATTAAATTTTGCAAAGGGCCACTACTATTACGGCATACATTTCATAAAAGAGAAGAGTGGATGGGTGTACAGGGAATGGGCCCCGAATGCTGATGCATTATATCTTACAGGAGATTTTAATGACTGGAACAGAACTTCTGAAAAGCTGGAACGCAATCAGCAGGGCGATTGGGAAATATTTCTTCCCCTCGAAAAATACAAGGATACTTTTATACATGCCAGCAAAGTAAAGGTTGTTGTTGTATCAGCAATGGGTGCGGTTGATAAAATACCAGCTTACATTCGCAGGGTAATACAGGATCCGGTAACGCATGATTTTTCGGGACAACTGTGGTGTCCGGAAGAACCATTTAAATGGACGCATAATTTTATGCTGGATGAAAACATTCAGCAACCTGTTATTTATGAGTGCCATGTTGGAATGGCACAGGAAACGGAAGGTGTAGGCAGTTACCTGGAATTTGCAAAAAACATCTTACCAAGAATTAAGGAAGGAGGATACAATGCCATTCAGTTAATGGCAATAATGGAACACCCTTATTATGGTTCATTCGGATACCATGTTTCAAATTTCTTTTGTCCCTCATCACGCTTTGGAACTCCCGAAGAGCTTAAATACCTGGTTGATCAGGCACATAGTATGGGCATTGCCGTTATTATGGATATTGTACATTCTCATGCTGTTAAAAATATTGCAGAAGGGCTGAATGAATTTGATGGCTCCGATCACCAATATTTTCATGCAGGTGGAAGAGGTTATCATGAAGGCTGGGATTCTAAACTATTTGATTACGGTAAATGGGAGGTAAAAAAATTCCTGCTTTCCAACGTTCGTTATTGGCTGGAAGAATTTCATTTTGATGGGTATCGTTTTGATGGCGTCACGTCTATGTTATACTTTCACCATGGGATAACATCATTTGATCATTATGATAAATATTTTAAAGAAGGGGTGGACTGGGATGCTGTTACCTACATGCAATTAGCCAACGAAGTAATTCACCAATTTAAAAAGAATGCTTTATCAATAGCCGAAGATGTAAGTGGTATGCCCGGGCTTTGCCGTGAACCTAAAGATGGAGGAGTAGGATTTGATTACAGGTTAGGAATGGGAATACCAGATTTTTGGATAAGGATATTAAAAGAACAATCTGATGAAGATTGGGATATAAATGAAATGTGGTCGGTACTAAGCAACCGGCGACATAAAGAAAAAACAATCGCCTATGCTGAGTCTCATGATCAGGCATTGGTGGGAGATAAAACCATGGCATTTTGGTTGATGGATAAAGAAATGTATTTCCACATGAAAGTGGATGATGCAAATATTATCATAGACCGCGGTATTGCCATTCATAAACTATTACGGCTCTTTACCATTGGGCTTGGTGGCGAAGGTTACCTCAACTTTATAGGGAATGAATTTGGCCATCCTGAATGGGTTGATTTTCCAAGGGAAGGTAACGACTGGAGTTATAAGTATGCAAGAAGACAATGGTCATTGGCTGATAACGAAAAGCTCAAATACAAGTATTTAGGCAACTGGGATAAAACAATGATCTATATCATTAAAGAGTATAAAATTCTTTCCTCAACTGGTGCCCGGCAATTGCAGATGGACAACGATAATAAAGTAATTGCTTTTGAAAGAAATAACCTGGTATTCATTTTTAATTTCAGCACCCACAATTCAATTTTTGGCTACAAGTTTTATGCACCTGAAAAAGGCGTGTATAGAATAATATTAAATTCAGATAGAAAAGAATTTGGTGGCTTCGACAGGGTTGAGGATACCATAGATTACCCAACGGACGAAAATCAATTATTAAGCATTTATTTAACTAACAGAACAGCGTTGGTTTTAAAAAAGAAATAAGTATGTAAAAGATTTAGTAGCCAACCAGGTATCTTATTCCATTCATATAAGTGATACGGTTTCCGGTTTTCATTGCGCCACTATATCCGGGTTTGTCGTACGAGGAATAGTAGGTAAACCCATTGCTGCCAATACTTTTAATTTTTCCTTTAAAAGCTTTATCATCGTACGAAGCAAAATAGGTAAATGCGGTAGAACCCAATGTTTTTAATTTTCCCCTGTATCCTTCATTATCAATTGAACCAAACCAACTGAATGAATAAGCGCCGGCATTTTTAATTTTATCCCGAAATATTTCATCGTCATAAACATCGTAATAATTAAAAAGCATCATCCCGATGCTTTTTAATTTACCCTGCCAAGATTCATTTTCTGAAGAAGTGTAATAGGTTATTAAAGTTCTTCCGATGTACTTAACTTTTCCAGTGTAAGCCGGGTTATCATTTGCAGTATAATAGTCCACACGCCCCATGTATTTATCAATCTTTTCCTGGTAGTTATACACTGAATTATTTTCTATTCCCCAGTCCATAATTTTACCATCCGTTGTAAAATTTATTATAACAGATCCATCAACCAATACTGAAATGTTTTGTACTGCGCCAGCATAGTTAATGGTAACTTTTCTGATAGCCTGCGAAAAACCTGCGGAATATATCAATAGTGCAAACACAATACATAAAACCTTTTTCATACAGTTAAGCTTTAAAAAATAGCCTGTCATACAATATAGCTTTTAAAAAGACTGTATTGCTCATTAATACAGATAGGATGTAAATGATTTCTATTTATTGACTGTTGTAAAAAATACAGGCAAATAAAAAGCCCGTTAACAACAGGCTTATTATTTGCATCTGAGATACTGTTTATAAATGATCTTTTTCTTTACCAGTCTCAATAACAATATAAATGTTTCGTGTGAACCTAATGAGGTCTTTTTGGCCACAGTCTTTAATTAGGAATCTATTCGAATGAAAATTTTATGGCATTATTCTCACACCAATCTGTTTGTAAGATTACATTTAAACAGCATGTTATTAATTGTAGGTTTATTTTTCGTAAATACCTGCAGCAACTGTTTCGCTTTCTATTCGCTGCATTTCGTGGTATGCCATATCGTTTACATCTTCTTTAAAATCTTCGAGCTTTTCATTTATCCGTTCCTTAAGATCATTGAATTTATCTCTGAGGCTTTCTCCTTTCCTGGATAATTTCCTTCTTGTTACGGACCCTTTTTCAGGTGCATATAAAATGCCTAAAACTGCTCCTACCACTATTCCTGTCATCAATGTTTTTATCGTACGCATAATTATTTTTTTTTATTTTTAAATAAATTTGTGTTTAGTCTTTGGCCTAAACAAACTGTAATTATTTCATTTAAGTTGTTGAAAATATTATGCCAGTTTTTTGACCGTTTAAGCGGAATTAGGACGAGTAGTTATTTCCACATTTATTTTTGATAGTAAAATTGTCATCGCCAGCCAGAAGCGGTTTTACTTCCGGTTAGGCTTACTTGAAGATAAATAATAAAAATATCCGAAAATGGTTGCAACAACATCTTATTTGTTGTAACTTTTTACTTTCAAACTTGCATAATATGAAACAGTATCATTTAATATCCAGAATTGCGATATATCTGCTCTCAATTGTTTTATTTTTATTTGGAATCTTTCATTTTTTACATCCACATGATTTATTGATTTATGTTCCATCATTTATTCCCGGTGGAATTATTTGGGTGTATTTTGTTGGCGCAGCATTTATCTTAGTAGCACTTTCATTCTTAACAAACAAAATGGTGAAGTTGTCGGGCTATGTATTAGCAGTGTTATTGATTTTATTTATTCTAAGTATTCATTTACCTAACTACCTAAATGCAGGGGATAAAGAAATGAAGCAAATAGCATTAATAAACATGTTAAAGGATACCGCCATTGTAGGTTTTGCGCTACACATAGCTGCGGGAGCCCATCATCAAAAACTTCATTTGGAAGACAGTGATTAGTATTAATGTTTTTTGACCAATCATTTCCACTGGTTTCAAATACCAACAGTTTGAATAATATAATTTGTCTGTTTATTATTCATACACCTTGATGCTTTACTTGTTTAAAAAGATAGGAAACTGATAGTTGATTGTCTTTAAATATTGGTATAATTAGCCATTTTTTTTACTGCGGTTTGTGTCTGAAATACTTTCATGCAGGTTATTTTTTCTTATTGACATAGACAAAAATCTTTTGTAAATTTAATTGCCTGCTGATTATAACATCAAATAATGACTATATGAACATCCTTCAACGTTTGGAACTTTGGGGTAATGCACATCACCCAAAATGGCTCGACATTATTCGTATCATTTTAGGAATCTTTCTTTGTTATAAGGGCATCGATTTTTTACAAAATATGGGTTCTCTAATGGGCATTATGTCTAACAAAGTACAATTTAATTCGCTCATGTTTATTGTGCTGGGGCACTATGTTACATTTGCCCATATCGTAGGAGGCATCTTATTAACCCTTGGCCTTTTTACAAGGTTTGCCTGTATAATTCAAATACCTATTTTATTAGTGGCCGTATTATTTATTAATACTGGAGGCGGTATGCTCCGTCCTTATTCTGAACTATTCCTTTCTATAATAGTGCTGCTACTGTTAATCTACTTTTTGATTGTAGGCAATGGTCCCTGGTCTTTTAAAATTGCAGAGGAGAAAAAGAGAATCCAGCCCTGATGAGATTTTACAGCTCCGATTTATTTTTGATAACTAATCATTCCGGAAGAGATTAATTACAAATCGATTTATTACTGATTGCCAGGTTTGGTTTGAGCCTATCTTTTTTGATGATTTATGGGGCATATTAATTAACTCAAGGGCATAGCAATCTCCCTGTCTTCCTAATTAAACTAAACAGCGCTTTATTCATAATACCATTCCTGGTGTACCTGGTCTGATGGATAAGTAGCCATATCAATGACTTCTATTATTTCAGAAATGTTATTGGCCGGGATGCCAACTTTTCTTGCATGATCACGAATCAACTCTTTGTTGGTAGCTGAATAAATACAATAAATTTTATTGTTGGTTAAATAGCTATGTTCCCATTTTATTTGCGGCCCTATCTGCCCAAGAATATCGTTTGAAGTTTGTATTACAGCTTCTAATTGTTTTTTTGTAAACTGACCGGCTCCTGGTATTTCTCTTTCAATTATAAATTTTGTCATAATAAATAATTTTGGGGATTAATAGATAAATTGGATACTTAAATTTAATAAAAAAAAGGCAGAAAACCATCGAATAATGCTTGTATATATTTGCTGCAATGTCAGGATAAACATAAAGTATGCGTGCTCAAATATGTTGACCAATCAATGTATAACCTGGTTAGGTTTAAGCGTCATTTTCTGTTGGTGGGATTATTTAAAATTCATTTCTTTATTTTTAAAGGATGCAAGCATTTTTTTTACAGCAATTAGTTGGCAAAACGGATATTTATTTAATAGATCAGATAATTAAAGGCAGGTACAAGGAGTATGAAACCTTATTGGATGCCGGCTGTGGAAATGGAAGAAATTTACACTGGTTTTTATTGAATCATTTAAATTGCTATGGTGTTGACCAAAGTTCTGAAGCAATAGCCGAATTGAGTTTACAGTATCCTTCTTTTGCAGGAGATCGATGGCAGGTTGGAGAAGTAGATAATATGTCGTACCCGGATGAAACTTTTGATCATGTAATTAGCAGTGCTGTTTTACATTTTGCAAGAAGCCCGGAGCACTTTTATAAAATGCTGAAAGAAATAATAAGAGTTTTAAAACCCGGCGGAAGCCTTTTCATTCGGATGACTTCTAATATAGGCATTGAAGAAAATGTAATACATACGGGAAACGGTATCTATTTAATTCCGGATGGTAGCGCTCGATTTTTGCTAACCAGGTCAATTCTTTCAGATATATTGGTACAGCAGCCTTTATTAATGTTGGAGCCAATAAAAACAGTAAATGTTGACGACATTCGTTGTATGACAACCCTGGTAATGGAAAAAAATGTAATTGATTAACTGCATTTATTTGTAACATTTTGCCGGGAAAAAACCATTGATGCGAAGTGAATAAATTATTATAAATGCAAAAGTTTGCTGGTATGAAATCCTTTTTATTAATATATTGAAAGCTATTTATGCATAAAATTAAACCCGAGGTTGATGTAATAATGGACGTTTTAAAAGAAACGTTACAAAAGGAACCAAAGTCTTCATTTGTAGAAAGCCTTTTATTTCAATACCAGGAAAGAGGAGGGCTTAGCAAAAAGCAGTTGGAAGGTCTGCATAGTAAGGCGTCTAAAATTGGTACCATTGCTCCGGGTAAATTAGCCACGCTTGAAGCCATTATATTAAAGAAGCCCACACGCTACAAATCCCCGTTACCTACAGCCCCCGTTGCACCGGAAAAAGATACCGTATTACAAAAGCTCTTAGAAGAAATTCTGGATAAATATCCCATGCACAAAAGAGTTGTTTTTGTAAAAATGAAATATGATGGCAATGAAGCTATTTCAAGTGCCGAAAAAGCAGAAGTTGAAAAATTTCATAAATTACTAATAAAGTGAGTATCATTAAATAACATACTTTAGTAAAAAATTTCTACCAACTCTACATTGTAAATACCAGGGTTTAATTTTTCATAATATCAACGAATGGCCATTAGACAAAAAAGTTTTAAACTTGTTACAAGCTCTTTATTTATAACTGCTGCATTTTTTATTACGCCAATGGTGCATGCACAGGTTGCAGGTTGTACTGATCCACTTTCAAATAATTACAATCCACTTGCCACTATTAACGATGGCAGTTGTACGTACAACACGATAAATTATACACCACCTGTAAAAATAAGCCCGTTAAGCGATAGCATAACTGAAACAAGTGGACTACAATTTATAGACAATGTTTTATGGACTTTTAATGACAGTGGCGGGCAACCGGAATTGTATAAAACAGATACAAATAGTAATGCCATATTGCAAAGGGTTTATTTGGGTGGAGCAGTAAACATTGATTGGGAAGACATTGCCTTTGATGGAACTTATATATATGTTGGTGACTTTGGCAACAATGCAAATGGAGCCCGGGCCGACTTAAAAATTTATAGGTTTCGATATGATGTAATCCGTGATCCGGCTACTTATCCTGTAGATACAATTCCTGCCGGACTGGTAGAAAAAATTAATTTTTCTTATAGCGATCAACCTTTGCCCTTACAAGCCGTTGCTGCAAACAACACAAAATTTGATTGCGAGGCCATGATAGTAGATGGCGGAAAAATTCACCTGTTTACAAAAAACTGGATAAATTTTACAACCACTCACTACGTAATTAATGCAGTAGCTGCCGGTACTTATACTGCCTCACCTGTTGAAACACTTGCTACCAATTTCCTGGTTACGGCAGCAGATAAATCACCCGGTAAAAAACTGGTCGCTTTATTGGGTTATCAAAATTCCGGAACAGCCAGTCATTTTCTATACCTGTTATCTGATTATAACAGTGGCTTATATTTTAATGGAAATAAGAGAAACGTTGCGCTGCCAGATGTATTTTATATGGGGCAGGCAGAGGGCATAGCGTTTAGCGATAGTAGCAATGGTTTTATCAGCAACGAAAAATTTGTAAAGTACATCGGATCAAATCCAGTAATAACTGTAACCAATAAATTACATTCATTCTCTACAAACAATTTAATAACTGCTGTTGCTTCCACCTACAAGTTTATTGGAACGGGCAACTGGAATATTGCCAGCAACTGGATTAATAATTTACTGCCGCCGGCTATGCTTTCTTACAACAGTGAAATTTTTATTGATCCTACCGCAGGCGGACAATGTATTTTGAATGTACCCTATACGCTGAGTGCAGGTTGTAATATTTCTGTGAACCAAAATAAGCCATTCATCATTCAGGGTAACTTAAATCTTCAGTAAAATACATCAGTCATTTAATACGATCATTACTGAATTGGTACTCCAACAGATTGTGTTGAAATATTAGGTAGTAATATGCCGACTTTGCATATTAAACCTGCATTGCTGATGGGTCGGAAATAAACATTACTATAATCAATATAAAATAAAACGAACAATAAAAAAGCTGCCTTTTTAAAAGCAGCTTTTTTACTATAATGATAAGGGGCTAATTCAATTGTTAGCTAAATAATCCACCTTTCTTAAGTGAGCGTGTTCCTTCACCAATCTTAAATCCATTTTGATAAATTTGGATAGTGTAATTTCCTTGTTGAAAATTAACACCCGGCTTAAATGCAAATTCTACATTTCTTTTTTTAGCTGTCTCAAGTTCAACCGGCAACTTAGCAGTAAAAGATTTGTCACCTTCTTCACGGGTTGTAAAAGTTCCTGATCCCAATGATTCTGCAGATATAGGCTTGCCATCAGGTCCGATAACCAATACATATACATCTGTAGTGCCAGTTTGAGCAATTCTATTCACTACATCAAAACTAACAACCAGTTTGTCTACACGCTTCGCAACGGTAGAAACTTTTTCTTTGCCATTGCCTTTAATATTGATTGGGGTAATAAGAATGTTTGAAGCATTTAATGTAGATGCTACGTCAACTTTTTTAGCAAGCTCTTCTTTAGCAACATTGGTTGCAGTTAAATCTTCATTTAATTTTTGCTTTTCTTCGTTCAAAACAACTTTGTCCTGGGTTAATGTTTGATTATCCTGCGTTAGCCGGGCAATATCAGCTTGCATGCTTTCAATTGTACCGTTCAAAGAGGCAATTAATGTTTTAGCCCTTGATAATTCTGCTGCAGTAGCATTTTTCTTATTTAAAATGCTGCGTATTTCAGCTTTAACTTTTGAAACCTCACCGTTTTTTTCTTTTAACGAAGATTCCAACGTTGTATTAACAGACGACATTGAATCAAGTCTTGCCAATGATGCATCAAAGCTTTTTTGCACTTCACTTTTTTCAGTACTTACTGTAGCAATTGTTCCTTCTTGTTGCTTAATAACTTCTGTTGTTTTATTTTTATCAACTGCTAAATAACCACCCAGGCCTATAATGCCAGCGGCAAGTATTCCGATTACCACGTTTCTGTAATCTTTTTTGTCCGGTCTGTTTTCCGGATTCGTTGTTGGAAAATTATCTGAAGTATTCATGATATTAAAGTTTTAGATTTCTTGAATTTTTTAATAAATAGTTATTGGAATAAATTTTTTGGCGCCCGATGCATAATTTCCAAAACCGTGCCATAATTAAAATTTTAGCGTCGCCAGGCTGGTACAGACACCATATCTGTAGCTAATTTTATATATAAAAAGCACTGAATAAATGAAAAAAAATAATTAATTTCTTTTTGGATTTAATTTGACGATTTTTTCTTCTTTGCCAGTTAAATTGCGGCCCATTACACTGTAGATACTTTGCTACCTTTTTTAAACATCAGTTTTCCCTTAGTATTTCTGGGCAAAAATTAAATTTGTAACCAATTAAATTTCAAATGTATACAGCATTAAATTCGTATTAGTACGATCTGGATGTCAGTAAAATCACCCCTCGATTAGCCGGATAGTTACTCACTATTCAGTATTTACTGCGGGGGCTAAAAAGGGCAATATTCCTCTTGTTCCACATGCTAAACTGGTGCATCTTTGTGTTAAGAAAATGAGCGAAAAGATATCGTCACTCAAATTCAAAAAAATAAAATCCAAATCCAAAAGAAGACTAAGAAAACCAATATCCGGATCTATGCTGTAAAAAGCGATGATGATCCAAAAAAGACCAAAAGAATCCAAATCCTAAAGAGACTAAGAAAACCAGTATCCGGGTTTATGCCTTAAAAAGCGATAATAACCCAAAAAACCAAATGAATCCAAAACCTAAAGAAAACTAAAAAAACCAGTATCCGGGTTTATGCTTTAAAAAGCGATGATAACCCAAAAACCAAATGAATTCAAAACCTAAGGAAAACTAGAAAAACCAGTACCCGGATCTATGCTTTAAAAAGCGAAGATGATCCAAAAAAGACCAATTGAATCCAAAACCTAAGGAAGACCAGGAAAACCAGTATCCCGAGTTTATGCCGTAAAAAGCGATGATAACTCAAAAAACCAACAGAATCAATATCCTAGCCTATGCCGTAAAAAGCGATGATGGCAAAAAAAAGACCGAACACACTGAAACCAGGAATAAATTATTATGATTTTTTCTGGGAGGCCCAAAACCTCGAAACATTAATGATCCCCGTGAGCCTGCTAAAAACAGGTACACAAAAAATTACTTCCACAGTCTATGAAAAACTAATAGCTGTGGGAGTTTTTATTTTAAGAAACTTCCTCTACATATAATGTCTTCCGCAATCACTGCAATCAAATTTCACGAAGAGAAAATTTAGAAATTATTTTTTGTTTACCAGCTTCGGTATTTCATTGCGTCTTTAGTGGCGTCGCTCCGTTCAAATGCATATTTCCATAGCATCATTTCCCACAATAATCTTTAAAGGAAAAAGTATCAGTTTGATATAAAGAAAAAAATGGCAGAAAAATGAGCCTATAAAACTTCTGTCATGAAAGTAAAAGTTTATTTAGTTTGTTGATAGAAACAATACCAACTTAATAAATCGTTTGAAATGTGTGATGCAAATTTGTAGTCAGCCAACATTTGGAATTTCAATTTTCTGATATCGTGAAAGTAACAAACTTTATATTTAAATTACGAGAATAGTTCACTTATCTACAACCCGGGTTTAAGTATTTATACTTACTCAAAAAAGGTAAATTACTTGTTTCCGGATGGATATATTACTATAGCAGCAGTATATTCAGAACGACACAAAAAACGCATTTATGCTCTTGTCTCCAATGCTGAATTGATGCATCTTTGTATCAGAAGTTGATGATAAAAAATCAATGTTCAAATCCAAAACAATCCAAATCCTAAAAAACAACCAACATCCATTTTCCTGGATCTATGCTTTAAAAAGCGATGATGATCTAAAAACCAACAACTACACCAGCAAATTGACCAAAATTTTCTGGCGGGGGTAACACCTCAAAATGATTCCATCCTGACAGAACCTGCGAAAGCCGGCTCTACAAACATCTTACTTCCACAGACTATGAAAAACCTATAGCTGTGGAAGTTTTTGTTTTAACAATCTTTCACAAACATAAAGTTCTCCATCATTTATCATTCCCAATTTTATCAGTTGCTGCTTTTAGACCTCCAGCCTGGTTCGTTTGAAAAGATCCTTTTATTTCAATACCGCTTTTTTCTCATAATTGCCAACAGTACATAATAATAGTACTTATACGAATCATTCAAGCGGATTATTTCACTACACAAATCTGAAAGTTACCATTGCATTAGTATATACATCATGGCAAAGAAAGAGCAGATTTTCGCTTCTTTGGTAAATATTTGCATTGCATCTTTGTATCAGAAAATGATTGATAAATAATGCAATCCGCTTCAATAAAAATCCCAATTCCTTAGAATATCCATAAATCAAAAATCCGGTCCCAGCTGTAAAAAAGCAATGAAGACCAGGCCCGTTTATCCAATATCCAAGCCCTGACTATGCTTTAAAAAGCGATGATGTCGAAAAACCAAACACAGAACCAGCATTAAATTATTTTAATACTGGAGAGGCCCGGCCTCAGCCTTAACTCCCTTAGAACCATCATTGGTTCATAAAATTGTACTTCCACAGACTATGAAAAACCAGTAGTTGTGGAAGTTTTTTTTATCTTTTTTTTCAGAAAACTAGAAGAGAAAGGAAATCAAAAATTCTGTTTCACTATGTTGGCAACAGTTTCGGCACAGCCAAAGGCTAAAGTAAAACCACTGCCACCGTGCCCGTAGTTATGAATGATGTTTTTGTCAGCTTCACGCTCCACCCTTACCTCTTTTCTATAAGGCCTTAAACCTGCCCAACTGCCAATAACCTTGTGGTGGGCAAGTTCTGGAAATACTTCATAAGCATTCTTCAACAACTGGTCAATAGTTGCAGGTTCGGTAACCGCATTTTCTTCGTTTATTTCATAAGTACCCCCTATAATGATGGCATCCTTTCGCGGCACTATGTACAGCGGTTTTTCATTGTCAAGATAAATTGGCCAATCGCCTCCGGGAGCAATTAAACCAACCTGGCCCCTTATGGGAATTACTTCGTCATCCTTACATAATTCTCTTGCTCCCAAAGCCGTGCAATTAACAACAACCTCATAACTTTTACTTAACTCATTTAGATCCTCAATTTTTCTTGAAATAAATGCAACGCCAACCTGCTTTAATTGTTGCATCAGCCAGGGTAAAAATAATTGTGTTTCCATGAGGGGCACCATAATATCATACCCAATGGCAACGCCCGGTTGCAGTTCTTGTGGCTCCATCATTCTAACAGACCCTGTCGGCATAAAATCTTTCCAGATAGGTTCTTCTTCAGCTACATTCTCCCGTAAAATTTTATATAGTTTTCTTAACCCAATTCCTGTATTTGGATCTTTTGCAAAATCCATGTAATAGCGGTAACTGGTATTGCACCACGCTATCCCCCTGCTATCGTTTCTGATATGATAAGGAAACCAAAATGCTGCAGCTTTATTTGACGTGATATCCGGCGAAAAGCTGGTTGCGTAAATAGTAACGTTGTGTCCCTGGTTTGTAAGAAGGTGGGCAGTGGACATACCACTAATACCTGCACCCACAATTGCGATATTGTGTCCCATAATTTATAAAGTGAAAATTCCGGATAAAATTATGTAGATTAACCTACATATTTTTAAGCACCATTGATTTTTTATAATTGTAGTGTATGCATCTGCGTAAGTGTTACCTGCTACCAATCCGAAACAGTCCGTGAATAGAAACAAATTTTACATATTGACAACACTTTTTATTCTTGTGACAGCGGGGATATTTGTTTTTGCTCAAAAACAAAAAAGCAACGACGACCGATTTGTAAGTTATATTGTTGACGCACAAAAGCAAGACATAAAATTTTATTGGAAAAACGATAAACAAGAAAATTTTAAAAGCATACAGAATTTAAAAAGTTGGCTTCATAAAAACCATAAAAAATTAATGTTTGCAATGAATGCGGGAATGTACAAACAGGACAATTCGCCTCAGGGACTTTTCGTTGAAAATCAAAAGCTAATTACACCTTTAGACACGACAAGCGGAAGCGGAAATTTTTATTTAAAACCAAATGGCGTTTTTTATATCACGGTTGACAATTTGCCAACTATTTGCACAACCACCAATTTTATCAACAACGCAAAAGTAAAATACGCAACTCAATCAGGACCAATGTTGGTAATTGACGGACAAATTCATCCGGCATTTAAAGAAGGTTCAACAAATCTGAATATCAGAAATGGCGTTGGAATTTTGCCGAACAATAAAATCATTTTCGCAATGTCAAAAAAGGAAATAAATTTCTATGACTTTGCAGACTACTTTAAAAAAGCGGGTTGTAAAAACGCTTTGTATCTTGACGGACTTGTGTCACGGACATATTTGCCTGAACAAAATTGGACACAAACCGACGGCAATTTTGGTGTCATAATTTGCGTAACGACAGACTTAAACTGAAATATATCAGTAGGTAAAAAATGTCTAAAATAAATAAGTAGCCAGGTGCTTTTATATAATCGCAAAGGGTAGAAAAATTAGTTATCGGGTTTCTTGTTTGTATTAACTTTTATATCAACATTTTTTGTTGTAGCACTTACGCCATTTTTATCCAATGTAATTGTAGTGGTCTTTTTAGGTGCTTCTTTTGTAATTACCTGGGGAGCCGGTTGCACAATAATTATTTCTTTCGATTTTTCCACTGGTGGTTTTGCCTGATCTGTACATGATAATACAAGTGTCCATGCAAGAGCTGTAGATACATAAAGTGTTTTTTTCATAATATGGTTTTTTATAAGTCATTCATTGGTGAAAAACCGGGTAAGCAGTTCATGAGGTGTACAACATAATTGCTAAATACATGCCGGAAAAATAAAACAGGTATAGAATTAGCTTAAAATGGTGTAGCAGCATTTGTGTATAAACGCTAATAAACGCAAAAAATTGAAAATTAAAATTTATTTAAAGAATGAAAGGAGATGAAAGAAAAAACAGGCCAAAGGAAATCTTTGAATTGCTTCCCCAGGCAATCGTTTCTTTCAAAAAAAATATTATTGAACCAATATTTGGAGACAACCTGAATGAGAAGTTTGCCGATAAGAGACCTCCCCTGCGCTCAGAATTATTTACTGAAGAACAGTTGGAACACCACGCCAGAGGACTTGCTGCAAAGCATATATTAATATCGGGTCACCCATCGGAACAGTTGCTGAAGCGCCTGGCTGAAAACGAAAAGATATTACTTGAAGTACATGCATTGCTTACCAGCGAAGTAAGAGAAAACAACAGGATAGCACCCGCTGGTGAGTGGTTATTGGACAATTTCTACCTGGTAGAAGAACAGGTGTACACCGGCAAAAAGCATTTACCTAAAGGGTATAGCAGGGGGTTGCCGCAACTGGCAAAAGGAAAATCGGCAGGATTGCCACGGGTATATGATCTTGCTGTGGAAATTATTTCCCATAGTGACGGCTATGTAGATATTGGAAGCCTGATGGGTTTTATTAAAGCTTACCAGGCAACAACTTTTTTAAAACTGGGTGAATTATGGGCGATGCCCATCATGCTTCGGTTGGCATTAATTGAAAACCTGCGAAGGCTGGCAATTCAAATTGCCATTGATATAAATAATAAATCGCTTGCCGGCCAGTGGGCAGATAAGATGTTGGATACAGTGGAAAAGGATCCCAAAAATTTGGTGTTGGTAATTGCCGATATGGCACGTTCCGATCCGCCTATGGAAAGTTCCTTTGTGGCCGAACTTTCCCGGCGTTTGCAGGAAAAAGGCAGCTCTGTAACACTGCCACTTAACTGGATAGAACAAAGACTTTCTGAAAACGGGTTTACCAGCAATGAACTCATTCAACAGGAAAATCAGAAACAGGCTGCAGACCAGGTATCAATCAGCAATAGCATCAGCAGCCTGCGTTTTTTAAGTACAACCGATTGGCGGGATTTTGTAGAAAATACCAGTATTGTTGAACAAATTTTAAGAGAGGATCTTGATGGTATTTACAGTAAGATGGATTTTAACACCCGTGATAACTATCGGCACTCAGTAGAAAAAACAGCAAAAAATAGCAATATTTCCGAGAAGGAAATAGCGGAAATGGCCATCAGATTTGCGAAAGAAAGTTTTGATAACGGAGGTGAAAAACGTTTTACACATGTTGGTTATTATCTTACCTGCGATGGCCTTGCAAGAGTACAAAAGGAAGCAATTTCAAAAATATCCAGGTTCGATTACTGCCGCAATTTTGTTAACAGCCATCCACTGTTTGTTTACCTGGGAAGTATCGTTATTTTAACCGCATTGTTTACCTGGGCTCTTTTTGCGAGGGCAAATTATGACGGATTACAAAGATCGCTTCAGGTTTTTTTAATTATTATTCTTGTGTTGGCTACCAGTCGCCTTGCAGTATCAATCATAAACTGGGTTACCACCATTTTGGCCCGGCCGCATTTGCTGCCAAGGATGAATTTTTCCAATGGCATTCCCGATACTTATAGAACAATGGTTGTAATACCTACTATGCTCAATACTGTTACTGGTATTGATGATCTTGTTGAGTCACTGGAGGTTCGTTTTCTTGCTAATCGTGATGTGAATTTATATTATGCATTGTTGACTGATTTTGGTGATGCAGCGTCTGAAAATATGCCCGATGATGAAGAACTATTGCAGGTTGCCAAACAAAAAATAATTGAACTTAACCGAAAATATAATCGTGCTGTCGATGATATTTTCTTTTTATTTCACCGGCCCCGTAAATGGAACCCAAAAGATAAAATATGGATGGGTTACGAAAGAAAACGCGGAAAACTTGCAGAATTTAATGCTTTGGTAAGAGGGCATGGTAACCAGTATTTTTCTTTGATAGTAGGTGAAGAAAATATTTACAGCACGATAAAGTTTGTAATAACGCTCGATACTGATACACAATTACCAAGAGATGCTGCCTGGCAAATGGTGGGTACATTGGCACATCCGCTCAATACAGCTTTGTATAGTGCCAAAAAGGGAAGAGTAGTTGATGGATACTCTATTTTGCAACCAAGGGTATCCAATAGCTTACCGGCAAGCACCAGTTCCTGGTACGCCCGTTTGCATGGCAACGAACCAGGTACAGATCCTTACACAAGAGCTACCTCCGATGTGTACCAGGATTTGTTTAGAGAAGGATCTTTTATAGGAAAGGGTATCTACGACATTGATGCATTTGAACAGGCGCTGAATAATAAATTTCCACCCAACCGTATTTTAAGTCATGATTTACTGGAAGGCTGTTACAGCAGAGCCGGGCTTATCTCCGATGTGCAGTTGTATGAAGAGTATCCTTCCAGGTACCTTACCGATATGAAAAGGCGTCACCGGTGGATACGCGGTGACTGGCAAATTGCCAACTGGATATTTCCTTTTGTACCCGGGCCTCAGGGTGGTTTACGCAGAAATCCGATCTCGTTATTTAGTAAATGGAAAATTTTTGATAATGTACGAAGGAGCCTGGTGCCAATAGCTACTTTATTATTGTTCTTGTTTGGTTGGGTGCTTTCACCGGTACCGTGGTTATGGACATTAGCTATCACGCTAATAATTGTAATGCCTTCTGTAGTTAATTTTGTTTGGGAACTTTGTTGGAAACCGGCGGATGAATCATTTCTACAACACTTCAATTTTACACTAAAATCTGCCACCAACAACTTTATACAATACCTGCTCGAGCTTACCTGTCTTCCATACGAGGTATTCTCCAATGCAGATGCCATATTACGTACCCAATGGCGAATTTGGATAACGCACAAAAAATTATTACAATGGAATCCATTCAATCATGGCCAACACTCAAAGGATACGATTGCTAATTCTTTTGCCACCATGTGGTTTTCACCTTTTTTTTCACTTTTACTATTTGTTTATCTCAGTATTTATGAACCCATTAGTTTACTGGTTGCAATTCCAATTTTAACATTGTGGTTGGTAGCTCCCTTAATAGTTTGGTATGCCAGTCACACTTTCGAAGAAAAAAAGGCGCAGCTCTCAGTTGAAGAAATTTTTTATCTCCGCAAACTTACCCGTAAAATATGGGCCTTCTTTGAAACCTTTGTTGACGAAACGGATAACTGGCTACCACCGGATAATTACCAGGAAGATCCTATTGAAAGAATTGCTCACCGCACTTCTCCAACAAACATCGGTTTATCCTTGCTGGCAAATGTATCGGCATTTGATTTTGGTTATATAGGTGCCAGGCAAATGATTGAACGTACCAGTAATACCCTCAATACCATGTTAAGAATGGAGCGTTTCCGGGGGCATTTATATAATTGGTACGATACAATTACACTATCGCCTTTAAGGCCAAGATATATTTCTACGGTAGATAGTGGAAACCTTGCGGGCCACCTGATTACGTTGAGACAGGGGTTGCTGGCAATGCCTGATAAAAATATAATTGGGTCTGAAGTATTTAATGGCATCGCAGATACACTGGGTGTATTAATGGATAATGCAACACCCTTCGATTTGCTTGATAACTTCAGAGACCAATTGCAAAAAGTACTGCAAGCTGAAAAATATAACCTTGCAGAAACCATTAAATATTTAGATGAATTGGAAATTTCTTTTACGGTCATCCATAAAAGAATTAACCTCGGTAATTCAGAAGAAGCCATTTGGTGGGCACAAAAATTATTGAACCAGGTAAAGAAGGCTAAAAGTGAATTAGTAGCGATGGTGCCATGGATTATGTTACCGGCGGCACCCGAAAAGTTTGAACACCTGATTCCATTATTGCCCGCAGTGCCAACTACAAAACAATTGTCAAGAATTGAAGAAAGTTTATTGCATACCATTATTAATTGTTATTCGCCTTCAAATAGTGCAGGCGAAATTGATTGGCTCAATAACTTTCGTACGCTGATAACCGAAGCTGGCCGACGTGCAAAAGAACTGGTAATAACAGTTGAACAACTGGTAATAAAATGTACTGAGCTGGCAAATATTGAATATGATTTCCTTTACGACAGGTCGCAACACTTATTGTCAATCGGGTATAATGTTGAGGAACAACGTAGGGACAACAGTTTCTACGATCTGCTTGCGTCTGAAGCAAGACTTACCACTTTTGTGGCAATAGCACAGGGAAAATTACCACAGGAAAGTTGGTTTGCGTTAGGCAGGCAGCTAACCAACCTGGGAACCACGCCCATTCTTTTATCCTGGAGTGGATCTATGTTTGAGTACCTGATGCCCTTGCTGGTAATGCCCAATTATAATAATACCTTGTTAGATCAAACATATACTGCCATTATCCAGAAGCAGATGGATTATGCGAAGAAAAGAGGGGTACCATGGGGTATTTCTGAATCAGGATATAATATGGTAGATGCTAATTTAAATTATCAATACCGGGCGTTTGGGGTACCGGGGCTCGGTTTTAAAAGAGGCCTTAGTGAAGACCTGGTTATTTCTCCCTATTCTACAATTATGTCGCTGATGGTTGCGCCTGAAGCTGCCTATCAAAATCTGCAGGTTTTAAAAGAACAGGGGTTTGAAAGTAAATACGGCTTTTATGAAGCCATTGACTATACGCCTTCCAGGCTGATAAGAAAGCAGACTTTTTCAGTAGTTAAGTCTTTTATGGTGCATCACCAGGGTATGAGTTTTTTATCGCTGGCATACCTGTTGGGCGAACGGCCCATGCAAAAATTATTTGAGGCAGATGTAGAGATGAAATCGGCCCTGTTGTTACTACAGGAAAAAGTACCAAGGGTGGCTACTTTCTATTCACCAAGTGTACATGCTGAGGATATCAGCACGGTGCCTTACGCAGATAATTCAATGCGTGTTATTGCCACTCCGCATACCACTACACCAGAAGTGGAACTTTTGTCGAATGGAAGATATCATGTAATGGTTACCAACTCGGGCGGCGGATATAGCCGTTGGAAAAACCTGGCTGTTACCCGTTGGCGACAGGATGCTACCTGTGATAATTTTGGAACATTCTGTTATATACGTGATTTAGATAACAATACCATTTGGTCCACTGCCTATCATCCAACCTTACAACAGGGAGAAAATTATGAAGCTGTCTTTTCGCAAGGACGTGCCGAATTCAGGCGGCGTGATTTATCGCTCGATACACATACAGAGATTGTAGTATCGCCGGAAGATGATATTGAATTAAGAAGGGTGCATATTACCAATCGTACACGCAGAAAAAGAATTATTGAAATAACCAGTTATGCCGAAGTGGTAATGGCTTCCGCATTGGGCGAAGAAATGCATCCCGCGTTTAGTAATCTTTTTGTACAAACGGAAATCAATCAGCAACGTCATGCCATTATGTGTACACGAAGGCCAAGGTCGTTAGATGAGCGTACCCCCTGGATGTTTCACCTGATGAAGGTACACGATGCTGAAATCAAAAACATTTCTTACGAAACAAGCCGGCTTAAATTTATAGGCCGTGGATACACGCTTCAGCGTCCCGAGGCACTTTCGCAGGACAGGCCACTTTCCGGAACTGCTGGTTCTGTCCTGGACCCCATTGTTGCCATACAATATCGTGTGTTAATTGAACCGGGCGCAACGGCTATTGTTGATATGATTATGGGAATTGCTGAAAGCAAGGAACAATGTAATAGCCTGATCGAAAAATACCAGGACCGTTACCTAACCCGTCGTGTATTAGAACTTGCGTGGACACATAGCATGCTTATCTTAAGACAGATTAATGCTACTGAAGCCGATGCCCAGTTGTTTGCAAGGCTTTCTTCTTCGGTGATTTTTCCTAATCCTTCACTACGGGCCGACCCATCCATTATTATAAAGAATCAACGTGGTCAATCTGGTTTATGGGGCTATTCTATTTCAGGCGATCTGCCCATTGTATTGTTGTTGATTGAAGATGCGGCTAATATTGAACTGGTAAAACAAATGGTGCAGGCGCATTATTACTGGCGGCTTAAAGGCATTGCGATTGACCTTGTGATTTGGAATGAGGACAGAGGCGGTTATCGCAATGATTTAAATAACCAGATACTTGGATTAATTACACCGGCAATGTCGGATGTAAAAGATCAGCCCGGAGGCATATTTATTCGCTCGGCAGACCAAATCTCTAATGAAGACAGAATATTGTTTCAAACAGTAGCGCACATTGTATTGTCAGATAAATTAGGATCGCTGGAAGAACAGATCAGCAGGCGCAGTAAATTAAAATCCACCATTCCCTATTTCCATCCTACTAAATTTCATTCCTCCGTATTTACAGAAGTACCGGAAAGAAATGACCTGGTATTCTTTAACGGGTATGGTGGATTTACTCGGGATGGAAAGGAATATGTAATTACTACAACGCCAACAAAATCGACTCCGGCACCCTGGGTAAATGTATTGGCAAATCCAACATTTGGTACCATCATTTCAGAATGCGGTCAATCTTATAGCTGGATAGAAAATGCACATGAATTCCGGCTTACTCCATGGAACAACGACCCGATTAATGACCTCAAAGGAGAAGCATTTTATTTACGGGATGAAGAGAGTGGCAGGTTCTGGTCGCCTTCACCATTGCCAAGCAGGGGTAAATCGCCTTACATTACCAGGCATGGATTTGGGTACAGCGTTTTTGAACATAGTGAAGATGGCATTTATTCCGAGATGACTGTATATGTGGATGTGGCATCGCCCTTAAAGTTTGTAGTGCTGAAAGTCAGGAACAATTCAAGCAGGATGCGGAAGATTTCTGCAACCGGTTATGTAGAATGGGTATTGGGTGATCTCAGTTCACGAACACAGATGCATGTGATAACAGAAATGGATAAACGTAGCGGGGCAATATTGGCAACAAACGCATACAACACTGAGTTTCCTGGCCGGGTTGCGTTTTTTGATGTAGATGATATTAACCGGTCATTTACCGGCGACCGTGCGGAATTTATTGGGCGCAATGGCACCATGAATAATCCGGAAGCTATGAATAAATCAAGGTTGTCGGGAAAACTTGGGGCATCCTTAGATCCATGTGCAGCATTACAGGTGGTTTTTGACCTGGCAGAGGAAGAAGAACATGTAGTGGTTTTTCGCCTGGGAGCAGGAGTTAACATGCAGGAGACGCTTAATATTATACAACAGTTTGAAGGAAGTACTGCTGCGCAAAATGCACTTAAAGCAGTGCATGAATTTTGGTCAGATGCAATGTCAACAATACAGGTTGAAACGCCGGACCAATCGGTAAACATTCTTGCAAATGGCTGGCTCACTTATCAAACCATTGCTTGCAGAATATGGGCCCGAAGCGGATATTATCAATCGGGCGGCGCATTTGGTTTCAGAGATCAGTTGCAGGACGTGCTGTCATTATTACAAACAAAGCCGGAAATGGTTAAGCAGCAGATATTGTTATGTGCTTCACGCCAGTTTAAAGAAGGTGATGTGCAACACTGGTGGCATCCTCCATTGGGCAGAGGTGTTAGAACTACCTGCTCCGATGATTACCTGTGGCTTCCGTTTGCTACCAGCCGGTATATAAAAACCACCGGTGATATTTCCATACTGGACCAGTCAGTCAATTTTATTGAGGGCAGGTTATTAAATGCCGGCGAAGAATCTTTTTACGATCTTCCCATACATTCAGATGTCAAAGCTACATTGTACCAGCATTGTGTAATTGCAATTGATCATGCATTAAAATTTGGCACCCACGGTTTGCCATTTATTGGGTCCGGCGACTGGAACGATGGCATGGATAAAGTGGGAGCCCACGGGCTTGGAGAAAGTGTTTGGCTTGCATTCTTTTTGTACGATGTATTAAACCGCTTTATGGAAGTGGCAAAAATAAAAGGAGATGATGCTTTCTTAAAAACCTGTCGTGACGCTTCAAATTTATTGCAGAAAAATATTGAAAAAAATGCCTGGGATGGGGAGTGGTATCGCCGGGCTTATTTTGATGATGGTACTCCATTGGGATCTGCTCAAAATGAAGAATGTAAAATTGATTCCATTGCACAGAGTTGGTCCGTTTTATCAAAAGCAGGCGATACAAACAGAACACCTACCGCAATGGATTCAGCATATAAATACCTGGTTAAAAAGGATGATAAAATCATTCAGCTATTTACACCTCCTTTTGATAAATCGGCACTGAATCCAGGTTACATAAAAGGGTATGTACCAGGTGTAAGAGAAAATGGTGGCCAATATACGCATGCTGCAGTGTGGCTGGTGATGGCATTTGCTGCAATGGGCAACCGGCAAAAAACATGGGAGTTGCTGCAAATCATTAACCCGGTTAATCATGGAAAGGACGCAGCTACAATTGCGGAGTATAAAGTAGAACCTTATGTGGTGGCTGCTGATGTTTATGGTGAATCGCTCAACAAAGGAAGAGGTGGCTGGACATGGTACACAGGCTCCGCAGGATGGATGTACCAGTTGATGATTGAATCATTTATTGGTTTAAAAAAGGAAGGGAATGTGCTGCATTTTCAACCTTGTTTGCCGGAAGATTGGCCAGTGATAAAAGTTGTTTATAGGTTTAAGGAAACCACTTATCATATAGAATTACAGCAGGGTTCTGAAGATGATGTAACAACTATTTGGATGGATGGTGTTAACCAAAATACCAGTGTACTCAATTTGGTAAATGATGGCGCCAGGCATGATGTAAAAGCAACCGCTAAATCAATGGCAAAACCAATGGTATAATGAAGCTGTTATTTTCAAGTGTTTTTTCCCGTGAAAATGAGATTTGCATGAATAAAAAACCCTCACATCAGTGAGGGTAATTGCAACGGGGGTTACAAACTTTATTAGGGTAAATTTTTCTTCTTATAACTGGCGAAATCGTTTGCTTTTCTTATAATATTTTATAGGATAAACATCAGGGCTTTGTAAGAATTTGTTTAGGAAGTTTCTAACCAATTGTATAAATGGATTAGAACTATGTTTTTTATTTGTCTCGGGCATGGGATATAATTTATATAAGTTAAACGAATGGTTAAATAATTTATTGTATTGCTAAAACCAAAAGGGTAAAGGGTTTTAACTAAAAATCCTTTTATCAGTTAAACATCAGAATTCATGAAGGGTTTAATGTCAGGATAAACTTTGTATTTTATTTTAGAATTATTTAATTGTAGGCAATTAGGATTATTCCTGATAATAGAACTGCTTTTTAATAATATTTTAGTCGGCATAAATGCCGTTTGTAGAAACAGGAACGATGAATTTATTTAAATTTTCTGTGTACAAAACGTCGCTGCATAGCTATTCTGAAGTATAAGCAACACATGCTTACATTCCTGTTTGAATGTTTATACTACCTTCATTTTATCGAAATAAAATATCATTGATTAAAGTGTAAACTATTGTTATAAAAGAAGAAAAGTCGTCAACTTTGCATAATGGATATGGATGCAAGGTTTATAATAAATAATTTTAATTCAGTTTAGGAAATATGAAAAGAATATCAATTGACATGGATGGTGTAATGGCCGATGTTTACAGCCATTTTATTACATTACATAAAGCAGATTTCGGCGAAACTTTAACCAAGGAACAATTGAATGGTAAAACTGAAGATGAAGCTTTTCCCGCACTCAGAACGCACGTAAATACCACCGGGTTTTTTCGCAATACCCCTTTAATAGAAAACTGTCAACGCATTGTGCAACGATTGAATGATCATTTTGAGGTGTACATCGTTTCCGCAGCAATGGAATTTCCAAACAGTTTGGTAGAAAAGCAAGCATGGTTAAATGAACATTTTCCATTTATTTCCTGGAAGCAAATGGTGTTTTGCGGTTCAAAAGCAATCATTAGGGCCGATTACATGATAGATGACCATTTCAAAAACCTGGATTATTTTATCGGCGAAACCATCTTATTTACACAACCCCATAATGCATTAACAGATGCAGGTAAACATCAGCGGGTAACTACCTGGGAAGAAATAGAAAAAATGTTTTTCCCGTAAATAAAGTGGAGAAAAATGAATGGATGGTTTTCTTTCAAATGGATAAACCATCGATTCGTCTTTTATTAGTAATCAATTACCTGCTCTTCCATTACGGCAGGCATTGCCCTAAATTCATATTGTTGGTTACGAAGCTGTGGCTCAAACCCGGCCTCCCTGATTGCATCCTGTATTCCGCTACTGGTAAAGCGATGAGGAGCACCTGCAGCACTTACAACATTTTCTTCAATCATGATACTGCCAAAATCATTTGCACCGGCATTCAAACAAAGCTGTGCAGTTTTTTTACCAACAGTTAACCAGCTTGCCTGTATGTTTTTCACATTGGGCAGCATAATGCGGCTCATTGCAATCATACGGATGTATTCTTCCGGCGTGGTTAAATTATGAACGCCCCTTATTTTAGCAAGCAGGGTATCCACATCCTGGAATGTCCATGGAATAAAGGCAATAAAACCTTTAGCATTGGCCGGCTTACGACTTTGAACTTCTCTCAGTTTCGCCAGGTGCTCAAACCGCTCAGTAATGGTTTCCACATGTCCAAACATCATAGTGGCACTGGTGGTAATATTAAGTTTGTGTGCTTCATGCATAATATCCAACCATTCCTGGCTACCACACTTTCCTTTGCTGATAAGGCGCCTAACCCTATCCGTTAATATTTCTGCACCGGGTCCGGGTAAACTATCAAGTCCTGCTTCTTTCAAAGCCATTAAAACTTCGCGGTGCGTACTTTTTTCCAGTTTGGTAATGTGTGCTACTTCCGGTGGCCCAAGTGTATGTAACTTAATATTTGGATACAGGCTTTTTAATTCTTTAAAAAGATTTACATAATAGCTTAATCCAAGATCAGGATGATGGCCGCCCTGTAACAACAATTGCTCACCACCGTAGCGAATGGTTTCATCAATCTTTTTTTTATAGGTTTCTATATCTGTGATATAAGCTTCAGGGTGTCCTGGTACCCGGTAAAAATTGCAGAATTTACAATTGGCGATGCACACATTGGTTGTGTTTAAATTCCTGTCAATGATCCAGGTAACTTTTCCATGCGGAACTTGTTTTTTTCTAAGCTCATCTGCAACATACATCAGTTCTGCCAACGGCGCATTTTCAAACAAAAACACACCTTCCTCAACAGACAGAAATTCGAAGTTGAGGGCTTTCTTAAATAAATTATTAATATCCATAAAACCGTTTATAAAATTATTGTAAAAGTACATCCATTCGGTCGTATATTTAAATTACGCTGTATGAACAAGTCTATCTGTATAATACTTTTTTGTTGTTGCTCATTTGTTGTTGGAAAAGCCCAGGAAATACTCGTTTCTCAACCTCAGGCTAAATTAGTTACGCGTTTCCATTTTAAACAGTACAGTGGAGGAGTAATGATAGTACGTGCACTGATAGCCGATATTCCAGACACACTCAATTTTATTCTTGACACCGGTAGTGGAGGCATTTCTCTCGACTCCACCACTTGTGTAAACCTTCAACTTAACCCAACTCCAACGGATACAACGATCAAAGGTATGGGAGGAGAACATAAAGTAAGCTTTGTGTTTAACGAAAAGCTACGTTTACCCGGCCTTACTGTTGAAGGGTTAAACTTTCATGTAAATGATTACGAAATTTTAACAAGTGTGTATGGGGAAAAGATAGATGGAATTATAGGCTACAGTTTTTTTAGAAGATATATTGTAAAAATAAATTTTGACAGCACCGAGATAGAAGTGTACACGCCGGGAGAAATTAATTATCCAAAAGGAGGTTCCATGTTGAGGCCGGCATTTACAACTTTACCTATTCAAAATTTGACGTTAAAAGATCGGAGATCTATAGATTTTAATTTTTATTTTGATACAGGCGCAGGGCTTTGCTTTTTGATGAGTGAGCAATTTGTGCGTGATAGTTCTGTGTTGTTACCTAAACGAAAGCCACTCAATACGCAGGCCGAAGGTATGGGCGGAAGATTGCAAATGCGCATAACTGTAATCAAAATGCTGCAGGTTGGCAAGTATAAATTCAGGAACGTTCCTACCTATTTATACGAAGATGATTTTAATGTAACTTCTTACCCGTTCTTAGGAGGCCTTTTAGGCAACGACATTTTACGTCGCTTCAATCTTACCCTCAATTATCCCAAAAGAGAAATACATTTATTTCCCAACAGCCATTTTAAAGACCCTTTTGATTATGCTTACACCGGGCTTGCAATTTACTATGTTGATGGTTCAATAGTGGTGGAGGATGTAATTCCGGAATCGCCGGCTGAAAAAGCAGGGTTTAAAATAAACGACATCATCATCGGGGTTGGAAATAATTTTTCCAATAATATTATGCAGTACAAAACCACTTTTCAATCGCTTAATGAGAAAATTAAGGTTACCATCAGCAGAAATAGTCAGCTACTACAATTAAAAATGAAAGCCATCACCATCCGTTAACGGCCAGTTTTTTCCGTATTACTTTAGCCAAAATTTTTCGTTCAACATTTCTTTCACTTTTATTATTAGCAATAAATTATTGTATCAGTCCTTAACTTTGCCGGATGATTCAGTTTGATAAGTTTACCCTCGACAATGGATTGAGGGTAGTAGTGCATGAAGATACCAGCACACCCATGGTAGTAGTTAATGTGATTTATGACGTAGGAGCCAGGGACGAAAACCCACACAAGACCGGTTTTGCTCATTTATTTGAACACCTGATGTTTGGTGGCAGCATTAATATTCCCGAATATGACGAACCGCTGCAAATGGCAGGTGGGGAAAACAATGCTTTTACCACCAATGATCTTACTAATTATTACTGCCAGCTTCCGGCAGAAAATATTGAAACTGCCTTTTGGCTGGAAAGTGACCGTATGTTAAGTCTTGCATTTAACGAAAACAGCCTGGAAGTGCAGCGAAAAGTAGTTTGCGAAGAGTTTAAGGAACATTATATAAATAAGCCTTATGGCGATGCCTGGCATAAAATGAGGAGCCTTGCTTATACCACACATCCTTATCGCTGGATGACCATTGGTAAAGAATTGAAACATGTGGAAGATGCTACACTGCAGGATGTAAAAGATTTCTTCTTTAAACATTACACACCCACGAATGCTATTTTAGTAGTTGCAGGAAATGTAACCACAGCACGTGTAAAAGATTTGGCAGAAAAATGGTTTGGCCCCATTCCCGCAGGCGAAAAATATGACCGTGACCTGCCAAAGGAGCCAAAGCAAACGGCCCCCAAAACAATGGAAGTAAGGGAGAATGTGCCATTGGATGCACTGTACAAATGCTGGCATATTTACCCCCGGCTCGATAAACGTTACTATGTAACTGATTTAATTACTGAAATTTTAAGCGGAGGGGGTTCTTCCCGTTTGTTCCAGGCGCTTGTAAAAGAAAAGCAGTTATTCAGTCATATTGATTGTTCGCATTACGGTAGTACAGATGCCGGCTTATTATCTATCGAAGGCCGGTTGGTAAAAGGGGTAAAAATGGCAGACGCAGAAGCCGCCCTTATGCAGGAAATAGTAATGCTTCAACAGGAAGGGATTACTGAAAAAGAACTGCAAAAGGTTAAGAATAAAACAGAAAGTATGATGGCATTTGAAGACATGAGTGTAATGAGCAGGGCTACCAGCCTGGCCATGTACGAATTGTTGGGCGATGCCGACCTCATCAATAAAGAACTGGATAGCTACCAGGCTGTAACTAGTGAAGAAATTATGCTGGAAAGCAGGGAGATTTTTGACGATAACAACAGCAATACACTTTACTATTTTGCAAACAACTAAACAACGAATGAACAGAACAATCGCACCCATCATAAAAGACGCAATAGAATTTGAGTTACCCCTAAAGCCTTGTGAAAAATTTACACTTGATAACGGTGTAGAAGTTTTCGCCATCAATGCCGGCGAACAGGATGTAGTGCAAATAGAACTTGTTTTTTTTGCAGGTAACAGCTACGAAAAAGCCAAAGGTGTTGCTGCGGCTACCAACCATTTATTAAAAAATGGTACTTCTACAAAAACTGCTTTCCAGGTAAACGAGCACTTTGAATATTTTGGTGCATACTGCAATCGTTCCTGTCATCATGAAACTGCAGTAGTTTCTTTGCACACATTAAGTAAGCATTTAACCGAATTGTTGCCGGTAATGAAAGAGATGATTACCGACTCAATATTTGCAGAAAATGAATTGAATATTTTTAAGCAAAATGTAAAGCAAAAGCTGTCGGTTAATTTGCAAAAATGCGATTTTGTTGCCAACCGACTTATTGATGCCTGTTTATATGGTGAGCAACATCCTTATGGTAAATACCTGTTTGCTGAAGATTACGAAGCAATCACGTCGGCACAACTAAAAGAACATTTTGAGCAATACTATGTAAATGGCAACTGTGTAATTTTTGTTGCCGGAAAACTGCCCGAAGGCATGTTTGCCGCATTAAATGAATCGTTTGGAAAACTGGCACTTAAACCACATGTGAGCGGACGTATTTCTCATCCTGTTGAAAGAGCCATACAAAAAAAATCGCGCATTACAAACGATGTGGAAGGTGTGCAGGGAGCAATCCGTATTGCACGTCCTTTTCCCAACCGCCATCACCCCGATTTTATGGGTATCATGATACTAAATACAGTATTTGGCGGCTTCTTTGGATCAAGATTGATGAGTAATATCAGGGAAGAAAAAGGCTATACTTACGGCATACATAGTTTTATACAAAATCACATGGATGATACTGCCTGGTTAATTAGTACAGAAGCAGGCAAAGACGTAGCTGAAGCTACCATTGAAGAAGTGTACAAGGAAATGAAAATATTAAGGGAAGAGCTGATTGATGAAGAAGAATTATTGCTGGTACGTAATTATATGATTGGGTCAATATTGGGCGACCTGGATGGCCCGTTTCAAATTATTGGCCGGTGGAAAAATATTATTCTGAATAACCTTGATGAAAAATATTATTATGATTCTATAAATACCATCAAAACCATTTCTGCAAAGTCATTGCAGGAACTATCGCAAAAATATTTGGTGCCGGAAGATTTTTATGAAATGGTAGTTGTTTAAAAAAAGCAGCTTGCGTTACCGGTAACAATGATCGATCTTACAATTTTATCGTAAATGAACAAGTTATAAGCCATTTTAAACAACACCACCCTTATGAATAAAATTCTAACATTAGCTATTACACTGTTTTCCCTGACAACTTTTGGTCAGAAGTACAGCGATATTATTGGCCAACAGATGACTTTGGATAAATGGAATGAAGAAGCTAAAACAAACATTCGACTTCTACCAAAGTATGGGTACGCCGTAAAAACCGAAACTCAAAAAAAATATGACCAGGAATTCATCGAGACGGCCCTTAAACAAGACACAACTAACAGAAAGGCTTCCGACCATATGGTTGGACTTGGTTTTAATTATTTATATCGTGACGTAAAAACAGCAATGTATCGCTTCAATCAAGCATATTTACTCGACTCGACTAATACTGATATTTATTGGGGTTTCGGTGGCGTCTATATGACATTGGGAGACTACGCAAACGCTAAAAACCAATACTCAGAAGGACTTACAATCAATCCCAAAAATACTCATCTGTTGACAGATTATGGCACGTACTTTTTTGCACAATATATTTTTCTACAACCAACTTCTGAAAGGGATGCATTGATAAATTTGGAATCAGCACTGACATTTTTGAACAAATCATACCAACTTGATCCAAAAGACCAAAACACAACTTTTAAACTTTCTACTTGTTATTTGTATAAAGGTGACTGTGATAAGGCTTGGAAGTTTTATAATGAATGTAAAGTACTCGGTGGACAGCCAATTACAGAAGATTATACGAATACATTAAACCAAGAATGCAAGCAGAAAAAATAAAAACGGCTCATAACACAAGTATTTGCAATAGCAGGGGGCGACGTGCAAACCCTCGTCTGTAAATCACTATCAGCAACAGTTCCTGCGTTACGTTAGTAATTTAGCATTTGTGCATATCTTCATCAATAGTATTTCAATCGGCGGTAGTTCGGGCTGACGTTTTTCAAATGACCTGCCATCGCAAATTCTCAACGTTGGCTGCAATGCAATGAAGTGCCAAGCCCTAAAATAGGTTGACTAAAAATTAAACACATTTAGCAATCTATGACACTTACAAAAAAAGGAGGCTGTCCAAAAAAGCAGTATCAAAAAGTTAGTTTTGATCTCAAACTTTCCATCATTACCGAAATCAATAATGGACTCATTTCTGTAAACCATGCTTCAGAGGTTTATAATATTTCACGAAGCTCAATTACTTATTGGATGCAAAAATTGTCTTCCTTTGAGCAAAGAAAAAAAGGTATGAGTAAAAATGACGAAATAAAAAAGCTCAAAGAGCGCATTGAAGCACTTGAATTTATCAAGGATCTGCAGCAGGATATTATTGTTGACTTTGAAAAAGTTACCGGGGAAGAGTTATCAAAAAAGTACTTGCCCGAAGCATTAGCAAACGAGATAGCCAGAAAGAAAAAAAAGCTTTCAAAGTAAAATGGCTCTACGAATGTTTCGGGGTTTCAAAACAAGCTTATTACAAAAAAATAAAGGCTACTAAAAGAAAGGAGCAGGAAGCGGAGATAGTCAAAGAAATGATTCGGCCCATCCGTAAAAAGATGGCACGATATGGCACTGAAAAACTGCATCTTGACATTAGTGATAAACTTAAAGAATGCAAAATAAAAATGGGGAGAGATAAGGTTTTAAAATTCTGTCGTCAACATCATCTATTGGTTCGAAGAACCAAGAGAAGCTTTATCACAACTAACTCTAAGCACTTTTTCTACAAGTCGCCCAACCTCGTTAAAAACCTTGCTGTCACACATGCTGAGCAAGTTTTTGTATCAGACATTACTTACATCAGGCTGGCAGAAGGATTTGCCTACCTTGCCCTGGTAACAGACTTGTATTCAAAGAAAATCATGGGCTACAAGCTTGAGGATAATATGAAAGTGGGCATGGTTAAAAGCGCATTGAAAATGGCTTTAAAGAACAGGATATATGATCACACAACAGTTATCCATCATAGTGACAGAGGTATACAGTATTGCTGTCCGGACTATACCGAATTTGCTCAACACAATGACATGGTGATGAGTACAACAGAAAAACATGACCCTTATGAAAATGCTGTCGCTGAACGCATCAATGGTATCCTTAAATATGAATTTGGAATGAACAAAACAATACCAACTTTAACAATTGCACAAAAGATGTTGGAGGATTCAATAGCCGTTTATAATAATGAACGAAGGCATCGTTCATTACAAATGCAGACGCCCACTTATGCTCACCAGAACCAGGAGCATGAATACAAGTCTTATAAAAAACAATTTAAAGCAAGACAGGAATGTTGATAAGGTTCAAAAATTCCTCCATAGATTTTTTTAAGCTTATCAATGTTCCGGCAATTTTATGAGTACTTTTAACCCATATTTAATCACACAAAAATGGTCAACCTATTTCAGGGCAAGACAAAGACTCTATTACTTTACATATCATTACTTTCCTTGCCAATACTTCTATTTGGACAGGACTCAAAACCAGAGATAAAGAAGCTGGTTAAACAGATTATGCAGGTTAATGAGCTACATCATAAACACGTTGGTGCTGGCGGCATAACTTCTCAACAATACAATACTTTTCTTAATTTAAGAAACAAAGCAAGTATTTCTGAATTAATATCTCTTTTAAATCATCGTAACGCAGTTGTTAAAGGGTATGCAAGTTGGGCTTTGGCTGACAAAAAATATCCTGCTCTTGATAAAATCCTAATTCAATTTCTTGATTCAAAAGAAATGGTAAAAACTTTCAATGGCTGTATTCTTTCTGAAGATGAATTACCAAGTGAATTTTATTACAGAGTTCTATATCAGGATTATGACAATCCTTTATCGAAAAAGGACAGTTTGTTTTTCGTAGAACAAGTGAAAAAATTAGACAGTGCAATTTTATACTATTCAGGAAATACATCGCTATTAGACCAAGCTTTAGAACATAACAATGCTAACCCTCAAACGTATGACAGAATTCGAGAGCTTGCCTTAAAAGAGAAAAATGCACAAGCGATGATTGAACTTGCCAAGTACAGGAAGACAGATGATATTGTGAGCTTAAAAAAATTAGGTAAGAAATCATTTTTGGCTATTTCATATTTTCCGGACAAAGACTTTTGGCCGTTCCTTGAAACGTATTTATCCACAGAGGAAACTTTGGACTTCTATCTTGCAATAGCAAGTTTTAAAAATTCATCTGCAACACTTGTCTTGACAAATTTGTTTAATCAACTGGATAAAGAACAAAAGGAAGAACAAATCGCAAATTTAGATGAAGCGTTAATAAAACAATACTGTTCAAATTATCAAGACTTACTATTGAGTATTTGGGAGAAGTATAAATCTATTGACCTAACAATTACAGCTATTTTAATTAATGAAAATCCTGAAAAGGCAGCTAAAGGTTTTGCAAAAGGTTTACTCAATGACAAAGAATTTAAGTTTTTAGAACTCGACTATAATTGGGGAACCAAAGACTCTATCCTCCCAATAATGCTGGCTACTATTAAAAAGTATGATAAAGAAAAACTTGCGGACATTTGTAAAATAAACATCTCAAATACTGAATTTTTAGACCTCGAAGCATTTTTGGAATTTATTAAATCAAACAATACTCAAAGTTTGACAGAAACATTAATTGCAAAACTACAAGATCAAAAATATCCTTTTGATATTTTCCAATTAACTGAAACGTTATTATCCTTTAAAAATCCTGACGTTAATTTACAGGTAACAGAAATATTGAGGAATAATAAATCAAAGTGGGACGAGGGAAATTGGGCAGAACATTTCAAGAAATTACTAAAAGAATACAACATCAAAGTGTAATGCCCTACAACCCTTAACTAAGATTTCTTGTTGCCAGCAGGGCTAAGCATGATGAAACCGGTGTCGAACGAAACCTTCGGCTAGCCGTGGTATGATTATGGAGTTGTTGCTGGTGCGATTATAAAAGTGATAAGACAGAACACCTTAAAATTCAAACTTAAACTTTCCAAAAAATACCGCCTTAAATTAACAATACAGTGCAAACTTTAAAAATAATCGAGATCAAATCGGACAAGTTAAAAGAGTATAAAGCGTTTTTTAATATTGGACTTGTAAATGAAGAAGAAAATTTTAGAATAACACCAACAGACGACTTTAGTTCCCCTTTTCCAACAAAAGAAAAAGCAGATAGTTTTACGCTGGGTGCTTACATAGACAATAATTTAGCAGGCATTGTAAGTTTTAGCAGAGACGGTATTGACAGAGAAAAGTTAAGACATAAAGGATTACTGTTTAGGATGTATGTATCAACTCATTTTCGGGGAAAAGGTATTGCCAAAGAACTGATCAAAGAACTTATATTTAGGGTTAAAAAAATTCACGATATAGAACAAATTAATTTGACAGTAGTTGCAAACAATACCAGGGCTAAGGCTCTATATGAAAAATTTGGGTTTGTCACTTTTAGCACCGAGCAAAACGCCATGAAATGGAAAGGGAAATATTTTACAGAAGATCAAATGGTTTTAAAACTAAAATAATTTATAACGGGCGTTATCAAAATCAACAACTAAAGTCGCTAAAAGATATGCCTGCAGCCAACTAAAATGCCATGTTTAAAAGATACCTGTTTAAAATTCTGATCACCACCGTGAATGCTTTTATCCTGGCGTATTTAATACCGGGTATTTCGTTCCAATCTATTTTTACAGCACTCATTGTTGCAATTATACTGGCATTCCTGGATGCCTTTGTAAAACCCTTATTGATTTTACTTACCCTGCCTGTAACCATTTTTACACTCGGGTTATTTTTATTTGTCATCAATGCCTGTATTGTTTTAATAGCTGATGAATTTGTAGCAGGTTTTAAAGTTGCCAGTTTCTGGCATGCATTTTTGTTCAGTATCCTGCTTGCATTCTTTAATTCTTTTGTACACAAAAGAGCCTTTCCAAATGAAAAGGCTCCCGGTAGAAAATAAGATCATCATTGGATATTATTGAATGACCATATTAAACAGCTTTGCCTGTTGTTTAATAATTTTCTCTATTTCAGTTTCCAGGGTTGCGTTGTTGTTGCCGGTATTTTTATTAGCCCGGGCTGTGTTAATATATGCCTGCCTCTTAATGCTGATACCGGCAATCTGGCTTTGTAAATTACTACGCTGTTTGTTTTTTGCATTTACAATGGCTTTTAATTCAGTACGGCTTTTCTTTTGGAGGCTATCCGGTAAAGTTTTCATATCTACTTTCGAAATAAAGGTACTGTCTGCATCTTCTGCATCTACCAAGTCCCAATGTTCGTTTTTATACAATCCTTTTTTACTTTTTACGGCTACCCTTTCTGCCGCCACTGATTTGTTCATACTGTAATTCATTTGGTCAACCTTAGCCTGTGTTTCCATACTGGCTTTACCTGCATAACCATAAGCGATGTAGGTATTGTTTAATTGTTCGTTTAGCGAAAACAACATGCTGTCGTAAGGCGTTGCTATATCATCCCGCTTTGCATCCTGGTTGATGTTGGTAAAACTTCCACCACCGCATTCACCCATAATATTCCAGTGTTCCTGCAGGCCGGCTTGCCGGTCGCCACAATAAATTGTATTAATGATCACGCCCTTTTTCTTTGCTTCCGCACAAGCCATGGTGTAGCGTAAGTTTCCCTGTAAAAAATCTTCGTTGCCGGCTATAAATATTACTTTATAATTTCCGGTGCCGTCGTTCCAGTTTAAGTTTTTTAATGAGGTGTACATTACCTGCCCGCAATATTCATCGCCACCATTTGTTTTGATGTTGAACAGTGTTTGCGACAATTTATCCAGGTCCTCAGTAAATCCGCTGAGCTGTTTTACATAGCCCTCTTTTACATCATTATCAGTTCTGCCATATTCATATAAAGCAATCTCAATTTCGGGTGCTACATTATCGCAGGTAGCTTTTCCCATTACGCTTACCATGTTCCAGAGTTGTGCCTTCGCCTGTTCAATCAGTCCGTCCATACTGTTACTTACGTCCAATAAAATAGCTACCTGAATTTTTGGGGTAGCTTTTTTTACATTTATCTCCGGAGATATTTTTACGATTTTTTTTGAAGGTGGTATCCTGAAAGATAAAATAGTGAAGCCGCAAAGGAGGATAAAACCCGCTACAATGAATCTTGAATGTTTTTGCATAATTGATAGTTTGAACCATGATGCACTTATCCGTCATTTTGCATACGACAGGCAATAAAAATTTATTTTTTTGAAACCGGTTAAGTGCAAGGCGATTTTTTGCGCAGCTCATTTAACAGCTTGTTAGCATATTTGGAATTACAAATTTTGGTTTCACAGTTTTTACAAATGTTGCAATGCAGGTATTATTGTTACCTTCATGCTCCTTAAAAAAGTAAACAGAAAAAGAACGATTCTATGAAGTTCAACAGGAAAGATTTAAGTGACGAAACCTTGCTTAGCCTTTATAAAAATTTGCTTTTGCCCCGCATGATCGAAGAGAAAATGCTGCTTTTGCTGCGCCAGGGAAGAATATCCAAATGGTTCAGCGGAATTGGCCAGGAGGCTATTTCGGTAGGTGCAACAATGGCGCTTGAGGATGACGAATGGATTATGCCGCTTCATAGAAACCTGGGTGTATTTACTTCCCGCAATATGCCGTTGAATAAATTATTTAATCAGTGGCAGGGCAAGCCAGGTGGGTACAGCAAAGGCCGGGAAAGAAGTTTTCATTTTGGTAATGCGGCACACCATATCTGCGGTATGATTTCTCACCTTGGCCCGCAATTGGCCATTGCCGATGGCATTGCGCTGGCGCATAAATTAAAGGGAGATAAAAAAGTTTCGCTGGCCTTTACGGGTGAAGGTGGTACCAGTGAAGGAGATTTTCATGAAGCTTTAAATGTAGCCGCTGTATGGGATTTGCCCGTAATTTTTGTGATAGAAAACAATGGCTATGGATTAAGTACGCCGGTTAGTGAACAATATCGCTGTTATAGCCTTGTTGAAAGAGCGAAGGGATATGGTATGGAAGGTGTACGCATTGATGGCAATGATATATTATCTGTTTACGAAACCATTAAAGGCATCAGGGAATATTGTATTACCAACCAAAAGCCCTACCTGGTAGAATGTATGACGTTTAGAATGCGGGGACATGAAGAAGCCAGCGGCGTTAAGTATGTACCTAAAAATCTTTTTGATCTGTGGGAACAAAAAGACCCCATCAATACATTTGAAAACTACCTGTTGGAGCAACAGGTTTTAACGGAACAGTCTGTTAAGGATATACGCAATAATTTAAAAGAATACATAGAAACAGAGTTGCAGCAGGCGTATGCTTCGCCGGTATTGATACCCGATACCGCCACCGAAATAAATGATGTGTATGCCTTACCTGTAAAAAAAGCAGGTGAAGTGCCGGTGGTAAAAATAGACACTGTACAATCAATATCGCTTGCTGGTTCTGTGGTGCATGAAAAACGTTTTGTGGAAGCCATTAAAGAAGGCCTGTATCAAAGTTTGGAACAACATCCTAACCTGGTTTTAATGGGACAGGATATTGCAGAATATGGAGGTGCATTTAAAGTAACTGAAGGTTTTTCAGAAAAATTTGGCAAGGCAAGGATTCGTAATACACCCATTTGTGAAAGTGCCATTGTAGGCACCTGTCTCGGCCTTTCGCTGCAGGGCCATAAGGCAATGATGGAAATGCAGTTCGCCGATTTTGTAACGGTGGGATTTAACCAGGTAGTAAATAACCTTGCAAAATTACATTACCGTTGGGGCCAAAATGCCGATGTGGTTATAAGGATGCCAACGGGTGGTGGTGTGGGCGCCGGGCCATTTCATAGCCAAAGTAATGAAGCCTGGTTTGTACATACACCGGGTTTAAAAATCGTTTATCCTTCAACGCCATTGGATGCAAAAGGTTTGCTGATTGCCGCGGTGAATGATCCAAACCCCGTTTTATTTTTTGAACATAAAGCGCTGTATAGAAGCATAGCCGGACCGGTACCGGAAGGCTATTATGAAACGCCGATAGGCAAAGCAAGATTAGTGCAGGATGGCGATGATATCACCATTATTACTTACGGTGCAGGTGTGCATTGGGCCCTGGACTATGCAAAAAATAACCAGGAAACTTCTCTTTATATTCTTGACCTGCGTACGCTGCTGCCGCTTGACTATACTGCCATCAAAAACGCCGTGATTGCAACAGGAAAAGTACTTGTGCTGCATGAAGACACGCTTACCGGTGGCATAGGTGGTGAGGTTGCCGCATGGATTGCCGAAAATTGTTTTGATCATTTAGATGCACCGGTGATGCGTTGTGCCTCACTGGATACACCCATACCCTTTAACCTCGATCTTGAGAAAAATTTTATGGCGTATAGCCGCCTCGGTGAATACATTGAACGGCTTGAAAATTATTAGTATTTGTAGTTGATTAGGCTGTTTAATTACTCAGAGAAAATTTACTTTTTTTCAGTGGATGCTTGTAGCTGGATCATCATTTTATCTAACCATATTTAGCTAAAGCCTGGTATAGTTTAAATCTTGTAAGATTAACAAAGTACGAGCCGTTTAAGAGGGTTGGTAATTGCTCATTTGCCACAGAACCCGCTAAGGCAGGCATGTTAGCGGATGTTGTTTCTCTCGAATATGATATCTCTGCTCATTTTATCGGTAAGCTGAGGCAGAAATCCCCAGTCCAATACTTTGTTTTTTACACCAAGTCGAAGCAATAAAAATTTGGTAAAGTTCTGATGTTCTACCAAAGAACCATCTAATTTAATTTTGTGTTTGTTGTCAAACTTGATATCAATTTGTTCATATTCTGAAAGTCCCCAGTCCGTTAATGAATATGCTTTTATTTCTTCAATTTGATTAATAGAAAATTCTTTCATTTTCCATTTGAACCTTACCAAAATAATGTCTTCTCTAAAAGTTAAATCGCCTACCAATTTTAAGTCTTGTGGGTCAATTCTCTTTATAAGAATTTCCTTATTCAATAATACAGAGCCGTATATTGTCCAGCAATAGTAGCATAGTAAAATTAATGAAAATACTAAAGGCCATTTTTCCATGAAGAGTAACTTGAATCGAAGGGTGTTGTCATACAGTATCCGCCAGCGCTTTCATACCTGTTAATGTAAGCGCTTATTTGTTTGTGAAATAAAATACTGCAAAACTTTTTCATTTGCTAAGATAAGGCTAACATAGAACGAGCAAAAATCCACGTCAAAATCCTGCCTGCATTCTTCAAAAAAATCACATTAACAAACCGTTAGTAAACATTGATGACCTTATGCCCTCTCATCATCATTCAATCACTTTTTAAATTTACTATTATGAAAAAGATCATTACATTTTTCGCTTCGTTTATATTGGTGGCTTCATCCTTTGCCCAGTATAATTCGGGAAGCCAGAGAGACAAAAGAAACGATGTTGTTTACAATGACAGCAGGGATAATAAATATGATAATCGCCGCGATAATCATGATTACAATTTTAGCGCAAGAGAAAGAGACATGCAGATTGACCACATTAACCGTGACTACAACCACAGAATATTTGATGTTCAGGACAAGGCATTTATGAGCCACAGTAAAAAGCATCGCATCATACGATCATTGGAAGAACAGCGTAGAGAAGAAATTAAAATGGTATATGTAAAATGCAATCACAGAAACAATCAGTATGACCACCACGATAACAGACGTTGGTAAATAAGGAGAAGTTAATTTAAATAATTTGGGGTTGATTTTTGCAGGCACGGGATTTATCCTGTGCCTTTTTTGTTATTTCATTTTACACAGTAAGACATACCCACAGTTCATTTTATGTCATGCAGTAGTATCGCCTGCTACCGGCTTAGTTTCATCGTGTACAATGATTTTCTTTTTTACAAATTTTTCATCTCCCAATAAATGCCCCCAGGGTTGAAGTGATTCAATTCTGTCGAAAATTATTTTTAACACTGCAATGACCGGGATCGATAAAAACATACCCGAAATACCCCAGATCATTTCACCCAATACCACGCCCAGCAAGGTTATAAATGCATTGATCTTTACTTTGGACCCCACAATTACGGGTAGTAGAATATTGCTGTCAACCAGGTGCATCACAACCACTGTTATTATTACTAAAATAACCTTGCCCGCTACAGCAGTAGTTGCAAAGGTGATTAGTACATTTAGTAGCAAAGCCGAAAAAATACCGATGTAGGGAACAATATTAAAGATAGCGGTTATCAGCCCTAAAAGTATTGCATACTTAATTCCCAACAGTAAAAAAACCGTACAACATACTGCGGCAACAGTACTCATTTGAAGAAACAAACCAACCACATATTTTCTGATGATGAGTTGAGCGGTAGAAACGATGTCATAAACAGTAGCGGTATATTTTTTATCAAAAATGGTTATAAGAAATGTCAACAATCGCCTTCGGTATAAGAGCATAAAAAAAGTATCCAAAATAACAAATACAAGAAATAATAAAATAGACGATAAGGATAGAAAGGTTGAGCCAATCATGGATGGCGATGCGGCTTTAATATTTGAAGTTGCAGTTGCTATATAAGCCATTTGCTTATCGATATTAATATGCGTTTTTATAGATATCCATTGCTGTAAGCCATGCAAAGAAGTAATTACCTGTTCCTGTAAAAGTGGAAGATCCTGTGTTAGCCTGGTGATTTGAGATCCAAGCAATATCATAAGCGCCGCTATGGATAATAGCAGCAATAGCACAGCTACCGCAGATGAACCGCTGCGTGAAAATCTTAATTTAGATTCTAAAAAATCAGCTACCGGTAGTAAGAGTATTGAAAACAACAATCCAAATAACAAGGGTGAAAGCACATCCTTTATAATCACACTTATATAGACAATTGCAATGATTGATACAAGTATCATTGCCAGTTTAAAGTAAAGCGGATAACCGGTATTTTCAGATTTAAGCATCCTATTATTATTGAAGTGTAAAGGAAACAAAAAATCGGTTACTTCCCTTTAATTTTCAATCTATATTAAATCAGGTGGTATGTATTGGAATTTTTATGAATTGATCTACTTTACGTAAACCGGGTAAGTTTCTAATATTGGAACTACTTTCTGCCAGTTTCCATCTTCACCGGATATGAGCAGTGTCTCCTTTTTTTTAGTTACTCCAACAACGGTTGCAACAAGTGTACCCGCTGCTGCTCCTAATACGGCACCTCCCAATGCATCTTCTGCCGCAGTTGTGTAAAATAAATTATCAAAAGCTCCGCACAAATAACAATTAGTATCTGAAGGAGAAGGATCTTTGTGTGCTATTAAACCGGTAATGCCGCCAGCAATAAAGCCAGTAACAGCGCCAATAAATATCCCGTGGCCAACAGTTCTTTTGGTTTTTATTTTACTGATTTTTGAAAACGAAACAGTATCCGGTCCCGACTTTGTGGAAAGAATTACAGCATCGTTGGTATGTCCGGCATAAAATCCTCTGTCGGCCTTTGTAAAGTTCATAGGATACAAACGCATATACATTTTTGTTTGCGCAACCACCGTAATTGTTAACAAAAGCATCAACGCATTTATCAACAAAAATTTTAAAAGCGAATGCATAATAATTGATTTAAGGTTAAAAAATCGAATGAACCGGAATGCTTAAAATTAAATATACGTGTAGACGTAACGCTAAATTGTGTAAATACACCTGGAGAATTTTACGTCAAATTAATATATTTCCCGGCAGTTTCCTAACTGTTTTTTGGGGCAACTTAAAAAATAAAGAACCTTAAATGTTTCTTATAAAAAAATTGTTCAATAAAGAACGATGAATGCATGTAATGTACTGATGGCAGTAGTTAGCGCAGATAAAGCTTTCAGTGGTTTTAAAATTCTGCTGCCAAGTATCGATCATTCAACTCAGGTAATTTTATTGCCGCCCTTGATCCACTTGTCCCAAATTTATAAAACGGGTGATGGTAAGTTTTAGCCTGTGCTGTTTTACTGTTTTTTAATGCTGCATTTATTCAAATTCGCCGACTAATAAATTTTTTGATCAATACTTTCATTTTGCTATTATTTGATATACTTTACCGATAATATATTTTTCATTTTAAAAAATAAAAGGATGAAACAGGAATTAATAGACATACGGGATCAGCAAAAAAAGTCGTGGAATAAATTTTCCCAGGGATGGAAGAAATGGGATGAAATTACCATGCGCTTTATGGTACCGATCGGTGATGCAATGATAGCAGCCATTCAACCAACAGCAGGTTACCATGTGCTCGACATAGCAAGTGGCACCGGAGAACCTGCCCTAACTATAGCAGCCATGCCCGGAGTAGAAAAAGTTGTATTGACAGATATTTCAGAAGATATGCTGATTATTGCGGTTGAAAATGCCGAAGCTAAAAACCTGGAAAATATTGAGAGCGTAATTTGTGACGTGTGTGAATTACCATTTAACGATAAAAGCTTTGATGCAGTTAGTTGCAGGTTTGGTTATATGTTTTTTCCTGACATGCAATTAGCCACCAATGAAATATACCGGGTGCTAAAGCCCGGAGGAAAAATGGCCACTGCTGTTTGGAATGTGCCGGATAAAAATTTTTGGGTTACGGCCATTATGGGTGTTATTAATAAAAATATGGAACTGCCAAAACCACCCGAAGGTGCGCCTGGCATGTTTCGCTGCTGCCAGCCCGGGCAAATGAAAGCTTTATTGGAAACCGCCGGTTTTAAAAATATTATAGAGCAGGAAGTACCCACCAAACTCGACGTTGGTTATGTGGAAACTTACTGGCAAATGATGAATGAAGTGGCAGCTCCAATAGTTGCAGCCTTAAGTAAAGCAACTGATGCGATGCAACAAAAAATAAAGGAAGAGGTACTTGCAAATGTGCTGCAAAAATACAAGGATGGCGAAGTTGCCATTAACGCAAGCACCCTTGTTTTCAGCGCTGAAAAATAAGTACAACAATTTTTCTTAATCTAACCGGTTATAATTTTAGCGGAACTTTTTTGCCTGTTTTTACTGACAGGTAAATAGCGTCAATTATTTTAAGGTCTTTCACACCTTCTTCGCCATCGATGGCTACAGGAGCTGTTTTACCATCTAAAATCATTTCAGCCATTCGGTCCATTTGCACTGTTTGATGGGTTACATGCGGCTGATTTAATTCACCTTTATTGGTACGGCCTTTTATAGGGCCATAGCCGGTTGATGGCTGTAATTCGGCAAAGCCTTTTTCTCCATTTAAGAAAAAGCGGTCCAGGTTATTCATGCTGTAAGTAGATAAACAGGAAGCCACTGCACCGCCTGGAAATCCAAACTGAAACATTACGGTTTCATCGATACCGGCTTTAAATTTTTCTGGATTATTTTTAGTTTCCTGGGCCGTAACCCATATAGGATCTTCACCTATCATATAACGGGCACCGTTAATTGCATAAATGCCAATGTCCATTAAAGAACCGCCGCCCGATAATTGCTTATTCAATCGCCACTGTGTAGGATCGCCAATGGTAAAGCCGCACAGTCCCTGGAAAAATAAAACCTTTCCAAATTCACCATCATTACGCATGCGAATGATCTCCAGCGTTTTTGGTTCAAAGTGCATTCTGTATCCTACCAACAGTTTTACATTGGCTTTTTTACAGGCATCAACCATCTCTTGTCCTTCTTTTGCATTTACAGCCATTGGCTTTTCGCAGATGGCGTGCTTACCGGCTTTTGCTACCCTTATCACCTGGCCATGATGCAGGGCATTCGGTGTAATTACATACACGGCATCAATATCGGGATTGTCTTTTATTGCATCAAAATTTTCGTAGTTATAGCAATTCTTTTCAGGTATGTTGTATTTGCTTTGCCAGTCGTTAATTTTTGAAGGCGTTCCGCTAATAACACCCACAAGTTTTGCCCTGCTGCTTGTTTGCATCGCTTCTGCTACACGGTTACCATAACTACCAAGTCCCATAATTGCTACTCTCAACACAGGGCCATCATTCACTTCATTCATTAAACTTGAAATACCTGCAGAACCTATGCCCGGCAAATGAAATGCAATTATAGATCCAGTTATTTTTTGTAAGAAGTCGCGGCGTGAACTCATAATAGCAATTTTTTTAAAGGGTTACTAACAGTATTTTACTAAGATATTATTTTTCTGAGAGACTCTAGATAAATGATTTTTTTTTGATAACAAGCAATTGTATTTTATGGGATCTTCGGTGGCGACGGCCTGTCCCGCATTTTAATCGGGATCCGTTCAATTTCAGTTTTCCATGGTATCATTTCCTGCCATAATTTATTTGTGGCATTGAATTTAAAGAGCTTCTTTCTTAAACAGGTTTATTAAAGCTTCGCCACATGCTAATTTTTTATAGCGAAAAAGCAACAATTTTATTTCCTTTGGGCGTGCCCAGTTTTTCACCGCCACAAGCTATTACGATGTATTGTTTACCATTACAACTGTACATGGCAGGCGTGGCAAAAGAAGCAGCCGGTAATTTTGTTTGCCACAACAGCTTACCTGTAAATTTATTAAACACCCTAAACATACCATCCTTGGTTGCAGCTATCAACAGTAAACCGTTTTTAGTAACAACCGGTCCGCCATAATTTTCGCAGCCGGTTGGATTGGTTTCCTGGTCGGGCAAACCGGGTGTAGTACCGAGTGTAATTTGCCAAAGATGATTGCCACTATTCAGGTCAATGGCAGTAAGTGTACCCCAGGGTGGTGAAATGGCGGGAAGCCCTTTGTCATCTAAAAACTTCTGGTAACCGGCATGGGTGTACGCATCCACCGGAATTGCTGAAAGGTTAGCGGAGGATGCTTCTGTTTTATCTGTACCATATAGATAGTCAACCAGGTGTTGCCTGTCTTCTTTTTTGATAAAGGCAAATGCAGGCATCATTCTTTTTCCGTTGATGATCATCTGGTGTACATATTCCCGTGATTGCTTTTGGGCAATGCTGGTTAAGTTGGGGTAGCCACTGGTTGCATTACCCATTCTGTCTTTGCCATGGCAGGAACTGCAATAGGCTGTATAAAGCTGTTGCCCGCCTGAAACAGGAGAATCATTTTTAGCAGTATTTAGGTTTGCTTTCTGCGCTTCCAGTTTTAAGTACCAGGCCATCTCATTTGCATTTACATACAATATCCCTTTATCGGGATCTGCCGCTGCACCACCATATTCTTCGCCACCATCATACCCTGGTAATAGTAGTACATCGTTTGTAGAGGGCGGGCCAAATAATTTTTTATCTGCAGCCAGGAATATTTTTTTCAATTCGGCTTTGTTATTGGCATAAGGGCTTAAATCATTTTCAGTAAGTTGATAAGCCTGCCGGGCATACGGCTTTGGAAAATCCGGAACAGGTTGGGTTGGTGAAGTTTGTTCACCGGGAATTACAGAAGCAGGTACTGCAACTTCTTTAATTGGAAACAAGGGTTCACCGGTATTTCTGTTAAAAACAAAAGTGTATCCCTGCTTGGTTACCTGGGCCACAGCATCTATTTGTTTACCATTTTTTGTTACGGTAATTAGGTTTGGCGCCGCTGGTGGATCACGGTCCCACAAATCGTGGTGAATCATTTGGTAATGCCATTTGTAACTGCCATCATCGGCATTCAGTGCCAGCAAACAATTTGCATACAGGTTGTTGCCAGGCCTGTTGGCGCCGTAGAAATCAGGCGCAGCAGAACCCAATGGGATAAAGATGGTGCCCGTTTTTTGATCGAGGGCCATACCGGCCCAACAATTTACGCCGCCTGTATTGTTGTTTTTGTAGGCATCTTTCGGCCATGTGTCGTAGCCATTTTCACCTGGGTGAGGAATGGTATGAAATGTCCAAACCAGTTTACCGGTACGGGTATCAAAGGCTCTTACATCGCCGGGTGCAGCCCCAGCGTCTTCTGCAACCCTTACCGGCATAATGATTAAATTTTTGTAGATGGTGCCCGGCGTATTGCTGGTGATGTATTTATCTTTTGCAATTTCGGGTAGGCCTGTATGTAAGTTTAGTTTTCCATTGTCACCAAATGAGGTGATCAATGTGCCATTAAGCGCATTGAGTGCAACCAGGTTAATGCCAACGGTGTAAAATATTCTTTTGTCATTGCCGTCTGCCCAGTAGGCAACCCCACGGCTGCTGCCGCCTATATTGATTGAATCCTGGTAAAGCCAGATTTGTTTGCCGGTTATGGCGTTTAATGCAAATGCTTTTAAACCTGCTGTTACGCCGTATACAATGCTGTCAACCATTATAGGACTCATTTGCATTTGCCCGCTGTCTGGCGAATCATACATCCACGCAATTTTTAATTGTGTAACGTTGGTGGTGTCAAATTGATCCAGCGTTGAATAATGATTCCTGTCGGGGCCACCCAGGTATTCATTCCAGGTATTGTATTTCTGGTCGGTGGATGTGGAGCAACCGCTAAAGATAAAAATGACGGTGATGAGTTTTATTAATTTCATAAAGAAGTGTGCAATTGTTGAGATTGATGGTGTGCTAAAAATAAGCTACCCATTTTAAAAATGGATAATAAATTGTTTATGGCAACTATTGTAAAAACAGAGTAGCGCCAAACTTACTTATTAAGATAAGGGTTAAATTCATCTATGGGTCTTGGGAGAAAGTACCCTTTGATAGCTTCAGGATTAATTACACATATTTCTATGTGCAACCGTTCGGTAAAATGTGATGTTGGATAAACCTCTCCCCCTTCATTAAATGAACTTCTAATTGTATCGTAGGGGGGATTATTGGATGCAATATTAATCTGATGAACGTATTGAATCACTGCGCAATCTAATGCTCTATTCGCACCTTTATTAATTGGCATAGGGTCTCCACTCTGAGAAAAAAGTTCCTTTAACCCATCGTAAGCTTTTTTGATTATTATTATAGATTTTGGCTCTAATAAATTCAAGCAATTTCCTAATTCGATTATTGCACCTATGACGAAGGGAGTTTCTATATTTCCGCTAAATTTTTGAGAGCCCTTAGCGCATTCTTCAGCATAATCAAGAGCCCTGTATGGATTTTGTTCCCAAAAATAAGCACCGCCACCAAGCCAATCCCATGGATTACTACTTGATCTTAGTCCGTACTTTCCATTTAGGACATCCATACCAACTTTTTTATCACAACTATGGAATCCGGTTATTTGAAAGGGTTGATGAAATGCCAAAATGGATTTATTTTTTATTTTGGTTCTCTGTTTTTGATGGCTGATTCGCCTGAATAATTCCAGCATCAATAAGAAACTGACGTGCAGACTCTTTAGTTTTACTTGCTTCCTTGGTAATCTTAATAATGGCATCTACCTGCCTTTGAATTGCAAGCTGGGTCATGGTTAAATTTTTTAATTCTTAGATATTTCAAATATAATACCCAAAATTAGCATTTTTATACTTTATACAAATCTGTTAACAAGTATAAAGTGGGCAAATTTATTCAGTTCAAAGAAATATATAGCTATTTCTTGATGCAAAAAGGAAACAAGAAAAAGAAGGCTTCGAAAAAAATAGCCCCTGCCCCAAAGGGCAGAAAGATTCGCAATCCGTAATATTTAGGGTTGTAGTTACTAAGTGATCAGTGCCTTTTTGCTCAATAAAGATAAAATGTACAAGTGTGCGACGCCACCGAAGTTGAGTTGAATTACTTTGCCGGGCCAATCATTTTCATCTGCTGGTTTAACTACATTTCAAATTCCCATACGGTTCTGTAAGTACCTGATTTTTCAATGTAGGTTAAAAATAAATTGTAAAAGGCATCACCTCCAATGGTGGCGCTGTCGCCAATTACAAATAGTTGTTCCTGGGCCCTTGTGATGGCTACATTCATGCGCCGGTAATCTTTTAAAAACCCAATATCGCCATCATCATTGCTACGCACCAATGACAGCAGGATGGTTTGTTGCTCCTGTCCCTGGAAACTATCTATTGTGCTTACACGCATTTCTTTGGGCAACATATCTTTGGCTGCGGTTACCTGCCCGGAATAAGGCGAGATGAATGCGGTGGTTAATGGATTTAATAATTCTGTTTCCATCAGTTTTTTAACAAGCTGTAGCTCGCCTTCATTTTGCAGGCTCATTCCATTGCTGCCCCGCACTTCATTATAGCCGGAGCCGGCGGTATCTATAAAGCTTATATGTACACCAGTGTTTTTAAGATGAGCCGGAGTTTGTAGTAATCCTTTATAAAAATAATTGCTTGAGAAACCGGCAATGGCTTCCCGCATTCTGTACTGGATGTTTAATAAAAATATATTGGTGACGGATGCAATGGCCACTTCTAAAATAGAACGGTTTAGGCCAAGCCTGGCGGCTTCGTTGCTTAATACGGTTGGTGGTAATTGCAGGTGATCGCCTGCCAGCACATACTTTTGTGCCAGCGGAAATATGCACCAGGCCAATGGTTCAATGCACTGACCGGCTTCATCAATCACCAATGTATGAAATGTGTGGTGGTTAATTTTTGCATCATACAATCCAATGGGTGTTCCGGAAATTACAGCAGATTCCTGGTACAACTTTTCTTCGTTATATGCCTGTAATTTTTTTATTTCTGTCCTGATTGATTTTACTTCTTTGAATAAAAGATTGCGTTGTTCTCTTTCTGCTTTACCAAAACTTCTTTTATATTTCAGCGCCATTTTTCTAAACTGTTCAGCCCTTATTTTTAGTTCCTTTATTTCTTTCTGTTGCCTGGCGTTGGCCAGTTTACCCTCAGGCGTATGGGAGAAAATAGTTTGATCTACCTTACTGGCATTACCCACCCGCAGCACATTGATGCTTTGTGTTATCAGGCCCTTGGTGATGTTATCTACTGCGGTATTGCTTGGTGCAGATACCAATACTTTTTCACCGGCATTTATTAACTGAATGATGGCTTCAATCAGCGTAGTAGTTTTACCGGTGCCCGGCGGGCCATGCACCACGGTTATGTTTTCATTTTTTACGATTGCTGCAACAGCTTGTTGCTGGCTTTCATTAAGCTGTGTATTTTTAAAATTGAATGAAGCGGTGATCGGTGCAGGTATTGGTTTTTCTGTACCGTTGTTTTCATGAAGCTGTTCAAAGAATTTATACAAATCCTTTTTGTTTTCCAGGTCATTGAGTACCGACTTCATGATGGTGGTGGTTCGTTGATCGGGTGCCAGTTTTATACCCACGCTATTGTCTTCAATCCAGTCGGGAAAATCCGGCGCAAATAAACGGAACTCCCCCACCTTGCCTTCAAGACTTATTAATACACCTTTAACCGGTTCTTCGCCTGTAATAAAACATTCAATGGCCGCACCATCTTTAAATAAATTGGTTTCTGTAGGAAAGTTAAGCCGGAAGCTGATCTCCGGGTAGTCAGCATAGCCGAAATTTTTTCGGGTAACCACAATCGGGTGTAAAGCAAGACCTTCAGCCTTAAGTGATTTTAATGTTTGTTGCTGATCAAGGCTAAACCTTTTTACCTGTTCTTTTTCTTCCAGGTTGATGCATTCAATCAGTTTTTTTATATCAGCATTTTTTTCCGGCATACGGTGAAATTACACCCGCCATCCAACATAAAAAACTACCGTTGAAATAAAATAGCACTAACGCATACCATACGATAATGTGGGAGTTGTAGAATCCTTTAAAAATTATTGATTGTAACACCAATTATTTTTTAGGAAAATTCCTGGATAATTTGTTTTGCGCTGGAAATATAATGTCCACCAAATAATACGGCGTGTACCAGTAATGGGTAAAGTTGTGTGAGTGGTAATCTTTGCTGCCATCCTTTTTCAAGCGGATAGGTTGATTGGTATGCTTCATAGAACGCAGCATCAAATCCGCCGAATAAACGGGTCATGCCGAGGTCCATTTCACGATGGCCGTAATACACGGCGGGATCAAAAATTGCGGCCTTCCCATTGGTTGTTATCATGTAGTTTCCACCCCATAAATCGCCATGTAAAAGTGCTGGCGGTTCTTCTGGAAAAAGTCCTTTTAACCTGGTGCATAATAATGATGTTGCTGAACTATCCTGCCTGGTAAAACTGCCTGCTTCAACTAAATGTTTCACCAACGGTAAAATGCGGCAGGCTGCATAAAAAGAATGCCAGGTGGCGTGTTGGTTATTAACCTGAACAAGGCTTCCTATAAAATTATTTTCGTGCCATCCAAAAAAAGATTGTGTTTGTTGGTGCTGTTTTGCCAGTGCAACGCCGAAATTTTGCATACTGTTTTTATCAGCCGAACCTTTATCGAGCCATTCGAGTAAGAGCCATTGTTCATCATTAACCTTGCCATGCCGGATAACCTTTGGTACAACAAGACTGCCGGCAGATCGTAAAGCATCCAGCCCCTTTGCCTCCTGTTCAAACATCCCAGGGTAAAGGCTTGCTTTGTTTATTTTCAGGAAGTATTCCGCGTCATTTGTTTTTAGCCAATGCGCCTCATTAATGTCTCCGCCATGCACAGCTTTGTGATGAAGCACATTTAAATCAAGTGAGTGAATGATGGTAGATAATGCCATATTATTAATGCAGTATTTTTTTAACGTTCATAAAAATTAATGTAGCCAGCACACTGAAAATAGTCCTATTGGTTATAAGAAAATAAAACCTGAAATTTTCTTTTTCAATGCGGATATCTCCGGGCATCCGGTCATCCAATGATGTTTATCATGAAAAAAATAAACTACCGTTCCTATCATCAAAAGAATGATGCCTGCAAATATTATCCATTTACCTGTATCACTATTAATATTGCAAAAGTATTACAGAATGTGTAAGTAAAAAGATGCAGGCGATACCATTTTTATATCGTGCTATTATGATCGATAACAATTAATTATTTTCTGTAAAAAAATTAACAGCTTCTCATCATGCATTTTTATCTGAGTATATAGAGATACTTAGTTTGGGTAAAATTTTACACAAAGCCACCGTGTAAATTAATTCATTCATAATGAATGCAGCCATCAAAATGCAAAAGTGCAAAGACGAATAAGTTCATCTTTGCACTTTCACTATTTATTTTAAAATGTGATGTTGTAACCGAAACGAATTAAGGATTATCGGCGCTTACATCCTGCGCCAGCCTTGCGTCATCAGGAGTAGATTGAAGATCGCGGTCAAAGCTATACAAAGTATCATCATTCATTTTTTCGCCACCCGCAATTTTTACTTTATCCAGTAAGTTCATTGCCATTGTTTCTTCCTCTGTTTGTTCTTTTACAAACCATTGCATAAAATTCCATGTAGCCCAGTCTGATTCGTCGAGTGCTAATTTTACAACTTTATAAATTGCTTCAGTATTATCTACTTCATGTCCGAATACTTTTTCAAAGCAATTATTTACACTTGCCGGGTCAGCAGGCGGTGCAGGTATTGCGGTAATATTTACTTTGCCTCCACGCTTTAAAATATATTCTAGAATCTTCATCATGTGATTGCGTTCTTCCTGTGCATGCCTGAAAAGAAAATTGGCGATGCCGCCAAATCCCTGGCTATCTGCCCAGGCTGCATACGATAGATAAATCTGTGAAGCATGTGCTTCCTTACTCATTTGATCATTTAATGCCGAAGCAATTGTGTCTGAAAGTCTGTTTGTATTCATTGCTATTTGTTTTATGAATTATTTATTAAGATGTAAAACTTTTGGTACAATAACGCTTGTACAAAAAGCAAGCCTGTTAGTGATTTTTCAGCAACTTCATTTTAAGTAATTGAGATAGTGGTGTGAAATGTAAACACAAAAAGTACAAACTATTGCCGACAAATACAACAAACGATCTAATAGAAATACTGCTAACTATTATGAAGTTCTTAAAGAGTGTTTAAAGTAATTTTTTTGTTCACCAGTGTATGTATTTCATGGCATAGACATCGGCAGAGTTTACACTGAGGAACGAAGTGCTCCGTTCATATTTATATTTTCATGGCATCATTTTTCAACACAATCTTTTTACAGCATTAAAAGTTTTACAGCTTCTCAGGTCTATGATAATTACACGATTATCTAAATACTCATTTGTTGTTAAAAAAAACAAAAAGCTAACATAGGTATTTGTTCGTACGAAAAATTTCCTACCTTTAGTTTATGAAGCTGAAAAAAGACAATACCCCGGCATTGGAACCCACCAAATCAGAACTGGAAATTTTGCAGGTACTTTGGAAAAACGGGCCGGCAACTGTTCGCTTTGTAAACGACACATTGAACGAACAGAAGAGAACTGTTCAATATACTTCCACCCTTAAGCTCATGCAAATAATGGCGGAGAAAAAGATGCTAAAACGGGATGAAACAAATATGAAGCATGTTTACATTCCTGTGATGGAAGAGGATAAGACTAAAGGTTTTTTACTGGAAAAATTTGTTGACTCCATGTTTAATGGCTCGGCAAGTAACCTGATGATGCAATTATTGGGAAATAAAAGGACCTCCAAAAAAGAGCTACAGGAAATTAAAGACCTGTTGAATAAATTAGATAAAAACTAATAATAAAACAAATTTTATGCAACCATTTTTTTCAAAATTGATCTTTGCAGAAAGCTATATAAAAGCAATTAGCTGGACCCTACTTCATTCGCTTTGGCAAGGAATGATACTGGCATTAATAGCGGGTTGCATTATCTATTTTACAAAAAGAAAAACATCGGCACTACGCTATAATTTATTAACAGGCGCTATGCTGTCATTCATCATTGGTTGTGGAATCATGTTTGTGTTTCAGTTATTAAACGCCCGGCTTACCGATGAATCATTACTGATCGATTCTGGCGTAACAGGTAAATTGCCAGCAGCAACATTTGCTACAATCAACGATAGTAAAATAACAGGTGCAAAAACGCTGGTTGATATTTTTAATACCAATGCCCATTGGATTGTTCTTGTTTGGATCACCATCATTTTAATAAAAACCATTCAATTGTCTGCCGGGTTTTACAGAATATACGAACTCAGAAGAAAGCAACTTTCTTCAGCGGGTGATTATTGGAACAATATGCTTATTGGTCTTTGTGAAGAACTGAACATTAAAACTCCGGTTAAATTAATGCAAAGCGGTTTGGCAAATGTACCCGCAGTGGTTGGATATTTTAAACCTGTTATTTTATTGCCGATCGGTATGATTGCTAATTTAGCGCCTTCAGAAACAGAAGCCATCTTACTACACGAACTGGCACATATTGGCCGCAGAGATTACCTGGTAAATATGATACAATCATTCATTGAAATATTTTTCTTTTTCAATCCGGCAGTGCTATGGGTATCATCCATGTTAAAAGCAGAGAGAGAAAACTGTTGTGATGATATTGCATTGCATAAAACCAACTGTAAAAAAAGTTATATCCAGGCTCTGGTGGCATTTGAAGATTTAGTAATAAGAAAGAATCAATTATTGATACCAGCATTTGCAGGTGAAAAAAATCAATTATTAAACCGGGTAAAGCGAATTATTTATAATAACAACAAAACATTAAACAACATGGAAAAGAAATTATTGGCCGCCGGACTGATTGTTACGAGCCTGTTTATTTTTGCCTTTACATCAAATAAGGTACAATTAAAAATCAAAGGAAAAGCTGATACACAAACTCCGGCTAAGGTTCCTTCGGAAGCGGCAAATTTGGCTATTGGCTCTATGGCTACTGATACTGTTCCTGAAGCAAATTCAAATAGTAAGTCAGCAGACAAAGAGACTATCGTAAAAGATGTAGATGGTAAAAAATACCAAGTAATTTCAGACGACGATAAAGTATCAGAATTATATGTTGATGATAAAAAAGTAACCGCGGCAGATATGCAACAATACATGGAAATGGTTAAGAAAATTGTTGCGGAATCTTTAAATGACAAAAAGTTATCAAAGGAAGTAATGGAAGAAGTGGAAAAAGCAATGCATCTGTCTAAAAAGGAAATAGCAGAAATGGAGAAAGATATCCGGGATGCTAAATTAGAAATTGAACGGGCTCAGAAAGATGCATTTAAAGATATAGAAGCTGCGAAAAAGGAAATTGAATTGGCAAGTCATGATGTCGCTTTTACGGAGGCACAAAAGAAAGAAGTGGCCGAAGCGCTTGAAATGGCTAAAGGTCAAATTTCAGCGGGAATAGAGCAGGCCCGGGTTCAGATAGACGAGGCTAAAAATCAAATTGCACAATCGCAAAATGATATGAGAGTTGCGAAAATTGCTGTCGAAAAATCTCAAAAAGAAATAGCTGCTTCTAAAAAGATGCAAGAAGATATTGTGACTGATTTTGTAAATGAAAAGTTGGTTAAAGAAAAGGCTGATCTTTCATCCTATATGTTGAGCGATGAGGAATTAATCATCAATGGCGTTAAGCAACCAGCTTCTGTACATAAAAAATTTAAAGAAAAATATGTCAGGGATAAACATTGGAAAATGAGCTATAACAATTAATTTTTTAAAAAAATGTTCAATGGCCTGCTTTTTTAAAGCAGGTTTTTTTGTGTAATAATTGCATACAATTCATTCAAATATTATTAGCTACTATTGCTTAACTTTTACCCATAAATAATTATAGCTGAATGCGGGTTTTTATAGTTTTGATGATATGTACGTTGCCCATTTTTTGTTTTTCACAAAATCAACGGTTTGCTTTTTCTGCCTCAAAAATGGGATCACCTTTTAATATCATACTTTATACAACTGATAGTGCCACTGCAAGGAACATGGCCGACAATTGTTTTGCGTTGGTTGATTCGCTGGTATTTATTTTTAGCGATTATATTGACAGCAGTGAACTCAACAGGTTATGTGCTTTAGCCGGGAAGCCAGGAACTGCTATGAAAGTTTCAGCTCCTTTACTGGATATATTACTGCAATCAAAGCATGCCTTTGAAAAAAGTAATGGCACATTCGACATCACACTTGGGCCTGTTACAAAGCTGTGGCGCAAAGCAAGAAAGGAACATATATTTCCAACTAAATCTGCGGTAAAGGAAAAACTTGCATTAACAGGTTTTAACAAGATAATGATTGACAGCGTGCAACAAAGTGTGCAACTAATCCAGCCGGGTATGCAACTCGATTTAGGCGGAATTGCCCAGGGATATATTGCGCAAAAAGTAATTGATCTTATAAAAGAAAGTGGTGTAACAAATGCCCTGGTTGACGTGAGTGGTGATATAGTTGCGATAGGTAAACCGGGCAATTCAATGGGATGGACGATTGGCGTAAATGTACCCGGCCGTGGTGAGGAATTGCAGGAGCAATTACTGCTTATAAGTAATAGGGCAGTTACAACTTCCGGTGATGTGTACCAGTTTTTTGAACATGATGGAAAAAGGTATTCGCATATTATCAATCCATCAACGGGTTTTGGAATCACTTCTCAGCGAAATATAACTGTTATTGCAGATAACGGAACACTTGCAGATTGGCTTACAAAAGCATGCAGCCTGCTTCCCATAAGAAAAGCAAAAAAGCTGGTTAATTATTACGGCGCAGAATTGTTAATTGCGGAAATACAAAAAGGCAAACTGAAAATGTATCAATCCAAAAACTTCAAACTCTATTTTAAACCATCAGGCAAAAATTGAGCATGCTGATAAATTATTCATAGCTATTATACAAGCATGATTTTATTGAATTGTCCGCATGTATTTTTTCATATCTTCATTGTCATAAAAAAATTTAAATCTCAGTGAAAATATTCACATTAACCTTAGCTCTTTTTTCGTTTTTAGCAATACAGGCACAAACTCCTGTGGTTTATTTCATTTCGTACAAAGAAAAAATTCCCGGCTCAGCATTTTCTTTTAAAATGGTACCCATTTCAGGCGGTAGTTTTTTAATGGGCAGTAACATCAAAGAAAAGTCCGGGAAAGCAGATGAAGGGCCGCAAAAGAAAATTATGATCGAACCATTTTGGATGGGGGCTTTGGAAGTAAGCAGGGACGAATTTGATGTGTTTTATAAAGATGAAAATACCAGCCAAAATTCGAAAGTAGATGCTATTACAAGGCCCAGTCCACAATACGTTGATATGAGCCTGGGCATGGGTAAAGAAGGAGGTTTTCCGGTAAACAGTATGTCGCAGCATGCGGCGCTGATGTACTGTCGCTGGCTTTATAACAAAACGGGTATTTTTTACCGTTTGCCAACAGAAGCCGAATGGGAATATGCCTGCCGTGCGGGATCTAACACAAGTTATTATTTTGGTAATGATACCAGTGAGCTCACCAAATATGCCTGGTATGCCGGTAACAGCGATAATAAATTTCATAAGTCTGGTGAAAAATTACCCAATGCCTGGGGACTGTATGATATGCTTGGTAATGTAAGCGAATGGACCCTTGATCACTATGATGAAAAGGCGTTGGAAAAGCTGCAGAATAATAGTATGGGAACCATACCAAAGGCTAACGCGGCAAGGTATCCGAAAGTAACAAGAGGCGGCAGTTATGAAGATGCTGCAGAAGCGTTGCGTTGTGCCAACAGGCAGCCGTCAGATCCATCCTGGAACAGGCGTGATCCACAGATACCGAAAAGTAAATGGTGGCTAACTGAAGCTGCATTTGTTGGCTTTCGATTACTGCGTCCACAGCAGCCACCAACCGCACAACAGGTTGACGAATTTTTTAAAGAATATCTTGGTAATTAATCATACATTTCAATTCACCTAAAAACAACAATTATGTTCAACGATGCTGCTAATTCAAAAAATAATTCGAGAAGGGATTTTGTAAAACAATCTACATTGCTGGCTGGTGGAATACTCGCCGCACCACTCTTATCATCTGCCAATTTTTTCTCAGGCTCAAGCAATGTTATTAAAATAGCCCTGGTGGGTTGTGGTGGCCGTGGCACAGGTGCTGCAATGCAGGCACTTTCTACCACACAAAATGTAAAGCTGGTTGCTATGGCAGATGCTTTCAGGGATAACCTGGATAATTGTTATAAAGAATTAAGTGCGGATAACATTGGTGAAACGGGTGGGAATTTAAAGAGCAGGTTGGATGTACCTGAGGAAAGAAAATTTGCTGGTTTTGATGCTTACCAAAAAGCCATTGCGTTGGCGGATGTAGTGATATTGGCAACACCTCCGGGTTTCAGGCCCATCCATTTTGAAGAAGCAGTAAAGCAAGGCAAACATATTTTTATGGAAAAGCCGGTAGCAACAGATCCGGCCGGTATTCAGAAAGTGTTGGCTGCCGCTGCCATCGCAAAGCAAAAAAAATTAAATGTTGTTGTTGGCCTGCAAAGGCGCTACCAGCATTCATACCTGGAGATGTTTAAGAGAAAAGATATGATCGGCGACATAACATCTGCACAGGCGTGGTGGAACAATGATGGCGTATGGGTAAGGCCACGTAAACCAGCACAAACCGAAATGGAATACCAAATGCGCAACTGGTATTATTTTAACTGGCTATGCGGCGATCACATTACGGAGCAACACATTCATAACCTGGATGTGATAAACTGGTTTAAAGAAGGATACCCGGTAAGGGCACAAGGCATGGGCGGAAGAGAGGTTAGAAAAGGAAAAGAAAATGGTGAAATATTTGATCATCATTATGTGGAATTTGAATATGCCGATGGCACCATACTAAACAGCCAATGCCGGCATATTCCCGGTACCATGAGCCGTGTAGATGAATTATTAATTGGTACAAAAGGGAGAATACATTGTGGCGCAGGTACCATAACAGATGCCAGTGGAAAGCCGCTTTATCAATATGATATGAAGCAGGAAAATAATCCTTACCAAACAGAGCATGATGAATTATTTGCGGCTGTTGCAAAAGGTGATTATAAATTCTGGGACGCAGAAAGAGGTGCAAAAAGTACCATGACCTCAATACTTGGGCGCCTGGCAACTTATAGTGGTCAAAAAGTAGAATGGGATAAAGCAATTAATTCCGGACTTGATTTGCAACCAAAAGAATATGATTGGAAAGCAATGCCATTGGTACTGCCCAATGCAGATGGTTATTATGCGGCAGCTATTCCCGGAAAAACAAATTATAACATGGCTTAATAAATACCGGTATGAAATTAATTATGCTATTGATATTAGGCATTACAAGCCTGGGTTTGAAAGCGCAAACGGATACTTCCGCAGCGTTGGTAAAGCAGGATAAAATGCAGTTGGTTGAAGTGGCCTGTGGCGAATGCAGGTTTGGAATGAAGGGGAAATCCTGTGACCTTGCTGTAAGAATTAATGGCATAGCTTATTTTGTAGATGGCACTGCGATCGATGATCATGGTGATGCGCATGCAGAAAATGGTTTTTGCAATGCCGTTCGTAAAGCAGAAGTAAAAGGCGAAATTGTGCAAGGCCGCTTTAAAGCAAGTTATTTTAAATTATTGCCTGCAAAAAATAGCATCAAATCAATAAAAAATTAGGCCGAAAAAATAGCTGCTATCATTTTATCATCCTTGAAAATCGAAAATGGCATTTTTGATTTTCAAGGATGATTTGTATATTTATAAAATGATACAAAGGCATCTTCAGCAACAGATATCCAGGTTAATGAAGCAGTTTCCGGCAGTGGCCATATTAGGAGCACGGCAGGTTGGCAAAACAACTTTGGCAAAAGAAATTGCCGGCGTACAAAAGCGGCCTACACTATATCTCGATTTAGAGAATCCACTTGATGTGCGCCGCCTTGCAGACCCATTTACTTTTCTGAGAGACAATAAAGATAAATGCATCATTATAGATGAAGTACAAACTGTGCCTTCGTTGTTTTCTGTGTTGCGCTCTGTAATTGATGAAGACCGGCGCAATGGTAATTTTATTTTACTGGGCAGTGCGTCTCCGCAGTTGGTAAAAGGGGTATCAGAGTCACTGGCTGGCCGTATAGCTTACCGGGAATTATCGCCTCTCAATTATTCAGAGCTGCCGGAAAAGATAAGCCGCGACAAACATTGGCTGAGAGGCGGGTTTCCTACAGCCTTGCTTGCACGAAATGAAAAAATAGCTGCTGAATGGATGAGCAGTTTTATACGCAGTTATGTAGAACGTGATTTGAGTGCCTTGTTTGGTGTTAATCTTACCAGCAATATCATCAGCCGTTTACTTAGTATGCTGGCCCATATTAATGGCACTGTGTGGAATGCAGAAATGATTGGCCGCTCATTGGGCATTACTGCACCTACAGTTAATCGTTATGTTGATTTTTTGGAAGGCGCTTTCCTGGTACACCGGCTGCCTGCCTTTCATATCAATACAAAAAAAAGATTGGTTAAAGCTCCTAAAATATATATCCGTGATAGCGGCCTGCTGCACCAGTTGAGCAATGTGCATACGATGACCGGCTTAAGAGGGCACCCCGTTGTTGGATCGTCATGGGAAGGTTATATGGTTGAACAGATCAGGCAAATAAAACCCCTGGCACTGGATATGTATTATTACAGAACGCAGGCTGGCGCTGAATATGATATTGTTTTAGCCAATGGTATTCATCCGGTGGCAAGCATAGAAGTAAAGCTTAACAATGCGCCTTCCATAAGCAAGGGGAACATGCAGAGTATAGCGGATCTTAAAACGAAAAAAAATTTTGTGGTAGTTCCTGATGTAGCAGATTATAAAACCAGGGATGGCGTCATTATTTGCAATACCAATACATTTCTGTCGAAGCATTTACCTGCATTATAAATTCATCCTTGAAAATCGAAAATGCCATTTTTGATTTTCAAGGATGATTTGATTGATATAACTACAAGTGAAGTATAAGTAGAGGTATTTTAAACTGCTAATTCCCCCCTTATTTTTATTTTCTGTTGATGTATATCAAATTAAATAAACTGCTTGTTTGTACACAACCTTCACGAAATGGCTAAATCAGTTTTCTCCACGGCCTTCTTAAACTTATTTCCCTTATAATCAACTGAGTAGATGGCTCTTTTCATTTTAGGATATGATAATCCGTTTTTTTTCGTTTTAGTAGTTGAATAAATCCAACTCCCGTGAAAAAAACTGTATTCTTCCTGTTAATGCTGGGTTCTTTACAACCTGTTTTTGCCCAGTTATCCGTTTCAAATATA
>JBKJUP010000069.1:0-52651 GCA_046590675.1 Ferruginibacter sp. | reverse complement strand
AATATCCAACAATCCCTTGGGCAAGTTCACAAACACTTAACGGTTCTCCTGTTTTACCCAACGTTTCTATTATATCATATTTTTAGAAACTTTATAGAATTAAATTAACAACCTTTAGAATGCATAAGAGTCTTTCACATAATAACATAAAAACTCACCGTATTTCTTTTGGATTAGTACCCTGAAAGAAAAGCCCTGCGGTACTATCCTTATCTGCAGATGAGGAGCGGGAAGGCCAAAGCCTGTGATGCTAAAAGCTATAGGTATAAACAATTTTTAAAACCACAAAAATTTAAAAAAAATGTAAACACAAAAAATGAGCCTCGCCAACATTAAAGGAAAGTTGAGCAGGATGGAAATGAAAAATATAATGGCGGGTTCCGGTGGCGGTATGCAATGCAAATGCACAGATAAAAGTACCGCCGGCATGGTAAGTTGCGACACTTGCGACAGCTATTGCAAGGATCATGGGCATGGCAGTAAGGAATCCTGTAGCTAAGCGTCATAAAAAAATGAGGCTGTCTCCACTTTTGTGACAACCTCATTTCAATTCAGAATAATTTGTCCATTCCCAAATAAATTAAAACTCACATAATTAACACCATTAAATTTCCGCGATGACAAAATTCTTATTGTTTCTTTTTGCTATTATCCCATCTTTAGCTTCTACCCAAACAAACGCTAAAAACAGAAAGCAAGGTGAGTTAGTCATTCAGGGAACTGTTAGCCATTTAAAAGAGCCTGTTCAATATGTTTATATAATCAGTTTAGATGGCATTGAGGATGGATTTGACAGTGCCAGAGTAATAAACGATAAGTATAATTTTAAGATACAAACAGGAGCTACTACGCTTGTTACTTTATATGCAAAAACGCCTGCCAATTTTCCAGGTAGTTATGAGGATAGATATATGCTTACGCTTATACTAGAACCAACTACAGTCATGATCTCCTCAACAGATTCTTTTTCCAATGCAAAAGTTTCTGGCTCTGTAGTATATCCCGGGTATGAAAAAATGGAGAAAGAACGGGAACCTTATAGTATGCAGGTAAGGAAACTTCTTACACTCCAATCTCAACAAAAAGAAACCGGAGATAAGGATGGGATGGCACAAACCGAGTACGCAATTGACTCTACGTTGGATGCTTTATACACCCATGTTTATTATAAATATGTAAAAACAAACCCTTCATCATTGTTAACCAATTATGCTCTTAATAATTATGTAGAATCGCTAAAAAATGACGCCTCCACAAAAGATTTGGAAGAAATAGAATTGGTGTACAATACCCTTTCAGAAGTGGACAAGGCTTCATATTTTGGCCGCGAAACAAGAAAAAAAATTGATTCGTATAAAATTCATATTGGTATGGTGGCACCTGAAATTGTTCAAACTGATATTGCAGGAAATAGTATTTCACTAAATTTATACAAAGGCAAATATGTATTACTCGATTTTTGGGCAAGCTGGTGTGGACCATGCAGGGCCGATTATCCGGCAATGAAAGAATTGTATAAAAAATATAACAACAAGGGATTGGAAATTATAGCCATCTCGAAGGATGAAGATAGTCTAGCTTTCAGAAAAGCAATTATACAGGATGGCACTGATTTATGGATCAATATTTTGGGTAATGAAAAAGTTTTAAATTCCTATTTTGTGTCAACGATACCTTTAAAAATATTAATTGATCCCAAGGGCGTTGTTATTGGAATTTGGCGGGAAGGTGGCGAAGATAATTTTAAGTCTCTTAAAAAATCGCTTGAACAGAATATAGAAACAAAACTCTAAAAATTGCTAAGGCCGTTGTTGGTCTTATTGACCAACAACCGAAGCGTACGCCATAATACTGGTATAAGAGTATTAATTTCACTACAATGATGGTGTTCAATAAGACCAACATCTGCGTTTTTGGAATAATAAAAATTTTAAGGGTAAAGGGGAGATATCAACAAAGACAGCGGCTCACTCTTAAGTGTTATTTCATAATTTCTGTTTCCGATTAGCAATCCTTTTTATAACTCCAATTTTATGAGATTAAAACTACAGCTTACAGGCTTTTTATTCAGTCTTTTTATTTTAAACGCATCACTATGTGCTCAATCGAATAATAAAAAAGACAAACAAGTTATCATAACTGCAAATCTAAAATCTACAGACTTTAATTCAGTACCAGTTGATCGGCTAGTTACAGATTTTTTGGATAGAGAGAATCAGCAGTTTGACTATAGCTCATACGACAGCTTAAATGGAAATTTTAAAGCTGCTTTTCATTTATCCGAACCCCGGCTTATGTTATTTTTTTTAAAGGAAGTGTTTGTAACGCCGGGAGACTCAATCAATGTCACCTATAGGGTATTAGATAATAATCCATCCTCCTATAAAGACACATTAATAGTAACGGGTGACAATGAAAAAAATTACCAATACTATACCATATTCAGAAATGAATATTTAGCTGAGAAGAAAAATTTCCCAAAATTAAGATCCCCTGTTACGGAAGATGAAATTTTAAGATACCGAACTGAATTGTCAGCTTATTTCGAAAAGTTGAAGCCAGATTTTATTACATCATTAGAAGGAGGGCTCTATACAAAGGCATATAAAAAATTTGTTTTTAATGACTTGTATAATTATTGGTTAAATAGATACCTGTTAGTTTTTTCTGATAGTGAAGCTATAAAATTATCTGCTTCGGAAACTGCGGAATTTAAGCAAAGGTTGATTGCAAATTCAGATACAAATTCTTCTCTTTTTTTATCTTCTTTGCTAAAACTACATCGAACGGTTATTAAAATTAAGAACTATGATTTGAAAGAATTCAAAGAGTTGAAAAGCGATGCATTAAAATATCCGACCTACTTAAAGGACTATTTATTAACGGCTGATATCATTAGCTTTTCGAAAAACAAAAGAGGTTTTGATGCTGAATTGATGACAACATTGTACGAAGCATGCGAGAGCATTGTTTCTGAAAAATATCGTCAAAAACTTTTAATTTATAAAGCTAGTTTAACCATCCCTTTGGAAAACTTATCAATAAAACTCGATACAATTAAACTAATTGACATTAACGACAATATTACTTCCTTTGGAAAGGTTATATCAAACAACGTTAATAATGTAACCTATATCGACTTTTGGGCAAGCTGGTGCATTCCATGCAGAGCGCAAACAGATCCTTTAAAATCCTTTCATAAGTCAAATGATCATAAGGATTTAAAATACATACAAATTTCTTTGGACACGGACGCTGGTAATTGGAAGAAAGCTGTGTTAGCAGATGGAGTTAATTTTTCTGACCAGTATCGGTTTATTAATGATAAAGATTCCTGGAAATTTAATCTGGATCCACAGGGAATTGAAATTCCATTTTATTTAATAATAAATAAGTCTGGTCAAATAGTCATTTCAAATGCCCCACGACCCGGTGATCCAATACTTGGAGATTTGTTATTTAAATACATGGAATAATCGGCAGGATACTATTGTTCTTATTAATGTTAATTCAGAATAGAAATATCCAATGATGGATTTCTGTGTTTGACATATTCACATACAAGTGCCGGACTCTGTTAGGTCGTATCCCTCCGGCCAAGTACATCTTGCTTCAGCCATACCTGTCCCGAATTTTTCGGTAGCCTGTGCCATCGCCCGAAGCGTTTTACAGAAGGCCCAGCCTTTAAAGACCATGGATGAAGTATTGATTATATTATTACTGGTCGTGTTGATTTTTCTTTGCAAACCTGATTTTAGTTTACATGTTGTTTTGAAATGTAAACTATTTCGCTGTTTGGTCTATATCCGCTATTTATAAAATATCTTCAGGTATTCCCTGAACACAAAAAACCGGTTACGCCTGAAACCTGTTGTTTCTTCGAGAATGCCTGATTTTAGAAAATCATTGATCAATTTATAAGAGGATACAGATGAAATTTTTAATAACGTTGAAACGTCCTGTGCTGTTACTACAGGTTGCGTAAATAGATGATCAAGCAACCGTTTCGCAGTCGGCGCTTTTTTACCTAAATGAATAATCCTGTTCCCTTCACATTCATGTTTTAATTTTATGATCTCCTGCAAAGACTGTATTGCTACTTTACAGGTTTGTGTAACTGCCTCTAAAAAAAACTTTATCCATTGCGCCAGGTTATTCGTCCGGCGAACCATCATCAGGTTGTCATAATACAACCCCTTATGCTTTTCAAAAAAATCTGACAGGTACAACACAGGCTTTTCGATGATATGGTTTTCAATCAGGTAAAGGGTTATCATCAATCTGCCTATCCTTCCGTTACCATCTAAAAATGGGTGAATGGTTTCAAACTGATAATGTGCTATTGCGATTTTTATAAGGTGAGGCACTTCAATATCAATGTCGTGTAAAAAATTTTCCAAATCACCCATCAACCTGTTCACTTCATCGTGTGCCGGTGGTATAAATACAGCATCATTTAAAGAAGTACCGCCAATCCAGTTTTGCGATGTCCTGAAATTGCCAGGCAGTTTATGTTCCCCACGCACATCGTCTAATAAAATTTTGTGACTTTCTTTTAAAAGGCGGGATGACAACGGTAATTTTTCAAGCCTGGCAATAGCATGATCCATTGCTTTGATATAATTGTTCACCTCTCTCCAGTCGTTGCGCTTTTCAGGATTTATATCAGTTTGCCTTACCAATGCTTCCTCCATATTGGTTTGTGTGCCTTCTATCCTGCTACTTACAGTGGCTTCTTTTACCACATGCATTCTTATAAAAAGGGCTATGTCCGGTACAAATTGTGAAAAACTATTGAGAGACCCCAGTTGTAAAGTAGCCTGCTCCAGCAGGGTATTAATAGAAGGGTCTGCCCAGGTAAACGTATGGCACACAGTCTCCGGCATAAAACCTTTATATCCCGTTGGCTGCTTAATGATAGCACCTGCTTTAAACTTATCTATATCCATAGTTAAATTAAAATTATCTTATTTAACCTTAATGCGATTAAAGTTAAATATAAATTCCTGTATTTAAGGCAGGCTGTTTAATACTTATTACGCATTATCGGTTAGAGTTTTCCACTTGCATTTTGATGGGATAGCATTTTACGGTTGTGTGGCGGCCTGCTGTATTCACCTGCCAGTTTTAAATACAGCAGATTAGGTTAACTGCTCTAAATAATCTCCATAACCTACGCCATCATCCCGAAGCGTGTTGCGGAAGGCCCCGATTATGGAGACTATGGAAGATGTATTGGTGGTATTGTTGCTGCTCATTGTTGCCGGACTATGTTTCTTCGATTCTTGTGATTGTTATGATATAAATTATCTCAGAAAAGCCAGCTACCGTTAATGATAATTATCTACCGGCAAATGCTTCAGCAGAAACGATTAAGAAAATGAATTTACTCACCATTCCACGATATTATTTGTACGATAAAAACGGGAAACTTGTAGGTAATAATGCGCCTTATCCGAGCGATAAGAAACTTGCTCAACACTGGTGTGTCGTTAAAAAATGAGTAGATGTTGGTGACTCTTTTTTATTTTTTACCTATAAATATCCAATAACCCATCCGGCAAGGTCACAAAAACTTTCCTTGTCTTCTGGTCAATTTTATCCAGCGATTCTTCGTGAATGGGGATGAGTGCCTCTTTGCCATCCAGCAATATAGCACAGAGAATCTGGTGAGGTTGTTCAATTACTTCGATGATTTCACCAAGGTCTTCGTCTTCGTTGATTAAATGAAAACCCAGCATAGCAATGGGAGAAGATTTAGCAGCAAATTTCTTAAAGTCTGCTTCCTGCATCCATACTTCTTTAGGAGTAAGTTTGCGGGCAACTTCCTTGGTATCGATCCCTTCTAATTTCATGTAAATTTCACTATCATTTTTTACAGCAGCGCTTTCTATAAAATAGGGCATAAAGTTGTCCTTCTTTTCCTCAATAAACACGGTTTCCAGCCCTTTTAAGGCAGTTTTATTACCAAGACTGTGTATTAACACCAATTCGCCCTTTAAACCAAAACTGGCGGCAAATTTCCCTATCTTAAAATATTGACTCATGACCTTTAACAGGAATTATTTATTGTGAATACATTTCTGAGCTACTAATTGCGATTACCAGAAAACATTTACTGTAACGACTTTCGATGCCATGAAAATATACCGATGAACGGATTGCGACGCCACAGTTGATGCAATGAAAAACTATTGCTGGTATTTAAAATAAACAACCAACCAAAATTTCGCCAAAGATAGTAAAGGCTTTTTCGATTTAACTGCCTCTTAGGTTTTATTGGGTCGGGGGCACAAAAAAAGCAATCCCGACTAGTCGAAATTGCTTAAAAGAATTAACGCAACAGAGGTAATTATTCTTCTGTTTTAGTTTCTTCAGTGGCAGGTGCTGCTTCTGGTGCTGCGGTTGGCACAGCGGCCGGAACTTCAGCAACTTTCCTTACTACAGGTTGGTTACGGCTATCCTGACGAGCTTTTTTATGAGCTCCCTGGCGCTTGGCAACATGAGCTTCATGCTCTGAGCTCCATGTAGTAAATTTTTGCATTGCTACAGCTTCATCAAACAGGCCTAAGCTTACACCTCTTAACAAATGCTTCAGGAACAATACTCCTTTGAAAGAAAGGATACGACGTACAGTGTCAGTAGGCTGAGCACCTTTGTGTAACCAGTCCAACGCCTTTTGACGATCAATCTGCACAGTTGCAGGAACGGTCAAAGGATTGTAAGTACCAAGTTTCTGAATAAATTTGCCATCACGTGGGCTACGGGCATCTGCTACAACGATGAAGTAGAATGGTCTCTTTTTTGAACCATGTCTTTGCAGTCTCATTTTTACAGCCATAAAAAATAGAAATTTTTTTGGGTTGTTAATAAATAGGGTTTCTAACTCTTCCTTAAAAAAGGAAAGCGAAGATACTAAGCTGGCTCACAATAACCAAATTACTAAAGGCCAAATTCGTTTTCTTTTCTCAACGCACACCTAAAAGCACCTGTTTACAGGCATTGCATCCGGGTTTTATTAAATTGTTAATAGGCCCGGGCATCCAATATCCCATTCGTTTAAATATGAATTTTGATTAAAAACCAGTAATTGTGCCTGGTTCAAGCCTGGTTTTAAAGTGATTTAAGAGACTGTTTGGAAATAATTTTTTGTTAACCGGCATTGGTATTTCATAGCATCTGCATTGGCGTCGCACTGTTCGTATTCAGATTTTCATGGCATCATTTCCCACCATACTTTTTTAGAGTATTCAACTTAAACAGCTTTTAAGTAAATACATTATTTTTTCCCCACTTTAAAAATGCGTGACAAATTGAAACCAAACCTGATATCGCCTTTAAAAAAATTGCCCGTGGTTTGGGCTATGTAGGCTCTTTCGTTCATACCGGTAGCATTGGAAAACTGTAATTGAAATACATGCCCGCCGGTTTCAATATCCACTCCCACAGATAATGGATCGGTAATGGATGCATCAAAATTGCCAAAAGGATGATGGTAGTCCAGGGTAATGGCCATTCGCTTGCTCACCTTCAACCTTGCCCCGCCACCCATTGCAAAAATCGTTGAATCATCACCGGCATTAACCGGGGAACCACTGTGAAGAAAAATAGGGCTTAGCTGAAAAGAGAATGCCGAACTGAATTTACGCCCTGCAATCAATTGCACATAGTAGGAAGACCTGTCTGCAAAATTTGGTTTTGCCCCGGTAAAAACTTCTTCGGTCCATACCAAACCACCCGCAGCAATCACCAATGAAAATGGTTTGGCATTTTCGCCTGTAGATTGTTGTATCAACCTCGTTTTTACAAAAAGATCCAGCTCCTTTCTAAAAGTGCTTCTTCCAAATCCAATGGTAGTGTTATCTGTTATTCCATAATCAAAACTTATCCGCATCGATGCATTGTCGAGCCCGTACAATTGTTTAACCCCCGAATTCAAAAATCCAAACCGGTGCATAATTCTAAAGTCAAGATTCCCCTTGTGCAACATTTCAATGGAGTGGGCATTGATAACCCTGGTTGATTTAAAAGCACCGGTTATTTTTTGACGCAAAGGAATGCTGTCTTCCACACCATCCATCAGCGATTGGGCGGGCAGCCTGAAAACCATCAACATGCTTAGTGCAAGCAGGGCCGTTATTCTTTTTGTCATACTATCAATTTGTAAGTGATATTTTTCCTGAAATTATTTTTGAGGAAATAGCTGGTAAGCCGGAATGTTTACCGTTACAGCAATTGTTTTATTGATCTTTTCAGCAACCAATGCGGGTATGCTTATTTTATAATCTGCCAGCACAATGCCAAAACTGGAAGCAGCACTAACAAGGCCCTTTTTTATAGTGATTACTGTAATTGCATTTAAAGGATGGGTGATACCATGCAAGGTTAACTGGCCGCTTACATTTAGCGTATATACATTATCGGCAGTTAGAACAATGCCGTTGCTATTTTCAATAATCCCTTTAAAAACCGCCTTGGGATACCGATCGCTTTCCACATAGTTTTCATTGAAATGCTCCTGCATCAGTGCCTTTTCAAATTCAAAGCCTTTCATCAAAACATTGAATTCAATTTGCCCGGATGCCACATCCCATACACTAGTCACTTTGTTATTGCTGGCTTCAATATTCTCCATCGGCGATTTAGAGTAGAAAGATATTTTTCCGCTTTTAGTGAAATACCTGGTTTGTGCCAGGCCAATAAAAGAAGAAATCATCAATAGTAAAAAGAGAATGAATATTTTCATATTGGTAAACATTTAATTGGTTAGTAATTGTCCACAATAACACAGCGGTTTAATTCAACGTCCAATAAGAAACCTGTGCAAATGCCTTTGATACTAATTTGCTGGCCAACAGCACATTTTTCTATTTCGGTAATATGCCGTTTATCCAACAGGCAACTTACTTTATGCATGGCATTGCTTTCGCCCAATATGATATTGATGAGCGTATCCTGTTGGTTATTTATTTCTGTAATTGAACCGGCAACCTGAACTATTTTCCCGAGCCATTGCCTGTTTGCTTCTGGCTCATCGGTTTCGTACAATTCAACCATTTTTGCTGCCTCGATTTTGTAAGCAGGTGCAGCGTCAATTACATCTGCAGGTTTGCGATTGTATTCTCTATAAAAATAACCTGCCGCAATAATTATTATAATTGCCGCAGCAACAAGTATATTTTTTTTTGAGGCCACCTTTGCAGAATTTTTAATGAAAAAAATTAATTCGAGTAACCGCCACCGGCAGTTATCCATGCGGAAATGATATCCTTTTCAGACTGGGGTAAAGGGCCAGTTGCAGGCATGGTTCCTTCATCTACAGCCCTTACTTTAATCCTGGTTTTATTGGCTACTATATTACACTCCACCTGGAAATTCATGCCGCCATTTGCCAGTGAATTATTATGACAGCTTTGACATTTTGCTGCAATCAATGATTTTACTGCGGCAAAATTGGCGCCTGCTGTGCCTCCCGCTGCTACAGTAGCAGTGACAGATTTTTCACAACCGTCAGCATCTTTTGCAAATACATTGTAATCGCCTGCTGCCAAATTTGCGAATGCACCGGATGCCTGGTAAGTGCCGCCGCTATTGAGTTTAAAAGTAAATCCGCTACTCCCCGATGCACTAACATTAATACTACCATTGGTGCCACATGCAGTTGCAGCAGATGGTGTAGCTGTAATTACAATCGTTTTACCAGCACAGGGATCTGTTGAAGGAGCCGGCGAGGGATCAGTTTTACTACATGCAGAAAAATTGATTATAATAAACGCCCCAGAAATAAAACACAGGCTATTTACGATTCTTTTGTTCATACTTATTATTTTAAAAAGAATCGGAACTGACTACAAAGTGGTTGCCTTATTTAAAATATTATCTCAAATTAATTTTGTAAAAAAAGAGCCATAAGTAGCTCCATAAAAAAAGGATGTGTTAACAATGATTGGGCGTACAATTTATTTTATTACCAGCATTGTAACAGGCCATCCGATCGCTATTGGATTATACAAAATAATAAAATGAGCATTTTTTAATTCGTGTAATTAGTGCATCAAATTCGTGCCATGCTATTGAGTAATGTGAATTTATTTATGTTTTTTTAATGGCTGATATTTCAGGCCAATCTGCAGGGCTGCTGAGTAGAGTTTTACCTTTCCTTCTCCCACACCAGTAATGGGGATACTTAGGGATGGCTCAGCCTGTATATAAAAATTACGTCCAATTTTTTTCTCTACACCTGCAGACAAATTAAATACGGAAAAGAAATTTTTGTTGCCGGTGTAAGTACTATTAGCCTTATAATAATTACCATTGCGGAGATAATGATAATCGTAGCCTTCACGCTTCATAATAAAAGAAGAAATACCGGCAGTTGTATAATAACTTGTTGTTGGCCTTTGTACTATATCGTAGCGTATTGTTAACGGAATATCGTAGATGAGGCAGGCTGCGTCAACTTTCAAAATACTTACCTGGCTCCAGTAAGAACCAGCCTTGGGATTATAATCGTCCGGACCAGCAATGTATTTTTTTCTGCTGGCATAGAAACCCGTCTGCAGGCTTATTTTTTTATTAAGGTGGTAACCAATTCCAATACCGTATTTAGGTGTTATTTTACTATTATTGAAAGTTAATAATTTCACACTACCAACATCTGCGCCCAGCGACGCCAACAAATAAAAACGAGCGGGTTTGTTTTTAGTCGCTTCATTTTTTTTCTTTACTGGTGTGACATTCGTATCGGGGTTATTTTTTACAGGTTCCTCTTTTAAAGTAATTATTTGTTTCAGGCTATCCTTTAATGTGATAGCTGTTTTATTCCACTTTGTCTTATCTGCCTGTTGATACAGAAGTTTTTCATTTGTTATATCTGTGCCTGCAACTGTAGTAGTCACATCTTCCGTGTCCCCGGCAATGCCTGACGAATTACTTGTAGTTAATCTACCTTTGGTGGATGATTTTATTTTTTTAAATGCTTCAGCCGGTTTCTTTTTTTTATGGCTGGTTGCATTATGTAATTGATCAGCCTCAGAAATCTGACTAATAATGGGAGATGATTTTTTGACCGTACGGACTTTTGCATTTTGTGCAACAGAAGAAGTTCCGGAGTCTGCTGTTAGCGAAACATCTTTAGCTAGTTGGCCTGGTTTAATGATCGTATTGTCTGAGAATTGCTGTTGTGATTCAATTCCTTTTTCTGTTCCTTTATCAATATTGAATAAAAAATATCCACCTCCGGCTACCAGGAAAATACCCAATGGCAATAACCAAAATAAAAAACGATACCTCCTGTCCTTTTTATTAAGCTTCGCTTCCATCAGGCTCCAGGCATGCTCATCAAACGGCTGCTCGCTGTTTTCGGCGGCTTCCCTTATTTTATTTTCAATATGATCAAACTGCTTTTCGCTCATAACATTTTATTGTGGCTTCTTTCAGCATTTTTTGAATATTTGCTTTAGCCTTGGACAGGTTTGATTTGGAAGTGCCTACAGAAATCTTAAGCTGGCTGGCAATTTCTTCATGCTTAAACCCATCTATTGCAAATAAATTAAAAATAGTTTTATACACGGGTGATAGCTGGTTTACCAGGTCCATAATTTCCTTGTAGGTCATTTTATCAATGGCAGTTTCGCCGTTGTGCTCCATTTCACAATGTGACTCCTCCATTTCTGCAACCAAATAATTTTTATTATTTTTTCTAAAGTGATCAATCGCAGTATTTACCATAATGCTTTTCATCCAGCCTTTAAGCGAAGCTTCGTAGTTGTTATACCTGGGTACAAAACGCGGTAATTCTCTGTACACTTTCATAAATCCATCGTTCACCACTTCCATAGCATCATCCTTACTATTGCAATACCGCATACAAATAGCCATGGCAAAGCCATAAAAAAGCTGGTAAAATGCTTTTTGGCTTTCACGGCTCGAATTTATACACCCCTGGATAATATGTTCAAGTTCCTGATTCGTTGGCGAAATTTTAAGGTTGCTTAAATAATCGTTCAAAAAAAGTAAAAGGTTGCCCGGGCAAAAAATAAGCTTTAAGGCAAAACTGTTTCCTGGCATTTGTAAAAGCACAAAACCAAATGTACTCAGCTTTTTGAAAATAATCAATTGCTATTTGTAGGAAATAAAAATTGGTGAATGATCGGTGACAGCGATTGGTTAATAGAAAGGGAAATTAAATTTTTTTGGTAGCAGCCGTATTTTTTTCCATTTCCTGTTTCAGCATATCATTCAAACTGCTAAAAAATTATATCATAATCCTGCCGCCGATTATTGCCCTGCAATGCCATCAATTATGGGCATAAAAAAACCACTTCGCTGATTGCAAAGTGGTTCGCTAAAACATTATTGAAAACTACCTTTTACCCATGCCCGGTATTTTACCCATTGGCATTTTATTCATCATTTTCATCATGCCTTTCATCTGTTCAAATTGTTTTAAAAACTGGTTTACTTCAGCGATGTCTTTTCCACTTCCTTTGGCAATCCTTGTTTTGCGGGTAGGATTTATTACATCGGGATTTCTACGCTCTTCCAGCGTCATTGAATTAATCATGGCTTCAATTCCCTTAAAAGCATCGTCATTGATATCCACATCTTTAATTTGCTTACCAATTCCGGGAATCATCCCCATAAGATCTTTAAGGTTACCCATTTTTTTTATCTGTTGCAACTGGGTTTTAAAATCTTCAAAATCAAACTGGTTCTTACGAATTCTCTTTTCCAGCTTTGCCGCTTCTGCCTCGTCAAATTGTTCCTGTGCCTTTTCAACCAGGCTCACAATATCACCCATTCCTAAAATACGCTGAGCCATACGCTCAGGATAAAAGATATCGAGGGTTTCCATTTTTTCGCCGCTACTGGCAAACTTAATGGGCTTATTAACGGTGTACTTAATTGATAAAGCAGCACCACCTCTTGTATCACCATCCAGCTTCGTTAATACAACACCGCTAAAATCAAGGCGTTCATTAAATGCCGCTGCAGTATTTACTGCATCCTGGCCGGTCATACTATCCACAACAAATAATATTTCCTGTGGGTTAATCGCCGTTTTAATATCAGCCACTTCCTTCATCATTGCCTCATCTACCGCCAAACGGCCTGCAGTATCAATAATGATTACATTTTTATTTTTTGTTTTAGCTTCTTTAATAGCATTTAGTGCAATGCTGACAGGGCTTTTATTTTCTCTTTCGCTGAATACATCCACATTAATCTGGCCACCCAATACTTCCAATTGGTCAATCGCCGCAGGCCTGTAAACATCTGCTGCAACCAGCAAAGGCGATTTTCCCTTTTTTGTCTTTAAATAATAAGCCAGTTTACCACAAAAAGTTGTTTTACCACTACCCTGTAAACCAGCTACCAGTATAATTGCCGGATTGCCACTGATATTGAATTCACTTTCGCTGCCGCCCATTAATTCGGTAAGCTGATCCTGCACAATCTTTACCATTAACTGGCCCGGACTTACCGCCGTTAATACTTTTTCGCCCAAAGCCTTTTCCCTGATCACATCAGTAAATTCTTTGGCAATTTTATAATTCACATCGGCATCAACCAATGCACGCCGGATATCTTTTACGGTATTGGCTATGTTAAGTTCAGAAATTCTTCCCTGTCCTTTTATATTTTTAAAGGCACTTTCAAGCTTTTCACTTAATGTATTGAACATAGTAATTGTATGATTAATGGTTATAAACAAAGAAGTGAACTAAAAAAGTTCACTTTTAAAATTTTTGCAAATGTATGAAATCTTTAGGCTCCCAAATAGGTTCGTAAAAGCTTACATCGGGAGGTGGACCGTAATTTTGTAATTGCTTTATCTTTTATCTGCCTCACCCTTTCACGGGTTAAGCTATATCTCTCACCGATATCCTCCAGGCTTAGCGGATGATCGACACCGATACCAAAGAAAAAACGAATTACATCTTTCTGCCTTTCAGTTAAAGTGCTTAAGGACCGATCTATTTCGGTTGACAGGGACACTCTAAAAGTTAAGTGCATGTCTGTATTTTCTGCATTGGGGTTTTCCAATACATCCATAAGCGAACCTTCTTCTCCATCTGCAAAAGGTTGATCCATGCTGATATGCCTGGCGGAGGCTCCAAGCGCAGCAGATACTTCTTCCGTTTCAAGGTCAAGAAATATCGCTATTTCTTCGGCTGTTGGCTCTCTTTCAAACTCCTGCTCTAACTGCGAGTAGGCTTTACTGATACGATTGGTGAGCCCAACCTTGTTTAAAGGAAGTCGTACAATTCTGGATTGTTCGGCAAGTGCCTGTAAGATACTTTGACGTATCCACCACACTGCATAAGAGATAAATTTAAAACCACGGGTTTCGTCAAAGCGTTGTGCAGCCTTGATTAAACCTACGTTGCCCTCGTTGATAAGATCGGGTAAAGTAAGACCTTGGTTTTGATACTGTTTAGCTACTGAGACTACGAACCGCAAATTGGCTTTTGTTAGTTTATCCAGCGCAAATTGGTCTCCCTGTTTTATGAGGACAGCTAATTTTACTTCCTCTTCGGGGCTGATTAATTCAACCTTTCCAATTTCCTGCAGATATTTTTCTAAACTTTGGCTTTCACGGTTGGTAATAGATTTGGTGATCTTGAGTTGGCGCATACTCATAACCGGAAGTTTTAATATTAGGTGAAATAAGGATTAAGTTACAATCGTTACTACTTCAATTTAATGGCAAGTAACATATTTTACTTAAACGTAATTTATACCAATTATCATCGCTTTCCAAAAAGATTTGTAGCGATTCTTCTAATTAGTAGTTTAAATTATCATTTTGTTTAATGATGCCAAGAATCATGTTAAACAGGGCATTTAAAAAAATATTTTGAATCGTCATTAATTTTGCTATTATTGCACTATTCTATATGATTTTAAATTAATTGGATGAGCAAGAAAGTTTTGTACACGCTAGAATACCCGGTTAGATGTTCGCCAGGCATATTATATGATTTTTTGAGTACACCTGCAGGATTGCAGGAGTGGTTTGCAGATAAGGTTGATGAGCGGGATGGTATATTCAGCTTTTCTTGGAATGGTTCTGATGAGCAGGCAGAATTATTGGAAGGGGAAGAAGATAAATACATACGTTATCATTGGTTACATGCACCCAAAGAAGAGTACTTTGAATTCAGCATAGAAAAATCTGAAGTTACCAATCAGACTATTTTGATCATTAAAGATTTTGCAGAAAAAAGAGACATTAAAGATCAAAGCCAGTTATGGGAATACCAGGTTAAAGACCTCTTTCATCGTTTAGGAAACTAAGCTCCAACAAGGTTATCATTTCTTTAAAACTACTTTCCAAAAATATTGAAGCGGTGCTCCACCGCTCCAGGGAAATTCTTTTTGCAACTTTAATAAATGACCCACGACTAAGGTTAGTTGCAAATTCTTCGACTGTCATATTTCGCAAAGAAACATAGTTATCTTCATCAAAATGATGTTGCCATGGATCGGTATGTATGCACAAAAAATACTGCTGCTGTTGCAGCAATAAAAACTGCTTCAGCAATACAGGCATAGCAATTTCTTTGTACGCACCAGACACCTGTAGATTGATGCTAAAAAAATTTCCCCACCAGAAAAATGTTCTAACAGCCAGTGTTGATTCCTTTGTAAAATGACGGGGATAATCCAGCATAACATAAGGAAGCTGTCGATAATTTTCGCCTTTTGATATTTTTGCATTTTTTTCACACACTTCTTTTAGCAAACTATTGGCATTATTAGTAACAACATGTTTCATGTTGATGGACAATTCGCCAAAAATCTGGTAAACTTTATCAACAATGCGATGTTTAGTTAAAATCCAGTCTGTGTTACAAACCAATTCCAGTTCCTTGGGAGAAAGCGTTATTTTTGCTATGTCGGTCATACTGATAACAAGTTACAAATTATACCAGTTGATGAGCAGCCATATTAATAAAACATTTAACTGTATCAGCCTAACCCATAATTAACACTGCTGTCGTATTTAAAAAGCCTTACCTGCAAAAGCAGGAATGTTTATGATAAAAAAATTAGACAAACTTATATTACGGTCGTTCATAGGGCCATTTATAGCTACGTTTTTTATTGCTTTTTTTGTGCTGATGATGCAGAGTTTGTGGAAGTACATTGACGACCTTGTTGGTAAAGATTTAGACCTGCTTACGATTGGTAAATTTTTATGGTATGCCAGTGCATCCTTACTTACGCTTGCAATGCCCATTGCTATCCTCATTTCATCCATCATGACTTTTGGTAACCTGGGCGAAAGCTTTGAACTGGTAGCCATCAAATCGGCCGGCATTTCTTTGTTACGCTTCATGCAGCCACTTACAATCGTTTCCATTTTACTTTGCGGCGTTACCTTCCTTTTTGCAAACTATGTAATTCCCTATGCCAATCTTAAATTTAAAACGCTTTATTACGACATCAGTTATAAAAAACCTGCCATTGATCTAAGACAGGGTACTTTCTATAATCACATTCCGGGCTATGCTATTAAAGTAGGCAAAAAGGAAAGTGATGGAAAAACAATTCACAATGTATTGATCTACGAACAGCAATCATCTTTACAGGATAACAGCATCATTGCAGAAAAAGGAATGATGAGTTTTTCACCTGATAAAAAATTTCTTGAGTTTACATTGTACAATGGATACAGGTACCAGGAGCGTGGAAATACAATCGACTCCAGTACAGAATTTATCAGGCTTGGATTTAAAGAATATAAAAAGTTATTTGATCTTAGTTCGCTTCAAATGATGAATACGCCGGATAGTATTTTTAAAAATGATAATAAAATGTTGAGCATCAGCCAACTTAATTATTCCATTGACTCCATTAAAAAAATGAGAGATACGCTGGCAAAAAAATTATCTGCTGAATTAAGTTTTCAAATAAAATACCTGTTGCTTCCGGACAGTGTATGGTCAAAAGCCACGCCTTTAAAAAAGGACACTATAAAAAAATTCTTTACAGCTATTCCGGATACTGCCAGGTATTCCGTGTATGATAATTCAATGAGTATAGCAAATGGAATGAAAACAACCTACCAGTTTTCCGGTTCAGAACTGGAAGGAAAAAGAAAAGATTTGATTTATAATAAAGTGGAATGGCACAGGAAACTATCATTGTCTTTAGCCTGCCTGGTATTGTTCTTTATCGGTGCACCACTTGGTTCTATCATTAGAAAAGGTGGATTAGGAATGCCACTGGTAGTTGCCATCGTTTTTTTCCTGATCTTTCATTTACTGAATATGTTTGGCGAAAAGTTTGTGAAAGATGAAATTACTTCTCCATTTATAGGCATGTGGCTTTCCATATTGGTGCTGGCTCCATTAGGTGCCCTGCTCACTTATAAAGCCATGCATGACTCTCAATTATTCAATCAGGAATTTTACAACCGGCTGTTTAAAAGTATCCGTAAAATTTTTCAGCCACTAGTAAATAAACTAAGCCGTGATAAGAACCTGGCTTAACGATCATGTGGAATAATGTAAGTTGACCCAATTGCAGTGTTTTACCCGAATATATATTGCATTTGCAGCTCCTCACTAAAAACCCAGCTACAATGAATAAAATGCTATTCCTGTTTTTACTTTGTGGCACCGTACTTATGATGGTTGTAATGGCAAAAACCGGCGCTTCATTGAAAACGACCCAAACACCCAACGGCATAGTAGATTTAGAGTTAGCAAATACAGGTTTAAAAACAAATAAAATAATCAATGCATGGAAACAAATCCCGGATAAGGATGTAGTTCACAATGCTAAAATAAATACCTGGCTCGATTTCATTTTCATCTTTTTCTATTCCCTTTTCTTATTTTATTGTTGTAAAATACTGACTCCAAATTTTACAGGGTGGTTGAATAATATTGGGCAACGATTAACCCGGGCAATACTAATTGCAGGGCTGTTTGATATTTCCGAAAATACAGGAATATTTCTTTCTTTAGGTGGACATGTTTCTGATACAAACAGCATGTTTACTACTGTTTGTTCTTCCAGCAAATGGTTGACAATAGCGTTTACTTTATTGTATATTTTAGTTGCCGGGGCAATTTTATTATTTAAAAAAACAGGCAGAGCGTGAACGAAGAAGACTAAAATAGACTCAGCCTTTGCTCTTAAAGTATTATAACATACAATAAAAAACAAAGGCTGATAAATTGGCTAACAATCTGAAGCAAATATAGTAACCTCCCTCTTACCCAGCTAACAAAAAAGCAATTTTTTTGTATTCTTTAAGTTTTAGGATCATAAATTTTTTGGCATTAAAAATGAACTACATTCGTTAGCCTAAAAACATATTTTTTCATAATAAAATAAATGAAAATGCAAGTTTGGAAAGATTACCAGGAAAAAAATAAAGAACGGTTTTTAAATGAGTTACTTGATCTTTTACGCATACCAAGTGTAAGCGCAAAGAGTGAAAATAAGCCGGACATGATTCAGTGTGCAGCATCAATGAAACAACGACTTGTAGAAGCTGGTGTGGACAAAGCTGAAATATATGAAACCGAAGGGCACCCGATAGTTTATGCCGAAAAAATAATTGATCCTGCTAAACCTACTGTGTTGGTTTACGGCCATTATGATGTACAACCAGCCGAGCCGCTGGAGTTATGGAAAAGCGGCCCTTTTGATCCGTTAATTATTGATGGGAAGATTTTTGCCCGTGGCAGTTGTGATGACAAAGGGCAGGTTTATATGCATGTAAAAGCATTGGAAACAATGATTCAAACCAACACACTTACCAATAATATAAAATTTTGTATTGAAGGTGAAGAAGAAGTTGGTTCGCCCAACCTGGGGAAATTTGTAGCTACCCATACCGATTTATTAAAAGCAGATTGCATTTTAATTAGTGACACTGCAATGATCAGTTTAGACACTCCCAGCATCGACACCGGTGTAAGAGGATTAAGTTATATCGAAGTAGAAATAACAGGCCCCAACCGCGATTTGCACAGTGGCGTTTATGGTGGAGCGGTAGCCAATCCTATTACCATCTTATCTAAAATGATTGCTTCCCTGCACGATGAAAATAACCACATTACCATTCCGGGATTTTACGATGATGTGGTAAATGCCACTGCGGATGAAAGAGCTTTACTGGCCAAAGCTCCGTTCGATGAAAATGAGTATAAAACAGATTTGGGCGTTAAAGAACTCTGGGGAGAAAAAGGCTTTACTACCAACGAAAGAACAGGCATTCGACCAACCATTGAAGTAAACGGAATTTGGGGTGGCTATACAGGTGAAGGTGCAAAAACTGTATTACCGTCTAAGGCATTTGCAAAAATTTCTGCACGCCTTGTTCCTAACCAGGGATCTGATAAAATAACTGCGTTGCTGATTGATCATCTTAAAAAAATTACGCCTGACAACGTAACTTTTAATGCGTTTCTTCATCACGGCGGCGAACCCTATATGACGCCGATTGACAGCATTGCATACAAGGCTGCATCAAAGGCCCTGGAGGCAACTTTTGGCAAAATACCTATTCCCGTTCGTGGTGGTGGAAGTATTCCAATATGTTCATTATTTGAAAAAGAGTTAGGCATTAAAATCGTGTTCATGGGCTTTGGCCTCGACAGTGATAACCTGCATAGCCCGAACGAAAAATTTAACGTTGAAAATTTTTATAAGGGCATTGAAACCATTCCCTATTTTCATAAATACTTTACTGAGATGAGTTAGTTCATTTATCACGTTATTAAATAAACCGAAGCCTAACCGCTTCGGTTTTTGTTTTTTATGTTATCTTTTTAAATTATCAAAAAAACGCTGCAAGGATTTTTTAATACACTGATATATTATTGTAATTTAGAATTACTAACCATCAGTTTTCCGTTGATATAACATTGCTTGTAATTCATAATTGTATATTGTATTTTAATTTTTAAATAAAACTACCAAATATGAGAATTACCAAATTAACTAAAGCAATGCTGCTTTTCTTAGTAAGCATGCTAAGTCTTCAAATTCAGGCACAGGTTACTACATCAACAATTAGTGGAACTGTTACCGGCACGGATGGCAAACCATTGACTGGCGCTACCGTCCATATAACGTTTCCCGAAGCTGGTATTAATAAGTTTACCACTACCAATGTAAATGGCAGTTTTCTTATGCCCAACTTACGAGTTGGTGGACCTTATTCCGTAACCATCACTTTTACAGGGTTCCAGGAAAAAGCTCAAAACGATATCCTGCTCGAACTTGGCCAAAACAATTCGGTTGATTTCATCATGGAACCAACTTCAGTAAGCCTGGAAACAGTTGTTGTTACTGCAGGCAAATCAACCCTGTTCGACAATCAAAGAACGGGCGCCTCTACCAACATTAGTTCCCGGCAGTTAAGGCAGTTGCCGACCATATCCCGGTCTGCAGATGATTTTACCAGGTTAACGCCTTCTGCTTCGGCCACGTATAATGGAACTTCATTTGCCGGCAGAAACGGGCAGTATAATAACTACTCATTGGACGGTGCCGTATTTAACAACCCATTTGGATTGGATGCGCCGACACCTGGCGGACAAACAGGGTCGCAGCCAATTTCTTTGGATGCCATTGACCAGATACAGGTAAACGTTGCACCTTATGATGTGACACAGGCAGGGTTTACGGGTGCAGGTGTAAATACCGTAACGAAATCGGGTACCAATACTTTTAAAGGAACAGTATATGGTTTTTATCGAAACCAAAGTTTAACAGGAAAAAAAGTAGATGGTAATAAAATTGCAGTACCGGATCTTACTCAATTACAAGCAGGGTTTTCATTAGGCGGTGCCATTAAAAAAAGTAAGTTATTTTACTTTATAAATTTTGAAACAGAACAAAGAGAAGACGCTGCCAGTAGTTATGTTGCAAGAAACAGTTCTAATGCAGGCAACGCCAATACATCCCGGGTATTGGAATCGGACCTGAATGCCGTAAGTGCTATTTTGAAAAGTAAATTTGGCTACGAAACCGGTCCTTACCAGGGATACAACTTAAAGCAAATGAACTATAAATGGCTGGCAAAATTAGACTGGGTTATTAATAACAATAATAGTTTGTCGTTCACCTATAACGGACTGGATGCAACCAAAGAAAAACCTGCACATCCAAATGCCATCCGCCGCCGTGGACCTGATTATACGACTATGCAATTCAAAAATTCAGGTTATCAAATTGAAAATAAATTACACTCATTTGGCGCTGAATTAAAATCAAATTTCGGCAGTAAATTTGCCAATAAATTAAGGGCAGTTTACACATCTTTCCGTGACAAGCGTAATCCGTTTTCCACCCCGTTTCCTGTACTCAACATTACCAAGTATGGTACTATGTATATAGTTGCAGGGCACGAGCCTTTTTCCATCAACAACCGGCTTAACCAGGATGCATTGCAGTTAACCGACAACTTCAATATCATTTTACCAAAGCACACATTAACCATCGGATCTTCTTACGAATCTTTCAAATTTGCAAATTCGTTTAACCTTACTGGCTATGGTGCTACATTATTCAGTGATGCTGATATACAAACTTTTAAAGACAGTGTGCCTGCAAGCGGTGCGTATGTATTTGGCGCCTATCCGTTAGATGTAGATGTAGCAGGTGCAACAGCAGCTGGCAAAACAAACAAATGGACCTGGTACGATTTAACAGTAGCCCAGTATTCACTCTATTTACAAGACGAATGGAAGGCAACTGAAAACCTTCGGGTAACCTACGGTATCCGCATGGATGTACCATTGTATATGAATTCCAAATACATACAACCGGACGGCACGACCAATTCACCAACTTTGCCTAATAACGATAACCTTACCTTATTTGATGAACATGGCCAACCTGTAAGTAACGGTGTAGGCAAGCAGTTAGACAATACAAAACTTCCTTCTTCAAAGCCGTTGTTTTCGCCAAGGGTTGGATTTAACTGGGATGTAAAAGGCGACAAGTCATTCCAATTGCGTGGTGGTTCCGGTTTGTTTACGGGCCGTTTCCCATTTGTATGGTTGGGTAATCATATCGGCAATCCATTTTCATTTTTCTATTGTGCCACTGCCTCCAATTTTAAATGGCCGCAAATATGGCGTACCAATATTGGATCTGATATAAAAGCCGGTGCTAGCACAGTTTTTACCGTGGATGTAGCTTTCTCAAAAGATGTAAATGCTATGATGGTGCGTAACTATGGCTTAGGCACACCTACCGGTTCATTAAATAGTGGAATTGGCGATACAAGGGCAGTTTACACAGCTACAGATAAGGGTGCTGCCAATGCATATATATTCACCAATACAAATGCAGGATACCAGTTCAATACAAGTTTTTCAGTTCAAAAAACTTTTAGTAACAACCTGTTCTTAACTGCTTCATACAACTATCTTGTTTCTACTGATGCCAGTTCAATTTCTGCTGAAATCAGCAGTGATGCATTTGATCGTAACCCCATTCTTAACAATTCGAACGAAGCCATCAACAGCCGTTCATTGTACGGCAATACACACCGCTTTGTGTTAGCAGGTATTAAGAAATTTGACTACGGAAAAGGTAAATACGCTACCACCATTTCATTGTTTGGCAACTGGACCAGTGGCAACCGTTTTGCATACGTGTATGGTGGCGATATCAACAATGATGGAACAGCCAGCAACGACCTGATGTATGTTCCCAAAAACAGCGAGATAGACAAAATGACTTTTCTAGCATTAACAGATGTGAACGGTGTGGTTCAAAACCAGGCAGCCCAAAGAACAGCTTTCAAAAATTTTATTGACCAGGATAAATACCTGAAAAGCAGGCGTGGTATGTACACTGAAAAATATGCAGGTGAAACGCCCTGGTTTAGCCAGGTAGATATGAGGATTTTACAGGACTTTAATTTTACTGTAGGTAAAAAAATTAATACCGTCCAGGTAAGCCTCGACTTTGTAAACCTTGGCAACCTGATCAGTAGCAAATGGGGTGTTAGAAAATACGCCAGTGCTTCTGGTTATTACCAACCAATCTCTTATTTAGGCGGAGGCAATTACCAGTTTGATCCATCCACAACAGAAACATTTGTTGCCAGTCCGGATCTTCCATCACGCTGGCAGATGCAGTTTGGTTTAAGATATATTTTTTAATGATTAAATAACATTTGCAAAAAAGCAGGCAACGAAATTGCCTGCTTTTTTATTTTACCAGCCGATGTTTTTTATGGCGACATCCTTGTGTCACTTGCCGATCTTATCGGCATCCCGATGTTACACTTGAATCGGGACTTATACTTATGTATCTCTATGGCATCATTTCCCATTATAGTTGTGACAAATTTGATTGGAAACAACCATTTACAAAAGATAGTAGCAGCATTACTTTGCCGAATAGAATTACCCAAAAGTGCAAATGTGCGACGCAACTATGCTATATAGTAGCACTACAGCCTGGGCAAAAAAACCCTAGTCACTTTATTGTACCTTATGCAGTAAAATCCTTTAATACCAATAAAAAACTTCGGAATATTACCTCGCTCCCGGAGGGCAATTTTTCTTCAGGTATTCCGTATATAAAGTACTCAAATGAAGAAAGGTTCCTTCGCCTTCTGATATGCTGTGTGTGCGGTTTGGATAGGGCATAAATTGAAATTGCTTATTGTATTTAATCAACTCATTCAACAACATTTCGGCATTGTTATAATGCACATTGTCATCACCGGTTCCATGTATGTATAACAGGTTTCCTTTTAAATTTTTGGCATAAGTTATTGGTGAGCCATTTATAAAATCCTGTCGGTTTTCCTGCGGCAGGCCCATGTATCTTTCCTGGTAAATATTGTCGTAGGTTAACTGGTTACCAACAGCCGCAATTGCAATCCCGGTTTTATAAATATCAGGGTATTGAAACATTAGGTTTAAAGTTGCAGAACCTCCTCCACTCCAGCCCCAAACTGCCACCCGGCTGGCATCCATGTAAGGCCGTTTCAATATCTCCTTTGCTGCCATTGCCTGGTCGCTGATATTAATTAACCCAATTTTTCGATACACACATTTACGCCATAACCTACCCTTGGGTACAGGTGTACCGCGGTTATCAATAGAGACATAGATATAGCCTTCTTTCGACATATCGCCCCTGTATAAAAAATTATCGGCCACGCCGAATTCATCTTTTACATTTTGCCCCCATGGTTCGGTATATACATAAAACACAACCGGATATTTTTTAGCAACATCAAAATCCGCCGGCTTTTTCATCCAGGCATCCATCTCAACACCTTCCTTTGTTATTACCTTAAAAAATTCAATATCCGATGCAGATTTATCCGATGCGGCTACTGCATCATTTACAATATTTTGTCCTTTGATGCCTTTATGATCAGGCATTGAAATCCATTCACTGGATGGTTCTGTAAAATAATTAGAGAAACTGTGAAAGGCGTATTTAGCTCCGGGAGAAATTTTATAATCGTGTGTGCCTTGCTGGTTGGCCGGCGAAACCAATTCAGCTTTCCCTTTGCCATCAAGTTTTATCCGGTATAAATATTTTTGAGTAGCGTTTGTTGGCGACGCCATAAAATAAACATAACCGCTTTTTTCATCTGTTCTTACAATGTCCATCACATCATAATTACCTACTGTTACAAGTGTTTCTTTTTTACCATCCCGGCTTACACGGTATAAATGTCGCCATCCATCTTTTTCACTGGCCCATAAAAACTCCTTACCTGCATTTAACCAATCCCAACCACCATTTGCATAGTCTTCATCCCATAATGCCAGCACATCTATCCATGCGGAATCTCTTTCGGTATAAATAACAGTTGACACACCGGAGGCAGCATTGCACAACATCAGTTGACTTAAATTCTGTTTACGATTAACATGCTGAATGATCAATTCACTGTTATTTGCAGCCCACTCCATACGTGGCACATACGATTGCAAAATTGGATCCGTTGGTATTTTCATCCAGGTGGTTTTTGCGGAGGCAATATCCACCACACCTATTTTAAATGGAGATGGGCTCTCTCCTGACACCGGGTATTCAACCGGTATTACTTTGGGATAAATAGAATCAGTTGTGTTGATCATTTCATAGTCCTTAGTATCTTTTGCATCAATCTGCCAATAGGCTATTTGCTTACTATCGGGGCTCCAGCGAAATCCATCCCTGCAAAAGAATTCCTCTTCATATACCCAGTCAAATGTGCCATTGATCAATTTACGTGTACCGTCAAATGTTAGTTGTGTTATATTACCGGTTGCCAGGTCCTCAACAAACAAATTGTGCTCACTTACATAAGCACATTTTTTACCATCCGGCGAAAATTTTGCAAACATCAAAGACTGAGAAGGTTTATCCTTACCCAATTGCGATAACTTACCAGATGCAACATCCATCATCCAATAGTCGCCCCTGGTTTTGTAGCGCCACACTTTTGCTGTATTGGTAAATAACAGCATTTTGCTATTGTCATTACTAAATGCAAATGCATCGGGATATAATGTATTACCATTTGCCGGCGACAATTGCGCTTTTGTAACAACAACTGTTGCTTCGCCGGTGGCGATGTTTATTTTATCAATACCATCTTTACTAACCTGGTAAAAAGCTTCTCCATCTGCTGACCACTGTATATTATTACCGGATTGTGCGGATGTTTCAAGTACAAGTACAACAAATATCACCGACAGGTAAAATGTTGATTTTATTTTATGCATAGTTAAATTTTTATAAACCTAAATTAGGTAAATACAATTGCAGTTGGCACCTTAAAAGAAAAGCATTTAATTTTGTGTAATGGAATCAGAAAAAATCCGCATAGATAAATACTTGTGGGCCATCAGGCTTTTTAAAACAAGAAGCCAGGCTGCGGATGCCTGCGATAAAGGCAAGGTAAAACTAAACGGCATCAATGTAAAGGCATCTAAAACTATTAATACCGCAGATGAATATGAGGTAAAGACCGAGGCAAAAAAATGGGTAATAAAAATACTCGGTTTATTAGATCACCGCGTACAATACAGCGAGGCCATCAAATATTATTCAGATATAACACCTGCAGAAGAACTCGATCGCATTAAATTCCAAGCGGCGGTTTTTAACACCGGCAAGCGCCTGAGCAAAGTTGGCAGGCCCACCAAAAAAGATAAAAGAGACCTGGATGGGTTTATGGATTTTTAACTGATGCCATCATTTATAATTCCCACATGATTTTGTTGATTAAGTTTGTATCATGAAAATCGATATCATATCTGTTGTTCCTGATTTACTGCAAAGCCCGTTTTCGCATTCTATTATGAAAAGGGCAAAAGATAAGGGCCTGCTTGAAGTAAACGTTTATAATCTTCGGGATTACACCACTTATGCAAGAGCGCAGGTAGATGATTACCAGTTTGGCGGAGGTGCAGGTATGGTTATGATGATAGAACCGTTGGCAAATGCCATTGAAAGCCTTCAGAAAACAACCAGCTACGACGATGTTATTTTTTTAACGCCCGATGGAAAAACATTTAACCAGAAAATGGCGAATGGGTTTTCCCTTCAAAAAAATTTACTACTCATTTGCGGACATTACAAAGGAATTGACCAACGGGTAAGAGATCATTTTATAACAAAAGAAATTTCTATCGGCGATTATGTTTTGAGTGGTGGCGAACTGGCTGCTGCAATATTGGTGGATGCAATTGGCAGATTGTTACCTGGTGTTTTAAATGACGAGACTTCTGCCTTAACGGATTCGTTCCAGGATAATTTACTGGCACCGCCTGTTTATACCCGCCCGGTAGAATTCAGGGGATGGAAAGTACCTGATGTGTTGATGAGTGGCAATCATGCAAAAATTGAGCAATGGCGGCACGACAAAAGCATTGAACGCACCATGGAACGCAGGCCAGATTTGATAGATGATGAAAATGGATAATTGTATATTGCCCTGAAAGTAAACAGGCAGGATGGATTTAAAACCAACATTATTGCAATAAAAAACGGCTCTAAAAAGAGCCGTCTTATTTGGTAGCACGTACGGGAATCGAACCCGTGACTCCTCCGTGAAAGGGAGGCGTCTTAACCCCTTGACCAACGCGCCATTTTCGGACGGCAAAGATAGGCCGCTTACGGTAAATTCCAAAAATATTTCTTGAATTTATTTTTCAGTTTTTTACATGGATTAAAAACAGTACCCAATGCGAAATATCTGTCCTTAAAACATGATAATCAACCGAAAGGAAATAAAATTAATCGCCGCTATTGTTTGATGGTGTCCTTCACTTTTTTCTTAAACAAATTATTAATCAACCCTTTTGCAGATTCTTTAGGATCTAATTTCGGCTTTGAAGAATCTCCTCCTGCATTTTTAGTTCCCGGTAATTGTTTTGCCAATTCGTCTTTAGCTGCTGAAATCGCCTGTTGTTTTATGGAAGCGATGGTATCTTTCACGGCACTTGTGATGGCTGTTTTAGTGCTATCAATTTTAGCTTTGGCAAAATCAACCGCCTGTTGTTTTAACTGGTCTGCTAAATTTTCAACACCTTGCTTTAAATCTGTTTTTACAGTTGGGCTGTTAAAAAATCCGCCCAGTTTCAAATTCAGGTTTACTGTTTCGCCAACTTTTAATGGCACGCCTTTATTATTTACCTGGCTCACCAGGTTGTTTACCAAATTGTTTCCTTTATCACCCATTAATGAGCGGGGCAGTTTCATATTAATCACATAATCGATCGACTGGTCAAAACCCTGCAGGCCACCAATTTCCATATCAATACCGCCAACGCTTAAATTAAAAGGTTTTACAAGCAATTTTCCGTTTGAAAATTCGAAGTAATTTTTTACATCCTTAACAGAAATTTGCTCCAACGCTTTTACACTAAGTGTAGTCGCAATTTTATCAAGGGGTGCAAATTTACTGAGGAAGCCTTCAATCAATAATAAATTTCCCAGGCCGGATAATGAATTCATTTCAGGCATCATATTATCGCCCAGCTTTCCTACCATTGATAAATGAGAAGTTAATTTACCGGCTATAAATTTTCCAATGGGCATCAATTTTTGCACGGTGTTAAATGCTAAGAAAGTCATTTGAACATCAACCCCGTTAACATCATACTCAAATGCAATGGATGGCTTTTCCTTACTTAATTTAGTAGAGTACGTTCCGTTCATTGCCAATGTTCCGTCCAGGGCATTTCCTTTTACATTCGCCAATGCAACTGTTTCATCAAACACTTTTAAGCTGCCGGTTAAGTTTTGAATATCTACCTTATCGTAATGCACCAGGTCCACAGCAGTATTCAGTAACACATCCAAATTACCAGGCACTACAAATGGAGCGGCTGCCGGACCAGTGGCCGTCGTATCGGCCGACACACCCATCCAGTCGTTCAGATTTATTTTATCGGCCTTTAAATTAAACACGGCATTCATCGGTTTATTATTGAGCACATAGCTCAGCAAATTATTTACCTGCCCGTTTCCTATAAAATTTGAACCCATGTACTGGCCACTCAAATTGGTAATATCAACTTTTGCAGGCGTAAAAGATGTAAGCAGGTTATTTATTTTAACACCTGTTGGATAGTCTTTAGCTACATACAAAAAATCTGAAAGGCTAACGGTACCACCTGCACTAAACTTATCAAACTGTTGCTTTTCTATATCAGCAACATTTCCTTTTACGTTTACATCTGCATTTAACAGGCCGGCTATACTTGTACCTTTTTCAAGCTTAATAAGCTGTGCAATTTTTGAAAGATCCAGTTTGCCTTTTGCGGCTGCATCAATGAACATATTGCTTACAGGCTTTGCCACCATCAGGCGAAAGTCGAATGGGTCCTTATCCATTTCAAAATGAGCCTTATCAATGTTTATAACCGTGTTATCGGTAACACCATCCGGGTTATCAACAACCATTGTAAAATTGATCTGTTGCAATGGCTTTGGCAAATCCGGGTACTGAAAAAAACCATCCTTCACCTGCATATTAACATGGTAAGCAGGCATGGTAGAATCATTGTAAATGCCCTTTACAAATACGCTAAAAATTGCGGATCCGCTTGTTTTAATTTTACTAAAATCGTTTTGATAAATGGCCGGAATTAAAGACAGGATATTTTTAAAATCGGTGCTGGGCGCATCAAACTGTATGTCCATATTATAGCCCTTTTCCGCCAGGTTTTTTATGTTGCCTTCACCGGTAATTTTTAATTCATTCACCAATATATTATCAGTATTAAAACTGTAAGTATCCGTTTTATTATCAACATTAATGTCTGTGTTAACTACCGCTCTGGCATTGGATAAATAAGGAATACCTCCATATACAACCGTAACAGCATCGGCTGTTGTTTTTGTTTTTAACGTAAACAAATCTGCCGTAAAATCACCAGTGCCCTCATGATTTAAATTGGTGATTTCGGTACGAATGCCGCCCGGCTCATCCATGTAACTGATGTAGGCATTGTTGATGGCATACTTTTGCAACTGCATATTAAATGGCTTGGCTTCTGCCGCAGGTTCGGTTGCTTCGGCTGGCTTTACAATATCCCAGTTTACAAGTCCCGACTTACTTACAATGGCATGTACACGTGGTGACTCTGCAACCACGGAATAAATGTTCATATTTTTTCCACGAACGATGCTCATGATATCCATACTTGCATCAATACGCTTTGCTGCAAGCAACGTGTCTCTTTCAAATACGCCGGTACCAAGTACCTGCAGGTCATCTAAACCAATCGCCACTTTTGGAAAGCTTCTGAAAAATGAAATATCCACCGTAGAAAAATCAACTTTAGCCGTTACATTTTTATTAATTTCTTCTTTTACAAGCGCAATAATTTTATTCTTAAAAATAAATGGCGCTGTAAATGCAACCACTATCAAAATCACTAATGTCCAGCCAAAAAATTTAAGTATCTTTTTTAACATTTCCAGGGGTTTAAATTGCATTGCTGCAATAATTCAAAAAAATTAAATTGTAAAAGTATAACTACAAACGACCATTCGATATTTCATTTGTAATTTTTCAAAATTAGCCAAACCCTTTCAGTTAACCTTGGTTTAAAGAAAGCTCATCGTAAAATAACAAATGCAGCCCAAAGCTGCACTTATTACACAAATCCTTCAAGGCATTTAAGCCAGGAACACTTCTGCATGCATTTCAGGAATATCCACATCTGTAAACCCTTTATTCATCAACCTTTGTTTAAATGCCTGCTGCACTTCATATTCACCATGCACTAAAAATAGCTTGCTTACCTGCTTAATATCCTGGCAAGCCAAAAACTGGCACAGGTCCTCATAGTCACCATGCGCACTCATGCTTTTAATAACACCTACCTCAGCATTCACTTCGTGCCATGCGCCATAAATATTTATTTCTTTTGCGCCTGCCAATAATTTACCACCAATAGAACGAGGCTCGCAATAACCGGTAAATAAAATTGTGTTCCTGCTGTTTTCAATATTGTTGCTGATATGATGTTTTACCCTGCCGGCATCGCCCATTCCACTTGCAGAAATAATCACAAACGGACCATTGCGAAAGTTGAGCGATTTCGATTCTTCCACAGACTTTATATATTTCATACCGGTAAACGAGAAAGGATCATTGTCTGATTCCAATACTTTTTGCAAGGCCTTATTAAAATTTTCAGGATAACTTTTTACAATTTCTGTAGCCTCCATACTTAAAGGGCTGTCCACAAAATATTCAATAGCGGGTAACCTGTTTTCCAGCTCAAGTTGATTCAGCGTATATAAAATTTCCTGAGTACGGCCCACACTAAAAGCAGGAATAATAAGCTTTCCTTTTTTCTGAATACAAGCCTTATCAATCCAGTTAAGTACAGTGTCAACACTGGTAGCATTTACATCGTGCAATGAATTGCCATAGGTAGATTCAAGAAGGATATAATCTGCCTGCGAAAATTCTGCCGGCGATTTCAATATGGCATCCCGATACCTGCCAACATCCCCGCTAAATGTCAATCTTTTTACGGTGTTGTTTTCCTTAATTTTTAAATGCACTGCGGCGCTGCCGATAATATGGCCGGCATCCGTAAACATCACTTCTATGTTTTCATCAATGGTAAACCAGTTGCCATATTCCACCGGCACAAAACGATTCATCGCTGCAAGGGCATCATCGGTTGTATAGATAGGCTGTAGGTAAACTGTGCCTTCGTTGGCTCGTCTTTTATTTTCGTATTTAACTTCATTTTCCTGTATCCCTGCAGAGTCTTCGAGCAGCACTGCAGTAAGTGCTTTTGTAGCAGGTGTACAAAATATTTTTCCGCTAAATCCATCCTTTACCAACTTTGGTATAAGGCCGCTGTGATCAATGTGTGCATGCGATAGAATCAAAAAATCTACCGATACCGGATCAAATCCCCAATGCCTGTTCATGGCATCCGTATCCCTGCCCATGCCCTGGAACATACCGCAATCGAGTAAATATTTTTTATCATTTTTTAGCGTAAGCAAATGCTTGGAACCTGTAACGGTTCTGGCAGCACCATGGAAAGCAATCTTCATCGTGTATGAGTTTTAGAAATTGAAGGTAAGCAAGCAAAACAACTTATCCTGTTAATGCAAACCGTTGATTTTTTTTGTCCTGGCTTTATCACACATATCATCATTGTTGCGTCGCCCTCTTCTACATTTTCAGCAATGACCAGCCTGTCCACAACAAGAACGACCGTAAATTATTTTTTTACTTTAAACGACCATGTAATAAAAAATTCAGCAACCAATTCACCATCACTATTTACACCTGATGACCTTGCCTTTATTGATCTGCCTTCTCCGCTTTGAAATGCTTCATCAATTGTATTTTTAATAGCGTCACCATCACTGCAGGTAAATATTGTAATGCCAGTTGCCTTCTTGTAATACTTTGCTTCAAGGCCAACCACCAGCATCGAAACCGGCTTTTCTGTATTGTAAGTATGCAGCATCCCCAACAAACCTGTACTCAATTCTGCAGCCATTGCCAGGCAGGCAAAATAGGTGGACTTAAAAGGATTCTGCGAAAACCATTTATATGGAACGGATGCTTCGGTCCTGTGTTCATCAATGTATTTAACCTTTACTCCACTAAAAAACGCACTAGGCAGTTTACCCAATAAAAACAAGGGAAACTTAACCGGGTGCCTTACCAATGAAAGAAATTTTTGTGATTCTGCGTTCATTTAAATTCAAGTAAAAAGTAAAAATTAAAAAAGCAAAACAATGATGACAAAATTTATTGCTTTAAACTGGTAAAAAATCAACCAATCAATATTCATCAAGACAAAAGCGCTAATTATAACGGGCAGGATCCAATGCTACCGGGCTCCAGTTGGCCAGGAACTCCTGTACTTTTTTACTGTCGTAACTTTTTCCACCATCTTCTAAGTAAGCGCTGCTCTGTGTATGAATTTGTTCACCCTTGCCATTTAAAATAAGGAATACCGGGAATCCGAACCGCTGCGGAAAACCATATTTCGCAAATATATTCTTGTTCATATTTTCTTTACTATAGTTCAGGTGATACCAAACAAAAGAACTGTTCATAATAGAATCAATTGCCGGATCGGCTTTGCAAAAACGGGCAAATTCCAAACACCAGCCGCACCAATTTCCACCAGCCTGTATCAACACAAACTTATTTTCTGCACCGGCTTTCTTAACGGCCATTTCAATATCCATAGCAGCATCTGCTTTGGGATCATACAATTTTTTTTCCTGCGCAGCAGTAATACCAACAATTAATAAAGTGGCAACTGTAAAAAGTAAACGTTTCATAAAATACAATTAATTAAAAGTGTTATGTCAACAATGATTTAGTGTGTAATTTATTTTATTACTCGAACCGGTTAAATACTTATTTCTTAATTCGTGTAGCAAATTCGTACTACCATATTTATTTCTTAATTCGTCTAATTCGTGCCTCAAATTCGTGCAATAAGATTTATGTCCTAATTCGTGTAATTCGTGCCTCAAATTCGTGCTATTATAATAACGTGTTTAAAAATAGCGAAAATTATGATATCGTCTGGAAGGTTTAAAAGCGGTTTAATTTCGTTGCTTTTCCAATATGGTAAACCTGCGTGAAACGCTGATACCATCTTCATCAACCAACGTTATTATGTGAACACCGGTGGATGGGTTTAATGCAACCTGGTGAAAGTTTTGTGTGGTAGTAATAAAATTATCGTCGAGGCTCCAGAAGATCTTTGCGCTTGCCCTGCGATGCGCTGCAGTAAAAATGGTTTTGCCTCTTTCGCCATTTACTTCCAGCGGTACATAAATTTTTGCGTCGGGCTGCGGGTAAATAATTTCAATGGCCTTGCTTGTTTCAGCAAATTCGCACCCAGTTTTAAAAGGTGGCAATAATTTGTAATCCGCATTTTTTTGCTTGTAATAATATTCCATGGCCGGCGATAAAATAAACCAGCTTTTATGTTGCATCATCGTGGGACTTTCGCATTGCTGTGTAACACGAAAGTTGCCCGTTGCATCCAGGTTAATCATTTTATGATATTGACATAAGGGCACCTTCTCTCCATTTGGTGGCATAAACAATGTATCAACATCGGGACAATCAATATTGGCCCGGTAACCGCTTTGGCGACAAACAGGAACATAACTATAATTGAAAACAGGCTTTGGAAAAAATTTCGCCTCGGGCAGCAATCGAAAAATATCAAACATAATTGGTGCGGCAGTTTGTACACCAATCAACCCTGGCCTGCCTTCTCCATCTGTATTGCCTACCCAAACTGCCACCACATTTTTTGGTGTAACGCCAATTGCCCAGCCATCACGAAAACCAAAACTGGTACCGGTTTTCCAGGCAATTGCTTGGCTTGACGTAAACTGCTGCCATAGCCCCTCTTCACCCGGCCGCATCACTTCTTTCATAGCCTGAAATGTAAACCAAATGGAGGTAGCATCTAATGGAATATTTTTTATTACTGCCTGCTCAACGGTTGAAATACGGTTGTAGACTGGTGCATGAAAATCACTCGCATTCATAACACCATGATTCTTTTGCTGGTGGTTAAGTGCCCTTGCCATGGAAGCATATACACCAGCAAGATCCCACATGGTTACTTCACAACCACCCAAAATTAAACTTAGACCGTAGCTGTCTGCAGATCGGTTTAATGTTGTAATACCGCATTGTTGCAGGGTTTCGTAAAAGCGTTGATATTTATATTGCTGCAATAATTTAACTGCCGGTATATTCAGGCTACGGGCAAGTGCCTTGCTTGCAGGCACAGCGCCATCATATCCGAGGTCAAAATTTTTGGGAGCGTAATTACCTATCTGCACAGGTATATCTGCCACTATAGAATTAGGCAATATCAAACCATCACTTAACATGGAAGCATAAAGTATGGGTTTTAAAGCACTACCAGGGCTTCTTTGCGCTGCTATCACATCTACATCGCTTTCCATTTCCTTGTTGGCACGATCGCTGATATTGCCAACATAAGCCAGCGTATTTCCGGTTTCAACATCCAGTACCAATGCACAGGCATTGTTAATTCCATTGCCTTTTAATACCTGCTGGTGTTGCTGTACAATGGTGGCAACATTTTTTTGAAGGTCACCATTCAGTGTTGTTACAATTTTACTTACCCCGGCACTTTTGCTATTTTCCTTTTTGAACCGCTGTAACAAATGCGGAGCATCCTGGGGCAGTGGCAGTGGGGCACCGGGCAACAATTCCAACTTAGATAACTCGCAGGTGCTTTTATCAATCTTCCCGGCCTCCAGTAATTTGTCTAATAAACCATTTCGTTTTATCAATAAGCGGTCCCTGTTTTTTCCGGGATGAACCAGTGAGGGTGCATTCGGTAAAACTGCAAGTGCAGCCATTTCGCCCCAACTGAGTTTTGCTGCACTTCTGCCAAAGTAACGCCAGGATGCGGCATCTAACCCAACAACATTGCTACCAAACGGCGCATTGCTGGCGTATAATGCCAACACGCTTTTTTTACTGTAACTACATTGCAGGCGAACAGCCAATATACTTTCTTTGATCTTGTTCCACAACGAACGTTTGTTGTTATGCTGCGACATACGAATCACCTGCATATTGAGCGTACTGCCACCCTGTACAATTCCTGTTTTCTTTACATTCTTTGTTATGGCCCGTACAATGGCAATGGGATCTATGCCAATGTGATAATAAAAGCGTTTATCCTCAAACGTTGTAATGCAGTCTGAAAATTTCTCCGGTACATTTTTATTATAAGGGAAACGCCATTGGCCATCTGCTGCAATGGTTGCATTTAACAGGTTGCCATCTTTATCTTCAATAACATAACTTGATGGGGTATCAAATAAACGGGAAGGCAAAGCCAGCCAGAACCAGATAAGTAATACCGATATTACTCCAAGCCCCAACCGGGCTTTTCCTGTTTGAAAGAATGAAATTTTATTATGGTTTTGAATATTTGACAATGTTGAGGATTGTTATCCCAAAAAAATTTAGCAGCATCTTTATAAATAAGTGCTATTGCATTAATGGCGGTGATGATGTAAAATTGAAAAGATAGTTGGAGAAGTATTAGTAACTCCAACTATCTTTTCATGCCCTGTTAAAAATGTAGCATGACACAACTATTTTGCTTTAGAGGCCAGGAGCAACAACCTCTACCCACTTACCACTTATACCGGCAGTAATACTGTTGTCATACATGGCTTCGCAGAAAGTGCCCGGTAAAAAATAACGGCCAAGGTAAGATGCATTTAATTGTACATAATAAGTAAGCGTTTCATTTTGACTAATATTAAAGTAAGTGTACACCCTGTCATCCCGAATATCCTGGTACGTGGAGTTTGAAGATTTAAATGCACCTTCTCCACCCAGCATTCTTGCATTCAATATTTCCCAGCCACTCGGAAAAATTTGTGTAAGCGCCATCTCCGTATATCTACCCCGCTTGCCTGGATTTTTGATGACTACTTTCGCAATAAAATCCGATCCCTGGTTGAGTTTGCTGATGTCAAGTTCTTTGCCATCCTGCGATAAATAATTAACTGACATAACCAGTATAGAAGGATTATTATTTACTTTCAGATTTTCACCGCTCAATGGTTGGCCCTGTGTAATCAAACGCACATATAAAGTATTACTACCATTATTTGTAATTTCAACATTGCTGTTTCCTTTATTAAACACCACCGGAATTTGCCGGATGTAAGTATTTGAATTGATATTGGTAGCTTTTCCATCAACATTGGTTACAGCAATAATTTTGGCACCGGATGGATTTTTACCACAGTACTTAGCAATCGCAATTAATGCATAGGCCGTAGTTTGTGTACTATACCAGGTATCCTGCGAAAGCGATGCTGCAATGGTTGGCAACAACTCAGCAGCTTTAGCTCGTTTACCCATTATTGTTAATGTCTCCAACACCATGGCTTCATCTCTTAAATCGGAGCCGTAGCTAATACCTGCATAATTCCTTTTTTCAAAAGTTACTGGTAGCCCGCTTATCAAATCCAGTGCTGTATTATCCTGCCCCATTAGTTTGTAGGCAGCAGCCAGCCGCCACTTTGCTTCGGGTGATAAATATTTAAATTCTTTCAGGCGGTTCATAGCACCAAGCTCGGGCGCTTTTGCCAATGCCAGCGTGTACAACCTGTATGCCTGGTCAAGATCAGCACCATAAAAATTGGTAGTAGAAGGGTACCATGCATTGGCCTTGCTGCGCTGGAAATTTTTCCATAGTTGCAGCATATCATCGCCAACCAGGTAACCATTGTTTTGTGCCTCAATTAAAAAATGACCGGCATAATTTGTTCCCCACTCATCACTTCCATTGCCACCCGGCCAGTAACTAAATCCACCATCGGGCCGTTGAAAATTCTGCATCCTTGAAATGCCCGCCTTTATATTTCTTTCAACCTGGGCTTTTTTAAAATCGTCCAGTTCTGTTAATTGGTTCAATACCAATTGTGGAAATACGGATGATGTTGTTTGTTCAATACAACCATGCGGATATTGAATGAGGTAGTTGAGCCGCTTCTGAAGATCCATTGCAGGCACAGCAGATATTTCTACAACCGCAGTGCTGGTTGCCACCACACCAATTGGATCAGCAACAGTTTTCCATTGCTGTCCGGGTGCAAGTGTAATTTGCGATACACTGGTTATGGCCGGGTTTGGATTGCGTATATCCAGTTCAGTTAAATACTCTGCCCTTTCCTTTCCGGATATAGCTACGAGTTTAATTTTACCAATGCCGATTGCCGGATTTACCTTAACATCAAAATAAACCATTTGCTCTCCTGTTTCGGCAAAACCTACTGACTGTGTAGCATTACCAACAATTTCAAGATATGGATTCGATTGCAGCGTAACGTTTACATTCTTTATACCATTCTCCATAGCAAAAACAGTAACCGGCAATTTAATTGTTTCACCGGGGCCCAATACCCTTGGCATGGTAGCCAACAGCATCAATGGTTTCTTAACGGCAACAGTTTTATCTGTCATACCATAACTTCCGTTATGTGCCGCAACTACCATTGCTCTTACAGAACCGATATAGGAGGGCAGCGTAAATGATTGCGTTTGTTTTTGGCCACTGCCTAAATGAAACGGGCCAAGATATTGAACAACAGGCTTAAACCTGTTAGCTGTTTTTTGCTTTACCGGACCGGCTTCGCCGTCGCCACCGATGGTTAAAATTCTTTCCAGGTCACCGCCCCATGCACCGATCACATAATCAAACATGTCGAAACTTTTTACGCCCAGCGCTTCTCTTGCATAAAAGGCCGCATGTGGATCCGGCGTTTTAAACCGGGTTAGATCTAATAATCCCTCATCCACAATTGCCACACAATAAGTCATTTCTTTACCCTGTTGTTCACTAACTGTAAATGATACTTTTTGCTCCGGACGAATGGCATTCGGTATATTGATCACAGGTTTTAGAATGGTATTTTTATCTTCTACAAAAATGGGAATAGAACCATACATGCGGATGGGTAAGTCGTTGATGGTTTGGCTATGCGGTTGCAGCAAACTTACGGTTGCATATACATTTGGAGCCATTTCCGGTTCTGCTTTAAACTTTACAACTGTTTGCCCCGGCGTAGTTTCCTGCCAGAAAGAACGCAGGATTTTACTGCCCGATTCAAGACTAACCAATAACCTGCCTCCTTTACTGCTGGGTATATTTAATGCGATCTCTTCGCCTACGTTGTATGTTGCTTTATTACTTGTAAATGACAACATAGAAGCTGCAGTCTGGTCATCATTGCCTTCACGGGTTTGCCAACCTGGTTCATCGATATAAATAGTTGACCCAGTCATGTGGCCACTCTTAAGATCTTTCACTAACACAAGGTAGCGGCCCCAGTCATTGGCCGAAGTACTAAACTGCCACTGCCCTTTTCCGTTTGTTAAATGCACAGAGTCTTTTTTGAGCAATTTATTATACTCATTTTGCGTAAAGTTGCTCAGGTTATCGCCATCGTCATCCCACCACCAACGCCACTGTATCTTGTAAAACATTACTTCTACTTTGTTGTCGCCACTAATTAAATCCCCTTGTTTATCTACATTTACAATTTGTGCTGTATGCGTCTTCCCGGTCAATAAATAATTAAATGGCTTTTCGCCTTCGGGCAATTTTAATCCAACATAACTTTTGTAAGGACTGTAAGGAAACGACATGTTATCGATACTAAAAGCACCACCTGGTTCAAATACTTTTATCACCAGGTTGGCATTTAACATACCGGGCGCTGATTCATCAATATTGAAATCGGGTTTCACTACAGCATTGCCTTCTGCATCCAGCGTACCATCGTATATCGTTTTGCTTTGTGTGTTGTATCCCGAAGTAGGATTGTCAAAATCATAACCGGCAAACTTTGCGAAGCTTGTCTTTTTAGCACTTAAGGAAGCATCTATTTTTGCTTTTAGATTTTTGCCTGGTGATCCAAACAACCATTTTGCATTGATGGTTCCATTGGCATTGCTAACATCACCCAGGATGGCATCTTTACCAAAATCTACATTTATTTTCAGGCGGTTGGGCATAATCGTTTCCACCTTTAATCTTTTCTCAAAACTGGCACCACCTACTTTAACTTTTGCCAGCCAGTTACCGGTTGGAGAGGCTGCATCTGTGTTTACCTTAAATACATAAAAACCATCGGGTGCATTCTTTTGCATCACCTGTTTGTATAGTTGCCCCCTTGGTGTAAACAGGCTGAATTCTACCGGGTGATCGCCGGGTAATTTTTTCTCCTTGTCTTCAATAATGCAATTCACGTACATGGTATCACCGGGGCGCCAAACACCCCGTTCGCCAAATATCAATCCCTTAATTCCGTCTTTTACTTCTTCGCCACTTACATCAAACCTGCTAAGTGTAAGTGAACTGCCATCATCTAATTTTAAATACCCCCTTTCATTGCCGGTTTTAGCAACCAATAAAAATGGCTTGCGGGCAAGTTCGATGGTAGCAAAACCATCGCTGCTGCTTTTGCCTGTACCAACAATTGTTTGCTGGTAATCCAATACCTCCAGGTCAATACCACGCATAGGTTCGGTGGTTAAAATATTGGTTACAGCAATCATCAACTGGTTATCGTTACCGCGTTTTGCAGTCAGGCCGATATTACTCGCCAGTATATTCCGGGTGGCCCAACGGTCTTTGTTGTAATAAGATGTACTGGTTGGATCATCTGCCCTTTGCCAATTATACCCATAAGGATAATAGGTATCATACCTATCCCAAAATGCATCATCTTCATCTAATCCATTGCTGCTATATTCATGGTAATAGGATTCGTCTTCTTCATCATTTTCATTTTTATTACCCGTGGTGTCGATGGATTGATACAGAGAATACTCGGGCCTAAAGCCAATGGTTACACGATATATTGCGCCCTGTTCTGTTTTTAAATATTTATCAATATCCAATGAAAAACGCTGGTGCTTATGCAGGTCAAGATTCTTATCATCATCAAGCCTCAACGTTTTTTGCACAACCGGTTTGGCCACCCTACGTAATTCACTGTTACCTGCTAAATTATTTTCCTGTAAAAACTGGGGAACATTGCTTTGCAGAATTTTAATGATGCTGATATCCACTGCTTTTAAATTAACAGCTTCGAATGGGAGTACCAGCCTGCCTGAGTTTGGAAGTATATTTCCTTTGCCCTGAATTTTTACATTCGGTAATTTATTTTCAAAATTTATATTGGAAGTAAACCCTTGTTGCAATACATCTCCCCAGTTATTTTTTATGCCGGTATTGGCATTAACTGTGTAGTTACCATCCAGGTTACCCGATGTAAATAATTTTACTTCGCTGCCATTGATGGTGTAAGAAACGTCTGCCTGGTTGCTCATGGTAATAAGCCCGGTAAGGTCTTGACCAATGTCGATGGGATCGCTGAATTGAACAGAAGCATATTGCTGGGCTTCGTTCATTGCCATTACATTGAGTACTTTAAAATCACCGATTGCAGGTACAGCTATTTTGGATTCATCTTTTACATCCATTTTCATGGGGCTACCATCCCAACTCAATAAAAGCTCAGTTTCTGTTTTTCCCCGTTCGATGTTATCAATGGTAAAACGATGGCTTTTTGCAGCATCGTTGTGTTGCCAGCTTATTTTAAGTGATTGATTTTTGTGTGACGCTTTTAACAGGGTCTCAATTTTTTCAGCCTTTTCCAGATCAGCAGTTTCCAATTCACCACTCAGCGACATTTTATTTTTTACTCCCGAACTTCTTAATCCATTTTGGCTAACCTTAAAAGAAGGCTTTACGGTCTTTACACTGAAACGAAGGTTTGCAAAATCATTGGGTACTTTTGTAACCTTGGCGAGGCTAAAATTTACTTCATATAATTTATCAGTTTGCAGCCATTCATCGGGTTTAAATTCGATGGTTCGTGCATTTACCCAAAACGCTTTTCCTTTTACAGCAGGTGTAAAATCAAATAAAGATTCATTCACTACTTCGCCTACGGCATGGGTAGTGTTGGCATCGGTAGCCAATTGAATTTTAATGGTACTTGCTTTTGAAATTACTCCTGTTGTGTAAGCATCAATGTATTGGCTAAAAGCGGGATTTACTTCAATCCATTTAACCTTGTTGGTGCAGGAAAATAAAAAGGTGGTTAACGCAAGACAAATAAATAAACTGCATAAAGTTGCACTGAACTTTTCAGTTTTAGGAGCACGGTCGGGGTCCATAAATGTGGTTGTATTTTTTTGTGCAGCATCACCAGGTCGGTAAGGCTGTAGTAGTGCCGATTGATTTCGGATTGCTGATGTAAATGTTATTAGAAATTTTGAATTTAGCAAAGCCATCGATACAGTTTTTTGTTAAATGTAATATAAAGAAAAACGGGCACCGGGGCTAGCCATTGCCTGGAAAGAACTTAAAATATGGAAGCATATCTAAAAGGATCCAGAAGGGAGTTGGAAAATATCACATTTTTCACTCCGGATAAAGTAAGACACTCAATTACAATAAACCAGGTTTATCCATAATGACAGGGCAATCAATAAATTCTACCAAAAATCCAAAAGAAATGGTGGAACATATAAAAGCAACCTGCAACAATTTTCCGGATGATTTCACGTTTAGGAAACAACATTTATGAGCGATCGGGGCAGAAGGAAAGATAATAGTCTTAGGGGGCAGCGAACCACATCCCCATACAATTGAATTAAGCAGGGAAGATAGGGTAGAAAATATTCACCATAACCTTTACGTAAAACAAAGGAAAATTTGATTTTTAAAATTTAGCAGGCCCTGGTATTGCAATCAATTTAGTGTTCACTTAAATACAATAAGATATACGAATACAGGATAGTGAACATTAATGTATACTTAAGCCAAACCAAAACTAATCTTCTTTAAAATAATGGCTAATAAACAGGGACGGCTTTTAGAACTCGATGCGCTAAGGGGAATAGCAGCTATTGTTGTAGTAATCTTTCACTTTACCAAAATAAGGCCCGAAGCAAAATGGTTAAAGGTAGGCGTCACAGGTGTTGACTTATTTTTTATAATCAGTGGCTTTGTTATCTTAATGACATTGGAAAAAACGGTCAAATGGAAAGATTTTGCAGTAAGCCGCTTTTCAAGACTTTATCCCACCTACTGGACTTGTGTAACACTTACAACCCTGCTAATATGCACTCATTTAGGATCCTTCCATAAATCTTTTCCCAACCTAGCCTGGGAATATGTTGCCAATATGACTATGTTCCAAAAATATTTCGGGGTAAGGAATTTAGACGCTCCTTATTGGACAATGATAGTTGAGATGCTTTTTTATATTTTTATGCTCATTATATTTATTTTTAAAAAATTAAAGCATATAGAACTTATAGGAACTATTATGTTGATACCCGTTTTTATTTACAGCACCTCGTTTTTTAATGAACATTTTCCCTTTTTACACCAATCTATAAGCCATTGGATACCTTTGGCAAACCACTTTCCTTTATTTTTAGCAGGTATCATTTTTTATAAAATAAAAACAGACAAACATAGTTTCCGCAGGTATTTGCTTATAGTAATATGCTTTATTTGCCAGCTATTTCTATTTGATGATGGAGGCCGTAGTTTTTTGTTTATTTCATTTAAACCCTATGTTTTTATGCTCCTGTTTTATTTTATATTGTTCACTCTTTATGTAAACGGCTATTTGAAATCATTAAAAAATAATTTCTTTTTGTTTTTAGGTAGTATTTCATTTAGCCTCTACTTGTTTCATCAATTGGTAGGCACTAAAATAATTATTCCGGGGCTAATGACGTATTTACATTTCAATTATTGGTTGTCTGCTTCCATCGCTTTTATAATTGTTATTGCAGTTGCATATCTTATCTCTACAATTGTTGAAAAACCTGCAATGGAATATATCAGGAATAAGTATAAAAAAAATTCCATGTATATGGCTGGTACCAAAAAGTCACTGACATGATCAAATCACCTGGTTTCTCAACAGGTCTTCAAACACATCTCTTTTACGAATGAGTTGAGCTTTGCCATTTATAACCAATACTTCTGCGGGCTTTAATCTTGAATTAAAGTTGGATGACATTTCAAAACCATAAGCTCCGGCATTGTGAAATACCAGGTAATCGCCTTCTCTTACATCATGCAATTTTCTATCCCAGGCGAATGTATCTGTTTCGCAAATATTACCTACAACATTGTAAATTCTCTCAGCTCCTTTTGGATTTGAAATGTTTTCAATGTGGTGATAAGCCTCATACATCATCGGACGTATCAGGTGATTGAAACCACTATCTACTCCTGCAAAAAGTGCGGCTGGTGTTTGCTTGATAACATTTGTTTTTACAACAAAATAACCTGCCTGGCTAACCATGTATTTTCCGGGCTCAAACCAAACCTGTAATTTTTTACCGGTTTCTTTTTCGTATTCAACAAATGCCTGGGCTACTTTTTTGCCAAGATCCGTAATATCTGTTTCTGCATCGCCTGGTTGGTAAGGCACTTTAAAACCACTTCCCAAATCAATGAATTCAAGGTTAGGAAAATGAGTGGCTGTATTGAACATTACTTCCAGCCCAAGTAAAAACACATTTACATCTTTGATTTCACTTCCGGTGTGCATGTGAATACCGGTTACATTCAGGTTGGTGCTTTTTACTATCCGCTCAATATGACGCATCTGGTGTATAGAAATACCAAATTTGCTGTCGATATGACCAGTTGAAATTTTATAATTACCACCCGCCATAATATGGGGATTTAGCCGGATACAAACGGGATATGTATTGCCAAACCTATTTCCGAATTGTTCCAAAATTGAAATATTATCAATGTTGATGTGCACGCCCAATTCCTTCACATCCAGAATTTCGTTGAAATCAACGCAATTGGGTGTGTACAAAATATCCTGTTTATCAAACCCGGCCATTAAACCCAACTTTACTTCATTGATGCTTACGCAATCGAGCGATGCTCCAATTGAATGCACGTATTTTAATACATTGACATTGGTAAGCGCTTTACAGGCGTAAAAAAACTTTGCATTTGTACCTGTAAATGCCTTTTGCAATTTTTTATATTGCTCTGCAATTCTTTCGGCATGATACACATACACCGGCGTTCCGAATTCGTCGGCGATTTCAATCAATTGTTGGTTTGTTAAATGCTTTGACATGTTTTAAAAGTGTAAATAATGGTGATTGATGGGTTTAATTGTTTAACGCTATTGAATAAAAAAGGGTATGAGAAACATTTTTCATCATACCCTGTCTTAAATATTTTTGTATTTCAAGTTTATGATTCCAAATGATTTTCACCGTCCTGTTTATCTTCCTGCTTCGGGTCTTCTTCTTTTATTTCCGGCATAGTTTCTTCATCAACATCTTCTGTTAATTCATTGTCCATTCCGGCGCTGTTGATATCAGTATTTTCTTCTTCATCGATATCTTCCTGCACCAATGCTGATTCAATTTTTTCATCAGCATCAACATCAATTTCTATCATTTCAATTTCTATAGTTTCAATTTCAACAGATTCAATTTCAATAACTTCTTTCTTTTCCTCTTCAATCAAATCACCGGTTTCGGTTACAGCCAACGCAGATTCAGGCATGTCGGTTACAACTCTTTCGTCGTCATCTTGTGATTTAGCATCCGGGTTTACGATGGTAGCCTGCACCATTTCCTCCATCAACACTTCACTTATTTTAGGCAGATCATCGGTGCTATTGATACCAAAATAATCCATGAAGGATTTAGAGGTTGTATAGATTAAAGGCTTTCCCACGGCATCCTCGTTTCTTCCTGCAATGATCACCAAATCTTTTTCCAACAGTTTCTGAACAGCATAGTCGCAGTTTACACCACGAATGGATTCTATTTCACTTTTAGTAATGGGTTGCTTATAGGCAATGATGGCTAACGTTTCCAATGCAGCCGTTGAAAGCCGCTTTAAAAATTTATCTCCATTAAGCTGGGCAACGGTTTTATGGTATTCCTTTTTTGTTAGAAACTGCCATCCACCGCCGCTTTGCTTTAATTCAAAGGCATAAAATTCAGAGTTATATTTTTCATTGATTCCATCTACTGCAGTCTCTACCTGGTCGAGTGTAGCCCTGTCCTCAATAAACCCCATTGCATTATTCAGCAATTCAACCAGGTCGAGGTTGGTTAATGGTTTTTCGCTTGCAAAAATCAAGGCTTCAATATGCGGTATTATCAGTGAAAGTTCCATACCCCAAACCCGAAAAGGATTTAAAAAGATTTTATAATTGTTGGCTGTTTGAAATGTTTATTTAATGGAAAACTGCCCCGAACACTCCTCTTCGGGGCCGGAGGTTACCCATTCAATGCAGCGGCACCACTTACAATTTCGGTAAGTTCTGTTGTAATAGCTGCCTGCCTTGCCCTGTTGTAACTTATTTTCAGAGATTTTAATAATTCGTTTGCGTTGTCACTTGCCTTATCCATTGCTGTCATACGGGCACCATGCTCACTTGCATTTGCATCCAACACGGCTTTAAATAATTGCGTATTTAATATTTTTGGCATCAGCTCACTTATTAATACATCCTTGCTTGGCTCAAAAATAAAATCTGCTTTTTTAACGCCTGCCTGGGCAGTGATTTTTTTAACTGGTAAAAATTGCTCGGCCACAAAAATCTGGGTTGCAGCATTTTTAAATTCGCTGTAAACCAATTCTACTGCATCTATTTCCTTTTTTGCAAAAGCTTCCATCGCATATTTTGATGCAGCCTGTACTTTTTCAAAACTTAAACCCGAAAAAATATCCCAATACTGGTCAACTACAGTAAAACCATTTTTTGTGAAATGCTCATATCCTTTTTTACCAATCGGTAAAATCTGCACATTTCCTTTAGCTTGTTGCTCGCTGTATTTATCCAGTATTACCTGGCGTGTTAATTTAATAAGATTACTGTTGTACCCTCCGCATAGTCCCCTGTCGCTTGTAACAATGATCATCAATACTTTTTGAATGGGTCGTTCTGCAGCCAATGCCAGGTTTACACCACCATCGTTATTGCTAACAATATTGCTAAGTACTTCCTGTAATTTCTGAGCATACGGACGCATTTGCGTAATAGCATCCTGGGCCCTGCGAAGTTTGGCCGCACTCACCATTTTCATAGCTTTGGTAATCTGTTGGGTGCTTTGCACACTTTTGATTCGGTTACGTACTTCTTTTAATGCTCCAGACATATCTAACTAAATTATTAATTGAACGGTTACTTTTCGGGGGGCAAAGGTAGGGCAAAAAACAATTAATTAAAGAGGGGTTATCAACAAAAACCAGCCTAATAAACTGTTTAAATAAAAAAAATCCTTAATAAAGAGGATTATTCGGTTGTTAACGTGATAAGAAAGAGGCCATTAATATTTAGGAAAGGCTATTTCACTGGGAAGACATTGAAATTCTTTGCGAAAGGCTGATGAAAAGTTGCTGAGGTTTTGGTAGCCAAGTTTTGTTCCTACTTCCGAAACGGTATAATTACCTGATAAAATGTATTCTTTTGCCCGGTGCATTCGGTTTTTCTGAAAATATTCATACAATCCCATTCCGAAATACTGTTTGAAAAGCTTTTTTAGTTTGCTTTCGCTCATCAGGGATATTCTTGATAATTTTTCAACTCCGGGAAACCCTTCATCAAAGCCCTGCGTCAAAACCATTTCAATCTTTTGCAGGGTTTGAAAGTCGTCATCGCTGATTTTTTCCAACTTTTCTGAAATCTCTTTTTGTACGAAATTTTCGAGTAGTTTATCCAACAGCCGGTAAATTCTGCTCTTAACAAATATGGCAGGATAAGGATGGTTTAATGGTAAATTCACAATTTCGTCCAGCAATTTCTTTTGTTTGGCATTTAGTAATTGCTCAAAGAAATTTACCTTTTTTAAATAGTTGAGCAAGTCCCTGGTTTTTTCGCCGGTATTGCTTTCCAACCATTCACTTTCCAGGTAAATGCTAAGTCCTCTTACAATTGCATTTTTACCAAACTTTATACGGTGCATGGTCTGCGCATTTGTGATACGCAATGCATAATTGGCACCATGATCGAAATCTCTCTTTTCTTCATCCAGGCTGTACTTAATAACTTCATCTGAATGAAAATGATAAATATAGATAATCACGCCAAACTGATCTGTCGGATGCCTTATAAAAGAATGGTCTGTATTGAGCGTATAATTATTTACGCAGGCCGAAAACCCATTCTCCAGGGAAAAGCCTTTTGAAATACCCTTACCCAACAGGGGATTAAATATGATGCTGTTGTTACGTGTTTCGCAATCAAGCACAGTTGCAAAATCCTCCACCCATTGTATGTAGTTAACTTGTTTAAATACATGTTCCTTATCAAGCTGGGTGAATGGGTTAGAGATAGTCATTAATGCAAATATTAAAAAAACTTTGACAAAATATTAAAAATCTTCAAACTGCCAAAAACTATCCTATAATTTCGCCGGGCTGGCAATGATACAAACTAAAGGCTTAAATAGTTTGCAGAAAAAAAAACAATCAGCTAACTGAAGCATTTTGAATTATGTGTGATACTTAAAGTAAATGCCAACAAATGATCAGATATTTTGTGGTTGGGACATGGCCTGAAAAGAAATCAAGCAAGAAATCATTTAAAATCAACATTTTTATTTGAAATTGTATTTAATCTTGCAAAAAAACAGATAGGTTAAATCTTTACACTAGTTAATTCCGTAAAATGAAAACCACTACTTCAATTAATTAATAAGATGCGGCTAGCGTTAAATTTCCTGCTTATACTTTTGGTAGAACTTCCAATTGTAAATCTCTTTTTTAAAAGAAAGAAACGACAGCATGCACTTTACATGGCCTTTCTCATCAACCTTGTATCCTGGGCCGTGGCACATGTAATTATATTTACTGTGGATGTTAATATTTATTATGTTGCCGTATTGGTGGTTGTAGGTGAAGCCATTGCCTATAATAAATTGCTGGAGTGTAATTGGAAAAAATCTATCATCATATCCCTGGTGGCCAATAGCCTCAGTTTTTTTGCAACACAGGTTATTCCCATTGACGATTTATTTGCACCTAAGCAGGAAACTGTTCGGCCTGCATCAATTATTAAAGCCGATAAACCAATGACATACCGGCCGGGCTTCCTGCAAGCGTAATCTTGTCGGTAAAAGCTGCAAGCTTTTTACCATGTTGGTGATGCAGGTTATACATAATCACATCAAACAACAACAGAAATCCGCCCTGCATCATTACAGCATTTCCATAGCCTTTTAATTTTGCCGGATCAGTATTGCGCCTGCTTCTTTCGGTTAAGTACAATCCTCCGGAAATATAAACCAGGTCGAGACCCGCATTTAAAATGAATGTTTTTTCTTTATTATTTTGGTGCAACAAAACTTTCGTTAAGGTTACATCATCTGTTTTTTCCCGGGTTGCGGCCAGGTATCCAAGTCCGGCAATCAGCATGTTAGCACTGTTCCATATTACATTCATCTGGTGAAAATACCTTGTTTGGTTATTATCTGTATTAGTGCCAATGGCACCAATTGCCATATTAGCTGCGGCCCAACTGCCTAACACAAGCATGCTTTGTTTGTCATATTTGATTCGCTGTTTCTCAAAACTTAACAGATCGCTGGTTTGTGCAACCGATTTGATCCCAATGCCCGCAAAAATGACAAAAACTAAGATGCTTTTCATAATGTGATTTTTGTGTACAACATCTTTTTTCTAAAATAGTTTATGTATTTATTTAATAAATTCTCAATCCTTTTTAAGCATCAACCATATCAAATAATAATAATAACCACATCGTTTTCCAGTAGAAAATAGTAAATCTAAAAAAGCTATTAAGCCGTATTTACCATCGTACAAAGGGTATTATACTCCCAACTAATTGCTACCTTTGCCATCCTGTCATTTTGACCTTAATAATTTTAAGCATCATATTTGACAACCATAGTACCTAAATCAATTAAAAAATACCAATAACTCGGAATTTATGATAGGCCTTTTATCGAAAATATTTGGTGGCAACAAAAGTGAGAAAGACGTTAAAAAGATTGCACCGCAGGTTGAAAAAATAAACGCTTTTTTCAATCAATATCAACCGCTCAGCAATGATGAATTGCGTAACAAAACCCAGGAATTTAAAGGACGTATAAAGCAATACCTGCTTGAGATTGATGAACAAATCAATGGAAAGAAGGCGGAAGCTGATGCATTGCCGATAACACAAATCACTCAGAAAGATGTGATTTACCAGGAAATTGATTTGTTGAAAAAAGACCGGGATAAAAAAATTGAAGAAATTTTACAGGAGATATTACCGGAAGCATTCGCTGTGGTAAAAGAAACCTCCCGTCGTTTTAAAGAAAACGCTACGCTTGAAAGCACTGCTACAGAACTTGACAAAACATTGGCAGTAAAAAAAGATCATATCAGTATTGAAGGCGATAAATCTATTTTTAATAATACCTGGAAAGCTGCAGGTGGTGAAGTATCCTGGAACATGGTACATTACGATGTACAGTTGATTGGTGGTGCCGTTTTGCACTCCGGTAAAATTGCTGAGATGGCTACCGGCGAAGGTAAAACGCTTGTAAGTACTTTGCCTGCATACCTGAACGGGTTGGCTGGTGAAGGCGTACATATTGTAACGGTGAATGATTACCTGGCACGGAGGGATAGCGAGTGGAACGGCCCTATTTTTGAATTCCTGGGACTTACGGTAGATTGTATAGATAAGCACGAACCTAACAGTGATGCAAGAAGAGCTGCTTACAATTCAGATATTGTTTATGGTACCAACAACGAATTTGGTTTTGATTACCTGCGTGATAACATGGTACATAGTCCCGATGAAATGGTACAACGCAAGCACCATTTTGCAATGGTAGATGAGGTGGATAGTGTATTGATTGATGATGCAAGAACGCCGTTAATTATAAGTGGCCCTGTTGGACATAGTGACAACACACAGCAATTTTTTGATCTTAAACCACGCATTGAAAAATTAGTAGAAGCACAAAGAAAAGCAGTGAGCCAATACCTGATTGATGCAAAGAAAAAAATTGCAGAGGGTAATGATGATCCAAAAGATGGGGGACTTTCCTTGATGAGGGCGTTCAGAGGTTTGCCTAAAAATGGTGCATTAATTAAATTTTTGAGCGAACCCGGTATCCGTGTAAAATTGCAAAAAGCAGAAAATTATTACCTCGCAGATCAGCAGAAAGAAATGGGTAAAGTGGATGCAGAACTTTACTTCCATATAGATGAAAAAAATAACCAGGTAGATCTTACAGACAGGGGTATTAACCTGATCACTGGTTCAGGTGAAGATCCTGAATTCTTTATCTTGCCTGACATTTCAACCAAACTTGCAGACATTGAAAAAAGTGCCATTACTGCCGATGAAAAATTACACTCCAAAGAATCTTTACTGAACGAATATTCGTCAAAAGCAGACCGCATTCATACCGCACAGCAATTGCTGAAAGCATATACTTTGTTTGATAAGGATACGGAATATGTGGTAATGGATGATTCTGTTAAGATTGTGGATGAACAAACCGGGCGTATACTGGATGGCAGAAGATATTCAGACGGCTTGCACCAGGCTATTGAAGCGAAAGAAAATGTAAAGATTGAAGCCAGTACGCAAACTTATGCCACCGTTACATTGCAAAACTATTTCCGTATGTACCATAAGCTTTGTGGTATGACGGGTACTGCCGAAACAGAAGCTGCAGAGTTGTGGGATATTTACAAACTGGATGTGGTAAACATACCAACCAATCTTAAAATTATCCGTAATGATGAGCAGGATTTGGTTTATAAAACCAAGCGTGAAAAATACAAAGCTGTCATTGAAGAAATTGAGCGCTTACGCACTGCCGGCAGGCCAACATTGGTGGGTACTACTTCGGTAGAAATCAGTGAATTGCTGAGCAGGATGTTGAAACAAAAAAATATTCCGCACAATGTACTGAACGCAAAGCAACATGCTAAAGAAGCACAGGTTGTTGCTGAAGCTGGTTTAGCAGGTGCCATCACGATTGCCACCAACATGGCGGGTCGTGGTACGGATATTAAGCTTGGGCCAGGTGTAAAAGATGCAGGTGGTTTGGCAATTGTTGGTACGGAGCGTCACGAAAGTCGCCGTGTGGACAGGCAGTTAAGGGGCCGTGCCGGTCGCCAGGGAGATCCTGGTAGCACACAGTTTTTTGTAAGCCTGGAAGATGACCTGATGCGTATGTTTGGCAGTGAGCGAATTGCTTCGTTGATGGACAGAATGGGATATAAGGAAGGTGAGGTAATTCAGCATGGTATGATATCCAAGTCGATTGAAAGAGCACAGAAAAAAGTAGAGGAAAATAACTTTGGTATTCGTAAGCGTTTGCTTGAGTACGATGATGTGATGAATAAGCAAAGAAATGTGGTTTACAATAAGCGTACCCATGCTTTGTTTGGAGAAAGACTGGCGTTGGATCTTGACAATGCATTTTATTCAGTGGCCGATGGCCTGGTAAATTCATTTAGGGAAAGCAACGATTATGAGGGCTTTAAACTGGCTGTAATTCTTCATTTTGGTATCGACACCACGGTGGATCCGATTGAACTGGAGAAAGGAACGATCAATGAAGTAACAGAAAAATTATACGACGAGGCAAAGGCAAATTATAACCGCAAAGTAGTGGCAGTTGCCCAACAAACTTTTCCGATCATTAAAAACATACGGAAGGAACAAGGCAATCATATTGAAAATGTAGCTGTACCGTTTTCAGATGGCCGCAAAGTTATCCAGGCCCTGGCCAATCTTGATAAAACCATTGCCAGCGAAGGTGCAGAGTTACCTTATGCTTTGGAACGCAGCATTTCTCTTGCACTAATTGATGATGCTTGGAAGGAGCATTTAAGGGCAATGGATGATCTGCGACATAGTGTACAGACCGCCGGGTACGAGCAAAAAGATCCACTGGTAATATATAAGATAGAAGCTTTTGGCGCCTTTAAGCAAATGGACGACCAGGTAAATAAAGACATCGTAAGTTTCCTTTGCCATTGCGCCATACCAATGGAAGATACCAGTGCCGGAAAAATAAAAGAAGGCAGGGAACAAAAAACAGATATGAGTAAAATGCGCCAGCGCAAAGAAGAATTTGCAGGTGCAGCGTCTGGTACCGGAGGCCCCGAATATATCAGCAACGAAAACGATTACAACGATCCTTCGCCGGCAGTTAAACAGGAGCCTATCAGGGTTGAACCAAAGATTGGAAGAAATGACGCCTGCCCTTGCGGAAGTGGTAAAAAGTATAAAAACTGTCACGGCAAAGATGCCTGATCAACAGTAAAATAATAAATGTAAAAATGCCGGAAGATGATTCCGGCATTTTTATTAATATCAATTTCTATAAAATATTTTTTGTTTGCCAACATTGAATTTGATGGCAACGGCATTGGCGACGCTCCATTCAAATTTAGTTTTCCATGGCAACGTTTTTCACACCATTTCATTAACCCATCTTGCAGCTATGAATCGCTAAATTGAGCAACAGCCTGCGTTTCATTTTTTATAAGTGGCGGTTTGTGTACTACAAATTTGAGTTGCTTAAAGGGTTTTGATTTTTGTT
>JBKJUP010000099.1:0-183393 GCA_046590675.1 Ferruginibacter sp. | reverse complement strand
GGAAGGGATACGCCTCTGAAAGAAAACCTGGTATCACAACATTGTGGATAGGATTAGAAAAATTTTATGATACTTACAATGGCTGGATGATGGCAAAAGATGTGTCCACACGGTAGCATGTCAACTGCAACGCATTGAGGAACGAAAGGCAGTTGCACTTCATCCAGGCTCTCAAAGCGGGACTTGTACTTTTTATCTTTATGGAGCAAGTAAAATGCACACATTTGTCCTTTGCCAGGTAAATATGAACCGATTAACCTGACCCAGGAATTTTTTATCCTTCTGTTTTGAACCTTATCATTTGAGACTTTTGCTAAATGAACCGGCAAGTCAACTTTCTATATATTCAGCGCATTTGCGGCAACTTATTTACTTCTTGTAATACAGGCACAGCCATCATGCCAGATGCATCTCTGTAATCTACCAACTGCATATCTCCGCTTCTGGCAAACCGGTATTGTTTGCCAGTTATTTTACCGGTTACCGACAATGCAGTTAAACCGGTATATTCAAAATATACATCATCCCACATTTTATCCTTAACAGGTTCGTATTGTCTGTTGCTTAAACTTTTAGGCTGTACGGCTGCAAATTGAGCCCTTTTATTTCCACAGTTACACATGGTTGTTGTTTTTTAATCTTCTTTATAATCGGGTATATTATCATGATCATTTTTGCCATTGGTTGTGGCCTGTTCCAATAAGCAGGCGGCGCCCGATAAGGCCCACCAGTAAAGCAACTTTTCTATCCAACTGTTTCCGGCATAAATACCAAAGGGCAGTGCCACCCAAACGCTTACACAATAAAAGCAGTCAAGCAGGCTCCCGAAGAAGCCTGCCCCTGCTTTTTTCCTTAAATGATAGACGAGGTTAAATGGACCATCTTCTTTCGAAAACAAATGAGTGATTCGCCAACAGGTTAAAGTCATTAAAATGAATAAGAAAGCACTCGTCATTTTCAAGATATTATAATCAAATAATTAGGGCTCTAAGCCAAATGCGGCTACTGTTCCAGCATCTTTTGCCGATTGCCTGTACGACCCATCAGTTGCCATAGCAGCCACATGTAAGGTTTCGGCAAAGGCTGCTTTTCCGGTACCCTCCAGGTAACAATTGCCTAATAATTCAAATGGTGTAAAGTGCTTATCATAAATGCCACCACTTAAAACATATCCAAAGGCACTGTCAATCACCATTCCATTGGCATCTGCAATGGGTACACCACCACAGGTTCCTTTCACCACATCAAAACTGAATACAGCAAAATTGTTTGGATGTGTAGCCAGGAAGGAAAGATCAAGATCAGCCTCCACACCACCTGGTTTGTAGTTGGCGAATCCACAGCAATCCAATGATGCAGGAGCGCCATTCACATTCACTGTAAACACATCTGCGTCACATTGTGAATTATCAATTCTTACCAACATATTGAAAGCACTTGCGGTAGTACTGGTCGGATTTTCAAGATACGTGTCCGAAGCATTTACACTAAAACCGGCATTGTTATAATCAGGCACTTTGAAGGTGTTTTTCGGAACATTTGTAATAAGGTTCCCTGCCTGGTCAAACAGCTCCAGTTTAAATTTATATAAGCCATCACCACCTAAAACAGCCCCACGCTTCAACAGCTCCGATTTAAAAGAAATGGTATTCATGCTATCGGTTGGTTCATGCCAATCGGGACTTATTTCCGGGGCATTAAACGGAGCCATGTTAGGATGCTCTGGTGGTATAATATACAGGTTGTCATTGGCACCTATTGTAAATGGCCCAAGCTTTACACTGTTAGGTGCAGATTGTGTGTAGCCATTGGAATCAATGTATTCAAACTGGTAACCTTTATTTACAATTCCATTGATTGGGTCCAGTGCTTTGTAGGAATCAGCTACGTTGGCAAGTTGCGCATTTTTTACTTGCTTGTAGCTCCACCTGTAATAGTAAATGCCCGAATTAGGAAGACTGCTGCCAAAGCCCATATACATGGAAGGGCTGCCGCCAAATGGTCGTTTAAAATCGCCTACACTTGTTGACAAATACGAGGGGTCACCAACTGCACCAGCATCGGTTAGTCCAATTCTATCGTACGCTACCGACTGTAACGGTGGTGGTTGGAATATGCTAAACTGGTTGATATGAGATACACTGGTAGAGCCTATTGCACGTATCCATACCAGCTCACCAGGCAGGCTGCAGTTGCAACAGCAACTGCCCGCAACTCTTGGGTCAGTAATATGAATATTGATTGGTGTACCGCATACATAGTTCCAACGTATGTTGCAAGGTATTGGTGGATGATAAACAATTTCCCAGGCCCCGTTGATTAGATATTCCACCCAGATATAAATGTCTGGTTTATCTCCAAAGCAAGGGTATGAAACACTTACATCAAAGCGGCCATTGGCATCCGTATAAGTTACCGCTAATTCCTGGCAGCGATAAAAATATGGCCACCATACGGGCCACAAACATAACCAGGGATGCAGTATCGTAAAATTATCAACAATGGTATCTCTTATCAGGTCGAGGTTGCCGGATGCGAAGTTTTGCCTGATGGTCATATTCAATTCTGGTAGCCTTGCAGCCATATCCATTTGCCTGCTTTCCGCTGAAGTTGTCTTAAATATATTGCTGGATTGAACTTCCGGTAAAGCTTCATTGTTAATTGAGAATGGAGGCGGGTCTGGAATTGGAATCGGGAACCTTATTAATTCCTTTGGCTGAAGAATTATCTCAGGAATTTTTGCAATTACAAAATCGGGAATCTTGTAAATCCAGTAACGGATTGAATCTATGTCGCAAATATGTACCCTTGCTTTGCAGATGGGCTGGTCCTCCCAGGTACTGCCAACATGAAACCATTTAGAAACTTTTCCCGTTACCCTGCATTTACAATGTGGCCAAAATTGAGAAATAATACCTGGGATGGGAAGCGTATCAAAAATGCCATCTGCATTTACCCTTAATACAGGTTCATAAGGTTTAAAATCATCCAGGTCATCAATGCTTTTTATCTGCTGAATTTTATCATCGGCTACCGGCGCAATAAATAATCGAAGTTCTTTTAGGTCCCAATCCTTGTTAGCAGTGTCATCTTTGGCGCCTCTTACCGGCCCCGTAGTTTTTGGGTTGTAGCTAAGGTCAAATTCCAGCACATTGTTTTTAACAAATTGATACTGAAGAATTCTGCCGAAACAAGTAAATAAAAATCCGGCCAGTCGTATGTCGGCATTTGGCTGTAATTCATAACTTACCGGAATACTTAATTTTTGCATAATGATGTTTTTAAAAATTAAAAAAATGTTAGGTGAATAGTTAGTCGTCTTTTTTTTATTTAGGGCAACAACATCGAAGACATACTATTGCGCATTTTGATAGGAACGCTTTTCCATTTTGTTTTTCATGGCATCAAATTTTTATTGCAAATGGTTTACGGTTCAATTGACACAAGTGCTGATTTGCCTCATTCTATTCGTCTTATGTTTCAGTAGTAGCTTCAACCGGGCAGTGAGGAACCTTTACATCTTGTAAGTTTTCCATTTTCTTATGTTTTAAGCGTTAAAAAATAATTTGTTCAGCTATGTATAACGCATAGCAATTATGATCTGAATTATTTAATGTTCAGTTAAACCAAGAGATTGAAAATGCTGGAGTTTTCCAGAGTGAGATTTTTTTTGAAGATGGTAATATTGGGGGAACTATCGTTCTAAAACCGACTGTAAACTTACAATATCAATTTTCTTTTTGCAATACCCTAAAGCGGTTATTTTACAAAAATTAACATGCAAAATTATTTTAAGTATTAATCTGTTAATTTTAATGCTCAGTTAATTAATAATATTTATGGACACAGATTTTTTAGTAATTGGTAGTGGAATTGCGGGACTAACTTATGCTTTAAAAGTAGCGGAAGAATGTCCTGATAAAACAATCACCATACTAACAAAAACCCAAAGCGACGAAACCAATACCAAATACGCACAGGGGGGAATTGCCGGTGTTATGGATTTTGATAAAGATAGTTTTACCAAACATATTGAAGATACTTTGATTGCAGGAGACGGTTTGTGTAATAAAGAGGTGGTTGAAATTGTAGTGAAGGAAGGTGTGGAGCGAATACATGAAATTATAGAATGGGGAGCACAATTTGATAAAGATAAGGATGGTGATTATTCGCTGGGTAAGGAAGGCGGGCATAGCGAATTTCGAATACTCCATCACAAAGATGTAACCGGTATGGAAATGGAACGGGCATTGTTGGAAGCCATTGGGAGGAAGAAAAATATACAACTGCTTAGCCATTGTTTTGTGTTGGATATTATTACCCAGCATCACCTTGGTTTTCTTGTTACCAAAGCAACGCCGGATATTGCATGCTATGGTGTGTATGTGCTGAATTTGAATACCAAAAAAATAGAGAAAATTCTTTCTTCAATTACTTTACTGGCTACCGGTGGCAACGGCCAGGTATATCGTACCACTACCAATCCCGCCATTGCTACAGGAGATGGTGTTGCAATGGTATATCGTGCAAAAGGCAGAATTGAAAATATGGAATTCATTCAGTTTCATCCGACAGCTTTATACGAACCTGGTGTACGTGGGCAAAGTTTTTTAATAACTGAAGCTGTTCGTGGAGACGGCGGCATACTACGTAATCAAAATGGTGAAGCTTTTATGGAAAGATATGATTCACGCAAAGACCTTGCCCCAAGAGATATTGTGGCCAGGGCTATTGACAATGAGATGAAGATAAACGGTACTGAACATGTTTATCTCGACTGCCGGCATTTCACCAAAGAAAAGTTTACGGAACACTTTCCCAATATCTATGAAAAATGCTTAAGCATTGGAATTGATATTAGCAGGGATATGATACCCGTTGCGCCTGCCGCTCACTACAGTTGCGGAGGCATTAAAACAGATGAAATGGCACGTACATCCATTAACCATTTGTACTGCGCCGGTGAATGTGCCTGCACCGGTTTACACGGCGCTAACAGGCTTGCCAGTAACTCACTGCTTGAGGCAATGGTATTTGCTCATCGGGCTTTTAAAGATAGTGTTGCTACAATGAAGAAAAATAGCGATCTGCAGACGGCTGTCGTTTCTTTAGGAGAAGCTGTTCCTAACTGGAAATCTGAAGGCACCAATGTGCCCAAAGAAATGATCCTGATAACCCAGAGCGTAAAGGAACTTAAATTACTGATGAGTGATTATGTAGGAATTGTTAGAAACAACGAACGCTTACGACGAGCTATGAAACGGCTTGATCTGTTGTATGAAGAAACAGAAGCTTTATATCAAAAAACAGCGGTGTCTCCGCAATTGTGCGAACTACGCAATATGATTACTGTGGCATATTTAATTGTAAAATGCGCAGAGTTTAGGCACGAGAGCAGGGGGCTGCATTTCAATACAGATTATCCCGGCAAAAGTGATATGGTTCAAAATATTGTATTGTAGTTGCAGCATTTTTAAATACACCCTGGCGGATGCAGGCATGATGGAGCTAGTCATATAATATTATCTTTACACTATGTATTACATTACTTACGGGCTGTTATATACCATTTCCCTGTTGCCGTTTTTTATCCTGTACCGCATAAGCGATTTTGCCTATTTCCTTATTTACTATGTATTTGGCTACCGTAAAAAAGTAGTAATGGGAAACCTTGATATTGCATTTCCTGAAAAATCTTACGCCGAAAAAAAAGCCATTGCAAAGCAGTCTTATAAAAACTTTGTAGATACGTTTATAGAAACAATTAAGCTACTTTCTATGAGTGATAAGGAATTTGCAAAAAGATGTACAGGAGATTATTCTGCAATACACGCCATTGCCGATAGCGGAAAAAGTATTCAGTTTATGTGTGGCCATCAGTTTAACTGGGAGTACATTAATCTAATTATGAGCAGGAATATGAAAATTCCATTTATAGGCGTTGTGGCCAACATTGAAAACAAAGCACTCAACCGAATTTTTTTTAAACTGAGGGCAAAATATGGAACAATCTTAATTCCTAATTCATCTTTTAAAAGGCAGATGGTAGAGTGGATGAAGAAACAATATTCTATATGCCTGGCAGCCGATCAAAATAGTGCACCGGAACGGGGAGGATGGATAGAATTTTTTGGCAAACGGGTGCCGTTTATCATGGGCCCCCATAATTCTGCATCCAGGTTTCAACCTGTAATTATTTATTTTGATTTCAAAAAAGTAAAAAGAGGATATTATAATCTTGAAGTAGTAGAAATAGTTACAAATCCCGGTGATTACACCCCGGAACAATTTGCAATAAAATACAGGGATTACCTGGAAAATATCATCAGGAAAGATCCGTCAAACTATCTATGGACACACCGCCGTTGGAAACATGATTACAACGAATCATACAGCAAAAATTTAATTGAAAACTAAACCGCCTAATTTAATACACTTGGCTCTTTGGTAATTTTAATAGTTGATTGTTCTTTAATTTGATCCCATCCGCCAAGCACATTACGAAGATTATGTAACCCTTGTGCTTTCATTAAAGAACATGCAATTACACTTCTGTAGCCATTTGCGCAGTGTACATATAAATTTTGTGTTTCTTCAAATCCTGCAATCATTGCCACATCGGCCATATCATCTAAAGGCATGTTGATCGCATTCTTTTCGTGCCCGTCCGCAAATTCAGTTGCTCTTCTCACATCCACCACTTGCAGGCTGGGGTCGTGTGGCAGGTCCATTGCCAACTCGTCTGCCTCTACGTCTATAATCATATCAATTTTTTCTCCGGCCTTCTCCCAGGTTTCAAAGCCGCCTTGCAGGTAACCCGCTGTTTTATCAAATCCAACTTTTGCAAGCAACGTAATTGTCATTTCTTCCTGCCCCGGCTCGGTTACAAGAATCATTGGCTTTTTATAAGATAAGATACTGCCGGCCCATTCAGCAAACCTGCCTTCCAGTCCTATAAATATGCTGCCTGGTACAAAGCCCCGTGTAAAAAGAGCAGCATTCCTGGTATCGAGTATTGTAAAATCCTCATTCATTTTTTCTTTAAAAACCGCTAACGTTAATGGTGTAGGCGCTTTTGAATTGGTCTGTTCCATACTTTCGTATTCTTCTTGGTTATTTAAGCACTAATTGTAAAATAGTTGGGTGTATCAGGTAACGGCTCAGTAATCTTTTATAAAATGACCTTTCGATTGCAATTGTAATGCGTAGCTGGCCAGTTTTTCTTTACCGATGGTGTTAAATACTTCTGATTACCGCAAAGATAAAAAACAAAAAGCGGATGTATTACTACATCCGCTTCAATAAGTTCAATTGAAAAATTATCCAATTAACTCGTTAACAAAATTGTTGATCTCATCAATACGCTTGTGATTGATGATGTAAAAAATGAATTTTCCGTCACGCTGTGTAGTTACAATTCCTGCTTTTCTTAAAATAGCAAGATGTTGCGACGCTACAGATTGTTCAAGTTTTAGCCTTACATAAATCTCGGTAACTGTAATCTTCTTTTCTTCTTCAATAAGTTTGATGAGCTGTTGACGTAACTTGTGGTTAAGCGCCCTTAAAATTAAGGCGGCTTTCTTTACGTTATAATAGTCAATGTTAATCGTGCTCATCTTAGGTAAAGGTTGTAGAATTACTTCTTCCCTCACTTCTGCGGTGTCATTTGTCATAGATATTTAATTTTTTTGTGCATTGCAAAGATACGCTCCATTTAATATAGATTAAAATCCTTATTCCAATATTCTGCTAATTTTGTATAAATTAATGTTTGCCGGAACCCGAAAAGAATTCTTTCAAATAAAAAGGCGTGCTGTAGGCTACATCGGCAAATTCTTTGCTTATATATTTATATAAAGCTAATTTACTCATTGCCAACGAATTATTAGATAGAAGTAAAAAGGATGCATTTGGATGTGTAGAAATGTTTTCGAATTTAGTTGCTCCATTTCCAAAAAAACAAATTTTATTTTTTAACAACCAATTAGCAAATGAGTCCGGCGCTAAAATCATTGCCGAAGGCTCAAGTAGCACGTTTAGCTTGTTATCATATATTGCGGTATATACCTCCATTCGTCTTGCATCAATCATGGGGCAATAAATAGCGTCATTATCTGGATAGGAATTGTTTGCCTGAATCAGGGCATTGGTAGTTATTATTTCCAGAGTTCCAATGGTAATTAGCGGCTTATTTAGTGCAAAAGCCAGCCCTTTGGCACTCGCCATACCTACCCGCAAACCCGTGTAGGAGCCCGGCCCGGCAGACACTGCAATGGCATCAATTGCTTTTAAATCCAAACCTACCCGTTGAAATATTGTTTCGATAGCCGGTTGTAAAAATCCAGCATGTTCTTTTTGATCTTTGTTTGTTAATTCGAGCAACAGGTTTCCATTTTGAGCAATGCTAACAATTGCTGTATCCAGTGCTGTATCAATTTGTAAAATCAAGCTCATAGGGTTGCTTCTTGTTTTAAAAGTGGTGCCGGAAGATATCTTTTATTAGAAGTTGCCAGTTTTTCCAATAGCATATAAATATTATTTCTACCTATAATGCCTGCCCATTCAAATGGTCCGTATGGATAATTTGTTCCCGATCGCATAGCGATATCAATTTCATTTTTAGTGCTGATGTTATCTCCAAGGGCAAAGTAGGCCTCATTAATGATCATGGCAATTATCCTTGGCGATACAAAGCCTACTTCATCTTTAACCCTAATGACCTGTTTTCCCAAGGAAACGATTGCCTCGTTTATTTCTTCTGTAATCTCCCCGGCAACTTCCCATTTTTGCGCCGATAAAAATCCATTCCATCCATTGATCCTGACAACATTTGTTGGTGTATTCAATTCAGATAAAGTCCGCATAACTGAGTTAACCAAAACAGGTTTGTGTATGCATCTTAATGTCTCGATTGTAATTTCAGTCAGTATCATATAGACCTCAGCAACGCCTGTACTATTTTCGAGATCATTGATTCTAAAAATATTGGAACTGCTACTGCTTTTTTGTAACTCTTCCCATTGTTGGTTGTTTGCTAAAACAGCAATCTTCATTTGGTTAATTTTTACAAAAATAGGTGGTTGAGAAAAGATATATTTGCAATTCTTTAAACCTAATTTATGAGCAAAGAAATTATCAATACTGTAAATGCGCCTGCACCCATCGGGCCATACAACCAGGCCGTTAAAGTTGGCTCTATGTTATTTGTTTCAGGGCAGGTAGCATTAAAACCAGGAACCGGTGAATTAGCAAACGGTGACATCATTGAAGAAACTGACCAGGTGATGCAAAACATCCAGGCTATACTTACAGAAGCCGGAATGGATTTTGGTAACATTGTAAAAACCTCCATTTTTTTAAGCGACATGGACCTTTTTGCACAGGTAAATGAAATTTATGCAAAATATTTTACTACTGATTTTCCAGCCCGTGAAACCATTGCTGTAAAGACTTTACCAAAGAATGCCAATGTTGAAATTAGTGTAATAGCTTCTCTATAATATTAGTTAAGCTTGTTTTATTAATTGAGTTGATTAGTTGTGTAGAAAATTCAACTTAACAGGATCTATAAAACGCCGATACCTTAGTTAAATAAAGCGTTTGCCAAAAGATAATATATCCAACTTTTCCATCAGTCAGGCATTTGCTAATGTATTAAATGATTTAAAGACCTACGGTAAATGCCGTAATGCTTTTTCAATTTAATTTTGAGATATTAAGTTAGTGTTCAATTGAATTGTACAAAATGAAAAATGAAAGGCCGTTAGTGATAGTTTCTTCCAAAACCCATGAAGTTTTGAGAGAAACCTTACGTGAAAAGGGATACGAAGTTGTTTATAATCCCCAAATCAGTTACGAAGAATTACTGGAGGCCATACCAGGAGTTCATGGACTTATAGTAACAACAAGGCTTAAAATTGACAAGCCCCTGATAGATAGAGCAGTTAATTTAAAGTGGGTGGCAAGATTAGGCAGTGGTATGGAGCTGATAGATGTTGATTATGCAAGAAGTAAAGGGATACAATGCGAAAGCAGTCCCGAAGGAAACCGGAATGCTGTGGGGGAACATGTGCTGGGACTGATACTAAACCTAATGAATAATATCAGTTTTAGTTTTGATGAAGTGAAACAGGGAATATGGAACCGTGAATCGAACCGTGGAATTGAATTGACCGGTAAAACTGTTGGTATAATAGGGTTTGGAAATACCGGCAGTTCTGTAGCGAAGTTGCTGGCTTCGTTTAATGTGACTGTGTTAGCCTACGACAAGTACAAATTCGGTTTTGCAAAAGATTATATTAAAGAGGCCAGTTTTGAGCAGGTTTGTAAATATTCAGATGTTATTACTGTACACTTGCCACTTAATGATGAAACCCGCCACCTGGCAAATGAAAATTTCTTTAATTCACTTGCACAAAAGCCCGTATTTATCAATGCCAGCAGGGGAGCAATAACAGATACTAATGCACTTATTAATGCATTAAAAGAACAGAAAATAGCAGGTGCAGGTATAGATGTACTGGAAAACGAAAAGCTAATCACCTATACTGAAGCTGAAAAGGACAAGCTGAATTTTTTAACTCAGCAACCCAATGTAATAATTACACCACATATTGCGGGGTACAGCAAAGAAGCTTTTTACAAAATGAGCACAGTGATACTGGAAAAGTTGAAAATTTAATAATTTTATTATATTTGCAGTATATACAACGCTTCGGATTAAATCCGGGGCGTTGTATTTTTTTTCTATTTACTCTAAAAAAGTAGTCTATGAGCGGAACGAATTATGTAAAACAGGACACATTCGAAAAGATGAAAACAGAGCTGCAACAATTAAAAGGTGTTGAAAGGCCTGCCGCAAGCCGGGCCATTGCAGAAGCACGTGAAAAAGGTGATTTAAAAGAAAATGCGGAATATGACGCAGCAAAAGAGGCGCAAGGAATGCTGGAAGCAAAAATCAAATACCTGGAAGGCGTGATAGCAACAGCACGCATCCTCGATGAAACGAACATTGATACCAGCAAAGTTTCAATTTTAACCAAGGTTACAGTTACCAACATGGGTACCAAAAAGAAAGTTACCTACCAGATTGTATCGGAAAAGGAAGCTGATTTAAAGCTTGGGAAAATTTCAGTTTCCTCTCCAATTGGCCACGGTTTATTAGGCAAAGCTATTGGTGAACTTGCTGAAGTACAGGTGCCTGCCGGCGTGTTGAATTTTAGGATTGAAGATATTACTTTGTAGCAGGTGCTAAATTTTTTTTAAACCCATTCAGCAACGGATGGGTTTTTTGTTTTGTATTTTTATAGAAAAAATAAAAGGTATGACCATCTTTTCAAAAATAATTGCGGGCCAGATCCCATCTTATAAGATTGCAGAAAATGATCAGTTTTTCGCATTTCTGGATATTTCCCCCCTAAAAAAAGGACATGTATTGGTAATTCCAAAAGTAGAAACAGATCATTTTTTTGATTTATCAGACGATTATTTGGCGGGCATGCTTGTATTTTCGAAACCCATTGCTCATGCAATTGAAAAGGCTTTTCCCTGCGATCGTTGTGGATTGACAGTAGTTGGATTAGAAGTACCACATGCACATTTACACCTGATACCTATTAATTCTGCAGACGATTTGAATTTTATGAATGATAAATTGAAATTATCTGCCGATGAGTTAAAGGAGGTGCAGCAAAAAATAATCAGCGCATTACATTAACAGGAAAACATATTAACCAGTTTCAATCTATTTCTTTAATCTGGCCGGGTTCTTTTTAAGAAAATCATCCCAGCCATTTACTTTGGTTCCCAGGGAAGACATTAAAGCATTTTCCTGGAAATAATGACAAACTGCAACAGCCAACGCATCTGAAGCATCAAAATATTTTGGATCATCTTTAAAATTCAATAGTCGTTGCAGCATTTTTAGTACCTGCTCTTTACTGGCATTACCGTTTCCCGTAACTGACTGTTTTATTTTTTTTGGAGAATATTCTGTCACATCAAGCCCATGCCTCATAGCCGCCGCAATTGCAACGCCTTGGGCCCTGCCAAGTTTAAGCATACTTTGTACATTTTTACCAAAAAACGGTGCTTCAATGGCAAATACATCCGGCTTGTATTTTATGATAAGGCCACTTACCGTATTGTAGATAAGTTGAAGTTTACGGTAAGGATCGTCCACTTTGCCAGGCTTAAGAATATCCATTTCCAGCAGTTTCAATGTGCTGCCATTTATTTCAATTAATCCGTAACCCATTACAACGGTACCCGGATCTATGCCCAATATTATTTTAGATGGCTTTTGCAAAGCTGGAAATTATATTTTTTGTGATGGTTAAAGAAGATAATTAAACTATACTTGTATTGTTAACCTGGTTCAAATTGATATAAGGAATTAAACTATCCTTGCTATCCTTTTTAAATGCCTAAAACGTTGATTCAATTTAAGTTTGCGTTTGATAGCAGTGGTTATTTTAGTAATATTAATTCAATAATTAACAACAAAAGTAAACATAAATTTTCCTCCTGTTTCTACAATGAAACTTTAGAAATAAACACACCTGCTTGAACAGATCTTCCAAAATATTAGTTAATTATTTTCTTGGTCCCATCTTATTTATCATCCTGTCCTGGAGCCTGTACAATCAAATAAGCCACCAGCCCGATCTTTCAAAAAGATGGGAGCAAATAAGGGATAGCTGGCACAATTGGAAATTTTGGCTGGTTGTTGCATTAATGTTTGTAAACTGGGGTATTGAAACCAGGAAGTGGCAGTTGTTGATCCATCACGTGCAGGATTTCACTTTTTACAGGTCTTTTAAATCGGTTCTATCCGGCTGCAGTGTAACAATGCTTACACCCAACCGTATAGGTGAGTATGGCGGAAGAATATTGTATGTAAAGGAAGAGAATCGCATTAAAGGCATCTCTTTAACACTGGTAGGAAGCATTAGTCAGCTACTGGTAACTATGGTTATGGGCTGTGCAGGCTTATTATATTTAAGATTAATTTCACACCATAATAGTGATATAGCAAGGGTTTTACCTGAATTTTGGGGCGATGTATTAATATATCTTAGTTTAGGGCTAACCGTAATACTGCTTTTGTTTTATTTACGATTGGGTTGGCTGGTAAGAATGATGGAGCGTTTACCTTCTTTACAAAAGGTAGTCAATCATATAAAAGTGCTGGATGAGTTCAATGACAGAAATCTTGTTCAGATATTGCTTTTATCCTTTGCCAGGTATTTTGTATTTGTGTTGCAATACATTTTGTTATTACAGGTAATGCATGTAACAATTCCAGTTATTTTGTGTTTTTGGTTGATGACGGTATTTTACCTTGTGATGGCAGTAGCGCCTACAATAGGTTTTATAGATTTGCCGATAAGGATAAGTGCAAGTTGGGCAATATTTAAATTATTTACCGTTAATGAATTAGGGGTGGGCACAGCCTCATTAGGAATTTGGCTGATTAATCTTGTAATACCAGCGGTGCTGGGTAGTTTATTGATTTTTAGTATTAAAATTTTGAAGGAAAAATGAAGATTATTTTTAAAGTTGGATTATTGTTGATTGGATTATCAGGTTTTGTTCAACCGGGACAGCCTGAAAAGGATGCTTTTTGTGGTATAAAAAACACAGCTTTCCAGGCTGGAGAAGTGCTTACAATGAAAGTATTTTATAACTCATTGGGCATGTATATAGGCGCAGGGGAGGCAACTTTTACTACAACGCTGGAACGGTTTAATGGTAAAACGGTTTTTCATTGTGTGGGTGATGGAAAAACCTATTCGTTTTTCGATAATTTTTTTAAGGTACGGGATCGTTACGAAACATACATCGATACAGCTTCTATGCTGCCGCTAAAATTCATCCGTAATGTAGATGAAGGCGGATACAAAATTTATAACAATGTAACCTTTAATCATGGCGCCGGCACGGCCGTAAGCACCAACGGCATTTTTAAAACAACTGATTGTATCCAGGATGTTATCAGCTCTATTTATTATGCCAGGAACATCAAATTTGATAATTATAAGCCCGGGGATAAAATCCCTTTTGATATGTTTTTAGATGATGAAATTTACCATTTGTACATACGGTACATGGGTAAAGAAACTGTAAAAACACGCTACGGTAAATTCAAAGCAATAAAATTTAAACCATTACTGATTAAAGGAACCATGTTTACCGGCGGTGAAAAAATGACCGTATGGGTAAGTGATGATCCCAATCATTTGGTATTGCGTGTAGAAAGCCCGATTGCAGTAGGATCCGTTAAAGTAGATATGTATGGGTATAGCAACTTACGTTACCCGCTCACTTCCTTAATAAGCATCAGGGGCAGTTGATCTTAAAGCTCACTTAATTTAAAACTCTTATCCATTCGTATGCCCTTTTCTGTTAGTTTAACTGTGCAGCATTCAAAGTTAGGGTCATGTTCAAAAAATAAGATCCAGTCATTGGCTTCTGCCTGTGTAAGAAAGCTCTTCTTTTCATTCAACGATGTAAGTGGAAACATATCATAAGCCATGATATATGGAATGGGGATATGTGCAACAGACGGCAATAGATCGGCCATAAATACAATCGTTTTTCCTTTGTAATTTATTTTAGGCAACATCATTGCATCCGTATGTCCATTTGCAATGAGGAAAGAAATGTCATTCAAAAATGGAACTTCCGGCAGCAGTGCATCAGGTTGCAGTGTATCAAAATTAAAGGGCACCATTTTAAGCTGATCGCTTTCTTTTATTGGCAGAATATTTTCCTTTAAAAAGCTGGCTTTTTCCCGTTCATTGGGCTGCGTGGCCCATTGCCAGTGCCTTTCATTACTCCAGTAAGTAGCATATTTAAATGCAGGCAATAATTGATCACCCGATTTAAGGATGCTGCCACCACAGTGATCAAAATGAAGATGCGTTAGTACTACATCAGTAATATTATCTTTTGTAAATCCATATTGAGCCAGTGATTTTTCTAAACTATCATCACCATGCAGATAGTAATGACTGAAGAATTTAACATCCTGTTTATCACCCATTCCGTTGTCCACTAAAATCAGCCGATCATCTGTTTCAATCAATAAACAGCGCATGGCCCAGCTACATAAATTATTCTCGTCTGCAGGGTTCAATTTGTTCCACATCACTTTCGGCACCACACCAAACATGGCGCCTCCATCCAACTTAAAATTTCCTGTATTGATGCTGTATAATTTCATATCCACAACTTTAATTTTTGTTCCCAAAACAAAAGCGGGCACAATTTTTTTATAAAAACTCCTGTATTGAAATTACAGCTTTTGTTGCAACGATTTTTGCTTAGCTAAGGTGAGTATCAATAAAAAGAACCCGATCACAAAAAATATTACCAGCGATAAAATAGACTGACGGATGCTGCTGATGCCTTCTATAAAACCAAAAGTAAACAGGCCAATAACAATCGCCAGTTTTTCGGTAACATCATAGAAACTAAAAAATGAAGCCGTGTCTTTTGTTTCAGGCATAAACTTGGAATAGGTAGATCGGCTCATAGATTGAATGCCGCCCATAACCAACCCTACCAGCGAAGCAATGATATAAAAATGTGTTTCTGTTGTAATAAAATACCCTGCAATACAAACGCCTATCCATAGCAATACGGTAAAAATCAATACCCTGATATTTCCAATCCTGGCCGAAAGTTTCGACATGCCAACAGCTCCCACAATAGCCACCAACTGAATAATTACAGCGGTAATGATCAGTTTTTGATTTTCAAGTTTTAATTCTTTTATGCCAAAATCAATGGCAACCAACATAACCGTTTGCACACCCATGCTGTAAAAGAAAAAGGCGGCTAAAAACCGTTTTAATACCGGCAGGTGAATCAGTTGATCCCACACAATTTTTAATTCGTGAAAGCCATTGGCAATTACATTCGTTTTTGTTTTGCGTTCACTTTTAGGACTAATCGGCAACGCATTAAAAGTGATTTGCGCAAAGCACACCCACCAAACACCCACTAATAGAAAAGTAATTTTAAGCGGCAATGCATCGTTTGGCATCATAATCACCAGGCCAAATCCAATCATTTGCATCAGTACACTTCCTATATAGCCCAGGCTGTATCCTTTTGCACTCACCCTGTCTCTGTCTTCTTCTGCGGCAATCTCCGGCAGGTAAGAGTTGTAAAATACCTGGCTGCCATAAAACCCAACACCGGCAAACATAAAGCACATCAGTCCGAGTGTTACATGGTTTTTATCAAAGAAATACATGATGGAGCAGCTTAAAGCTCCCATGTAACAAAAGAAACGCATGAAGTTTTTCTTGTTGCCTTTATAATCTGCAATGGATGATAATATAGGGGAAAGAAACGCAATTAGCAGGAAGCCAAACGCCAGCACATAATCTTTCAATTCAGTATTAACGAAAGTTCTGCCAAGGAAAGTAATGCCATGTTCAAACCCTTTGTTATCTGTGTTGGTTACCGCAGCATAATAAGCAGGAAAAAAAGTAGTGGTAATAACCAGGTTGTAAACCGAGTTGGCCCAGTCATACATGGCCCATCCATTAATTACTTTTTTAGAAGCAGTTTGCATGGCAAGAATAATTTTATGGGTAATAAAGGTTTGATCAGGAAAATGAAATTAGTGAAATTATTCATTATCCATCGTCGTTTGTTACTATTGAATTACGCCTTGCCAGATAAGAATAAGCATGACGATGCCAGCTATAATTCTGTAAACACCCCAAACCCTAAAACCGTATTTTTTTAGAAAGCTGATAAAAAACTTAATGGCAAGCATAGCTACAATAAAAGCCACCAGGTTTCCTATGGCAAGTTGTTTTATCTCATCACCTGTAAAGCCACCTACTTCTTTAAAGTGTTTATAAAGTTTGTAAACCGTTGCAGCCATCATAGTAGGCACTGCCAGGAAAAAGGAAAATTCTGCGGCTGCACTCCTTGTTAGTTTTTGTTGCATGCCCCCAATGATAGATGCGGCACTTCTGCTTACACCTGGTATCATGGCTATGCATTGCCATATTCCAATAATAACAGCTTGTTTATAGCCCACCTGTTTTTCGGAAGTAATGGTTGGGTTTTTAAATACACCATCAATGAATAATAATACGATGCCGCCTACTAATAATGAAACGGCTACCGTTAATGCGCTTTCCAGTAAGGCGTCAATTTTATCTGCGAATAAAAACCCAAATAGCAGGGCTGGTATTACCGCAGCAATCAGCTTTACATAAAATTCCCAGTTTTTGAAATCGAAAAACTTTTTCCAATACAACACTACTACGGCAAGTATGGCGCCCAATTGTATGGCTACTGTAAACACTTTTGTGAAATCTGTTTCAGTAATTCTTAATAGTTTTTCGGTAATGATCATGTGCCCGGTAGATGATACCGGTAAAAATTCGGTGAGCCCTTCTACAATTGCAACGATGATAGATTGAATGGTGTTCATGTTAGTGCTGGTATTTTATTTGAAACTTTTATTGGTGAAATTATTTTATACGAATACTTAAATCAATGTAGATTATTTGCTGATGCATAATAAAAAATGCGATATTAAAACATCGCATTTTTTTATTAATTCATTATTAAATGTATAAGCTGCATTTCATTTGTTACAATATACATGGACGATTAGTGCTGAAACTATTTGAAAAAAGATGGAACAATTAACTATGCCTCATTTGGCTTTTTCATAATCGCAAATATTTCAACGATAAATCCTGCGATGATCAAAAGTGGAGCAATCGTTATCCTGGTAGTACTGTAAACATCATTATCATTAAATACTTTTGGGTCTGCATTTTTACCACCTGCCATCAGGAAAAAGCCAATTGCCAATACGATTAACCCACCCAGCATCAGCAGGTAATTTTCTTTGTCAAACAATCCTTGTGTAACAGGTTGCTTTTTTTGTACGCTCATTGTTTAATTTTTTAAAGTGCAAATAAAAGTAATAAATTTCAAATGGCCTTAATACTGTACTTACTAATACAGATCGTCAAGTTTCATTTGCAGATATTTTAATACAGAACGATGTGTGCTTAATAATGAAATGCTAATACCCAGCGCCAGTATTCCGCCGGCAATTAGCGCCATATTGGTAACATCCCGAAGCAGTCGCAACCATGGTACAAATTTCTCTACCAGTAATATAAAACCAAATACCGCTATTATGGCAATAATGGCTGCAATCAGGCCATTTAAGATGGCCCTTATATTCAAAGGTTTTGCAATAAAGCCCCGGGTAGCTCCCACCATTTGCATGGTTTTAATTAAAAACCGGTTACTATACATGGCCAGCCTGATGGTATTGTCAATAGAAATTATTACAATGATAGAAAGGATAATGGCAAAAACAAGGATACCCGCCGCAATGTATTGGGTATAAGAACTCACATAGCCCACCGTTTCTTTTGGATATTGAAACTCCGACATTACCCCGGTAAAATTATTCAACAGGTAATTACTTAAAATTGATAAACTGTCTTTATCCATATAATCTGCCTTCACATAAAAATCAATACTTTCCGGCAGAGGATTATTGGTAATAAACTTTTTCCATGAACTATCGTTTTGTGCATTCCACTTTTCAATGGCTTTATCCTTGGTTACATATTCTGCTGCCTTTACATAAGGCAAAGCGGCTATATAGCCCTCCAATGAATCTATTTGTTTTTGATTGGCCGAAGGACTGATCCAGGCATGAACCTGTATATTTTCCCGGAACATTTCGCCGGATTTTTTAAGATTTAAGAACAGCCATCCTACAATTCCAAAAAGAAAAAGCACAAGTGCAACACCAATGATGGCCATTACATAAGAAGGTTTGCTGCGTTTGGAAGAGGATGATTTTCCGAATTGAGACATGGGCTGGTTATATTAATGATGAATCCCTGGTTTAAGTTCGTTTTAAATTTCAATAAACCGATGGGCGCAAAAATAAAGGATTTTACCTGCTTTACTGTACTTTTGCCCACTACAAAACGAACGGTTATCAAATATATTTTTATTGTGTTGACAGATGCTGCACAATAGAAGCAAAATAACTTTTCTTTCACAGTTTGGGGTTAATGGTGGCTCATGTTCATTTAGTTAAACGAAATCAGTTAATCAGAACTGTCATGTTGGTTAAAATAAAAATACAATAGCAAACATATAATGGAATACGATTTCAGAAAGATTGAACAGCAGTGGCAGGCAAGCTGGAAAGCCAACCAGGTATATAAGGTATCGAATGAATCTGTCCGTCCTAAATATTATGTATTAGACATGTTTCCTTATCCAAGTGGAGCTGGCTTACATGTGGGACATCCGCTGGGATATATTGCCAGTGATATTTACAGCAGGTATAAAAGACTCAAAGGTTACAATGTATTGCATCCGATGGGGTATGATAGTTTTGGATTACCGGCCGAACAATATGCTTTGGAAACTGGTCAGCACCCGGCTGTAACAACCCAAAAAAATATTGAAACATTTCGCAGTCAATTGGATAAAATTGGTTTTAGTTACGACTGGAGCAGGGAAGTTAAAACCAGTGATGCTTCCTTTTATAAATGGACACAATGGATCTTTTTACAAATTTTTGATAGCTGGTTTAACCGTTTATCGAATAGAGCGGAACGCATTGATGATTTAATAGAAATATTTTCAAGCGAAGGAAACAGCAATCATGTTTGCCCCGGAAATAAGACTGTACAATTTTCAGCAGCGGAATGGAACGGCTTAGATGAAAAACAACAGCAGGAAATACTAATGGATTATCGCCTGAGTTTTTGTGCCTATGGCGAAGTAAACTGGTGCGAAGCTTTGGGTACCGTTTTGGCGAATGATGAAGTAGTAAACGGGGTGAGTGAGCGTGGCGGATTTCCGGTAGAAAAGAAGAAAATGCGCCAATGGTATTTAAGGATTACTGAGTATGCCGACCGCCTGCTGGAAGGTTTGGAAACAGTGGATTTCAGCGATGCCATGAAGGAAATGCAAAAGAACTGGATCGGTAAAAGCCAGGGCGCTGAAATGGATTTTGCCATCAAAAACCAGGATAAGCCTTTAAGGGTTTATACTACCAGGCCCGACACAATTTTCGGGGTTGATTTTATGGTGGTTGCACCGGAACATGAACTGGTTGCAACAATAACAACTGCGGAACAAAAAGCGGAGATTGATAAATACCTGGCTTACGTAAAAAGCCGCAGCGAACGGGAGCGCCTGTCCGAAGTAAAACAAATTTCAGGTTGCTTTACCGGTGCTTATGCAATCAATCCTTTTGATGGCAGGGAAATACCCATTTGGATTGCGGAGTATGTGCTTGCCGGATATGGAACCGGTGCAATTATGGCGGTGCCTTGTGGCGATCAACGCGACTTTTTATTTGCCAAACATTTTGATATTTCCATCACCAATATTATTGGTGATCACTACAATGGTGAAGAAGCCAACCCAACCAAAGATGCTGTGTTGCAAAACTCAGGTTTTTTAACAGGGTTGCTGATGAAAGATGCAATAGCTGTGGCTGCAGAAAAAATAGCTTCATTGGGTATTGGTAAAAAGCAAACAAACTATAGAATGCGGGATGCCGGTTTTAGCCGCCAGCGTTATTGGGGCGAACCATTTCCAATAATCTGGAGCGATGGTATTGCCATTCCGTTGGATGCCGAAGAGTTGCCACTTGAATTACCGCATGTAGATAAATACAGCCCTGGTCCGGATGGAGAAGGGCCGCTTGCAAATATTACTGATTGGGTGGACCTCACCCCCGGCCCTTCTCCGAAGGAGAGGGAAGGAGATGCAGGCTACGTTAATAGCAGCCCGCAGGAATGGAGGAACACTTTAGCTTTTGCAAAAGAAAACCGAAAGAATTTAACCGAAGCGGAATCAATAATTTGGGAAGCTTTAAGAAACCGGCAGATTGAAGATTGTAAATTCCGGAGACAACATCCGATTGCCGGATATATCCCGGATTTTGTGTGCCTGGAGAAAAATCTGATCATTGAAATAGATGGAGCCTATCATCAGCAGGAAGATCAGGTAAAATTTGACGAAGCAAGGCAGCAGTGGCTAAATGAAAATGGTTTTGAAATGCTGCGCTTTACAAATGATGAAGTACAAACTGATCTAAAGAAAGTATTAGAAAAAATTGCAACAATATTAAAAGGCAAAAGCGGTACCATCTACAAAGGTAAAGGTGAGAACACTGCCACAAATCAAGTCACCCCTCTCCTTGGGAGAGGGGCCGGGGGTGAGGTCAAACGTGAAACTAGCACCATGCCTGGTTATGCAGGTTCTTCCTGGTATTTCCTGCGGTACATGGATCCACACAATGCTGCAGTTTTTTGTGATAGAAAAGCAAGTGACTATTGGGGCCAGGTAGATATTTATATTGGTGGTACAGAACATGCAGTAGGTCATTTATTATACAGTCGTTTATGGACAAAGATTTTATTTGATCTTGGATACATTGGCCATGATGAACCATATAAAAAATTGGTAAATCAGGGAATGATAACAGGAAAGTCTTATTTCTTTCAAACAAGTTTAAGTGACAGTGAAAATATTGCACATGCAAAGTCTTTTATCCGTTCTTATGATAAAGATTTAAGCGATAATCCATTGATAAGATTTAAATATGGCCATCAGTTTGTTGATAGTAATGGAAAGCTGTCAAGGAAAATGGTTGATAAAAATGTGCAGGATAATCTGATGGAGAAGCCGCTTTATGATATTGAATGGAGTAAGGATGACGAAGGCGAATACATCATGTTGAAAGAAGAATCTGAGAAGATGTCAAAGTCGAAATATAATGTTGACAATCCGGATGACATCATTATTAAATACGGTGCCGATACCTTCCGCATGTATGAAATGTTTCTCGGCCCGGTTGAGCAAAGCAAACCATGGGATACAAAAGGTATTGAAGGCGTACATCGTTTCCTCCGCAAACTCTGGCGTTTGTTTTACGATGAGATGAAAGGCAAGGTTTGGAATGATGAAAAAGCAACCGATGCTGAGTTGAAAATTTTACATCGCACCATTAAAAAAATTGAAGAAGATACGGAACGTTTTAGTTTTAATACGGCCGTAAGCAGCTTCATGATTTGTGTAAATGACCTGGCTGATGTGAAGTGCCATAAAAAAGAAGTACTTGAAAAACTGCTGATCTTATTAACGCCGTATGCACCGCACATCGCTGAAGAGCTATGGCATTTGCTGGGTAACGAAGGTTCAGTGCTGGATGCAACTTATCCTGTTTTCAATCCAAAGCTTTTGGTAGAAACTGCGAAGGAATATCCTGTTTCCATCAACGGTAAAATGCGAACAACTATCAACATCAATTTAGACATAACCCAGGAAGAAGCAGAAAAAATTGTACTCGAAAATGAAGTAGTACAAAAGTGGCTGGACGGCAAGTCGCCCAGGAAAATCATTTATGTAAAAAACAAGATGGTGAATGTAGTTGTATAAGTTTTAAACCCGGCCTGCCGGGTTTTTTTAATATATTTAGTTTTGTATCAATTACATTATTCAATGTCAAAACTTCCGGCTATGAAATTATTTTTCCTTTCAGTTATTTCCGTTTTTGCAATTTCTGTTGCTGTATCGGCACAAAATGCTGAGCCGTATTTTCTTTCAAACCCATGCCTTACACCTGATGGTAATGAGGTGATATTTAGTTTTGAAGGCGACCTGTGGAAAGCATCTGTAAAAGACGGCCAGGCTGTAAGATTAACAGCCATGCAGGGTTACGAAACCAGCCCAAGAGTTTCTCCTGATGGCAAATGGATTGCTTTTACCGGACGGCAATTTGGCAATGCGGATGTATTCATTATGCCTGTAAATGGCGGCGAAATAAAACAATTAACCTGGCATTCCGGTAATGATGAAGTAAGTAGCTGGAGCTGGGATGGCCATAAAATTTACTTCACCAGCGATCGTTATGGAAGATCGGCAGGTTATACGGTAAGTACTTCCGGCGGTACGCCACAAAGAGTATTTGGCGATTATTTTTTTCAGTACGATCACAACCTTGTAGAGCATCCCACCTCCGGCGAAATATTTTTTAACGATAGTTGGGAAAGTAGTTTACAGGTACAGCGCAAGCGTTACAAAGGCCCTTTCAATCCGGACATAGAATCTTACAATCCATCTACCAAAAAATTTAAACAGTACACCAACTGGCAGGGAAAAGATTTTGCTGCTACGCTCGATAAAAAGGGAAATATCTATTTTATATCTGATGAAGCCAATGATGAATATAATTTATACAGCATTGCCAATGATAAAAAAACTGCACTCACTCAATTTAATACTTCTATCAAAACACCCATCGTAAGTGCAAACGGCGATAAGGTTGTATTTGAAAAAGATTATCAATTATGGTTGTACGATGTTGCTGAAAAAAAAGCTGCAAAATTGCCCATACACATCACCCGCAATAGCGTGTTGGAAAAAGAAATGGATTATGATGTAAAGGGCAAGATCACTGCGTTTGATGTATCACCGGATTCAAAAAAAATCGCCTTCGTTTCCAGGGGCGAATTGTTTGTAAGTGATGTTGAAGGAAAATTTATTCAGCTAATTAAACGTGGCTCACATGAAAGGGTGGACGAGGTAAAATGGCTAAGCGATAACAAGACCTTATTATTTAACCAGACTCTCGGTGGCTACTATAATTTATACACCATAGCTGCAGATGGAACTGCCCCGCTAAAGCAACTTACAAAGGAACTGCGAAACAACCGCTCAGTAGTATTGAATGGTAAAAAAACAAAAGCAGCTTACCTCAGTGGCCGGGATGAAGTAAGGATGCTGGACACAAAATCGTGGCAGGGTAAAACAATTGTAAAAGATGAAATTTGGGGAGGCCAACGGTCCGATCTTTCCTTTTCACCCAATGATGATTATATAGCTTTTACTGCAAGGAGAAATTTTGAACCCGATATTTTTGTTTACAATATTGCGCAGGATAAAACAGTGAACATAACCAATACTTTAATTCCTGAGGAAGATCCAACCTGGTCTGCCGATGGCAAATATATTTACCTTACCTCGCAGCGTTTAAAGGCTTCATTCCCATTCGGAAATGCGGATGCCAATATTTATCGCCTTCCATTGGAAAAGCTGGATGATCCATTCAGGATAGATAAATACAATGATCTTTTTAAAGAGAAGAAAGACACTACAAAAAAGAAAGACTCAACCAAAATTGTTGCTGAAAAAATATCGATCGATATGCAAAGAATTATGGAAAGGTTAGAACCTATCGGGCCTTCTTTTGGCAGGCAAACACTTTCGGCGCTTTATGAAAAAGGCGATAAAACAACGGTGCTTTTTGACAGCAATCATGGTGAGGGAAAGAGTGCTTTATGGAAAACTGTAATTGAGCCTTTTGAAGAAAATAAAACAGAGAAGATTGCCGGTACCGAAGGAAAAAATGGATTTAATATTGTGATCAATGGCGATAAATTATTCGTGCTTGCAGGTGGCACCATTGCTAAATTAAATGTGGAAGCAAACAAGATTGATCCCATCAATTTAAGCTATACTTTCCGCAGAAATCTTTCTGAAGAATTTAACCAGATGTTTGAAGAAGCCTGGGCGCAGATAGAAGAAAATTATTATGATGAAAATTTTCACGGGCTTAACTGGAAAAAAACTAAAACTGAATACCAACAGTACCTGCCTTACCTGAACAACCGTTCAGATTTGCGGGTATTGTTGAATGATATGTTAGGAGAGCTGAATTCCTCTCACCAGGGGTTTCGTACAAAGGGAGACGATGAAACCGTACCGCTGGAAAATGTAACGATGGAAACAGGCCTCATCTTTGATGAAGCAGCACCCTTTAAAGTAAAGAAAATAACCAGTCGCTCTGCAGCAGACAAAGCCAACATTAATATAAAGGCAGGCGATGTATTGGTGAAAATAAATGACGAAGCAATCGAGCCCGGCAGGAATAGGAATTATTATTTCACAAAGCCTTCAGTAGATAAGGAACTAACTATGATATTTAGCCGCAACGGAACTAATTACGATGTGAAAATACATCCGCAAAAAGGGCTGGCAAATAACCTGTACGATGAGTGGGTAGATGACAATCGCAGCAGGGTGCATGAAAAAAGCAATGGAAAGATTGCCTACGGGTACATGAAAGATATGGGCAAGGCTGAACTGGATAATTTTTTCATTAATATGACCAGCGAACTGGAGAATAAAGATGCGCTAATCTTCGACATCAGGTATAATACCGGTGGTAATGTGCATGATCTTGTACTCAACTTTTTATCGCAGCGATCTTACCTGCAATGGAAATACAGGGGAGGCGCATTATCGCCTCAGCCAAATTTTGCACCGAGCGATAAGCCGATCATTTTATTAATAAATGAGCAATCGTTAAGTGATGCTGAAATGACAGCCAATGGTTTTAAAGCATTAAAACTGGGTAAAATAATCGGTAATGCTACTTATCGCTGGATCATCTTTACCACCGGTACAACCCTGGTAGATAATTCACTGGTACGGTTACCTTCCTGGGGCTGTTATACACTTGATGGGAAAGACCTTGAGAAAACAGGGGTAGAGCCAGACATTAAGGTGATCAATACTTTTGAAGATAAGCTTACCGGAAAAGATCCTCAATTGGATAAAGCAATCGAAGAAATTATGAAGGAATTAAAGAAGTAAGCCTGAACAATATTTGTTGAAACTTGTTTAGTTTTTTAAATCTTTCGTTATGGCAAATCCTACAGGTGAACTTATTGCAGCACTCCGTGAAACAGCCACAAGGTTGCGCAATGGAGCTCATTATTCATGGGGCCATCATGGCGCCTGCAATTGCGGAAATTTAGTACAGGTGGTTACACAATTAAGTAAAGAAGAAATTATGCGGTATGCTCATGCAGGTATTGGTGAGTGGACAGAATTAACCGAAGAGTTTTGTCCCGTAACCAATGCGCCGCTTAGCCTGGTTATTAAAAGCCTGGGAAAGATCGGGCTTACATCCTGCGATATTCACCATATTGAATACCTGGATGATAAAGCTGTGCTGAATAACCTGATAGGTGGATTTCGTTGGTTAAAGCGAAATAACCGCAACGATGTGATCGCATATTTTGAAGCTTTTGCCAATTTACTTGAAGATGAACTGCTACAAACAATGCATATAAATATGTCAGATATATTTCCCTCAACCCGGACAAATAGAATTGAAACCGGATCAGTGCCTATTTTATAAAACCAATATTAATAAATAAGTTTCACGCAATAATTGGCTTGCCAAAGGCAATAAACCACAGTAGATTTACGTAATATTGTTCGGTATTACTGAACTGATTTTATCCTAATAATCTATCTGCTATGTTTAAGAAATGGAGCCTGTTAATTTTTCTGCTTGCTATTTTACTAATTATTATTTCTCTCCGATCTTCAGGTCCTCCTTCCGTAAAACAAGGAGATATTCCCGATACATCGTTTTCTGTTAAAAGAGCACTAACGCATTTAACCCAAATTGCTAAAGCACCGCATAGTACGGGGTCGGTAGAAAATGCCCGGGTTAGAGCATACATTGTTTCCGTATGTAAGCAAGAGGGCTTCGACGTGGAGATACAGCAAACTACTTCTGTAAACTCATTTAGAAATAGAATAGCTGCAGCAAATATTTACAATATTATTGCCCGAAAAAAGGGCGCTCAAAACAGCAAATCAATTGTGCTGATGGCACACTATGATTCTGAGTTTAGTACGCCTGCCGCTGGTGACGATGGGGCAGGTGTAGCGGCAATGTTGGAAACCGGCAGAGCGCTCAAGGCGTCCGGGCCATTGCAAAACGATCTTATTTTATTGTTTACAGATGGCGAGGAAATAGGTTTAATGGGTGCCCGTGCTTTTGTAAAGGAAAGCCCGTTGGTAAAAGATATAGGGCTGGTCATTAATTTTGAAGGTCGCGGTAATGCAGGCCCAAGCAATATGTTCGAAGTGAACGATCACAATGGTTGGGTGATTAATGAATATGCAAAATCAGTTGCACATCCTTTTGCTAATTCCCTTGGGTACGAAATTTATAAAAAGCTCCCGAATGCTACAGATTATACGCTCTTTAAAAATGCCGGAATCACGGGTCTTAACAATGCCAATATAGAAGGATTCGTAAATTATCACAGTCCAAATGACAAGGTAGAAAATCTTGATTTGAAAACCCTGCAGCACCATGGTGATAATATGCTAAGCCTTGCAAAGCATTTTGGGAATTTAAATATCACAGCAACAAAAGCAAATGATATCAGTTATTTCAATTTTATAGGAAGCTGGTTTATACATTACCCGGCATCCTGGAATATCATTTTTGTAGTGCTTGTAAACCTGCTATTGATAATGTATCTTTTTTTAGGATTTAAGCAGCAACGTATCAGGCTAGGTGGTTTTTTAATTAGCACATTACTTTTTCCGGCGGTACTGGCAATCATATATTTTGCTGCAAAAATGTTGCAAACAAAAATAGTTACGCACTATCCGATGTACAGTCATTTTGACCAAAATAATTCCTATAATATTGGCTGGTATTTTCTTGCAATGGCTGCATTGGCGACGACTGTTTTTACAACGGCTTATTCGCTGGTTTCAAAGAAAATCAATTCAAATACATTGCTTGCAGGCATCTTATTAATTATGGCAATCCTCATGAATTTGATGCAGCTAAAAATTCCATCGGCCAGCTATCTGTTATTTGTTCCGCTTGGTTTTATATTAGCCATACATGTTTTTATTTTAATGAAAAATGTGTACGATAAGCAACTGTCATTTAAATGGGGCCTTTTATTTTTACTAAGTGTAATACCTGCCATCTTCTTAATGACTACAACTATTATGGGCATATTTACTGCGTTCTCTTTAAGTTCCAATATGCCATTTGTGGTAGTAGCGGTGGGTGTGTTTGCAGGGTTATTATTACCCGTTATGTACCATAGTTTTCAGCAGCAAAAATTATTGATACCTATCCTGTCATTTGCAGCTATGGTAATTGCAATAATCGGCGGGCAGCGTTCATCTGGCTATGGTGAAAATAAACCATTACAGGCAAGCGTTTATTATACCTTAGATGCAGATGCTGCAAAAGGCGAATGGGTGTCTGATTTTACAACTACTGATAAATGGTCGGCACAATTCTTTAAAGATGCATCCACCAATAAACAGGTTAAACCCCAGGAACGTAAATTAATCAATGAGGCGCCGGTGTTGGATACGCCGGGACCGTTGGCAGCCATTGTAAGCGATTCTGTAATTGATAATCTAAGAAATGTAAAGGTGCATTTTAGTGCTGCACGTGCAGATGTAACCCGGATGTTGATTTCAATTGCAGATAGCAGTGCTGCGATTCCGCTGCTGATAGATGGAAAATCAATTGATGCAGACAGTAATTCTGCATTACGCAAAATTGCTTATTTCGGCCTTGCCGCTAATGGATTTGATATTGACTTTAAAACAGAAACGGGCAAGCCAATAAGCCTGGTAGTAACAAGCGTTGAACAAGGACTTCCGGCCATTAAAGGATTTGATACAAACTATCCAAAAGGAGTAGTTCCTACACAGGGACAAAATTCAAATACCACACAAATAAGCAAACAATTTTTGTTTTAATAAAACAACATATTCAGACAAAAAAATAATCCGGCCATACCGTTAAAATGAATGCAGTTATGCTACAATTACGGCTGAATATTTAAAGATATCCTAACTTTATATAATGATCAGCGAACTGGAATTGGTATTGAAAAAGAATACCCTCAATTTTCATACGGTAGTAGATTTTAACCCGGACAGGGATAAAATATCTGCCCTGGATTTTACTGAGGCTAATAAAGAACTCACCTCAGAAATAGTAAATGATACAAGTAGGTTTAGCAAGTACGTAAATGCTAAGCTTGCAACTGCCAATGCATTATATGGCATTGGTGGTTACAAAGAGAATAGAATTTTATATAGGCGAAGCAATCTTTTTAGCGCTACGTCTGTTGGGAGTCATATTGAACAAGTTGAAGTTCAGGACCGATCCATTCATCTCGGCATCGACATTTGGGGAGCTGCTGGTACTAAAGTGTATTTACCCCTTGGAGGTATGGTACACAGCTATGCATTCAATGATGCTTTTGGTGATTATGGTGCAACCATTATTGTACAACATCAACTGGAAAGCATTGCTTTTAATACCTTGTACGGCCATGTAAGTTTGGCCGACCTGGCACAATTGCAACCCGGCAAATACATCAGCAGGGGAGAAGTAATTGCACATTTTGGAGAACCACACGAAAATGGTAACTGGCCACCACATTTACATTTCCAGGTAATTGGCGATATGAACCTGAAACAAGGAGATTTCCCGGGAGTTTGCACAAGGGCTGAAAGTGAAGCATATTTCCTTAATTGTCCAAACCCCGATCTTATGCTGAATATGTTGCAATACGTTTAAACCGGTTATTCTTTCTCCGATAATTACTGACAATACTTCATTTAGGCAATTCAGTTTAATGTAAAGAAGATTTTGTGTAAAACATATTACTGAAAAGGTACTAACATCAAACTTTATGCGTTTAAAATTGTTTGAAACCCTTAGGGAATGTGCAATTTACTACCTTTACACAGCAAAGAATTTAACATGGAAATTAAAGCAGGCAAATTATTAAATAATATCAATAGCCCTGAAGACCTTAAGAAATTAAGCAAAGAGCAACTTCACACCGTATGCGATGAACTCAGGCAATATATAATTGATGTAGTCAGTGTACATGGAGGTCATTTTGCAGCAAGCTTAGGTGTGGTTGAATTGAGTGTTGCCCTTCATTATGTTTTCAATACGCCTTACGATCAGTTGGTATGGGATGTGGGCCACCAGGCTTACGGCCACAAAATATTGACTGGCAGAAAAGATAGTTTCCCTACCAACAGAAAATACCATGGTTTAAGTGGTTTCCCCAATCGCAGCGAAAGTGAATATGATACTTTTGGCGTTGGCCACTCATCTACATCTATTAGTGCAGCATTGGGTATGTCGATGGCCAGTTATTACAAAGGAGAAAAAGATAAGCAACATATTGCGGTAATAGGCGACGGAGCCATGACAGCGGGCCTTGCTTTTGAAGCAATGAATCATGCCGGTACAGCCAACAGCAATCTCATCATTATTCTCAACGATAATTGCATGAGTATTGATCCCAATGTAGGTGCATTAAAAGAATATTTAACGGACATTACCACTTCTCATACTTACAACGATTTAAGAGATAATGTGTGGAAGGCATTGGGTAAACTACCCGTGGGGAAAAACTTCAGCCGTGAAATGGCCAGTAAGCTTGAAGCAAGTCTTAAAGGTATTGTGAGCAAAAGCAGCAATTTATTTGAAGCCTTGAAGCTGCGTTATTTTGGTCCGATTGATGGCCATAATATAAATAAGCTGGTAGAAACCTTGTCTGATTTAAAAGATATTCCCGGGCCAAAACTACTACACATTAGAACGGTAAAAGGCAAGGGATATGCATTGGCCGAAAAAGATCAAACCAAATGGCATGCGCCGGGCTTATTTGATAAAATAACCGGTGAAATTGTAAAGAAGAAATTTGATATACAACAACCATCGAAGTACCAGGATGTTTTTGGCCATACCATTATTGAGCTGGCAGAAATGAATGATAAAATTATGGGCATCACGCCTGCGATGCCAAGTGGTTCTTCCTTAAAATATATGATGGAAAAAATGCCTGATCGTGCATTTGATGTAGGCATTTGTGAGCAGCATGCGGTTACACTTAGTGCGGGGCTTGCTACCCAGGGAATGAAGGTGTTCTGCAATATCTACTCTTCGTTTATGCAGAGGGCTTATGATATGGTAATACATGATGTGGCCATACAAAATTTGCCGGTTGTGTTTTGCTTAGATAGAGCAGGCCTGGTGGGTGAAGATGGGCCAACGCATCATGGATGTTATGACATCGCTTACATGCGTTGTATTCCTAACATGATTGTGAGTGCGCCGATGAATGAACGTGAGTTGAGAAACCTGATGTACACATCTCAATTAACCTCGACTAAAAATCCTTTTGTAATTCGTTATCCAAGAGGTGAAGGTGTAATGCCGGAATGGAAAACACCTTTTGAAGCGATTGAAATTGGTAAGGGAAGAAAATTAAAAGATGGCCAGGATGTAGCCATTTTATCTTTCGGCCATCCGGGAAATTTTGCGGCAGCGGCCATACGTGATGTAAAAGCGGAAGGTATAAATCCGGCCCATTACGATATGCGTTTTGTAAAGCCGATCGACAAAGAAATGTTGCACGAAGTTTTTAGTAAATTCAACAAGGTAATCACTATAGAAGATGGAACCATCGTTGGTGGTTTTGGTAGTGCAGTGCTTGAGTTCATGAACGAATACGGCTATAAGGCAGATGTGAAAATAATGGGTATTCCAGACAGGTTGGTTGAGCATGGTACACCTAAACAATTGTATGAAGAAATTGGTTTGGATGCAAATGCAATAGCTGACACACTGCGTGAAATGGTGAAAGATAAAGTAAAGGTTACTGCTACTTTACAGTAAACTTTAATATTGTTTAAATAATTAAAACCGGCAGATGCCGGTTTTTTTGTGCCAATTATTGAATGATCAGTTAAATAAAGTTTAAGCGTGTGGAACTAAGTTGATGCTGCATCATACCACAAATTAGAAACAGATGAAGTGGTTAATTATTATTGCCGCCTTTACGGTATTTTTCGGAGTGATGCTGAAAGAACATGTACAAAAAAATATTAAAACAGCGCCTTCAAATACTGCTGCTAAATTGTTGGAAGCCGATGCCGCAGAATTGATGAGATTGAAAAACTACACCAGGGAAATAAAGCAATACGCTAGCAAGCATAAGTGTAATACCACGATTTGTTTTTTAGTGGATATGAAAATACAATCTGGTAAAAAGCGCTTTTTTGTATATGATTTACGAAGCGATACAATACTGTCAAAAGGGATGGTAACCCATGGAAGTGGAAAGCAAAAAGAAGACACCATACAATTTTCTAATGTGGTAGAAAGCAATTGTACTTCTCTCGGAAAATATAAAATAGGAAGTGCTTACCCGGGCAAGTTTGGACTTGCTTACAAATTATTTGGCCTTGATAAAACCAACAGTAACGCATTTAGCCGATCGGTGGTATTGCATGCACATCCGGAGGTACCTGTTTATGAAACTACGCCAAAAAAAATTTGCACAAGCTGGGGTTGCCCAACAGTAGCCCCGGTTTTTTTAAATGAATTGAAAACTTATATTGATCAATCATCCAAACCAATATTACTCGAAATATTTAATTGATAAGTAGTAATGTAGATTATTTAAAACTGGTCATCTCGTTGTAATCGAGTTGACTGTTGGCATCTTCTTCCCGGTTTTCATTGTATTCAATAATGAAGTTATTTCTTCCTTCGCCGGTTACAATCATCAGGTATTTTTGTTGAACCAATTCGAGCATACTTAAAAAAAGAAAAATTGCATGAATGCGATTTTCACAGATTTCAAATATTTTTTCGAAAGACACATTCTTTTCATTTTTGCAGGTTGTAAGCATGTGTTCCCTGCTTCCTTCCATGGTGTAGTTATATTGAACAACGGTATGTACTGGTTTGTTATTTCTATCATGAAGTTTTTGAGCAACTTTCTCAAATGCTTTCATTAATTTAAATAGTGTAACAGCCTGTATTTCGGTGCCCTCGCCAGCTTCTTCCCCAATAAGAGATAATTCCTTTTGAAGATTACCTCGTTTAATCATCAGCATCCGAACTTCTTCCATTTCAGCCATTTTCAAAGAGGCTTCTTTAAATCTTTTATATTCAAGTATCTTATTAATGAGTTCCTGCCTTGGGTCAATTTCATTGCCTTGTTCATCTATCTCTTTACGTGGTATCAGCATTTTGGCTTTAATGCGCATCAGCGTGCTGATAAACAAAATAAACTCGCTGCTTAATTCAATGTTCAGCTTGTCCTTCTGGTGAATAAAATCAAGAAAGTCATTGGTTAATTTAGTGATGGGAATATTATAAATATCCAGTTCGTCACGCTCAATAAAAAACAATAAAAGATCAAATGGTCCTTCAAACTGGTCCAGCTTTATCTGGTAGGTATCGGTGTTCAAATCAATAAAATTTAGTAATAAAAAATGCCCTGTAAGGGTCGGGGCAAATGTATTAATAACTTCGGAGAGAATTATAATTTATATGCGAAACCAACACCCAGTGTGGATAATAACTGAAGTCCTACACTTTTAGGTGCGATGGCGGGATTGGTTTGTTCCTGCTTTACATCATCATCATATAAAGCATCTAAGGTATAACTAACCTGTATCCAGTTATTCACTTTCATTTTAATCTGGTTGGTCCAAAACAAATCCACATTCTGAGGATTCTTCAGATAATTTGAATAGAGATCAATCTTGCTGTAATAGTTTACATTTTTCATGATATCTTTCTTAAGTGTTGCTGTAATAAAGGCTCCAAATTCTCCCCTGTTTTGTTTGGCGGGATCTACTCCATATAATGCGGCCAAAGGTGTTTCCGGTTTGCCGTTAAACACGCCTCCCTGAGCTGCATAGCTGTATGGTCTGTTTGTAACAATTGTCCACCTGGCTACTATCGGCGATGCAAATACAGACAGCCATTCATTAGGTTTCCAATCTAAACCGAGTGGCGCTGCTGTAATATAAGCCGGTGCAAAAAATCCCGAATTTCTTCTGTTGATTGTAGAACCCATATAGTCATAATCATACCCGCTGGTTAGTTGTGAACGTAATTGTGCCAACGAAGAAATACTTACTTTTTCCCATTTTTTTGGCTGAAACGAAAATTTAGTTACAAAATCTAACCTGTCATTTACTTTCCTTAAACCCAACGAAGTTGTTTTAAGCAAAGCATAATTTACATCGAGTGTATTCTCCCAGGTTTTTCTTCCCCACTTTTTTGTAGCAAATGCATTAAAAGAAGACGCTACAGAAAGTGTAAATTTATCTCCACCTGCTGCAATCCAATTGCTGTTGCCTACCTGGGTTAGGTTTAAACTAAATAAACCACCTTTGATCCACCCGTTTTTATCAACCGCAGTGTCGGAAATTTTTATTGGTTTTGTTGTAGCAGATTTTAATTCTTTTATAGTAGCATCCTGCGCAAATATGGTTATTGAAGTAAATGACAGTATTAATAAACATAAGGTTCCTTTCATCATTAGTCTGGTATTTGATTAAAATATTACGCCTCCTTTCTTAAACAGGGCGAAAAGTTTTGTAAATAAATTATTTTTTTAAGCTATCACGTATTTCCATAAGTAATTGATCTGTTGTGGAAGGTCCGGCTGGTGCAGCAGCTTCTTCTTTTTTCTTCAAGCTATTGATTCCTTTGATGATCAGGAACATTACAAAAGCTACTATTATGAAATCGATGGTTGCAGTTACAAATGCACCCCATTGAAGCGCTACTTCAGGTACACCCTCCGTTATTACAGCACCAGATGCGTCCTTCACTTCTGCCACTCCGGCCTTTAATACATATACACTTTTACTTAGGTCTTTACCACCCAACATGCCTACCAACGGTGATACCAGTCCCGTGGTAAAGGTTGTGATAACTTTTCCAAAGGCGGCTCCCATAACAAATGCAACAGCAATGTCAACAAGGTTGCCTTTCATTGCAAAGTCTTTAAACTCTTTAAAGAATCCCATAAAAATAATTTTAGATGTGAATAAAAGCGATCATAAATATAAAGTCATTTTTACCTTGCGCCAAAAAAGCAATCTTATTCAGTTAATATTGAACTACTCAAAAATCAACTAAGTTATAAGAGAAATTTATTTTCCAATTAAATTGTACAACTTTGGTTGTGAACAAATTATTGCTAAACTGGTTGATCTTTACCCTGCTGTCACTTATTTGGGGCAGTAGTTTTATCCTTATTAAAATAGGCCTCGACAATCATTTGACTGCATACCAGGTGGCAGCTATAAGAATTGTAGCAGCCGGGGCGGTATTTCTACCGGTAGCAATTAAGTCTATCAAGCAAATTCCATTGAATAAACTTAGCCTTGTGTTCATATCAGGGTTTATGGGCAACCTATTGCCATCATTTCTGTTTTGCATAGCCGAGGAAGGAATAGACAGTTCACTTGCTGGCACTCTTAATTGTTTAACGCCCATCTTTGTAATTCTAACAGGTACGCTGTTTTTTAATACTAAAACATCTTCCCAAAAAATCATTGGTATTGTGGTTGCTTTTTTGGGCAGTTTTTTATTGCTGCTTTCAAAAGGGGAAATACACCAAACACAGCATATAATGTATGTTTTATTGGTGGTGCTTGCTACTTTCCTTTATGGCTTCAATGTCAACATGGTTTCCAAACACTTATTGCATCTTGGTTCATTTCATATTGCGGCAGTAGCACTGGTATTAAATGCCATTCCGGCGTTGATTGTGTTGATATTTTCAGGATATTTTACATTACCATTTAACAATACTCAATTTTTAATCGCTACCGGAGCTGGTTCATTGCTGGGGTTAATGAGTACAGCATTTGCTACTATTATTTTTTACAAACTGGTTAAAAACGCAGGTGGAATATTTGCAAGTATGGTTACTTATGGAGTGCCTTTTATTGCAATTAGCTGGGGTATTTATTATGGAGAATCATTTGGGTTGAAGCAGGTTTTCTGCCTGGTAATTATTTTAACTGGTGTGTATATTGTTAACCGGCGCAAAAAAATAGCAAGCTGATGTTTGGAAACTGATCATGCATCTACATAAAAAAACCTTCTCTTGAATTGAGAAGGTTTTTTTATCAAAAATTATTAGAAGATTATTTCCTTTAGCTTTTTTTAGTTTTTTTTGCCGGAGCTGCCAGCGCTTCAGCGGCTGGTTTTTCTGCTGGTTTCATGTTGCCAAACTCTTCGGCAGTTACTACATCACCTGTTAAAGTGATGCTTTTCATTTCATCAATACCGGCAAACTTTACAGTTAAATGCTTGTCAAAATGACCAACATTTGCAGCATTGTAAGTAGCGTTAATAACGCCGGTTTTACCTGCAGCAATTGGTTCTTTGGTATAATCAGAAATAGTACAACCACAAGTTGGATTTGCCTGTTCAATAATTATTGCAGAGTTGCTAATATTGGCAACAATAAATACGCCTTTTGTAGGAACGCCTTGCTTGATTTTACCGAGGTTAATTGTTTCCGTGGTAAATTTTGCGATATCATCCACTTTTTTTTGCGCAAAAGCTGTGGCAGTTAATGCGATGACAGCTGCAGATAGTAAGATTTTTTTCATTGTTTAATGATTGTTTATGGTTTAGTAAATTGATTAATCTTTAAGTGCGTTCAACTCTTTATTTTCAGGGACTGAAGTAGCAGGAGTTTTCCAGACTTCACCTTTAATTGTAATTTGTTTTGTTTGAGTACCGTTATAGGTAATAGTAATTTGTTTATTAAACGGCCCTTCATTAGCAGCATTGTAACCTACGTTAATCACCGTTTTTTCACCCGGTGCCTGCACCTTATCACGATCCCACTCCGGAGTAGTACAACCACAGCTTGCCTGCACATTTTGAATATGCAGCGAATCTTTACCATTGTTGGCTACATCAAAAATATGCGTTACGGGTTTGCCTTGCGGTATCTTGCCAAAATCATATTCGGTTTCTTTTAGTACAAGGACATCATCTGTAACTACAGAGGCAGTTACGTTAGCACTTAACGGCGCTTTGGTGTTTGAAGCAACCAAAGCAGTCTGAGCATTTGCACAAATTGCCAATAAAGCGAATGAGAATAAAATTGTTATTTTTTTCATATTGATGGGTAAATTTTCAATAATCACACCAAAGATACAAAAACGAATAAAATCCTGATAAATTGTTATTTGGTTACCATTTTTTTAACAATCATGCCCTTTAATAATTTACATTTGTTATATGGAAACAGTAAATACCAACGATACTGAATTGCAGGAAAAATTGAGCTTCGATCACTTTCGTAACGAGGTGCTCAATGATTACCGGATAGCTTGTGAAAGTAGGGAAACCAGTCTCATGGGCAGAAAAGAAGTACTTACTGGAAAGGCTAAATTTGGGATATTTGGCGACGGTAAAGAAGTTGCCCAGGTGGCTGCGGCAAAATTCTTTAAGCCGGGCGATTTTAGAGCAGGGTACTACCGCGATCAAACTTTTATGTTTGCGGCAGGCCTTGCAAATGTGGAACAATATTTTGCACAGTTATTTGCCGATCCCGACGTTAAAAATGATCCGTTTAGTGCAGGCCGGCAGATGAATGCGCATTTTGCTACAAAAAATGTGGACGAGACAGGCGATTGGCTTGACCTTGCATTTCAAAAGAACAGTAGTAGTGATATGGCGCCAACCGCTGGTCAAATGCCACGGGCTGTTGGTCTTGCCCTGGCTTCGAAACTTTTTAGGGAATCCCCGGTTTTGGGCAAACATACCCATTTGAGCGACAATGGTAACGAGATCTGTTTTTGCACCATCGGAGATGCATCAACAACTGAAGGGCATTTCTGGGAAGCTGTAAATGCGGCTGGTGTTATGCAAATTCCATTGGCAATTTTTGTTTGGGATGATGGATTTGGTATTTCAGTTCCCAAAAAATTTCAGACCACCAAAGGATCTATTTCTACAGCTTTACGGGGTATGCAAAAAACCGCAGATACCAACGGTATAGACATATATAAATTAAAGGGCTGGGATTATTCTGGCATGTGTGAAGTGTTTGAGCCAGCCATTCAAAAAATCAGGGATACGCACACGCCTGCAATTTTTCATATAGAAGAAATAACCCAGCCCCAGGGACATTCAACCTCCGGTAGTCATGAGCGTTATAAAAAGCCCGAAAGATTACTTTGGGAGAAAGAATGGGATTGTCTTCGTCAGATGAAACAGTGGATTTTGGAGAATGAACTTGCAAGTGAAAATGAATTGAATGACATCGGATATAATGCAAAAAATTACATCAAGGAAAGTAAGTCGAAAGCCTGGCAAAAATATATTGCCCCAATTAAGGCAGAGGTTAAAATTGCCGGTGATTTGATGCATGGTTTGCTTGAACGGTTAAACCCGGAGTCCACAGAGCCCGTTCGGAAAATTACCAAGCAATTGCTTTCAAATAAAGAACCCTTGCGCAGGGAGCTGTTAAGGGCAATGGCGATGGTATTGGATATCGCCGGTAACATTAGTGAGGCATCCGAATTACAGGCTTATTATAACCAGCTAAAAACAAAAACTGCCGGCCTGTACAATTCATTTTTATACAATGAAGGGCCTAAGTCTGCTTTGAAAGTGCAGGAAATAAAACCATTTTATCCTGATGATGATAAAACAGTAAATGGTTATGAAGTGCTTAACAAATACTTTGATGAACTTTTTGCTGCCAATGATAAAGTAATAGCATTTGGTGAAGATGTGGGATTCATCGGTGACGTAAACCAGGGCTTTAGTGGTTTACAGGCCAAGTATGGCGAAGACAGAATTTTTGATACGGGTATTCGGGAATTAACCATTATGGGGCAAGGAATTGGGTTAGCCCTGCGGGGATTAAGGCCAATTGCTGAGATACAATATGTCGATTACCTGTTGTACGGCCTTCAGCCATTAAGTGATGATGCTGCCACCACACACTTTCGTACTGCCGGAGGACAAAGTTGTCCGTTGATCGTGAGGACCAGGGGGCACAGGCTCGAAGGTATCTGGCACAGCGGATCACCAATGGGGATGATCATAAATGCATTACGTGGCATGTACGTTTGCGTACCGCGTAACATGGTTCAGGCAGCCGGAATGTACAATACTTTATTGCAGTCCAACGATCCTGGCATTGTAATAGAATGCCTGAATGGTTATCGCCTTAAAGAAAAATTACCGTCCAATTTACTTGCATTTAATATACCGTTAGGTGTACCTGAGGTTATTAAGCAGGGCACGGATATTACGATGGTATCGTACGGTGCTACATTAAGAATTGTAATGGAAGCAGCAACCTACCTGGCTAAATTTGATATCAGTTGCGAAGTAATAGATGTGCAGACTTTATTGCCTTTCGATATCAATCATCTCATTGTAGAATCGCTTAAAAAAACCAATCGCATTGTATTTATTGATGAAGATGTGCCTGGTGGAGCAGCAGGTTATATGTTTAATAAAGTTATGGAAGAGCAGAAAGGTTACAAATTCCTTGATGTGGCTCCACGTACTATAACGGCGCAGGCGCACCGCCCATCTTATGCAAGCGACGGCGACTATTTCAGTAAGCCAAATACAGAAGACATTGTTCGGGTGGCAAAGGAAATGATGGCAGAATAATTGGCATTTCGATTGTTAAATCCTTTTTTTCGTCAGTTGTGTTTCATCTAAAGATCATTGTACCTGTTTTTAAGTGTGATTTAAAACTACAGGTATTCCCATCTAAGATTGGTATTTTGGATATCCCTTCAGTGAACATTTTTTATAAAAAATAAGCTATTATGAAACTAGCTATTTACCAGATAGACGCATTTACCGATAAAATATTTGGAGGTAATCCGGCAGCAGTGATCCCATTAACCGAATGGTTAAGCGATGAATTGATGCAGAAAATAGCTGCGGAGAATAATCTTGCAGAAACAGTCTTTTTTGTACCGGAAGGCGATGGGTATCATATCCGCTGGTTTACACCCGAGCTTGAAATTGATCTTTGTGGCCATGCTACTTTAACAAGTGCTTTTGTACTGTATGAATATTTGGGGTACGATAAACCTGAGTTGATTTTCTACTCAAAAAGCGGCAAATTGATTGTTAGCAGGGATGGCGAGAGGTACAAAATGAATTTTCCTGCACGTATGCCGGATAGAGTAAGCGAATATCCAGAACAACTTATTAAGGGACTAGGCCTGGATGAACATTTAGGCGTTTATAAAAGCCGGGATTACGTAATTGAATTGCCTTCGGAAAAAGATGTTTTAAATGTGAGGCCGGATATTACTTTGCTAAACGAGGTGGATGTAATAGGAATTATTGTTACTGCACCAGGCAGTGATTGTGATTTTGTATCCCGCTTTTTTGCACCTAACTGCGGTATCCCGGAAGATCCCGTTACCGGATCAGCTCATTCTACACTAATACCATTTTGGGCCGAAAAATTAGGGAAAGATAAATTACATGCAAGGCAGTTATCTAAAAGAAAAGGAGAATTGTGGTGTGAAAATATCGGCGACCGTGTAAGTATGAGTGGTAACTGTGTTTTTTATATGAAGGGAGACATTGAAATATAATCAATGAATCCCTTCAAATGCCGGGGCAACTATTTCATGTTGTGATATACTTTCTGTACATCTTCATCTTCTTCCAGTTTATCAACCAGTTTAAATACGTCTTGCGCCGCTTCGTCATCCAGTTCAACGGGATTTAATGGAATCCTGGTTAATTCGGCTGTAATTACTTCTATCTTTTTTTCCTCCAAAGCCTTTGCCATGTGGCCAAATTCTGTAAATGCAACTCTTATAACAATATTGCCTTCGCTATCTTCTCCAATTTCTTCCAGGCCAAAATCAATCAGTTCCAACTCCAGTTCTTCAATATCTAAATTTGTACTCTTTATTTTAAATTCCCCCATGTGATTAAAGGTGAAAGCTACACTGCCACTGGTTCCTAAACTACCACCACTTTTAGTAAAATGCATACGCACATTTGCTACGGTACGTGTTGAATTATCCGTAGCAGTTTCTACCAATATAGCAATTCCATGAGGTGCATATCCTTCGTACAATATTTCATCATAGTTTACCAGGTCTTTACCCATGGCTCTTTTAATAGCCGCTTCCACACGATCTTTGGGCATACCAACACTGCGGGCATTTTGATAGCAACGACGCAATGCCGCATTACCATTAGGATCTGGTCCGGCTGCCTTTACAGCTATTGCTATTTCTTTACCAATACGGGTAAAATTCTTAGCCATTTTGTCCCAACGGGCAAACATGGAACTTTTTCTTACTTCAAATATCCTTCCCATTAAATGGTATATTATTATGTTGAATGAATTATTCGGATTGCAAATTTAAGGAAATCATTTTTCTGTATGGGTATTTGACGATGATTGAAATTCCCTGATTCATTATTTTGCCGGACAGTTTTTGATTCATTATAATAAATAGAACTATTTAATAGAGTTCAACCTGTTCAAATAACAACCAATGGAGCGGAAGCTTTTATCATTATTCCTTAATTTAGTTGCATGAGCCAACCACTTTTAAAAGTTTCTGATTTGTCCATCGATTTTATTGCTGATAGTGGGATTTCAAGGGCTGTCAGGAATATTTCATTTGAAGTAGCCCGTGGAGAAATAACAGCAATTGTTGGAGAGTCGGGCTCCGGAAAGTCGGTGACGGCTTTATCAATGATGGGGCTATTACCAAAGCAGGCGGCCATAAGTGGAGGCCTTTCATTCTCTATAGTAACAGGTAGTTCAGTTGATTTGTTAAGCATTTCCCCCACCGAAATGAATGCCATCAGGGGTAAGGATATGGCTATGATATTCCAGGAACCAATGACTTCTCTAAATCCGGTTTTTACCTGCGGTTTCCAGGTAATGGAAGCCATTCAATTGCATCAAAAAATTAAAGCTTCCGCAGCAAGGGAGAAGACGATTGCGCTTTTTGAAAAAGTGAAGCTGCCCAATCCTGCAACCATCATTGACCGTTATCCGCATCAATTGAGCGGGGGACAAAAACAGCGGGTGATGATTGCTATGGCAATGAGCTGCAATCCTTCATTATTAATTGCCGATGAGCCTACTACTGCATTGGATGTAACTGTACAAAAAACAATATTGGAACTCGTAAAGGAATTGCAGACGCAGACAGGCATGAGCGTTATCCTCATCACACACGACCTTGGGTTGGTGGCAGATATTGCAGATAAAGTGTTGGTGATGTACAAAGGCGAAATAGTGGAACAGGGTAGTACAACCGATGTGCTAAATAATCCAAAACATGCTTACACAATGGCCCTGATGGCTTGCCACCCATCCGAACATCCACGAGGGGCAAGATTGCCGGTGGTAGAAGATTTTATTCAAACAAACATCGATGAATTTAAAGCACCAAAAACGGCAGCAGTTAAAAAGTCGATGCCTGCATCCCGGATTGCGCTCAATGAACAAGATAAACCGGGTGAAACGGCAACCGTTTTAAGCGTTGAAAATTTATCTGTTATTTATCCCGGTAAAAAAAGTCTTTTTGGTAAAAACCGACAACCTTTTAAAGCTGTTGATGAAGTCAATTTTGCTGTAAGCAAGGGTGAAACGCTGGGGCTGGTCGGGGAAAGTGGTTGTGGTAAAACAACGCTTGGTAAAGCCATACTTAAATTGATAAAACCAACATCGGGTAAAATTGTTTTAAACGGAGTCGATCTGGCAGAACTTGATAAAAAAGAAATGCAGCCGCTTAGAAAAGATCTCCAGATTATTTTCCAGGATCCGTATGGTTCGCTTAATCCACGCCTTACAATTGGCGCAGCTATCCAGGAGCCAATGAAAGTACATGGCCTGTTAAATAGTAATAGTGAAAGAAAGGAAAAGGTGATAGCGCTTTTGGAAAAAGTTGATTTGAAAGCAGATCATTTTAACAGGTATCCTCACCAGTTTAGCGGAGGCCAACGTCAGAGAATATGCATAGCCAGGGCACTCGCTTTAAGTCCTTCTTTCCTTGTATTTGATGAAAGTGTGAGTGCACTTGATGTAAGCGTACAGGCACAGGTACTGAATTTAATCAATGATATTAAAAGTGAGTTTGGGTTTACCTCCATTTTTATTTCGCATGATTTATCGGTGGTACGATTTATCAGCGATCGGATAATGGTAATGCAAAAAGGAAAGATTATTGAAACCGGTCCTGCAGATGAGGTATATTTTTCGCCCCGCCATGCTTACACACAAAAGTTGATTGCATCTATTCCAGGGAAAAAATAAAGCTACATTTTAATCGTCCGTATCTATTTTATAGCGGGATTTATTGTTTTCGGATTCATAAAAATTCTTTGCACTTTTATGAAATGTAAACTGCAAATGTTTCAGTTGTTCCAATAATTGCTCTTGCAACGGCTTATCCGTTTTTATTTTTTTATCGGTCATTTCAACAAACTTATTATCACTGCTTATTTGTTGAGGATTTTCTGGTTGTAGCCCGCTGATGCCTATTTTCCAATCTCCGTCTTTTTTTAACCGGTATTTGAAAAAATAGACTACCCCTTTTTTATCCTTATAATGACCGGGGTATTTTTCAATAAAATCAACTGAATCAACTGAGCTGTAATTTTTATCGGTCAACAATAAGCTACGTGAAATATAAAGCTGGGTTTTGTACTTCTCAGGAAAGCGATTTAGCTGATTAATTTTTTCTAATTGCGTGTACAAATTTGATCTCCACTGATCTTTTTCAGCAAACCAATTAAGTATGCTATCTGCAACAGGTTTGTTATTTCTTAATAATAGCATAGATGTATTTAACCTGATATTTTCGTCTGTTGATTTCAACAATTTTTCAAAGAATTTTGGAACATTACTATTGTGCTGATAAAAAGGCATCATTAAAATTGCGTAATCATTCAAATCGCTGGAAGCATCACTTGTTGAGTACACTCTTACCGGTTCGTCTTCTGTATCCTCCCCGGTTTGTTCGCCTATTTTTTTCTCATCCTTACCTTGTTGTTTTTTTAAAGCAATTTTTGCATCGAAATAAAATTTATTAAAATTACTTTCCAGTTCAGGTGCTTTAATAAAGCCACTATCTACCAGGGTTACCAGCAGAGACATTACAGGTGCTTTATAGTCATCAACACTTGCAAATTGTAAAAGCTCAGGATATAGTGTGGCAGATAGTTTCAGCGAATCAGTTAAATTTAGAAACATGCTGGTATAATCAAAACTATTTTCAAAAATAGGCGGATCCTGTAAAAGTAAGTCTTTGAAAAGTTTAATAGCATCGCTACTTTTATGTCTTGCCAAAGCTTTCATTACTTCGTTTTGAAAAATGCTGGTGTCACCAACCTGGTCATATATTTTTTTCAGACAGGGTACAATTACATTGGTAGTAGAGTCTTTAATGTATCCCAGCTCTGCAATCAACTTGATTTTGTTTTCCATGTAATCTTTACCGGGGGGTAAATCATTAATGGCTTTTATTATTTTGGGTATTCCTTTTTCTCCGTAATAAATATTACTGATTATTTTTTGGGCACCTGCCTGTGTAGCACTATCCTTACTAAATAAGTTTGTAAAAAAACTATCAAGGTCATCTGTAAAAATATCCTTGCCGAGTTTTTTATCTGCGGGTTTAAAACTGGAGTAAAATTGATTGATAAAATCAGTTTCCTTTTGAACAGTGTCACTCATTGATACCATGCTGAACATATAATTATCTTTCAACATTACCACCCGGTTTATGACTCTTGAAGAACCAGTGTCTCTCAAACTAAACCGGTATCCCTGCACGCCATTTTCTTTTTTGAAAGAATCTTTTTTTGCAATTACCAAATCATGTTCATCAAAGTAATCGTTCAACTCCTTCGACCAGAAATTTGCTGAATCTTTTACCGTATAATATTTAGGATATTGTTGAATGCTCACTCCAATAGTTTCGCCTGTAGCCTCACTGGTGAATAAGGCGTTTCTGCTTTTTGGCCAGTAGCTGCTATAGTTGTTGTAATTATTACTGTTGGCTATTTCTGCCGTAACTTTTTCAAGTTTTGCCCGATAAGATTCATCCAGATCAGGTGCCACAGGTGTGGTTACCGAAAAATTAAAAAAGGTATCCGTGTATTGTGCTGTGTTGCTGTATTGGTAGGGCTTTAATCGGAAGGAGTTGAAAAAATTACTAAAATCTTTTCGCTTATTTTTGGTGTGTACAGCAAGCAAATAATAATGTGGCCCCTGGATAATATAGCGGGCATTTACAACCGTTCCATCTTTCATTAATTCTTTTACATCAAGTGTTGGATAACCTAACCAACTGCCTATTTTTCTTTGTAATTGCTTATCAAAAAAATCAGGCGAACGAAATGATTCTTCAATGAGATTTAAATCAAAGGAATCTGTATCCAGGAATTTAAAATTGTTTACACTCTTTTTAAAGATAAGATAGGAGTCACCGGTAGAATTGTCAGACGCCTGGTATTCCCACCGGTTTATTTCATCTGATGTATTTGTATTGAGATTTTGATTGGGTATCTGTGGTAGGTTTACAGAAAATCCTCCCTGTTTTGGAGTAAACAAAACGGCGCCGTTTTTATTTGTATTAAACTGAATGGATGAAAAAAATTGTAAGGCTTCTTTACCACCCACGTAATTTGCTTTACCACTCATTTTAAACACCAGCACTTCATACGGGGTAACAAAAATGTTATATCGCTGTAAGTCGCCCCTTCGTGTTTTGTTGGTAATATCATAACCCTTCAATCCATTTTTTTGTATCAGGGTTTTGGTAAGCATTCTGCCGGGGATATTTTCGTAAAGCAGGCTGTCCACTTTTTTTAGAACCGCATCTTCACTTTGTCCCAGGAAAGCACCGTAAGTTTTTACTCTTGTTACAAGGTAATAGGAGCCATTGCTCATGTCAGCATATTGTCTTCTGTCAAAACCATGATTTTCATCCTTCATTTTAAACAATGGGCCAGGCATACTTAAGCTATACAAACTATCCTCCGATTGTAGCCGGGAAAAAACTACCGGTACTTTTAATTGATCTGTTGCTTCTTTTTTTACAGCATCCCTGTTCGACATTTTTATGGGCCTAAGTTTGTACCCCATGTTACGTAGTAATTCAATAATGCCCCTGGGACCTGCAAGATGTGCTGCACCAACACCAACGAAAAGGCTACTTTTTTTAATAATTGTATCAATAGATTGCGCCTGAATTTCATTGCGTTTGTATAAAAACTTTTCCCTGAAAGCATCTGATCGTTCAGTCATTAAGTCAAGGGAATCCATCAAATCAAGATCGCCCCGGCGATAAGCGTCCTGTATTTTTTGACCAATATCCTTGTAAGATTCCCCATCGGTATCGATCGTTTTTTTCTTTTTCTCCTTTGCCATATCAGCGTAGGCTTCCAACACTACTTTTTCTGTTTCATAATAATCTTCCACGCCAGTGGCACGCTTACCTAATTTTTTCCCTGTTTGAAAAATGTAGAGATCCAGGAAAGTATCTTCCTCAAAATCTGCCCTTGCTTTGTAGCTTCTGTATAGCAGGCTGTTTACCACAGTAGGTTCTGTACTTAGGGCAGCTTTTAATTCGCTGTCAAAATGATTTATTCTAAAGGAATTTTCAGTTAAAAAGTCTCCGCCTGCAGGCTGCATAAAGTTTACATAGTTCTGTTTTAGCCTTTCCAGGTTAACCATCTGCCCCTGCCACAACTCAGGGTTAAGTTCCAGTGCAACGGCATCTACATTTTTCATCGCATAGTAAAATGAGTCGCTTAAATGAAAAACCATTTTGTTGCTTACATGCATAGTGCCAAACAGGTAAGAGGGTTTTTCCAGGCCATTGCCTGTAATTTCCCAAAAAAGACTTGGGTATTTTTTAGCAGCATTTGATTGACAGTATGCATTCCCGGAGTTCAGCAAAATCAATGTGGTTAGCAATATCAGTTGGTAATAAATTCTCATGCTCAATTCGTTATATGGCTTTGTTATAAAGATGCGCAGAAGTGCACATACCACAAAATAATCCCTGGTTTATTAACGCATTTTTGCCATTAATAGTTGTTGAAATGTAGAACTGGTATAATAAAAGCGGAAATGTTCTTATAAAATATTACCTTTGCGCTCTTAAAATCATGCCGTAACATGATAAATGTCCTGAAAATTTCGGGGCTTCATATCTTCTGTAAATAAAAAATACAGCAACTGGCATGTGATCATTTATAAAATTTATTGATACACATGAAATTAAGCCAATTTCGCTTTGACCTTCCTCTTAATCTGATTGCCCAAAATCCTACCAAGAAAAGAGAAGATAGCCGCATGATGGTAATTAATCGTAAAAGCGGCGAAATAGAAAACAGAAACTTCCGCGACATTATAGACTATTTCGACGACAAGGATGTAATGGTTGTAAATAACACCAAAGTTTTTCCTGCACGTATGTACGGACGCAAGGAAAAAACGGGTGCTAAAATTGAAGTGTTTTTACTAAGAGAACTAAACAAGCCAAACAGGCTTTGGGATGTTATTGTAGATCCTGCACGTAAAATACGCGTTGGTAATAAATTATATTTTGGAGAAAATGATGAGTTGGTTGCCGAGGTAATTGACAACACAACCAGCCGTGGACGTACCATTCGTTTTTTATGGGATGGCACAGAAGAAGAATTTAGGGTAATGCTTGATTTTATGGGTGAAACTCCACTTCCAAAATATATTAAGCGTAAGCCGGATGAGGAAGATAAGGAGCGCTACCAAACGGTATATGCAAAGCATGAAGGAGCTGTTGCAGCGCCAACTGCCGGTTTGCATTTTAGTAAAGAATTAATAAAGCGTCTCGAAATTAAAGGGTTGCGTTTTGCCGAAGTTACACTGCACACTGGTTTAGGAACTTTCCGTCCAATTGAAGTGGAAGACCTTAGTAAACACAAAATGGACGCTGAGTACTACCGCATAGATGAAATGGCCTGCCAGAAAGTAAACAAAGCAAAAACAGAAGGTAAAAGAATTTGCTCAGTTGGTACTACCACTATGCGTGCTATGGAATCTTCTTTTACTGCACAAAAATTATTAAAACCATCTGAAGGCTGGACGAATATGTTTATTCATCCTCCGTATAATTTCTCTATTGCGGATTCATTGGTTACCAATTTTCACCTGCCAAAAACAAGTTTGTTGATTATGACTTGTGCATTTGCCGGTTATGAGATTGTAATGGAAGCTTACAAAAAAGCAATTAAGGATAAGTATCGCTTTTTTAGCTACGGAGATGCTTTGCTAATAGTTTAATAAAAAGAATCTGATTATAAATAAAAGGCTCCCGGTACACCAGGAGCTTTTTATTATTTTAGAGCAGTATGCTACTTATTTAACTCCATAACCTATCATGCGAACGGCTATCATCCCATTGTGGCGTGGGAGCAAAATAACTTTTGTCGCTGGGTAGTAAATGTTTTTTTATTTCGCCTTCAACCAATTCAATTCCTAAACCTGGTGCTGTTAATGGAACATTTGCAAATCCATTTTCAAATAGTTTACGGCCATCAGTAGTTTTTACCAATCCTTCCCACCACTCACTATCTAATGAATGATGTTCCAAGGCTAAAAAGTTTTGGGTTGCAGCAGCACAATGCACGTTTGCCATAAATGACACAGGGCTTCCGGCAAAATGCATGGCCATAGCAATACCATGTTCTTCAGCATAATCACCAATTCTTTTGGTTTCTAAAAGTCCGCCGGAAGTGGCTAAATCAGGATGGATGATATCAACAGCCCTGGCATCAATCAAAGGTTTAAATCCACTTAACAGATAAATATCTTCTCCTGTTAACACCGGGGTCTCCAGTGCATCGGACATTGTTTTATATTGATCAGTGTATTCCCAGGGAACCATGTCTTCCAGCCATGCAAGACGATAAGGCTCTACCTTTCTGCCAAAGCGTATCGCATTATTTAAATCAAAGTGTCCATAATGATCTGAAGAAAGAGGAATTTCATAACCAATAACAGACCGCACTTCACTGATGATGCTTGCCATTTCGTCTAATCCTTTATCGGTAATCTGGATACCTGTGAATGGATGTTTTGTGTTGGCATAATCCATGTATCCTCCATTCCACTGACCAAGATTTTTTCCCCAGAATTTACTGTTGATCAAAGCACCCGGGGTATTTTTTATTTCACCAATTGAAATATCCATTTTAAGCCAGGTCATTCCCTGGTCCTCCAGGCGATGTTTGATTTTTGCTTTAAATTCTTCAAAGGTTGGAGCTTCAGGCGTGTCAGCATACATTCTTACTTTATCGCGGTACATGCCACCCAGTAATTGCCAGGCTGGTACATTATAAGCTTTGCCACATAGATCCCATAGTGCCATCTCTACGGCACAAACGCCGCCGGCCTGTCGGGAGTGCCCACCAAATTGCTTGATGGACTTAAATATCATTTCAACATTGCAAGGGTTTTTGCCGAGTATTTTGCTTTTTAAGGACAGGGCATATCTTTCATCTGCACCATCTCTAACTTCTCCCAAACCATAAATTCCCTGGTTGGTATCAATACGGATGATGGGTGTGCGTCCTACATTTTGAATAATACAATAACGCATATCCGTTATTTTAAGATCCGATGGGGCAGAAAACCGACGGACTTTTTGGGTGCTTTGTGCTATGATGTCTTCTATGGGAGAAAACAGAAATGCACCACCCAATGTAATTCCGCCGAGTGTCGATTTTTTTAAAAATGAACGGCGGGGATTTTCCTTTTCGTCAACAACAGGCCCTGTTGTTTCAACAGTATCCAGATCTTTTAATCCAATTTTCTTCAAAAATTTTTGTGATGGAGTCATAATTTTTTTTTTATTGTTTAAAGGAGAAGTTGTAAAGCTGAGTTTTCCAAATCAGGGCTTCCGAGTAAAAAAAAATGTTGACCTGAAAAGACCGGGAATGAGAAGGCTGGGCAAAACTTTGATGTGTACAGTGGCAGATAGCAAGGGATTTTTATTATTCATACAGCATATTCTTATTTGTAACTTAAATCGATCTTAAAATAGCAAAGCAGAAAAAAATCGCAATCATCGTCAATCCTCCATAGCAATCATGCAAAAAGATAAGGCCAATTGTAACCTGTGCCAAAGGCAAAATTTATATAAGGCTAATATACCATTTTTAAGTAAGCGTTATGGGACGAAATGAAAAAACTTCATCAAATAGCCATGGGAACATCCAAAAAAAGGTAAACGAAATATTGGTTGAGATTAATGGGAATTAGTTTGTCAGGATATTCAATTAGCACAATAATAAAGTTGGAATATGCTGAAAATGAAAAAGGGCTGGGATAAAAATCCCGCCCCGTTTTAAAATCCAATATCCTATGAAAAACCTATTGTAGGTAGACACTCTTTTATTATGATTTATTGCATGTTCATTGTTAAATAATTGTTATGTAAAATTCGGTAGTGAACTTTGCGTTTATAATATTAACTGTACAGCAATTAGTAAATGCAGAAACTAATAAGTAATTTGTTAAAGTAAAGCGATTGATATATGCCAACAATACAACAGTGGCTTTCTGACTATGGTGAAAGCCATAAAAATGAAACCAATAAATTTATTCATTGGATATGTGTCCCAACCATCTTCTTTTCAATTATCGGGTTATTGTTTAGTATTAAATTACCACTTGTACTGGCCGGTATCACTTTAAATGTGGCAATGTTTGCGATGGTTTTTATTATTGCCTATTATATAAAACTGAGTAAAACACTTTGGGTGGGCATGTTATTGTTTGGACTGGTTTGCTTATCGGTTTGTCAATTAATTGAAACTGCAAACCTGCTACCGTTATGGTTAGTAAGTGTTATTCTTTTTGTGGCTGCTTGGATCGGCCAGTTTTACGGGCATAAAGTGGAAGGTAAAAAACCTTCCTTTTTAAAAGACCTTCAATTTCTTTTAATTGGGCCAGCCTGGCTGATGAGTTTTATTTACCAGAAAATAGGTATTCGTTTATAATGGTTTACTCAAGCCCAAACAGATCCACGTTGAGTGCCTGTAAAGTCTGTTCCTTATAACTTCTTGCAATCAGGATAGATACGTTGTGCCTGCTTCCACCATAACTAACCATTCGGATTGGTACAGCTTTAAGCGACTGAAATATTTTTTGCATTACGTCTTCCGTTTCAGTTATTTGGTTTCCTACAATTGAAACAATACTTTGATTGGTATCAATTTCAACAGTACCAAATGGTTCCAGTTCCTTGATGATATCCTGCAGATGCGTATCCGTATCTATGGTTAAAGAAACAGCAACTTCTGACGTAGTGATCATATCAATCGAAGTGCGGTATTTTTCAAATACTTCAAATATTTTCCTAAGAAAACCATAGGCCAACAACATGCGGCTGCTTTTTATTTTTATGGCAGTAATACCATCTTTTGCTGCAACTGCTTTTACTCCTGAACTTCCGGCTTCTGCAGCTATAAGTGTTCCCTTTGCATCCGGATCCATCGTGTTCAGTAATTTTACCGGTACATTGTAGAATTGTGCCGGCCATATACTGGCAGGGTGCAAAATTTTAGCACCGAAATAAGCAAGTTCTGCAGCTTCCTCAAAACTCATCTGTTCAATAGCTACGGTTTTCTTTACAACTCTTGGGTCGTTGTTATGCATGCCATCAATATCGGTCCATATTTCACATACAGAAGCGTTGATAGCTGCGCCAATTAAAGAAGCGCTATAATCACTTCCACCTCTTTTTAAATTATCAACCTCGCCTTTTGAATTGCGACTGATGTATCCCTGTGTAATGAATATTTTTTTATCCTTGTTACGTTGCAGAATTTGCCCAAGCTTTATTTTAATGCTTCCAATTTGAGGTTCATCATAATTATCAATTGTCATAAACTCAAGTGCAGGTATCAACAAATGATCAATGCCTTTTTCTTCGAGATATGCAGAAAATAATTTGGTACTAAGTAATTCGCCTTGTGCAAGAATATCTTTATTAAGTGCCTCGCTGAAAGAGATCTTTAAAATTATATGAAGAAATTCGAAATGCTCATTTACAATACCTGCCGCCTTTTCCAGTGCTTCAGGCGTAGTTAATAATTGTTTGCAAAAATTATGATAATGTTCTTCAAGGTTCATGATCTGCTCCTTTGCAGCACTTCGGTCTCCCTGCGACAATGAGTTACTTATTTCTACCAATGCGTTGGTAGTACCGCTTAATGCAGAAAGCACCACAATTTTACTCTCATCATCTTTAGTTACCAGTTTTGCAACTTCATGCATTCTTTCAGGCTTACCAACACTGGTACCGCCAAACTTCATTACTTTCATATTTTACCTGTTTTCTGCTAAGCGTTTTGTTATTTTTTTTTGCTGAAACTATATTCTTTATGAATATGGAAATAAGCCCTGAGCAATCCAAAACCTGTATTGGATTACAAAAGCTATAAGTCCGCAACCATATCATTTTTATAGGTCGGCAAATTTACAGCAAATAGGAGGCTTTCAAAAAATTAATTGATAATATGGTGTGGGGCGGATGGTTTTAGAACTTATGAATAAACAAATGGATTATTACAATTGCTTAAAATTGTGTATCAAATTTTTTGCTTAAAATTTCCAGGTCATTCACAACTGCATCTAACAACGGAATACCGTTGGCCATTCTTTCAATTTCCATAGCTGCTTCTGGTTCGCCGGGAATAATTACGGTCGGTTCAGATTCAATGGTTTTTGCAGAACGAAAACGTTGTATCCAGTTATCCATGTGCAATTTAAAATCTGCTGCCGGCCGGAATGCATCGATGCGCATTGCACCAAAAAAATGACCGATGCCTTCTCCCGGCTGATTTTCAGGCATAGCTATATAAGCAGGAAACGGCGGAACCCAAGGGCCGTAATTTGCACCACTTAAAACGGCTGAAAAAATATCAACAATTGAACCGAGCATATAGCCCTTATGACTTCCATGTTCTTTATCACCGCCAAGTGGTAATAAAGCACCCCCGTTTTTTAATTCATTTGCATTGTTGGATGGATGGCCTTCTTTGGTTTGTACCCATCCGTTTGGGGCCTCCATATTCTTCCTTTGAAGGATTTCCAATTTACCATTTGCAGCGGTAGTAGTTGCAAAGTCTGCAACAAATGGCGGTTCATTACCTGCTGGAATTGCTACTGCAATTGGATTAGTGCCCAATAGTTTTTCTACTGAAAACGTAGGCGCCACCAAAGCAGAAGCATTGGTCATCGAAATTCCGATCATGTCATGGCTGAGTGCCAACATTGCATGATAACCAGCAATGCCATAATGATTACTGTTTTTTACACTTACCCAACCCGTGCCTACATTTTTTGCTTTGTCAATGGCTACCTGCATGGCGGCCGGAGCTACAACCAATCCCAGCCCTTTGTCGCCGTCAATTACCGCTGTGGAAGGCGTTTCATGTACTATTTTGATAGTTGGATTAGCGTTGATCCTTTTGGCTTCCCAAAGTCGTACATAGCCAGATAGCCGGGCAATGCCATGGCTATCTACACCCCTGAGATCGGCAGACAATAACACCTTAGATGCTGTATTTGCATTGGCTTCATCGCAGCCGATATGGATAAATATTTTTTTTGCGAAATCGTATAAATGCTGATACGTGAATACCTTTTCCATTAGCAAGGGTTATATTAAATGACGCTATTTTGTACTGTAGTACACACAAGTTTCCTTCGTTGATATTCCGGAATTGATGGTGCAGAGAAGTGATGTTGAAGGCGATAGCCTGGGAAATAATGAGTGTTTCAAAACTGAAGGTGACGAACAGTTAAACCATCATTGATCAGTTGTTTTAATGAATCAATGCCAATTTTTAAATGCCTGTCAACGAAAGTTGATGTAACCTTTTTATCGCTGGCTTCAGTTTTTACGCCGTCCGGCACCATTGGGCTATCACTAACAAGCAGTAGTGCGCCGGTTGAAATTTTATTATAAAAGCCCACCGAAAAGATAGTTGCTGTTTCCATATCTATTGCATAAGCTCTCACCTTTTTCAGGTATTCTTTAAATGCATCATCATGCTCCCAAACCCGGCGGTTAGTGGTATATACGGTGCCTGTCCAGTAGTCGCATGCATAATCCCTTATAGTGGTGGAGATAGCTTTTTGCAACATAAACGCTGGTAAAGCAGGTACCTCCGGTGGAAAATAATCATTGCTGGTACCTTCACCTCTTAGCGCAGCAATAGGTAAAATAAGGTCGCCAATTTTGTTACGCTTTTTTAATCCACCACATTTACCCAAAAACAAAACAGCTTTTGGTTCAATGGCTGTAAGCAGGTCCATTATTGTGGCAGCACCCGGACTACCCATTCCAAAATTAATGATGGTAATATTTTCGGCAGTTGCACATTGCATTGTACGATCTGTGCCTACCACTTTTACTTTATTCCACCTGGCAAATTTTTCTACATAGTTTGCAAAATTTGTCAATAGAATGTATTTGCCAAAATTTTCGAGTTTTTCGCCTGTATAACGGGGTAACCAGTTCTCTACTATATCTTCTTTTGTCTTCATTTGCTGTTGTTTTGTTGGTTCTGGATGAATTTTAGTGAATGGGTAACACTAGAATGGGCTAATTTGTACAGTAATTAAACATCAAATCTGTTTCTTTGCCATCGATAAAAATAATGAATTTCTAGTCAAACATATGATTAAGATCAAATATCCTCCACATCAGCCTAAAATAAAAACAGTTGATAATAAAGAATTCATCTTTGATACAATCAGGAAGCAATGGATTATGTTAACACCCGAAGAATGGGTAAGACAAAATTTTTTACAATACCTGGTAATGGTAAAAAATTACCCGGCATCGTTGATTGCAGTTGAAAAAGAAATTAAGCTTATTGATCTTATAAAGCGATTTGACATTTTAGTGTACGACCAAAATATGTCTCCATGGATGATTATAGAATGTAAGGAAATGAACGAAGTGATCGACAAAAAAGCGCTTGACCAGGTTTTGCGTTATAATATTAGCCTTCAGGTTCCTTATATCATCTTAACCAATGGAACTTACTGCTATGGGTTTGTTTTGGAAGATGGAAAATTTGAAGAAATAAATGAATTACCCGCTTATTAAAAACCCCAAAGAAGCCAGATTACATACGGGTAGTTATCAAACAACCATTATTTCTTTTTCCTTTCTTTCCAGGTGTTTTTCAATTAAACTGATGTATTGATTCGTAAGTTCCTGCATTTCTTCTTCAGCATTTCGTGCTACATCTTCACTAAGACCATCTTTCTGCAGTTTTTTAATCTGTTCAATGGCATCCCTGCGAATATTTCTTATAGACACTTTGCCTTGTTCACCTTCAGAATTACACCTTTTAACCAACTCTTTTCTTCTTTCTTCGGTAAGTGGCGGTAAAAACAGACGTATAAAATTTCCATCATTCTGTGGATTTATACCAATATTGCTGGCGATAATTGCTCTTTCAATTGGTTGCAGCATGTTTTTTTCCCATGGCTGTACCGAAATTGTCCGGGCATCTAAAACAGATATATTAGCTATCTGGGCAATAGGTGTGGGAGATCCATAATATTCTGCTACGATGCCATCCAGCATGTTAGGGTTTGCTTTTCCGGCACGTATTTTCAACAATTCTGCTTCCAGGTGACTTATCGCCTTATTCATCTGCGATTCAGTATCCATTTTAATCATTTCCAATTCTTCCGTCATAATATAGAAAATTAAGTGGCTGCAAATCTAAAGAAAAGAATAAATAGTCTGGATAATAAACCTGATTAGTAGCAAAAATTTAAAAAAAGGGATTCAACTTACCAACTAATCCACTTCAACCGTTTCAGGTGTAAGGGAAAGAATTTTGTGTGTTTTGATAAACTTCTCTTCCAGGTGTAGTTCGGTTGGCTGAGGGTACTTGAGTTTATTTCTTTTGTAGTATATAACGCCAATCAATACACTTGCTAATGACATGATAACCATCATCAGCAATGTGGATCCTAAGCTACGGAAAGCAATGGCTAGTGCAATAAAGCAAATGTTGGTACCTACACAAAGAAAAGTTACCTGCTTGTGGCTAAAACCAAGATCAAGTAAATAATGATGCACATGTGTTCTATCGGGGCTAAATGGAGAGCGCCTATGTAAGATTCTAAGGCCAAATACCCTTAAAGTGTCAAATAATGGTACACTCAATACAGCAACGCCCAATGCAGGTGAAGCTTCTAATGGCAATGCCAAGCTGGAGTTGCCGGCAATATCAATAAATTTGATAACCATTATAGAGTTGATGAGGCCAATCAACAAAGAGCCGGTATCACCCATAAATATTTTTGCAGGAGAAAAATTGTAAATTAAAAATGCCACCAGGCTTCCAGCTAAAGAGAAGGCCATTACTGCGTATAATAAGTGGCCAACATAAGCAAAGTAAGATCCGAAGACCAAAGCTGTTAATAAACCAAGGCTACCTGCCAACCCATCTACACCATCTATCAAATTAAAAGAATTTACAATTACAATGATGGTAAATAAGGTAAAAATGATGCTGGCAATATGCGGTATTTCGTAAACACCTAAAAAGCCGTGCATATTGTTTATCTGGATGCCTCCAAATTTTATCACAATGCCGGCAGCAATTAATTGGCCAATGAATTTTTTGGCGGCTGAAATAATGAGGATATCATCTTTTATTCCAAGAAAAAAAATAACAATGGCCGCAGCAGCAAAATATTGTAATTCGAATGAACCAATTGGAGCGCCCAATAAAGTTGCTAAAATAAACCCTGCAAATATTCCTAAGCCGCCTAAAGTGGGTATTACCATTTTATGCACCTTACGCTCGTCTGGCTCATCGTATAATTTTTTTTCCCTCGCAACCTGAATGATTGATGGTATGGCAAAAAACGTAATCATAAAGGCAAAAGCTCCACTAAGTAAGATATTATCCATGCCAGGCATATTAAAATTTGCTGAGTTTAGTTCAAATGTAAAACTCTTTTAATAAAAAGCGATATTCAACCGAAGAACTTAGACACAACTTAATAAAAATCCGTTGCTTTTAAAAATTAAAACATGTGTTTTATAATAAGCAAAAATTTATTGAGTTGGTTTACGAAAAATGATAACGTGAAATTTATAAAAATATTACTGACAGTAATACCAAAAGTTTTAATTTTTAATTTGCAAATGAGTCTATTTGAAGTAGGTTTGCAGCGCATAAACTAATAATATGAAGGATTTAAAAGGAATAGCAAGTCAGGTTCGCAGAGATATCGTGCGAATGGTACATGGTGTACAAAGTGGTCATCCGGGTGGGTCGCTTGGATGTGCCGATTATTTAACGGCTTTGTATTTTGATAGTATGAAGCATGATCCGTCTTTTAACATGAATGGTGAAGGAGAAGATTTATTCTTTTTAAGCAATGGCCATATTTCACCGGTTTTTTACAGTGTTTTAGCAAGAAGTGGATATTTTCCGGTAAACGAGTTGGCCACCTTCAGGAAATTAAACAGCAGGTTGCAGGGACATCCTACCACACATGAACATTTACCAGGTGTTAGAGTTGCAAGTGGTTCGCTTGGCCAGGGAATGAGCGTGGCTTTAGGAGCGGCAATGGCCAAAAAGATAAATAAAGACGATCGTATAGTTTATTCATTGCATGGTGATGGTGAGTTGGATGAAGGTCAAAACTGGGAGGCCATATTATTTGCAGCTCATAAAAAAATGGATAACCTGATTTCAGCCATTGACTGGAATGGTCAGCAAATTGATGGTCCAACAAGCAAGGTGATGGGCCTGGGCGATCTTGCCGGTAAATTTGAAGCTTTTGGTTGGGAAGTAATTCATCTTGAAAAAGGAAATGATATGGATGAGGTAACAAAAGCCCTTGGCCTTGCAAAGAGTTTTGTTGGAAAAGGTAAGCCCATTGTGATTTTAATGAAAACAGAAATGGGGAAAGGTGTGGACTTTATGGAAGGAAGCCACGAATGGCACGGTATTGCTCCAAATGATGAGCAGCTACAAAAAGCATTGGCACAATTACCGGAAACGATGGGTGATTATTAAACAAGTTTTTAGATAAAAATAATATTGTAAGGCTTCCTTTTTTGGGAGCCTTTTTTTACACTATCGCAATTCAATTAGTTGACTGGCTGCTTTTCTTGCAGGAAACCAGGATGCTAAAAAAGCAATAAATGCAACGGTACCAGACACCAGCATAAAATCTGACCCTTGTAATGTTACCGGGAAATAATCAATTAAAAATGATCCACCTTGTAACTTAATAAGATGAAACTTTAATTGTAAAAAACAGATTGCCAGCGCAAGCAAAATTCCAGACACAGCTCCAATACCTGCAAGTAAAAGGCCCTCGCTTAGAAATATTTTTAGAATCATCCTTTTGTCAGCGCCCATGCTTTGTAACACGCTGATGTCTTTTTGCTTTTCCAGCACAAGCATGGTAAGTGCGCTGATCATATTAAAGGCGGCAATTAATAGGATAAGTGTCAAAACTGCATAAATGGCCCATTTTTCTAACCTCATGGTATTGTAAAGACTGGTGTTTTGCTCAAATTTTGTTTGAACTTTAAAAGCAGTTCCAAGTAAGATTGAAAGACTTTTAGTAATTTCTTTAGGATCAACTTCACCGGCAATCTTAATTTCAACCGCACTATATTCTTCAGAAGCAAAACCCATCTGCTGCTTCACAAAATCAATGTTTGTGATGGCATATTTATTGTCAAAATCCTGTTGAATGGCAAATACTCCGGTTGCAGTTACATTTCCTTCGCTCAGTGATTGCATGGGATCAGAAATGGAAACAGCTATTTTTTTAGGCAAAATAATAGTGAGGACAGAAGACGACAATGCCCCACCAACACTAATAGCGGCCGCATTTTGAATACCCGATCCTACAATCAGCCCGGGGTTCTCCGCATCTCCAGTTTCAAACTTTCCCAACACTGTTTTGTCAGCTACTCCGGTTACCAATTGATAATTTTCATCAACCCCTTTCAGGTTTACAATGGTTTGCATGTCGCCGTTTTGCAACAATGCTTTTTCTTCAGCAATTAATGAAAATGCAGTTATGCCGGGTTGTTGCCTGATCTGCTTAATTTGCGATGAGGAAAGTGTAAAGGTTTTTCCCTTGGCTGGAATAATTTTAATGTCTGCATAGAAAGAGGAGTAGAGCGATTTAACCAATCCCTCAAAACCGTTAAAAACACTTAGCACCAAAATCTGGCAGGCGGTTGCAAAAGCAATAACACCCACCGTCACCCATGCAATAATATTAATGGCATTGGCACTTTTTTTTGCTTTAAAATATCTCCAGGCAAATGCTAAGTACAATGGTTAGATGTTAATGGTTATTATTTGATGCTATTAATCGGTTGGTTTATTGTTCTCGTCCTCTTTTTTTATTTTATCAAATAACTCTTCCATTTTAAATACATAATCCAGTGTATCATCAATGTAAAATTTCAATTCAGGAATACTGCGTAGCTGGTGACGAACACGGGTGCCCAATTCTTTTCTGATTTCTTTATTTTTTTCCTCAAACTTCAACAGCGCAGCCTGTGTATCTTTTACCTGGAACATACTTAAGTAAACCCTGGCTTCAAAAAGATCGGGAGTAATTTTTACAGTTGAAATGGATATCATTCCACCTTCTATCATTAATAAATTCATTCGGCGAAATATATCATTCAATTCTTCATTGATCAGTCCTGCAACCTGTTTTTGCCTTTTTGTTTCTGTAGTCATAACTATTTATTTCTAAGTTGTAAAATTACCTGATTATTACGACTTGACTCACTTAATAATAAGAGACGGCACACTGCAATTAATATCAGCGGTTGACATATCAGTTATTTTTAATGGAAGTTCTTAGGGCCGGAAAGGAGAAATATCAAAATCAGCAATAATAGGATAATGGTCTGAATAGGGTAATACAACCCGGTTAAATTGCTTAACCTCAAATTTTTTATCAGCCAAAATGTAGTCAATTCTTAAAGTGGGAGACAAATATCGAAAAGTACGTCCAAGTTTACTTCCCTTTGCTAAAAAAGCATCTTGTAAATTGCCCTTTACAGTAAAATAAGTATAGGAATTGGGCACGTCATTAAAGTCACCACAAATAATAGCAGGGTATGGACTGGCTTCAATTTTCTGTCGTACAAAATCGGCTTCGGCTCCCCTGTACTTGTAAGCAAGTTTTAATTTGCTAATAACACTCTTCGAACCACTTAGGCCAGCATCCGGGCTCTTAACTTTCCTGATACTGGCGTACTGCGCATTTTCGAAACGTACCGATTGAAGATGAGTCGTAAAAACCCTTATTGTTTGATTGTTAAATTGAATATCCGCATATATCAGATGTTCCGCATAGTCTTCTTTGCCATAATAATATTTAACCGTATCAACTATGGGGTATTTTGATAGAATGGCTACACCCATATTGTAGGTGGTATCTCCATGAAAAGTTCTAACATAATAACTATACTTGTATCCCATTTCTTTAAATGCGGCTATCATTGGGTAATCTCTCCCCGGCCTGACCAAATCAAAAAATTCCTGGAAACAAAGTACATCTGCCCGCTGACTCTTTACAAAGCTGATCATATTTGAATGTGTGTCAGGATCACGCAAACGAGCTTTACTCGTTTCCCCCCAGCTCGATAGATTCCAGGTTAAAACTCTGAGTGTATCTGCGGATTTTACAATATTGAATGATTTGCTACTAAATCCAAAAACCACAGAAACCTGCTGCCAGCTTAATATCAATGCAAACAAGGAAAGCACAAACCACTTTGACCGGGCGATGATCCAGCCTGTCATAAAGGCTAGCACAATAAAAAATAATATTGGGAAAATAAGGCCAAGAATTGCAATCATCCAGTATTTGCCGGCGGGTAAATAAGGAATTAAACAAGCTAATAAATAAAGTACGACTACACCTGTATTCATACTCTTTAACAACGTGCTTGTCAATTTCTTCATTGATCCTGGTTCTTTTATTAATTCAAATAATGCACGGTTTTCTTAAAATATAAGCACATTCTTGTGCAGTGCAATTTGTATTCGGAAGGTTAAATTTGAACGCGAAATTATTGATTAAATTGTAAGTGGCAAGTTAAAAAGCTGGTTGTTCATTTTTAAATGGATTGCCATTTTTTTTAGCCGAAGTGTATAATTATATGAGGGAAGATATTTTCAGATTGTAAATTAAAATCCTGGCTGTTGATAATTCATTTCAAACGTAAAAAACAGCTATCAGTTATACCAACCCAATGAAAAACAGATTACTGGTAAAATATCAGTTCTCAAATTGCAGGTTTTAATCCCTAACCCTTACCTTTGCGCCCTGAAAACAGACCTACATATAACAAAATAATATTTATGGCCAATACCGGTAAAGTTAAGTCAATCATTGGTGCCGTTGTAGACGTGCAATTTGACAACGATAGCAAGCTTCCTGAAATTTTAAACGCATTAGAGTTGAAACGCGATAATGGCGACACATTGGTGTTGGAAGTTCAACAGCATTTGGGCGAAGACAGTGTACGTACCATTGCGATGGACGGAACTGAGGGTCTTGTGCGTGGTACAGTTGTAATTGACACAGGCAAGCCAATTGCAATGCCGGTGGGTGATGGTATTAAAGGACGTTTATTCAATGTTACCGGCGATGCTATTGATGGTTTACCACAGGTTAGCAAAGTAGGTGGACGTCCCATTCATGCAAAACCACCATTATTTGAAGACCTGAGTACAGCCAATGAAATTCTTTTTACTGGTATTAAAGTAATTGATCTGATTGAGCCCTATGCAAAAGGTGGTAAAATTGGTTTGTTTGGTGGAGCCGGTGTGGGTAAAACCGTACTGATCCAGGAATTGATTAATAATATCGCAAAAGCATATAGTGGTGTTTCCGTATTTGCAGGTGTGGGAGAGCGTACAAGGGAAGGAAATGATTTGATGAGAGAGATGATTGAAGCAGGTATCATGAACTATGGCGAAAAATTTAAGCATAGTATGGAAGAAGGCGGATGGGATTTAAGTTCTGTAGATCTGGAAGGATTGAAAGAATCAAAAGCCACTTTCGTATTCGGACAAATGAACGAACCACCGGGAGCAAGGGCACGTGTGGCATTAAGTGGTTTAACGATTGCTGAATATTTCCGTGATGGAGATGGAACCGGCCAGGGTAAGGATATCTTGTTTTTCGTAGATAACATCTTCCGTTTTACACAGGCAGGTTCTGAAGTATCAGCTCTTCTTGGTCGTATGCCAAGTGCGGTGGGTTATCAGCCAACATTGGCAACTGAAATGGGATTGATGCAGGAAAGGATTACATCTACTAAAAATGGTTCAATTACTTCCGTACAGGCAGTATATGTACCAGCGGATGATTTAACCGATCCGGCTCCGGCAACAACATTTGCGCATTTGGATGCCACTACGGTATTGAGTCGTAAAATTGCGGATTTGGGTATTTATCCAGCAGTAGATCCTTTGGATTCTACATCAAGGATCCTTACACCATTGATCGTTGGAGATGAGCATTACAATACAGCTAACCGTGTGAAATTAATTTTACAACGCTATAAAGAATTACAGGATATCATCGCCATCCTTGGTTTAGATGAGTTGAGTGATGAAGATAAACTGATTGTATCACGTGCACGTAAAGTACAACGTTTCCTTAGCCAGCCGTTTTTTGTGGCTGAGCAGTTCACTGGTTTAAAAGGTGTATTGGTTCCCATCGAAGACACTATCCGTGGTTTCAATTCTATCATGGATGGAGAAGTAGATGAGTACCCGGAAGCAGCATTTAACCTGGTAGGTACTTTGGAAGATGCCGTTGAAAAAGGTAAGAAGTTGATGGCTGCGGCACAGGCGTAAGAGCCCTTGTCCCCTAAAGGGGAACTAAGGATGAAGCATCATTAGTTTTACAACAGTTCTTAATTTTATAGTTGTAAATTTTTTGGAACGGACATTTGTTTTTCATGGCATCATCGTTGTGTCACTCACTTGTACCGTTAGTTCTTTATTCAAGTTTTATCGAAGCGTATAAGTTGAATAGATTTTGAATTTTATTATAAACAAACAAACCAAGTTCTCCTTTGGGGGACAGTGGCCTATGACTTTAGAAATATTAACTCCGGAGAAAAAATTATTCAGTGGTGAAGTATATGGTGTTCAGTTACCTGGCATCACCGGATCATTTGAAGTATTGGATAAACATGCTCCAATGGTAAGTGCCTTAAAAGCTGGCAAGCTTAAAATCCTTACGGATAAAACAGCAACGACTTCCTACAGCATTCAAAGTGGATTTGTAGAAATTCTAAATAATAAAACCATTGTTCTAATCGAAGGTGCAGAGGAATTATAAGAGAAAGAAATTATCAATAAATAACAAAGGCTCCGCTTCGGCAGAGCCTTTGTTATTTATGCTAGTCCCAATATTTTATCCCGTTAAAACCCACGTAACCAAGAAATTTATCCTGCTTATCGGTGATGCCGATCAGTTTTAAATATGGCATTGTTTTGTAAGTTTTGTAAAAAGGCCGATCGATCAATATCAGCGTTTGTAAATCCTCCAATAGTACACCCCATTTATTATTTAATTGTACCAAAAAGCCATCTGCCGTTTCATTGTTAACCACCTGTTCATAAATCACAGGTGTAAATATGTCTTTTGAAGGCCAGATAATGCCCCGCTTATTCCCCTCCTGAACACCAAATACCTGCCCTCCCCAAATATGATAAATTAAATCGTATTTAGGTAGCACAATCATTTGTTTAGAAAATGAAATAATTCCCCATTGCTTATTTTGTTGAATAAAAAAAATGGTGTCAGTCATCGGAAGGCCTTTAAATTATCACCCGTTATCTGAACAGAATCAATTCGTATTAACTTACTGGTTCCATCAGAATAGGGGATTACTTTTTTTATTGCTACATCAAATTTCTTATTACCCAGGGAGGTTATACTAATATTGCTATCCGGCGGAAAGTAGTATTGTGCCTCCAATATCTCCTCTAAAGTTTCGTTTTGATCAATTGCAACCTGGGGGAATTGATACGGTATTAATTTCTTTTCTTCAATGGAATATTTATAATATGCTTTTCCTTTCCTGGCATAGATTATATAAACACTGTCGAATTTGAAATCTATTTCGTCGTACTCACATGCTATCAGCATAATACCATTTTTGTCTAAAAGACCCTTTTTGTTATTTATTGAAACAAAAGCTGTCTCTATAGATACATAAGAAGCCGGCTGTAGCAAAACCGGCGCATCAAACCTGGGCTGTACAATGATTTTTTTTACGGAATCGCAATATCCCCACAGGTCACCTTTCCGGTAAGGAATAAGGTTAGGATATTTTCCCTGGCCCAACATAACTGGTATCCAGATGACAACGGAAATAGCCAGGACAACAATTTTTTTCATACCGTTTTATTATATTTCTATTTCGCTAAAATATTAATCCAGTTGTTTTTTTATTTGCACATAACACCATGCCGTAGCAGGTAATATTGCTAATACAGTAAGAGCATACCAGCTATGGGTAAGTGCAAATACCAGCAGGCATAAAAATAACAGGTAAATGGGATAAACCAGAAAAAGTATCGCCACTACCATCGAGTCGAAATGATCGGAACTGTTTAATTTTTTTAAAACCCATTTTTTTACCGGTATATACAAAGGTGCATGAACTAGCCAACCGGCTAACGCAGGCAGCATCAATATTATTTTTTTGTAAATGGGCTGCGGAATATAAAATGTGTCATGCAATTTTTTCCGGTCGGTTTGCACAATTTCAAATACAAAATGAGTAAGCTGTTGATGCAATAACTGGTTAAATTGTTGCAGCGATCTGCCATACCCAATGGAAGGCTGAAAGCTGGCAGCAGTAATCGTTTCGCCAAAATAGATACGCAAATTTTTCCCAAACTTTCTAAAGGAATTATAGTTGATTGCAACCGGTAAAACTCTTAACGGTATCCCATCTTCCCAACAACTTAAAGCCAATCTTGCGGTTCCCTTTTTTAATGGCCTTAAGTGCCATTCATTTACACACAGCCCTTCACTAAATATGAGTACAATACCGTTTTGTTTAAATATTTTTTTGCAATCATCAAAGGTCTTATAGTTTTCTTCCAGGTTTTCTACGCCTTCACTTACACGGTACACCGGTAGTAATTTTAACGCAGTTAATATTCTTGCTAAAAATCTTCCTTTAAAAGCGTCGCCCCTTGCCAATGAATAAACCGGTTTATCAAAAAGCGTACAAAGTATAATTGCATCCAGGAAAGAATTGGGATGATTACAGGCAAGCAACAACGGGCCATCCTGCTTTAATAATTCCTTTTTATTTAACTGAAGATCCCGGCAATAAAACCTGAACGCTGTTCTGGCAATAATTTTTACAAACTGGTAAAACATGCGTTCAATTTTATAAAAAAGTTAAGCTGGCTTAGTGAAGAATATGCTGTTTTACAACTTTTACATAGCTATCTTTTTCACCTTGTTCATCATCTGAACACCGTGTACCAATGATGCTCCGCCACGTATGGCCGCAGCAACATGTACGGCTTCCATCATCTGTGCTTCACTGTATCCTTTTTCATAAGCGTCACTGCTATATGCATCGATACAATAGGGGCATTGCACGGCATGCGAAACTGCCAGTGCAATCAATGATTTTTCACGGGCAGTTAATGCGCCATCCTTAAAAACTTCACCATACCATCCAAAAAACTTATCCGACATTTCCTTTTGAAATTCGCCAATGTTTCCAAATTTTTCAAGGTCTGCGGCATCATAATAATGTTCACTCATGTTATTTAGTTTTCTTTTTTATAATTGCTTAAAAATAGATCCCAATCGTATTTATTAAATTTTATTTTGGGGTTGGCAGATGCCGGAACAAGCCTTACAGTCTTAGCCAGTTCCTTCATTTTATGTTTGCCACCAAAATCGCGGCGAAACCAACTCATTAGTGCAGGCAGGTAAGTTGCCTCACTCGACAAATAATTTGTTTTAATTTTTAAATGAACTTCTTGCTTTATGCTTTTCCGGCTTTTTTAGAATCACCTACATTATCAACCTTTTTTTATAATATCATTAGATATGTCTCTGGCTAATATTGTGCGTTCTTTTTTCTATTCTGTAAATTAAAAAGTCGTGTCCGATACCTAAGATTAAATAAAGTAAAGAAGTTTTAATTGGTTTATCAATACTGTCAAAAATTTGTTGCCCGTCAATATGTGAATTTGGAAGCCTTATGTCATAATAAAAGAGTGCAGCATTAAAAAAAAGAAAAATTGAAATGAAAAATATTGTCAACGCCGAAAGTGATTGATCTATTTTTTTAAATAGACTGTAAATATATATAGTAAGACATACAGAAAAAATCGTCATACACGTGTAAAAAAAAGTTGTACCACTAATATTTCCGATTTTAAATATATCGTTGATAGCTTGACCAATACTTTCTGCAAACATTGGAATATAAATTGGTCCTACAAATGTCAATGTTAATAATATTGACAGAATAAAAAATATAAATCCCCTCTTTACCCCTTTAAAATTCATAAGATTAATTTGCTTAGAGAAGTTGATTTCATTACTCTTTAAAGTCTACATAAAACGATACACAACTTAGATGTAAAAGATAAAAGAAGAAAAATATAATTTTAATATTTGTGGTGTCAACAAGATATTTTTACTGAAATTACGTATTTAAAATAATATCAGTTTAGTACTTCGATAAACAGTTAATTAGAATTTCACATGAATCAATTACTTACTCAACTTACAGAAACGGCCAATTTTTTAACTGCATACGGTTTCAACAAAGCAAGTACAGGTATCGTATTAGGGACAGGGCTTGGAGAACTGGTGAATCACATTGAAATTGAAAAATCAATTCCCTATCATGAGATTCCGAATTTTCCGGTAAGTACAGTTGAATTTCATAAAGGCAATTTGATACTGGGTAAAATTGGTGAAACTATTGTCATTGCCATGCAGGGAAGATTTCATTATTATGAAGGATATTCAATGCAACAGATCACATTTCCAGTTAGGCTGATGAAGTTATTGGGAGTGCAACGTTTGTTGTTGAGCAATGCTGCTGGTGGTATTAATCTTAGTTATAAAAAAGGCGACCTTGTTATTTTGGAAGATCATATCAACACTCAAACTGAAAATCCCTTGCGTGGCTTAACTGATAATGCATTTGGTCCAAGGTTTCCGGATATGAGTAAGCCTTATGATAAATCGTTAAGTGATGCATTGCGCAATGCAGCTACCACTTTGAATGCAAACATTCGGTATGGTGTATATGTTGCAGTTAACGGGCCTAATCTTGAAACAAGAGCAGAGTATCGTTATTTAAAAGCTGCCGGTGCCGATATGGTTGGTATGAGTACAGTTCCTGAAGTAATTGTGGCCAACCAGGTTGGCTTACCCTGTGCAGCTATAAGTGTAATTACGGATGAGTGCGATCCGGATGATTTACACCCTGTCGATATTTCGGAAATTATTGCGGTAGCCGGAAAAGCAGATAAAAAATTAAGCGAAATTTTTGTGGAAGCAATTAAAAATTTGAAGTAGCCAAACTTATTGTGCAGCGCTTTTTCCTGGGAAAATATTTATTAATTCAATTGCGGATCAATCGGGAAATTGATCATCATTTCATAATCGCCACCTAAATGTTTCAGGCTGTCTTTCCAAACGGCATCTGCATTGGGATGAAAAACCAGTCTGCGGGTAGCTGATACGGTTAGCCATGTTTTTTCAGTCAGTTCCTCGTTAAGCTGCCCATTACTCCAACCACTGTATCCTATAAAAAACCGGATCTTCTTTACATCAACTTCTTCATTTTTTACCAACCGGCTTACAATCTCAAAATCGCCGCCCCAATAAACTCCATTCATTACTTCATGGCCTCCGGGAATAAGGTCGGGATACTGATGCAGGAAATGAATGGTATCGCCCTGTACCGGCCCTCCATAGTACACAGGAATTGTAAAACCTTCAAAATTATTAATTAACTCATCCAATGTTTGATCATATTTTTTATTCAGTACAAAACCAAAACTGCCTTCTTCCTGGTGCTCGCAAATAAAAACTACGGTCCGCATGAAATGCGGATCTTTTAAAAATGGATCTGCTATCAATAGTATGCCCGGAGCTGGTGTAATCATATTTCTAAAATAATTGATTATTTGTTGAACTGCTAATATTGTACCCTGTTTTTTTGTTAAGTCTCTACCATAAAGGATCGTTAAATTTATAGTTTCGATGCTTTATCCTATTTTAGAGCACTATACTCAATTATTTTTGCAGGAATGAAGAGAATTTTCCCCATCATTACCATACTGATTTTGCTTTCGTTACTTGGGATAATATTTTTCCAGTTCCTCTGGATTAAAGGGTCTCTTGAGTCAGAGGAACAAAAGTTTAATGAGCATATCAGCATGGCAACTTACCAGGCCGCCAAAGACCTGATGGAAGAAAAAGGGAACCTGATGCCCATGATGAGAAAAAATGAGCCGCTGTTTCCAAGCGATAAATTACAGCTCGAAATTTTTAAGCCCACCATAACGCAGAAATACACCAGCGAAGACATCCGTGCAATTATCAGAAAAGCATTCGACAAACAAAATCTTAACAAAGTTCCTTTTGAATTTGCTATCAGCTCCACCTCACTTATCGGAGATGAAATACAGTCTGAAAATTTTTATAAGCTTTATGCCGATTCGGGCAACAACCGAATGCATGTAATTCCGTTGGAATCGCCAACAGGTAGTTTATCAGAAGGAATATCTCCGCAGGAAGTGTTGTGGATAACAGTACCACATGCCAAAAAGTTGATCTGGAGATCGATGACCTGGTTCATTATCGGTGCAGTTGTCTTTACCATCATCATTGTTACCGCATTTTTCCTTACAGTAAGGGCGTTACTCAAACAAAAGAAGTTGAGTGAAATCAAATCGGATTTCATCAATAACATGACCCATGAATTTAAAACGCCGCTGGCAACAATCTCATTGGCTGTGGATGCCCTTAAAAATGAAAAGGTAATTAATGACAGGGAGAAGATGAACTATTTTACAGGTATTATTAAGGAAGAGAATAAGCGCATGAACAAGCAGGTGGAAACAATTCTGCAGGCAGCGTTGCTGGATAAACAGGAAGTTCAGTTGAATTTGAAAAAGTCACATGCCCACGAGTTAATCAACAGTGCTTTAAACAATATCAACCTGCAGGTAGAACAGGTGCAAGGTAAACTGGAGATAAAGCTCGAAGCACCAAAAGATATGATTTTAGCAGATGAAGTTCATTTCACCAACCTCGTCAGTAATTTGTTGGATAATGCAGTTAAGTATTCAAAAGATAATTTGCAGATAAGAATGTCCACTCAAACCGTGGGCAATCAATTTAAAATGAAGATTGAAGACAATGGCATCGGCATGAACAAAGAAACCGTTGGCCGTATTTTCGAAAAATTTTACCGGGCTCATACCGGTAACCTGCACAATGTAAAAGGCTTTGGCCTTGGGCTTAGTTATGTTAAAACTATGGTTGATGCCCACCATGGTTCCATTAAAGTGGAGAGTATTCCCGGAAAAGGAACCTCATTTCTGCTTAGTTTCCCATTATCAAAAGTTTAGAGCCGGTATGTTTTCAATTATGTATTGAATTTTGTTATTCAATCAATTTGCTGTGCCTGTAATGCTCTCACTCTTAAGCGGCTTGTAAAGCCAACTTATATATCCTTCCGCAATTCACAGGTTATACACTCAAATACACAGTTTATTCACAGGTGAAACATGCTAATATAGCTTTGAATCTATACTGGCAAACACTATTAGACCTGTGGATAAAAAACTTTTCCCCATTTTTGATAGAAAAGTGGGAAAAAGTGTTATTTTGTGGTAATAATTATTTCACATTTTAAAATTCCCCTCTAAATGATTGGTTTTCTTGGCGAGTACGAGGTTACGTTAGATGCCAAAGGACGCTTCCTTTTACCTGCTGGTTTTAAAAAACAGCTTGTAGAAGATGGAGCAAACCAATTTGTAATAAACAGGGGAATTGAAACCTGTTTGAGTTTATACCCAATGCAAAGTTGGGAACCCATATTTTCTGAAGTTAGCAAACTGAATGAATTTGATCCTAAAGTTAGACAATTCCGCCGCTACTTTTTGAATGGAGCAACCAATGTGGATTTAGATTCGGCCGGTAGATTATTGCTTCCAAAAACATTGATGGAGTACGCTGGTTTGGAAAAAGATATTGTGTTGGTATCGGCAGTTAACAAAATTGAGATTTGGGATAAAACAAAATATACGAAGTTCTTTGAATCTTTTTCACCGGAATCATTTAGCGACCTGGCCAACGAGGTTATGAATACCAAAGTGATAAGTTGATAGGCAAAAGCATGAAGCAATCAAATAAAATACCGGCTGCAGATTCATCAGGAGATAAATCTGCAGGATACCATATTCCGGTTTTATTGAATGAGTCCATCGAGGGGTTAAATATAAAACCAGGCGGGATATATGTGGATTGCACATTTGGTGGTGGCGGTCATAGCAAAGAAATATTAAAGCAACTTGGTGAGCAAGGCAAACTGGTATCATTCGACCAGGACGAAGCTGCCAGGAAAAATTTACCTGAAGATGAAAGGGTACTGTTTGTGCCACAAAACTTCAGGCATATACAGCGCTTTTTAAGATTGCATAAAATATCGCAGGTAGATGGGATATTGGCCGATCTCGGTGTGTCGAGTCACCAGTTTGATGAAGCTGAGAGAGGGTTCTCAATCAGGTTTGATGCAGCCTTGGATATGCGGATGGATCAACGGCAAACTATTACCGCGGCTGATGTGCTTAAAAATTTTACAGAGCAACAATTGCATAAAATGTTGGAGCAATATGGTGAAGTAACCAATTCAAAAACTTTGGCTAAAACAATTGTTGAAAAGCGGGCAATCACACCAATTCAAACAATCAGTGAATTTAAGCAAGCCTTACAAAGTGTAGTAAAAGGAATTCCGCAAAAATATTTTGCGCAAGTTTTTCAGGCATTAAGGATTGAAGTAAATGATGAACTAGGTGCTTTGAAGGAATTGTTGAATCAGGTTCCTTCATTGTTAAAGCCCGGCGGACGGGCTGCAATTATAACCTTCCATTCATTGGAGGATAGAATTGTAAAAAACTTTTTTAAGTTGGGCACAGTAACAGAAGTGGAAAAAGATGAGATATACGGCGTGAAGGCCGAATCGCCGTTTAAGGTGATTACAAAAAAACCAGTACTACCCCAGGTAGCAGAGACAAAGCGAAATTCAAGAGCCAGAAGCGCAAAGCTTAGGGTGGCTGAAAAAATTTAAAGTGTGATAAGGAATGGGAGGTATTATCAAAATGAAAAAAAGAAAATTAACCAATACTTTTTTTGAAACAGAACTTAATCGTGTTTGAATGCAAACCAATATAGAAGATAAATACAGTCAACAGGAAGAGCCGGTAGCCACTAAGCCTGACTGGAAGAGGTTCTTAAGCTACAAATGGGTAGTAAAGAATATTCCCTTCTTTCTTTTCCTGGCTGCTTTAGCGGTGTTGTATATCTATAATGGCCATCACGCAGATAAGCTTACCCGAAAAATAAGTGCAACTGAAAAGCATATCAAGGAACTGGAATACGAATACAAAACAATTAAAAGTGAGGTGATATTCAGAAGTAAAGCCAGCGAATTGATAAAGGCGGTAGAGCCACTGGGTTTAAAAGAATTAACAACGGCCCCTGTATTGTTAAATGGTGCTGACGTAACATCAAACCCATAGAAACAAAAGGAGCAACAAGTTATATTAAGGACACAAGCATTTTTTACCGGAATATTTTACTAAAAATTTTAAGGCTTTTCCTGGCAGGAATTAATGGAAATTAAAAAAGACATATTGTGGAGGGTTTATCTCTGTTTTATAGGGATGATATTACTGGGTGTGGTAGTTATTGGCAGAGCTTTTTATATTCAGCAGGTTGAAGGCGCTTATTGGAAAAGCATGGGAGATAGCCTCCACTTAAAATACGTGCCGCTTTTAGCAGAACGGGGAACCATTTTTAGCGAGGATGGAAATATGCTAAGCACTTCTCTTCCCATTTTTGATGTGTATGTTGATTTTGCCGCTGAAGGGTTAAGGCAAAAAAATGGTAAACGTTTTAAAGAAAATGTGGATTCATTAAGCATTTGCCTTGCTAATCTTTTTGAAGATAAAAAACAGGCCGGTTATAAAAAAGAACTACAGCTTGCCTATAAAAATAAGGAGCGTTATTACGCACTGAAAAAGAAAATATCATTTGTAGAATACGCAGCCCTACGTGATTTTCCGCTTGTAAGATTGGGAAGAAATAAAAGTGGATTTATATTCGATCCGAGAGATAAACGCATCAATCCGTATGTACTGCTGGCAAACAGAACAGTAGGTCTGTCACGGGACAATCCAAAATTAAATGTAGGGCTCGAGGAACGTTACGACAGTTTGTTAAGAGGTACTGCGGGTCAACGCCTGATGCGTTATACTGCAGGTGCTTATATGCCAGTTGAAGGTGCAGAAGTACCACCCGAAAACGGTAAAGACATCATAACAACTTTAGATACATATATACAGGATGTTGCTGAAAATGCACTGATGAAAATGTTGCAAGGCAATAACTCTTCGCATGGAACGGCCATCGTGATGGAAACAGCCACAGGCAAGATAAAGGCCATTGCCAATTTAGGTAAGCAACCGGATGGAAGTTATGTGGAAGATCTAAACTACGGCATTGGTAAAGCAACTGAACCAGGGTCTATTTTTAAACTGGCCACATTGCTTAGTTTAATGGAAGATAAGTATGTCACTAAAAATTCTATTGTGGATTGCGAAGGTGGGCAAAAATTATTTTATGGTCTTCGAATCAAAGATTCGCATTTAGGTGCTGGTCCGGTTACAGTGTTGGAAGCATTTTTCAAAAGCAGCAATGTTGCTTTTGCTAAACTGGCAGATCAGTATTATCACAACGATCCTTCCAGGTTTGTCAATCACTTACACGATCTCCATTTAGATGTAATGACAGGTATTGACCTCACTGCATCTTCCGGCAGGCCTACCATTAAAAAACCTTCTGCCCGTAGCTGGTCCAAAACCACCATTCCATATATGGCGCACGGATACGAAGAGCTGGTAACACCGCTGCACATGTTGATGTTGTACAATGCCGTTGCCAACAATGGTAAAATGATGAAACCGTACCTGGTAAACGCAGTTACCGAATACGGAATGGAAGTGAAAAAAATGGAACCACAGGTAGTAGTGGAAAAAATTTGCAGTGATGAAACTTTGGCCCAATTAAAGGATTGTTTGAAGGCAGTGGTTGATAGTGCACATGGAACCGGTCATAAAATTTTGTTTGATACTACCTATTCAATTTCAGGTAAAACAGGTACGGCTGTAACAGCCTTGGATAACAGGGGATACAATAAAGGCAATAAAATTTACCAGGCATCCTTCATTGGATTTTTTCCATCAGCACAACCGAAATATACAATGGCGGTGGTTATTCAAAATAGCAATGAATCAAAACTGGTGTATGGTGCCGACGTTTCTGGTACTGTGTTTAAAGAAATAAGTGATAAAATTTATGCACGGTATTTAAGTGCTAAAAACTTTGAATCGCCTTTAGTGAAGGACACCGCACAATACAGTTATTATGGATTAAAAACTGAGTTGAACTCAATATGTGCAAAATTGAATTTACCATTTGTGGATTCTATGGAGGGAGGTTACTGGCGTTCAATGAGTATGAAAAATAATATGGCTACTTTAAATGCACCGGGAAATACAACTGCTTCATTGGTTACTCCAAGTGTAGTGGGCATGGGGCTTAAAGACGCAGTTTACCTGTTGGAAAATAAAGGGTTGAAAGTGTTGGCCAACGGAAGAGGCAGGGTGTTGAATCAATCATTATTAGCAGGAACCACATTTAAACGGGGGCAAACAGTAACACTATTTTTAAATTGATTTTAAAAGACATACTATATAAAGTAAGCATTCGCACAGTAAAGGGTAACACCAATATTGATATCAATGATTTACAAATTGACTCCAGGAAAGCTGTTGAAGGTTCGTGCTTTATTGCCATTAAAGGATCAGTGGCAAATGGCCACATTTTTATAGAAACGGCTATTGCCAATGGAGCAACGGCTGTGGTTTGCGAAACTATGCCTGGTGTATTGTTGGACCAGGTTACTTATATACAAGTCGAAAACTCTGCAATTGCTGCAGCTTTAATGAGTCATAATTTTTATGACGAACCTTCATTAAAGGTAAAGTTAGTAGGTGTAACAGGTACCAATGGCAAAACCACTATTGTAACTTTATTGTGGAAGCTCTTTACAGCAATGGGGCATAAATGTGGATTGATAAGTACGGTGCAAAACCAGGTTGGCGATGTGGTGATATCATCAACGCATACCACGCCTGATGCTATTAGTGTAAATGCCTTGCTTCATCAAATGGCAGGGGCTGATTGCAAATATGTTTTTATGGAATGCAGCAGCCACGCCATTCACCAGCATCGCATTACAGGATTGCAATTTGCAGGAGGAATTTTTAGCAACATCACACACGATCACCTCGACTACCATAAAACCTTTGATGAATATATTAAAGTAAAAAAGGTTTGGTTTGATACGCTTCCTTCCGGCTCGTTTGCCATCAGCAATGCAGATGATAAAAGAGGCGGGGTAATGTTACAGAATACCCTTGCAAAAAAATATTTCTACAGCCTTAAAACCATGGCTGATTTTAAAGGGAAAATTTTAGACAACAGCATCACAGGTTTGCACATGATGATAAATGATGTAGAGGTTTATTTCAGGATGATTGGCGAATTCAATGCGTATAATTTATTAGCAGTATATGGCACAGCTATTTGCCTGGGACAAGAGAAGCAGGAAGTGTTACAATTGTTAAGCAGCGTTGATGGTGCCGAAGGAAGGTTTGACTATATAGTGAGTAAGCAGGATAAAATAATTGGGATAGTGGATTATGCACACACACCTGATGCACTGTTAAATGTATTGGCCACTATAAAAAAATTAAGGCAGGGCCACGAAAAGATTATTACGGTTGTGGGATGTGGAGGAAATCGTGACAAAACAAAGCGGCCAATTATGGCCGAAGTAGCTTGCGAATATAGCGACCGTGTAATTTTTACATCCGATAATCCACGCAACGAAGATGCACTGGAAATACTGCGTGAAATGGAAGCTGGTGTAAATGTAGTGGCACGTAAAAAATATATAACGGTAGCAGAAAGAAGAGAGGCAATAAAAACCGCAGTAAGCCTGGCTGTAAAAGAAGACATCATATTAATTGCAGGAAAAGGGCATGAAAAGTACCAGGAAATCAGCGGCGTAAAACACGATTTTGATGATAAAAAAGTGCTGAACGAAATGTTTGAGTTACTGGAAAAATAAAACACTTGATTGTATTCACCAATCAGTTGAAATTAAAAAAATAAGGAAGACGCAAATCATAAAAAAGAATGCTGTATCATTTATTTCATTGGCTCACCGAATCGGGATATAAATTTCCCGGAAACAAGTTATTTGACTTCATCACTTTTCGTTTGATGCTGGCTGTTATACTGAGCCTTTTGATTACAACTGTGTACGGTAAAAAGCTGATCGCATTTCTTAATAGAAAGCAATTGGGCGAAAGTGTAAGGGATCTTGGTTTGGCTGGCGAACAACAAAAAAAGGGTACGCCAACAATGGGTGGCATCATCATTCTGCTGGCTATCTTGATTCCAACGCTATTGCTTGCGAATCTCGATAAGGTTTACATAAGGCTGATGATGCTTTGTACTGTGTGGCTGGGTACCATTGGTTTTATAGATGATTATTTAAAAATTAGGTCTAAAAGAATGGCGCAGGCCAAAGGCATTTCTTACAAGAAAAATGATAGTGACGGATTAGCGGGCAGGTTTAAAATTTTTGGCCAGGTGGTGCTTGGGATTATAGTAGGAGCAACACTTTATTTCAACGATAGCGTTGTGGTACAAAGAGAAGTTTACAACCCCGATTTTTCTATTGTAAAAGATTCTGTGTTGAGGCCTGGAGAAAAACTTTTGAGCGATACATTTAACATAGTAACCATTGATGGTAAAAGACATCTTTTTGTAAAAGTTAAGTCGCCGATTACCAGCATTCCATTTGTAAAAACACATGAGTTCAATTATGCAAAGTTATTGCCGGCAAGCCTGCGGGATTATACCTATGTGCTTTATATACTCATTGTAATATTTATAGTAACGGCAGTTAGTAACGGTGCAAATATTACAGATGGTTTGGATGGATTGGCAACAGGTATTTGCGCCATCATTGGCATTTGCCTGGGCATATTTGCATACGTAAGCGGTAATATAAAATTTGCCGAATACCTCAATATTATGTACATACCCAACCTGGGTGAGCTGTCTATATTTATTGCAGCATTGGTGGGAGCATGCATTGGGTTTTTATGGTATAACTCTTACCCGGCGCAGGTTTTTATGGGCGATACCGGAAGCCTTGCATTGGGCGGAATTATTGCGGCATTGGCAATCATTATCCGTAAGGAATTATTGATTCCAATTTTTTGCCTGGTGTTTTTTGTTGAATTATTAAGTGTGATGATACAGGTGTCCTGGTTTAAATACACCAAACGAAAATATGGTGAGGGGAGGCGGGTATTTTTAATGAGTCCCCTGCATCACCATTACCAGAAACTTGGATATCATGAAAGTAAAATTGCCGTGCGTTTCTGGATTGTAACAATACTATGTGTGGTGATGGCAATTGTTACTTTAAAGTTGAGGTAGAAGATGCTATTATAAATTAAAGATTACCGGCCTGTTAAATTCTATGCTGTTGAAAAACCAATTTTTTAAATCCTTAACCGGGAGTATAATGCTTGATAAGTAATGAAAAAACGCATGGTCATATTGGGCGGCGGCGAAAGCGGAACAGGGGCAGCTATACTTGCTTTGCAACAAGGGTATGACGTATTTGTAAGTGACGGAGGAAAAATAAAAGAGGTATATAAAACCGAATTGCAAAATGAGGGAATTGCATTTGAAGAAGGACTGCATACAACTGCTTTAATATTGAATGCAGATGAGGTAATGAAAAGCCCGGGTATTCCTGAAAAAAACGAAATGGTCATTGCAATCAGGGCAAAGAATATTCCGGTAATAAGCGAAATAGAATTGGCATATAGGTTTAAAGGAGACAGTAAGATCATTGCCATTACAGGTAGTAATGGTAAAACCACCACTACTTCTTTAATTTATCATATCTGCAACAACGCAGGAATGAACTGTGCGATGGTTGGCAATATTGGTTATTCATTTGCAAGGCAGGTGGCTAAGGATCCAAAGCCATTGTACATAGCTGAAATAAGTTCTTTTCAATTGGATGATATAAAAACATTTCGTCCCGATATTGCGGTGCTTACAAACATTACAGAAGATCATTTAGATCGCTATGAATATAAATTGGAGAAATATATTGACAGCAAATTTCGCATAGCAAAAAACCAACAATCGACCGATATATTTATTTACAACCTCGACGATAAAGGAACAACAGACAATATAAACAGGTACAACATTAAATCAACCTTATACCCGATAACCATGAGTAACGAATTGCCACAGGGTGCGTACCTGACAAATGCTCAAATGCATATTAAATGGAAAAATGAAGAAATGCAAATGAGCATAGAAGACTTTGCTTTAAAAGGCAAGCATAACCAGTACAATAGTATGGCAGCAAGCCTGGTAGCAACTGCTGTGGATATCAAAAAAGATAATATCCGTGAATCGCTTCAAACATTCCAAAGCCTGGAACATAGGATGGAAACGGTGGCAACTATAAAAGGCGTGTTGTTTGTAAACGACAGTAAAGCAACCAATGTAAACAGTACCTGGTTTGCTTTAGAGAGTATGGAACAGCCCACCATTTTAATTTTGGGCGGCGTAGATAAAGGCAATGACTATACAATACTAAAAGAACTGGTAAAAGAAAAAGTAAAAGCCATTGTTTGCATGGGTACCGAAAACAGGAAGATACATGAAGCTTTGGGCGACATCGTTTCATTGATGGTAAACACAAGCACCGCAGAAGAAGCTGTTCAGGCTGCATTTCATTTTGCAGATAAAGGCGATGCGGTTTTATTGAGCCCGGCCTGTGCAAGTTTTGATTTATTTAAAAATTACGAAGACAGAGGTACTCAGTTTAAGCAGGCAGTTAAAAATCTGTAATAAAATACCAACCAGTTGTCCTAATAAATTATTTGTAAAGCATACTGGGTTATAAACATGGAAGACAACATAAACTTACGGTCATTTTTTACACCCAACATTAGCAACATGGGTGACAACCTGGTTAATAAAACCAAGGGTGACCGTGTAATTTGGGCCATCGTAATCATTCTTACGCTCATTAGTTTATTGGTAGTTTATAGCAGCACAGGTTCACTGGCGTATAAATTTAGTAAGAGCACAGAGAGTTATCTTTTCAAACAATTTGCTTTTATCATTTTAGGTGTTATCGTCATTTATTTTGCACACAGGGTAAATTATACCATCTATTCCAGGGTGGCGCTCATCCTGTTTTTGATATCAATTCCATTACTTATTTACACCTACTTTTTTGGAGCTACATTAAATGAAGGAAGCCGTTGGATTAAACTACCGGTTATCAACATGACCTTTCAAACTTCTGATTTAGCTAAGCTGGCATTATTCATGTATATGAGCAGGCAGTTAAGTAAAAAGCAACACGTTATCAAAGATTTTAAAAAAGGATTTTTACCCATCATTATACCGGTTGCAATTATTTGTTTACTGATTGCACCAGCCAATTTATCTACTGCATTGTTAGTAGCAGGTACCAGTTTTATGTTGATGTTTATAGGGCGGGTAAATACTAAACACATCCTACTCACATTGGGTATCGCTATTATTCCAATTGCGATATTATTTATGGTTGCGTTGAAGTACTATGATAAAGAAGAACATAAAACAAAAGACCTGCCTACATTATTTTCAGCAGGCCGTGTTCCTACCTGGATCAGCAGAATTCAAACTTTTGTGTACAGTGATAAGACGGATGTAAATGATAAATCTTACCAGATAAACCAGGCAAAAATTGCGATTGCAAGTGGCGGCTGGTTTGGCCGTGGCCCTGGTAATAGCAATGCACGAAATTTTTTACCACATTCATACAGCGATTTTATTTACGCCATTATTTTAGAAGAGTATGGTTTAATTGGCGGTGTGTTTATTGTATTTATTTACTTGCTGTTTTTATACCGTTGCATCAGGCTGTATCGTAAATGTCCTTTTGCATTTGGGGCATTCCTGGCTTTGGGATTAAGTTTTACATTGGTCATACAGGCCATCGCCAACATGGGCGTTAATGTAAATGTGTTTCCTAATACAGGGGTAACGTTACCGCTAGTAAGCATGGGCGGAAGTAGTTTTCTTTTTACCTGTTTATCAATCGGTATTATTTTAAGTGTAGCCAGGAACGTTGAGCAGATGGAAAGTCCGAGGTTACAGGAAGCAGAAGGCTAAACGGGAACAGTAAAAAAGTAAAACCGGGGTTAGCAAATAAAAAATGAATGAAGTAAATGAAATAGCACAGCAGACAGATTGGAGCCAGCCAATAAGAGTGATAGTAGCGGGTGGCGGTACAGGCGGACATATTTTTCCGGCAATTGCCATTGCTAATGCGATTAAGAAATTGGCTCCAAATGCGGAGATATTATTTGTAGGTGCAAAAGGAAAAATGGAAATGGAGAAAGTGCCGTTGGCTGGTTATAAAATTGAGGGGCTCGACATTGCAGGGTTTAACAGAAGTTCTTTGATAAAAAATATTGGATTGCCATTTAAGCTGGTAAAAAGTTTTCTGCAGGTAAAAAATATCATCAAATTATTTAAACCGAAGGCTGTAATTGGTGTGGGTGGTTACTCAAGTTTTCCCGTGCTTAAGTATGCACAATCGAAGGGAATAAAAACCTTCATTCATGAAAGCAATTCCTTTGCAGGAAAATCAAATATGATGTTGGGAAAAAGAGCTACAAAAATTTTTGTAGCTACCGATGGAATGGAGAAGTTTTTTCCTGCTTCCAACATAATGGTAACCGGTAATCCCGTAAGAGAAAGCATTGCAGGAAGCAAAGTCAGCAAGGAGGATGCCATCCGTTTTTTTGAATTGGAGCCACATAGAAAAACAGTGCTTTCCATTGGTGGTAGCCTTGGTGCCAAAAATATTAATGAAGCGCTGGCAGCACATTTGGATGAGTTTGAAAAAAATGATTTGCAATTAATCTGGCAAACAGGAAAGCCATTTGCAGACAAAGGAAGTGCAGCGGCTGCAGGTAAAAAAAATGTTTGGGTAAATGATTTTATTACACAAATGGAATATGCTTATGCTGCGGCAGATGTGGTAATCAGCAGAAGCGGTGCAATGTCGGTTACAGAATTATGTGTGATGGGAAAGCCCGCTGTTTTTGTTCCTTTTCCATTTGCAGCAGAAGATCATCAAACTGCAAATGCAAAAAAGCTGGTAGATAAAGATGCTGCTTTAATGATAAAAGACAGCGATGCAATGAATGAATTGGTACCTGCAATAATTGCACTATCAAAAGATGAAGCTAAGCAACATCAGTTAAAAACAAATATTGCGAAACTGGCAATAACAAATGCAGATGAAATGATCGCCAAAGAAATATTGCGGTTAGCCGTATAGGTTTAGGTACAATAAAAAGTATTAAAAATTGAATGAAGGAATTTGACAACATATTAAAAGCGCTCAACAACAAACTACCTGGAAAGGAAATGGTAGAGGTGGAAACACCCGCAGTATTTTTCCTTGGTATCGGTGGTATTGGCATGAGTGCGTTGGCCAGGTACTTTAAATCAATCGGGGTAAAAGTTAGCGGATATGATAAGACTGTTACTGCACTAACTACTCAGCTATCTGCAGAAGGAATTCAAATTCATTACGAAGATAATATTGACCTCATTGATAAATCGGTTCAGTTTGTAGTGTACACACCGGCGGTACCGAAAGATCACAAGGAGTATAATTTTTACCTGGATAATAATTATAAAGTGGTAAAACGCAGCGATGTGTTAGGCGCCATCACTAACAGCTCTTTTAATATTTGTATTGCAGGTACGCATGGCAAAACCACCACCAGCACAATGGTTGGTCATATTTTACGCCACAGCGGTTTTGGATGCAATGCTTTTTTAGGCGGGATAGCGGTTAACTACAATAGTAATTTTTGGAGTAGCGAAGAAAATGTTTGCGTGGTAGAGGCCGATGAATATGATCGCAGCTTTTTAAAATTAAGTCCTGATGTTGCCATCATTAGTTCCATGGATCCTGATCACCTGGATATTTATGGCACAGCAGAAAATATGGAACAAGCATTTATAGATTTTTCTGCCAGGATAAAAAAAGGCGGTTTATTGATCAGCAAATTTGGGTTGAAAAGAAATGATGATTTAAAAGGGGACCATCATATTACTTATGATTTGGATGATAAAAATGCAGGTGTTTTTGCTACGCATATAAAGGCAATCAATGGCAGTTACCAGTTTAACGTGGTGATAAAGGAAAGGGATGGAATTGACTGGAAGTTGAATGACGTAGTGTTGAATATGGGCGGTATGCACAATATTGAAAATGTGCTTGCGGCTATCACAGTTGCTCATCACCTAAAAATTGAAGATGAGAAAATCATCAAAGCAGTAGGCGATTTTAAGGGTGTAAAAAGAAGGTTTGAATATGTCGTAAAAAATGATGCTGTAGTGTATGTTGATGACTATGCACATCATCCGGAAGAGTTAAGGGCATTGATCAGCGGAGCAAAGGGATTGTTTCCCGGCAGAAAATGTACGGTAATATTTCAACCGCATCTTTTCAGCCGTACCAAAGATTTTGCAGATGGATTTGCAGAAGTATTGGATTTGGCTGATGAAGTAATGTTGCTGCCAATTTATCCTGCAAGGGAGTTACCAATGGAAGGAGTAACAAGCAGTATTATCCTGGATAAAATGGAGTTAAATAATAAAAGCATTTTGAGTAAAGCCGAAATATTAAAAGAGATGGCATTAACCAAAAGAGATTTTATTATCACAGCCGGAGCAGGCGACATTGATACATTGGTTGCTCCAATAAAAGAAATAGTAACCGCATTTTAAAAATAAAAAAACGCTTGCTTAGGCACATGAATAAAAGATTTACCATAAAAAGCATTTTACTCGCCACGCTGTGGATTTCCATAGCTGCAGGTACGGTAGTGTTATTGGTGTCGGCCATTCAGAAAAAAGACAAGCAGCATTGCAAGGGAGTGCACATCAATATTGATGGCGTAGCCAATAATTTTTTCTTAGATAAAAAAGATATTCAGGCGTCCATCAGGTCTATCTCAGATGGCAACCCTGTTGGCAAAGCAATTGGCTCTTTTGATTTAAAAGCAATTGAGCAGGAGTTGCAAAAAAATATCTGGGTAAAAAATGTTCAGTTGTTCTTTGATAATAATGAGATGCTGCAGGTAGCCGTATTGGAGAGAGAACCGGTAGCAAGAATTTTTACCAATAATGGGGCAACATTTTATATAGATAGTTCACTTACGATATTGCCATTGAGTGATAAATTTTCAGCAAGGTTACCGGTGTTTACCAATTTTCCTACTGATAAAAAAGTATTAATAAAAGCTGACAGCACCTTGTTGAAAGATATTTTATTGGTGAGCAATACCATCCAGGAAAATCCATTTTTAATGGCAATGATTGACCAGGTAGATATTACACCGCAAAGAACTTTTGAGATGGTTCCCAAGTTTGGTAACAACATCATAGTATTTGGAGATGCAAACGATGTAAATGAAAAATTTAAAAAACTTGAACTGTTTTATAAAGATGTAATTGTAAAAGCCGGATGGAATAAATATAGTGTGATCGATATTCAATACAAGAACCAGGTGGTAGCAAAACGAAAAGGTGTTGAAGAAGTAGCTGCAGATTCAATGCGTACACTTCAACTCATGAAGGCCATTGCAGAAAATGCTGAAAGAATGGCATCAGATTCAGTTCAAATAATTCAGCAGGATAACGAACACAACACAACCAATAGCAATCTCATTCAACAGTCCATTGAACGGGACGATAATAATACATCACCCAATACCATTGAAAAACCCCAACCACAAGGGGCTGCATCCGAAAAACCAATTAGTAGCGCAGCTCCGGCAGTAACCGGCAAAACCGCAGTTACTGCAACGAAACAAACTGTAGCTGCCCCTGTAAAGAAGGCTGTAACAAAGCCCGCCGCCAGTGCAGCAAAGCCGGTTCAACAAACACCGTCCAATGCGAAAACGCCAAAACTGGTAATGCCAAAGCCATTATCAAAGCATGCAAACAACGATTACTAATAAATGAAATTTAATTTATAAACACACACACAAACACAACACACACAAACACAAACATACAACTATGAGTAACGAACAAATTAAATCGTCAGGCGACAATGGTGCCGGGAATAGCAATCCCGTTATTGTTGGCCTGGATATAGGCACAACAAAAATTGCTGCCATAGCCGGGCGAAAAAATGAATATGGTAAACTTGAAATCCTGGGTTTTGGAAGGGCCAATAGCAATGGCGTACAGCATGGTATGGTTTTAAACATTGATCAAACAATTAAGGCTATTGAAATGGCCCTAAAAAATTGTTATGATTCAAATCCCAACCTTGCCATTGAAGAAGTATATGTAGGGATTGCAGGTCATCACATCAAAAGTTTGCAAACCCGTGGCGATATTGTTCGCCAGGCTACAGAAGAAGAAATTATGCAGGAAGAAGTTGATCGCCTGATTGCGGATCAGTACAGAACTTATATTCCTGCAGGCGACCAGATCATCGATGTAATTCCACAGGAATTTACAGTAGATAATTTTCAGAATATTCCAAACCCGATTGGATATAGCGGCGTAAAAGTAGGCGCCAATTTTCACATCATTACCGGTGATAAAAATGCCATACGCAATATCAACCGCAGTGTGGAAAAAGCCGGATTAACTACAAAAGACCTTGTACTGCAACCATTGGCTTCTGCAGCAGCAGTAATGTGCGACCAGGACCTTGAAGCAGGTGTAGCCATCGTTGACATTGGCGGTGGTACCACAGATCTTGCAGTATTTTATGAAGGCATATTAAAGCATACCGCAGTAATTCCATTCGGTGGCGAAAATATTACCAACGATATTAAAAATGGTTTGGGCGTATTAAAAACACAGGCCGAACAAATGAAGGTTCAGTTTGGAAGTGCATTGAGTGATGAAGCAAAATCAAATGCGTTTATTACGATTCCGGGTTTGCGTGGAATGCAGCCAAAAGAAATAAGTGTGAAAAATCTTGCGGGAATTATACAGGCACGCATGAGCGAAATCATGGATTTTGTTACCTATCATTTAAAGCAGGTTGGTTTAGACACACGTTTGCTAAATGGTGGTGTAATACTTACAGGTGGCGGATCGCAATTGAAGCACCTGATACAGTTAACCGAATATGTTACTGGTTTAAATGCAAGAATTGGTTATCCGAATGAGCATCTTGCCGGCGGACATATTGATGAACTTGCAAAACCAATGTACAGTACCTGTATCGGTTTAATATTGAAAGGATACAACGACTACGAAAATAAAGCAAGGCAGTTTGAAGAATCATTCCGCAGAATACCGGTTCCGGCTTCATTACAGCAACAGCCGGTTGATGAAGTAATAGATACGGAAGAAGCGGAAGATGAATTGCATCAAAAGCTGAGCGTAAAAAAAGTAAAGGAAAGAAAATCATTGAAAGGATTTATGGATTCATTTAAAATTGGGTTGATAGATTTATTTAAAGAAGAGGAAGACGCCAAATTTTAAATTAGGGTGGTATTCCGGCAGCAGCGTATTACCAGGAATAAGGATTGAAAGTTCCTTTAAAAAAACTCAATGATTTTTTGAATTCCCGTTTATTTTTTTTGAAAAGTATTGGAGAATTCCTAACCCACCATTATAAACACTTTACCATTTTTCTGCCTTACTAACGGAAACGTGGAAAGTAAAAATTAAAAAGTCCTGCAGGGTCTTCCCTAAAAAAAAGATCGCTGCAGAAACTTTTAAGGAAACTAATAATATGATACAATTTGATCTGCCTAAAGAGCAATCCTCCATCATCAAGGTTATTGGTGTGGGCGGCGGCGGAAGCAATGCGGTAAACCACATGTTTTCGCAAAATATTGAAGGTGTAAACTTCATCATCTGTAACACAGATGCGCAAGCCATTGCACAAAGTAAGGTGCCCAATAAAATACAGTTGGGGCCACACTTAACCCAGGGGCTGGGCGCAGGAGCAAACCCTGCCATCGGTCGCCAGGCTACCGAAGAAAGCCTGGAAGAAATAAAACGCATCCTGGAAGTGAATACCAAAATGGCATTTATTACTGCAGGTATGGGCGGTGGTACCGGCACAGGTGGCGCACCGATTCTTGCAAAAATTTGTAAGGATCTTGGAATACTTACGGTGGGTATTGTAACCACTCCTTTTGCGTACGAAGGCAGAAAAAGACTGGCCCAGGCAGAGGAAGGCATTTCCCTGTTGAAGGATCATGTGGATACCTTACTGGTAATCAGCAACGATAAATTGCGTCACCAGTTTGGCAATTTAAAAATGAAGGAAGCTTTTGAGAAAGCCGATAATGTATTGGCTACAGCAGCAAAATGTATTACCGATGTAATTAATAGTACCGGCCAGATCAATGTGGATTTTGCCGATGTATGTACCGTAATGAGTAATGGCGGTGTTGCTATACTTGGTAGTGCAACTGCCGAAGGAGAAGACAGGGCGCAGGTGGCTATTGAGAGCGCATTGAATTCACCGTTGCTAAATGACAATGATATCAGGGGTGCAAGATGGATACTCATAAACATCAACTCAGCCGAAGGCGAAAGTGAATTTACAATGGATGAAGTAGAGGTAATTCAAAATCATTTATTGAGCCAGGCTGGAGATGAAAGTGATGTAATACTTGGATTGGGTTACGATAATACATTGGGTGCAGGAATCAGTATTACCATCATTGCGACAGGATTTGAACACAAAGATCCATTTGCAAAAACAATTAATTCGCCAAAGCAGGAAGCAAAAGAAAATAAGGTTGTACTTACGCTGGACATGCCGGCAAAAGAAGAAAAGAAAATACAACAGCCTACTTTACAGTTTGAAATAAATGATGAAACAAAAGCAAATAAAATTAATGTTGCAATTGAAGCGCAGGAAGAAATGTCTGCTAAAGAACCTGCAAAAGAAGTGAATGAGTTGATGATGCCAACAATATCAGAACGTGAACCAGGTGAGCAGAAAGTAGAATTACCACGTAATACTACTGTGGAAAAAATTGATGAGCAACCTATCTTTTTTGAGATATCTTCGGCATCTGATCAAATTCCTGTTATTGAATTTGATATACCAACTCCGATACCTTCCGAAAAAAAACCAACAACTCCCGAAGTTAATACAGCTTTTTCAACACAGCATAAAGTAGCTAGCAATAAGCCTGTCTCGTCAACGGGTGGACATTTGGCAAAGCCTTCAAAAATATATATTGAGGAGCAGACGCCAGCCAAATCCAACACTGTGGAAAAACTGACCCCTACACAAAGTACGGCAAAGGAAGACGAGCCTGAAACCGAAATGCGTATGGTGGTTAAAGATTCCCATCAGGCGGCGGAGGAGAAGCCAATTGTACAACAAACTCAGCCAATCATGATGTCCAATGTTGAGGATCGGGCAATGCCTGACGAAACAGAGGAGTTAAGGCGCCGGGCTATGGATCGAATTGCAAAACTGCGTAATTTGTCATTCAATATTAACGCGGCCGATCCGAATAATGAGTTTGAAACGGTGCCCGCTTACCTTCGCCGCAATATGGAATTGCATAATTCCATTGCAGACGTAGAAAGTTTCTACAGTAACTACACAGTAAAATCTGATGAAAATAATCAGGCAGAAATCAGCACAATAAATACTTTCCTGGACGGCAAAAAGCCAGATTAACTAACCCAGGTCCATTGGGTACTTCTTAGTAAAGAGTAGTACAATGGCCTGTGTTTGTGTTTGAGCCTGCTTCACGCAGTTGCTTTTATTTATAGTTTGTGGCCCCTTACTGAAAAGTAAGGGGTTGTGTTTTTATCAATTAAAATCTGAACGTTTCATCGTTCCCGGAGCCAAATGGTCACCTTCCGTAAAAGCATAGTTGATATATTTAATGCCTTTTAATTCAGTAAGCGAATAAGTGGCTGAAGCAATATAATTGTAGGCGCCACTGCTGCCCATATTTTGTGTAAGTGTGGTGCTCTCCGGAATAGCTACATACAAAGTATCATGCGAAGTTTTCAATAATTCAAGTTTTACATCTATCCAGCTTGAGTTGATATCACTGATGATTTTATCGGCAATAAGCGTATCCGGATTTACGGGTCTTAATTGTTTTAATACCACTTTCTTTTTAGCAGAGTCATAACCTGCATACCAAATCATTTTATTAACTACAGCAGGAATCTCGTTTGTTGGCTCAATAACTTCAGATGGCAAATAAGATGTATCATCTTCAGAAGCTGCCGAATCGGAATTGTTGGTATTGCAGGAAAATAAAATGATAAGTACTGTAAATAATAGGATGTTTCGCATAGTCTGGAATTTAGTAATTTTTGTAAATATTTTGTCACAGGGTTTAATAAGCAACAACTTGTAATGTTATAAAGATAAAAGAATTTATTTAGAAGGGTTTTCAACGCATTTGCCGCGTTGGTTTGGAAACTAACCCTATCATTTATTATCGAAAATAGCGCACTATCCAATGTCAAATTAAACCTGGCTTTATGAATCTTGTGTTTGCAGTTCATTGTATTTTACAATTCCATGATACCAACAAAATGACTGTTGCTTTGTGACATGTGAATCGGTTTTGCTATTGCCTATTTTAGGTTATTATTTCGTGCCAACAATGTTTTTGACTTTTTTATCAAAATTGCATTTACTGATCAATTCAATTGTAACGCATCTTACGAATTGTATTTAACGTGTTTTTTTATTGGCATACAGATTAAATTTTCGTTGCTTTGTCAGATGGTTTTGTAATTTCAATACCACGATCAAGTATTAAACCCTTCCAATATTTCATTGCATTTACCGTTATATACAGTGTTTTCAGTTTACATTTGTAATGCTTGGGATTAGTGTAAACACATAGTGCCATATTTTTTAATGGTTTATCTTTTAACAAAAATGAGTGCAAGTGTCAAAGCAGGTAAATAAGGTAACGGCAGCAGGATTACTGGTTGCTTTGGGAATTATATACGGCGATATTGGAACCTCTCCCTTATACGTTTTTAACTCTATCATAAAAGATCGTGTAATTGATGAAACCCTTATCCTGGGTTCACTCTCCCTGATCATCTGGACCATTACCCTGTTAACTACTATTAAGTATGTAATAATGGTATTGAGGGCCGATAACAGGGGTGAGGGTGGTATTTTTGCATTGTTCGCATTGGTGAGGCGACGACGTAAATGGTTGGTTATTCCTGCAATGATTGGCGGTGCCGCACTGCTTTCTGACGGTATTATCACTCCTCCTATTTCTATTACGTCTGCCATTGAAGGCTTAAAGGAACTCCCCCGGTTTCGTGAACTCAGCCAAAACTCAATCGTGTATATTGTACTCGGTATCATCAGCGCTTTCTTTTTTACTCAACAATTTGGTACCGCAAGCATAGGTAAAATGTTTGGCCCCATTATGTCAATTTGGTTTACCATGCTGGCTGTACTTGGGTTCATACATATTGCAGATGACCTGTCTATTTTTAAAGCCCTTAATCCTTATCATGCCATACATTTTTTAATAACTTACCCAAGTGGTTTTTGGTTACTTGGAGCGGTCTTTCTCTGTACTACTGGTGCGGAAGCTTTGTACAGCGACCTCGGCCATTGTGGACGGGGTAATATTCGCATGTCCTGGATCTTCGTAAAATCATGTTTGCTTATCAACTATTTTGGCCAGGGCGCCAGTTTATTAAAACATCATAACCTCAAATTGCTTGATGCTGAAACCATTCAACTGGAAGGCATCAATGCATTTTATGATCTGATGCCCGATTGGTTTATTGTACCAGGTGTTATAATTGCAACAACTGCGGCCATCATCGCAAGCCAGGCAATGGTAACGGGTTCGTTTACACTCATTAATGAAGCCATGCGATTGAATTTATGGCCCAAGTTTAAGATCAACTTTCCAACAGAAGCAAGGGGTCAAATATTTATTCCTGGTATTAACCTGCTATTGTTTGTTGGTTGCGTAGGCGTTGTTTTGTATTTCAGGGAGTCGTCCAGGATGGAAGCAGCTTATGGGTTGGCGATCATTACCACCATGATTATGACAACAATTTTGTTTGCCAATTACCTGGTGCTTCATAGGGTAAAGCCGGGGCTCATCTATTTATTCCTGGTATTTTACCTGATTATAGAATCAAGTTTTTTGATAGCGTTAATGAGTAAATTTATACATGGAGGTTACATAACAATGATGATTGGTTTTGTAATGTTCTCTGTAATGTACATCTGGTTCAGAGCCAGGAAAATTAAAAACCGTTATGTGGAATTTGTGCGTATGGAAGAATATATTCCCAAGCTGGAAGAATTGAGCAATGATTCGTCGGTACCAAAATATGCAACACATCTTGTGTATTTAACGAGTGCCAATAACCCAAAAGAAATAGAACACAAAATTATTTATTCAATACTGAGTGGTAAGCCAAAGCGTGCAGATATTTATTGGTTTGTGCATGTAGATACCATGGATGATCCGTACACCTGTGAGTATTCGGTGGAGCATATTATTCCAAATGATATTATACGGGTAGAATTCAGGCTTGGTTTTAGAATGGAACCGCGATTAAACCTAATGTTCAAAAAAGTAGTGGAAGACCTTGTTGCAAACAGGGAAGTAAACGTTACAAGCCGGTACGAAAGTCAGCAGCGTAACAATGTAGTGGGCGATTTTCAGTTTGTGGTAATGGAGAAATTCTTATCTGCCGATAACGATCTTCCGTTCTTTGAACGTATGATTATGAAATTGTATTTCTATGTAAAAGAAATTTCGCTTAGCGAAGAAAAGGGATTTGGACTTGAACAAAGTAAAGTGATGGTTGAAAAATTCCCATTGGTAATTGCACCGGTTAGTAAATTGAAACTACTGCGTGTTTATGTAGATGAGGAAGACGAAGAATAAGCTGAATCAACACATGCATTGCAATTTGGTAGTGCACTTATTGTTAACAAATTGATTTTGTAAAGCAGGAACGATTGCTGAATTCAACTGGCTATTTCAAAAAAATTTCCCTTTGATGATTTGTAAAAAAGTTGTTCCATTGCAGGATAGCAGTAATTGTTTACGACAAATGAAAAGTATAACAGCCCGGGAACTTGCAGCATTAATGAGTGCCGGCAGCCCGGTTCAGTTAATAGATGTAAGGGAGCTGCATGAACATGATGTTTTTAACATCGGCGGCACGCTCATTCCTTTAATGGAAATAACCAAGAATATTGCGCAGATAGAAAAGGAAAACCCGGTTGTCTTTTACTGCAGGGTGGGTGTACGCAGCCAGATTGCTATACAGCGATTGCAGGATAAATATCCTTTTCACAACCTCCTGAATTTAGCCGGCGGAATGGAAGCCTGGAAAATGGAGTTTCCTCTTTAATGCTTTCAGTTATTTACCGTAATTTTTACTTCTCAAATATTTTCCCTTACAGATCATTTAACTGAATTTAAACGCGGCTATTGTCTCACACATTTATCTATATCATTATCGGGTATGTTGTTTTACTATCACTTGTGTACCTGTTTCAGGAACGGTTTATTTTTAAACCAGAAAAACTAAAAAAAAATTTCCAGTATAAATATGACGCACCCTTTCGTGAATTGTTTTTTGAAGTAGAAGAGGGCGTTAGCATAAATGGTTTACATTTTTATGTTGAAAAACCACTTGGACTGATACTCTATTTTCATGGCAATTCCCGGAGCATTAAAGGTTGGGCGAAATATGCTGCTGACTTTTTCAGGTACAACTATGATGTAGTGTTGGTTGATTACCGTGGTTTTGGAAAGAGCACCGGTAAGCGAAGCGAAAAGGATATGCTGACCGACATGCAGTTTGTATATGATACGCTGATAACAACCTATCACGAAAATCACATGATTGTGTATGGAAGAAGCCTTGGAAGCGGATTTGCGGCTCATTTGGCCAGTGAAAATACACCCCGTTATTTAATATTGGATGCACCGTATTTTAGCTTTACCAAAGTGGTAAACCGGTTCTTACCGATGTTGCCAATGAAACTGGTTTTGCGTTATCACATGCGAACTGATAAATGGTTGCCCAAGGTAAATTGCCACACCTATATTTTACATGGTACAAAAGACTGGTTGATTCCTATCAGAAACAGTTTAAAGTTGCAGGCTTTGAATCCCCGCAAAATTACCCTGATAAGCATCGAAGGGGGCGGCCACAATAACCTGCCCTCTTTTCCGGAGTACCATAATTTTATCAGGGATATTTTAAAGTATTGAAGGATGATACATTTTGTTGGAAATGATTGAAATTTAAAGTGAAGATTAGTTTCAACTTATCCATTTGTAACTTGCATGTATGAATAAAAAATTATTACGCTGGATTAAAGTGGTTGTGTTGCTTTATTGTATAATTGGCATTGCCTTATATTATTTACAGAATAAATTTTTATTCCATCCGGTATTACTCGAAAGAACTTATCAATATAAGTTTGATTCACCTTTTGCTGAAGTAGATATTCCTGTTAACGAAACCGATACCATTAATCTCGTCAAATTTTTTCCGGCTGATTCTGTTAGAAAAGGTGTGGTTATTTATTTTCATGGTAACAGAAGTAACATAAACCGCTATTCGAAATTTGCAAAAGCTTTTACCAGTAATTCTTACGAAGTTTGGATGGCTGATTATCCCGGGTATGGTAAATCAACGGGTGAAAGAAATGAAAAGAAATTATATGAAATGGCAAGACAGGTGTACCGCCTTGCAACATCAAAATATAGCAAAGACAGTATTGTTATTTTTGGTAAATCATTGGGCACCGGAATAGCTGCCTACCTTGCTTCTGCAACGGATTGTAAGCAATTGGTTTTAGAAACTCCCTATTATAGTATTCCTGATCTTTTTAGCTGTTATGCACCTATTTACCCGGTTGAAAGAATGGCAACCTACCGGATACCGACTTATGAATATTTGCTGGATGTAAAAGTACCTATCACAATTTTTCATGGCACCGATGATGGAGTAATCCCTTACCGTTGCGCCGTAAAATTGAAAGAGTCGCTAAAACCTACTGATAAGTTTATTACTATTGAAGGAGGTTCGCACCACGATTTGAGCAAGTTTCCGGTGTTTCAACAAACATTGGATTCGTTGTTGCGGTAGATATTAATCTCCGCCACATCCGCCGCAACCACTGCCGCAACTACTGCCACAACTGCTTCCACAGCTACTTGAAGAGCTTGTTCCATCATTGAATCCTTTTTTCACTGGGGTATAACTGCTAAACACATGGTTAAGCACATTGTATTCTGCAAAGCCCGCTACCGCAGCTACACCAATAAGTGTAAAATTATTTAGAATATTTCCGCCATAGCCATTGTTATTTTGTTGCTTCCACACCTGTTCGGCCATTTGATATACCAGGTAAGTATAAGAGTATTGTGCAGCAATAATTAAACTTATCAACGAAAAAAAACCAAGCTCCAGCAACAGGTAAGTAACTGGTTTTTCATTTGCCAAACCCTGGAACAACCTCGCAAATCCAATAGCAATGATTACACCCGGAATTATTAATTTTTGATAGTCGGTTTTATTGGATAAAACGGTCAATTTTTTAAAAGCTGGATGCATCAGTTTTGCTTTGTCAATTAGCTCCAGTCCATCCAGGTAGCTAAATGTTTTGCCCGGTCCATACTTCTCTGTAAGGTTTGGGAGTAGAGGGTTTTCTTCTTTCTCTGAATCGGAAGAATCATTGGATCTAATAACATAGTTGTTGGCGTCCGTATCAATAATTCCTCTTTTTAGCAGGTCAATAACGGCAGCCTGGTAAGCCTTATGTTCGTTATATAAAAAATTGCCTGCCTGGTAAGTTGTAAATTCTTTTGGGAAATTTAATTCAATAAACTGTTTTAGTCTATCTGACTTATGTTGTTGCAAAACCCAGGAAACAAATATGCCTGCTGCAATCAATATAAAATAATGAAGTAGAAAGTCAGGGCCATTTGTTTTGAAAATATTAAATATCAATACATACCCAATGGTAATAGCAAGAAAAGCGATTGCTATTTTGTTGAATAATTTTGAATCATATATTTCAGTATCCGCAATGCTGGTTTCGGTTTTTTCGTTTGGCCATATTGAATTTGGAGGAACCGTTTCAAAAACTTCCAGGTAATATTTTAGTGTATCACTGTACCAGGTGTTGTGCTTGTTTTGTTCTTCATCTCCACCCTTACTCGGATGATGATGAATTTTTTTATTCAATGTTTTTTCACAAAACTCAATCCAATAATTGGTGGTATAAGTTAAATGTAAGTGCCATACTTTATCTATAACTGGCGAAGGCGATGCTCCATTTGGCAAAGTGCAACAGAGGTAAATAAATTTTCGGTATTCTTCTATGGCAATTAAAGTGAATGACCTTGTCCAGTTATTTTCTTTAGCAAGTTTTCTGGAAAAGGGAAATGATGAATGTGGGTCATCAATAGCGAATGATTGTATTTTTTCCCACAGTGGTTGCTGTAAGGGTTTATTCATTTTTCATAATGCTCGGTTATTAATTGGCGATACCATTAAAATCAATATGATGGAATATTTGTTATTTTTCTACAAGCCTCACAGTTTTTTTACCAATTTTTAATTCATACACAACCCCACATTTTAAAGCATAGTTTTCCGCGGTATGGCTTACCGGAAAATTAAAACAAACCGGGTATTCATAATCCTTAACAATGTCAGCAATTGCAGCTTCAAGGCTTTTTCCAAACGGCCTTTCAGTGTCTTTTACATCGGTAAATTTTCCGATGATTAAACCTGCCAGCTTATCCAGTTTGCCACTACGCTTCAATTGATAAAGCAACCGGTCGGTGCTGTAAATCTGTTCGCCAATATCTTCTATAAATAGAATTCTATTTTTTGTGTCAAGGTCCGATTTTGTTCCTATTACATGTGCAAGCAGCGTTAAGTTTCCTCCAACCAGTTCTGCGGTTGCTGTGCCTGTTTTATTGAGTGGATGAATATCGGACTGGTACTTTCCTTTTTTGCCGGTTACACTTTTTCGAAGCGACTGAACGTATTCATTTTTAAATTCGTCATCGTTAAATGCAGCAGCCATAGGTGAATGTAATGAAGCAACTTTTATTTGCCGGTTAAGGTGGCAATGCAACACCGTTATATCGCTATAGCCAATGATCCACTTTGGCTTTTTTTTGAACCTGCTAAAATCCAGTTGGTCAATGATTCTACCCACGCCATATCCGCCACGGCCGCAGAGTATTGCATGGATACCATCATCATCCAACATTGCCTGTAATTCATTATACCTTTCTTCATCTGTGCCCGAAAAGTAGTTATCGGAATCGCTGCCCAATGTTTTGCCAACCATTACTTCAAAGCCCCAGCTTTGTAAAGTGCTGATGCATGTTTGCGCTTTTTCTTTTGCCATATAACCTGCAGGACAGGTTAATCCGATTGTATCGCCCTTTTTTAAATAGGAAGGAATTTTTATCATACGGTTGCTGTTAAATTACATTCATTTTCCTGTGCAATAAGTTGATGGTTTGCACCACATTTTAAGGCAACATTATATTTTTGATGACCCACCGGAAAATCAAAACAAACAGGGTAGTTATATTCACTTATTTTTTCCAACACAATCTCAGCAACAGTTTTTCCAAACGATTCACCTTCATCATCTTTTTTTACCTTAAACCCTCCAATTATCAATGCCCTAAGATCCGATAATTTCCCACTGCGTTTCAGGTTCCAAAACATTCTGTCGATGCTGTATAAATATTCACCCGTGTCCTCTACAAAAAGTATTTTGTTCTTTGTAATGATATCACTTTTGCTACCGGCAAGCGATTCAATAGTTTTTAGATTTCCTCCTACCAGCGGCCCGCTCACTTTGCCTGCTTTATTATTTGGATTCCACGGAAATGTATAGGAAACTTTTTCACCAGCCAGGCAATTGCAGATGGATGTAATACTTTCTTTTTGCACAGGTTCTGCCTGATCCCAGTTATCGGGAAAGCTATTACACATTTTAGAATGGATGGAAGTAATTCCATAATTGCGGTTTAAATGGCTATGCAATACCGTTATGTCGCTAAACCCAATGATCCATTTTGGATGTTCTTTAAATTTTTTAAAATTAACCTGGTCTATAATTCTTACCATACCATAACCACCCCTTGCACATAGAATTGCCTGAATATTTTTATCATCCAGCAGTTGCTGAAAATCATCCAGCCTTTCTTGGTCGGTACCACCATAAGTAAAATCTTTTTTACCAACAGTGTCTCCAATTTTATAATTAAATCCCCACTCATTAATTTTTTTTGTCGCTGGTTCTATTTCCTCTAATGTAATAAAACCGGCGGGGCAGGTAATGCCAATGGTGTCTCCTTTTTTTAAATACGGTGGTATTATTGCAGAAAAGGTTTCATCCGGCAAATGCTTCTCAACCAATTGGGTAAAGGTTGCGGCCAGTGGAACTACGGAAGAAAGGAAATTTTTTCGATTCATTTTTCAGATCATTATTTAGTTTTCATTACAACTCAAATCCCATTCCTCCTTTCAGTGCTTTCTGATATTTTCGAAGATCAAATTTATAGTAATATGGCGCTTTGTGTGCAACGCCCTTTTTTGTTTCATTGAGCCTTTTCAAAATCCCTGTGCCTACTATCTTACGTTGAAAATTTCTTCTGTCAAGCGTTCGGTCTAAAATAGTTTCATATAATTTTTGCAATTCCGGCATGGTGAATTTTTCGGGTAATAAATTATAACCAACCGGGTGATAGTTTAATTGCATCTGTAAATTGGCCAATGCCTTATCCAATATTTCACGGTGATCCAAAATCATTGCAGGTATTTCCCGGATATTGAACCACTGGCAAGCCGATGAAAAATCATCTGCTACGGGCTGCACTTTTGTAAGATCTACCAGGGCAGAATAGCCTACTGAAATAAAGCGCTCAAACATCCAGCTTTCATCATATTCAATGCCCACGTTTTTTAAAAATTGTTGATTCGCCTGTCTTGTAGATCTGCCTGGCGCACTAAAAACATGAAACTGTTGCATATAAATTTTATCGAGACCGGTCCGGTCTCTTAGTATCCGGGAGGCCGCCTCATCCATGTGCTCCTCTTTTAAAACAAATCCCCCGGGCAGTGCCCAGTCACCGGCATATTTTGCATGGAGCAGCAACACTTTTAGTTCATTGAGGTGAAATCCAAAGATGATACAGTCTATCGATATATGCCTTAGATATGTCTCATGGCCTTTTAAAAAATGTTCACGGATCTTTTTGTCAAAACTCATAATAGTGTATTAAAAGGCTTGTTGGTAAAAATAAAGTTATAACAATTAAAATAAAAATATTATCATTGTGTCACAATAACGCAATGAAATAATTTAACTATATGAAAAAATCAACGATTTCGTTCTGCATGTTTTTAATATGCCTGGTCTCAAATGCACAAATAAGTAACTACGCTACAGCAAAACAGTTGGTCAGTAAAATGACACTGGAAGAAAAAGTAAAACTCGTGGTAGGTATGGGTATGAAATTTCCGGGCGCCCCCGAATTAAACAATGGACCTGTAGTTGGGCAAACCCAGGATAGAGTGCCAGGTGCCGCCGGTACTACATTTGCCATACCCCGCCTTGGCATTCCCGGTATTGTGTTGGCTGATGGCCCCGCAGGATTGCGCATTCAGCCAACACGTGAAAATGATGCCGCCACCTATTATTGTACTGCATTTCCAGTAGGCACATTGCTTGCGTCCACCTGGGACACAGCACTTGTAAAAAAGGTTGGAATGGCCATGGGAAGCGAAGTAAAAGCTTATGGTGTTGATGTATTGCTTGCTCCGGCTTTAAATATTCAGCGTAATTCTTTGGGAGGCCGAAACTTTGAATACTATTCAGAAGATCCGGTAGTAGCTGGAAATATTGCTGCAGCGATGGTAAATGGTATAGAATCAAATGGTGTGGGTACATCCATCAAACATTTTGCTGCCAATAACCAGGAAACCAATCGCAACCAGGTAAATGCAATTATAAGCGAAAGAGCATTGCGGGAAATTTATTTAAGGGGCTTTCAGATAGCGGTAAAAAAATCTCAACCCTGGACTGTTATGAGTTCTTACAATAAATTAAACGGAACTTATACTTCTCAGGAATATGATTTACTGACAACCATTCTGCGGAAAGAGTGGGGTTTTAAAGGCATGGTAATGACAGATTGGTTTGGCGGCAATGATCCGGTAGCACAAATGAAAGCGGGCAATGATTTACTAATGCCCGGAACACCAGCCCAGGTGAATGCAATAATGGAAGCAGTTAGCAACGGTAAATTAGCGGAATCGGTCATCAATACAAATGCAACACGCATTATGCAGTTGGTGTTGGAATCTCCCTCTTACAAAAAGACAACGTTTAACAATAAACCTGATCTGAAAGTGAATGCGGTAGTTGCCCGTACTGCGGCGGCTGAGGGAATGATTTTGTTGAAAAATGAAAACAAAACGCTCCCATTAAAACAGGTTAAAAAAATTGCCACCTTCGGAAATATTTCGTACGATTTTATTGCAGGAGGAACAGGTAGTGGTGATGTAAATGAAGCCTACACGGTATCGTTGGTTGATGGACTGAAGAATGCAGGTTTTAATTTAGATGCCGGATTAAAAAACAATTATGAGCAATACATAAAAGATGAAAAGGCAAAACAGCCTGCGAAAAAATTCTTCTTTCAGTTATCTCCACCCATACCTGAAATGCAGATGACAACTGCTGACATTGATGCGAAAGCAGTGGAGGCTGACATCGCTTTTATTACAATTGGCCGTAACGCGGGTGAGTTTCAGGATAGAAAAAAAGAAACGGATTTCTATTTAACGGATGCTGAAAAGCAATTGATTCATGATGTGTCTGCTTCATTTCACGCCAGGCAAAAAAAAGTAGTGGTCATCCTAAATATAGGTGGGGTGGTAGATGTAGCATCATGGATGAATGAGGTGGATGCAATTTTACTGGCATGGCAAGGTGGCCAGGAGGCAGGCAATGCGGTTGCTGATTTATTGACCGGAAAAGTTAATCCATCAGGTAAGTTAACAGCTACTTTTCCAAAGCAATATGAAGATGAGCCTACTGTAAAAAATTTCCCTGGTAAGAACTTAAATGATGATGAAGTAAAAGGGCCAGGCGGAATGTCATTGGGATACATTTCGGAAGTAATTTATGAAGAAGGTGTGTTTGTTGGTTACCGTTACTACAACAGTTTTAATGTGAAACCAACTTTTCCATTTGGTTACGGACTTAGTTACACCAGCTTTGGCTATGGAAAAATAGTTACCAGCGGCGCCGATTTTAAAGGGCGCATTACCGCAACGTTGGAAATTACCAATACCGGTAACATGCCGGGCAAAGAAGTAGTTCAATTGTACATTCATGCACCTGCTAAAAAAATGCAGAAACCATCAGAAGAGTTAAAGGCATTCGCTAAAACCAGGCTGCTGAAACCCGGAGAATCACAAAAAATAAGTTTTGTTTTGCAGGCAGATGACCTGGCATCCTTTGATACTGCAAGTACATCATGGATAGCGGAAGCGGGTGACTACACATTAAAGGTTGGTGCATCGTCAGAAGAAATTAAGCAAACGGCCCAATTTAACCTGGCAAAAGACATCATTACTGAAAAGTGTAATAAAGTATTGGTGCCGCAGGTAAATATTGCAGAGTTAAAAAAGTAATGAACAAAAAATTGAAAGATTTTTCAATTGCCCCTGTTACCGCAGGGGTATTTGTTTGTTTGGGTAATGTACTTTGTTTAGGTAATTTTGCACCGCAATGAACAATCCTAAAAGATATTTAATAACATCTGCCTTACCCTACGCCAATGGGCCAAAGCATATCGGGCATTTGGCAGGAGCGTATTTACCGGCGGATATATATGTGCGTTACCTGAGGGCACAAAAAAAAGATGTAGTATATGTTTGTGGAAGCGATGAACATGGCGCTGCTATTACCATACAGGCAATGAAGGAAAATACTACGCCTAAAGCCATCGTGGACAAATACCACGCTATGCTGAAAAGCAATATGGCCGACCTGGGTATTTCTTTTGACATTTACCATCGAACCTCCGCACCCATTCATCACGAAACTGCACAGGAATTTTTTACTGCACTCAATAACAATGGTGATCTTGAAATCAAAGATTCTGAACAATATTTTGATGAAGCTGCCAACACATTTTTAGCAGATCGTTATATCATTGGCACTTGCCCGGTTTGTGGCAACGAAAATGCATTTGGCGATCAGTGTGAAAGATGTGGCACAGCATTGAGCCCCGATGAACTTATAAATCCACGCAGTACTTTAAGTGGAAATGCACCGGTTAAAAGGCCAACGAAACATTGGTATCTGCCGTTGAACAGGCATGAAGAATTTTTGCGTAAATGGATATTGGAAGATCATAAAGCAGACTGGAAACCAAACGTGTTGGGCCAATGTAAAAGCTGGATAGAAGCCGGCTTATTACCAAGAGCTGTAACCCGTGACCTGGATTGGGGTATTCCACTACCGGCAGATGTAGAAGGTGGTAAGGGAAAAGTTTTATACGTTTGGTTTGATGCGCCCATTGGCTACATCAGTGCAACCAAACAATGGGCACTGGACAATAATAAAGACTGGAAACCTTACTGGTACAATGATGATACCAAGCTGGTTCATTTTATTGGTAAGGACAACATTGTTTTTCACGCCATCATTTTTCCGGTTATGTTAAAGTTGCATGGTAATGTGCTGCCGGATAATGTACCCAGTAACGAATTCATGAATCTTGAAGGAGATAAGATGAGTACCAGCCGTGGATGGAGTATTGAGATGGATGATTACATCAATGACTTTGTGAAAAAGGAAAATGGCGGCGATATGATGGTAGATGCATTGCGTTATTATTTAACAGCAATAGCCCCGGAAACAAAAGACAGCGAATTTACATGGAAAGGTTTCCAGGATGCTGTAAAGGGCGAATTGGTAGATATCTTCGGCAACTTTGTAAACAGGGCATTTGTACTGATGCATAAACTATGCAAGGGAAAAGTGCCACCGCTTCACCAGGATATACTGGATGATGCTGATAAAGCACTCTTTGAAGCAATTGCAAAATCGAAACTTACCATTGAAGGCCTGATTGAAGGTTATAAATTCAGGGATGCATTATATGAAGTAATAGATCTTGCCAGGAAGGGTAATAAATATATGCAGGATAAGCAACCATGGATTGTAGCAAAAACCCTGGAGGCTGAACCTGCCAATCAAAAAATAATAGATAATTGTATGCACGTTTGCTTACAATTAACTGCAAACCTTGCGGTGTTTATTAATCCGTTTTTACCATTTGCTGCAAAGAAGATGTGTTATATGATGAAGGTGGTTGACAAAATGCTTGATTGGGAAAATGCGGGCAAATCAAAACTATTAAGCGTTGGCTATTCGTTGAGGGAACCACAGTTATTGTTTAGGAAAATTGAAGATGCCGAGGTTGCAGAACAGGTAGAAAAATTAAAAATTAAAAGTTCAAAATTGAAAGAAGCAAACAACGAAACACCGGCAAGTATAGTTGCCCCGGTTACAGAAGAATTGCCAGTTGCCAAACCTGCAATTGCATTTGATGATTTTGCAAAAATAGATTTGAAAGTAGGCACAATTTTAACAGCGGAAAAAGTAGCGAAAGCAGATAAGTTGTTAAAGCTGGAAGTGGACATGGGTACCGAAGTAAGAACAATCGTGAGTGGTATTGCCATGCATTTTGATCCGGCAGTAATTGTTGGTAAACAGGTGGTGGTAGTTGCGAATCTTGCTCCAAGAAAAATGAGAGGGATAGAAAGTAACGGAATGATTTTAATGGCAGAGGATAAAGCAGGGAAGCTACATTTTGTTAGCCCCGAAACTGTAATTGAAAGCGGTAGTGGTGTAAGTTAACTAACCAATATATCATTAAAAAAGAGCAGCCTATTTAATATACTGCTCTTTTTTAATTGAGTAATTTATTTTCAGCTATGGGAAAATTAATCAGGATTGTGCATCCATTTCCAGGCGATGTGATGATCTCTACTTTACCATTATAAGCATCCACACGATTGAATATATTTATCAAACCAATTCCGCTGGCTTTTTGTTTTTTTTTATCAAAGCCCTGCCCACTATCACTGATAATTAGTTCAAAATTATTGTTTACAATTTTCAGCGAAATAATGGCCTCTTTTGTATCGGCATACTTCAAAATGTTATTGCTTTGTTCCTGTATAATCCGGTAAATGGTCATTTGCTGATTAAGCGACATTTTATCCAAAACCAGCTCTTCTATAAACACTTGCAAACGAATGTTTTTCAGCAATAGCATATTGGCACCTATTTCATTTATACTTTTTAGCAAGCCACCATTTGTAATTACCGATGAGTTGAGTGTTTTTGATAAATTCCTTATTTCTTCCACAGCCATTAACAGGTATTGATTGGCTTTGTCCAATAATTCTGAGTCACCTTCTAACCTGTTTTTGGCAACGCAAATATGTAGTTTGGCACTCGTCAATAATTGATTCACGTTGTCGTGTAGTTCACCGCTAATCCTGTTTCTTTCTGTTTCCTGTGCCTGGATGATTACCTGGTTAACCATTTTCTGTTGTTGCACCTGGTCTTCTACTAACTGTAGTTCCATTTTTTTTCTTTCGGTTATATCCTGCATGGCGCCAATAACCCTGGTTAGTTTACCTTCTTCATAAATGGCCAAGGCTTTATCAAGCAGGCTGCGATAAGTTCCATCAGACATCTTAAAACGATATTCATTTTCCCAATGGGTAATATTGTTTTTCAGGCAATTGTCAATGTTGCTTTTTATTCTTTTTTTATCGTCAGGATGAATTTTTTCAAAAAACCAATCCAACGTTGGCTCAATTTCTATTTTGCTATAACCAGTAAAAGCGTTGAAAGTATCACTGTGGTAAATCATTTGGGTTGAAATGTCAATATCCCAAATAGCGTCTGAGCTTGCGTTTATTGCAAATGTGTATCGCTCAAACATCTTATCAAGTTCCTTGTAAGCATTCTTGTTTTCTGTAATTTCTACAGCATGTCCGCCAATCAGTTTCTTATTTTTCGAAATCGGTAACAAAAACAAATAGAATATATAGCTGCGACTACGGCCATCTTTATCTATAAACTCGTCTTCAACAATGAGTGGGTTTTCGTCTTTAAGTATTTCCTTATTTTTCTCCAGGATAATTGAAAGCAATGCTCCGGGATTTTTGGTATCTATATTTTTATTTTCTGTTGATATAATTAATTCAAGAAACTTCGGATTGCCATATACAAGGCTTTCATCTTCATCATATATCCACCCCAAAGTGGGGCTGTGTTTCATAAAAGTTCTAAACAATTGTTCGCTTTGCGATAGCTGTTCATTTACCTTTTTAATCTCGGTAATTTCTATCATTGACACCATCACTGCAACCGGCAGATCGATGTGGTCTCCAAAAATGGGATGACTATTGATAGATACCCATATTTTTTTGCCATCCTCATGCTCCAGCCCCATTATCACATTGTTATTTTCCAATCCATTTTTCAAGGAAAGAAACGCAGGATATTCTGAGGAAGGAAAACTACTGCCATCTTCTTTGATTGTATTCCATCCGGCGGGAAATAATTTATCACCCACCAGTTTGTCGCTGGAAAGGCCAAACATTTCTGCGGTCTTCTTATTTGCTTTGTTGATAGTGCCGTCTGAATTGATCAGCACAACTCCTTCAGCCAATGATTCTACTAAAGTGTCATATTTATATTCGGCAACGGCAAGTTCCGTTTCCTGCCTTAGTTTTTCTGAAATATTATGGGTGATGATAATGATTGAAGCATCCTTTCCATTGGCATCTTTTATAAGCGTGCATCTTGTACTGAATATTACTTTTTTATTGAAATGACTGTAAATTAAATCACCCCTCCAAAAGCCATTGTTAAAAAGAATTTCAATGGCAGCGTCAAGGCTTGTACCAATCATTTCAAATGGAACCAGGTCAAATATTTTTTTACCTGTTGCTTCAACAGACGTAAATCCATACATGGATTCAGCAACTTTATTTAAGCCAGTAACATAAAAATCAGGATCCGTAGTAACTACGGCTTCAGGTATTGCATTTGATAAATCATCGGTGAGTGGCGATGATTTATAACTCACAGAAAGTGAGGAAGGTGTTGCAATTATTTGTGCAGCCAGTTGGTTCATGCGAATTGGATTGGATAATTTACGAGCCCTTAATTTTTTAAACTTCTTATCAAACTTATTCTAAATATTCTTTTGGTTATTCAATTATTTTTTATTTTCCGAAGCCTATCAGTAATTCCTGCCAGCACATTCACTATTTACTATTAAGCAAACGTAGAACTACCCGTTTTAGTGTGTAAAATCACTAACACGGTTTTTGGCAAACTACTGATGTTTATGGAATTTAGGGAAAATCGAGTGCTAAATATAGTAAAAATTATGTTAGTTGTACATTTCATCAGGAATAAATGTGTTCATCACAATTAATTTTATTTGTCAGCAACTTGTAACTGCCATTTTAATGGGAGGAATTTACTTCCTTGTATATTTTTTTTGATCTTGTAAAACTCCACCAGCTTCACAATTATTTTAATAAACTTATTTTCGAATGATGCTTTAAAAAGTATTAATTTCGATTTCATAAATAGTTGTTTAACTAACTAATTTTGCTATATGTCAAAAAGAGTCATCAAAAAAGTTGCTGTATTGGGCAGCGGAGTAATGGGTAGTAGAATTGCCTGCCACTTTGCAGGTATTGGGTTGCAGGTGTTATTGCTTGATATAGCGCCTGGCGCATTGAGTGATGCTGAAAAAGCAAAAAATGCTTCGCTGGATATGCCTGCAGTAAAGAACCGCATTGTAAATGAAGCTTTATCGGCAGCACTAAAGTCGAACCCCTCTCCGGTATATACCAAAGATGTAATAAAAAGAATAAAGACCGGAAATTTTACAGATAATATGAAGGATATAGCTTCCTGCGATTGGGTATTGGAAGTGGTGGTTGAAAGATTGGATATAAAGCAATCTGTTTTTACCGAAGTTGAAAAATATAGAAAGCCTGGTACCCTTATTACTTCCAACACATCAGGTATTCCCATTCACATGATGACTGAAGGCCGCAGCGAAGATTTTAAAAGAAACTTCTGCGGAACTCATTTTTTTAATCCTCCCCGTTACCTGCGTTTGCTCGAAATCATTCCTACTCCCGAGACCGATCCTGAGGTGATTGATTTCTTGATGCATTATGGTGATTTGTACCTGGGAAAAACGACTGTATTATGCAAGGATACACCGGCATTTATTGCAAACCGTATTGGGGTATTTGGTATGATGGCCATCATGAATGCGATGGACAAACTACAGCTAAATGTGGATGAAATTGACGCATTGACCGGGCCTGTTTTCGGTAGGCCCAAATCTGCCACCTTTCGTACCGCCGATGTGGTGGGGATAGACACGTTGGTAAAGGTTGCAAATGGTGTACATGATAATTGTAAGGATGATGAGGCCCGGGAACAATTCAATATTCCTGCATGGCTTACTAAAATGGTGGACAATAAATGGCTGGGAGATAAAACCGGCCAGGGATTTTTTAAGAAAACAAAAGGAGCCGGTGGTGAAAGAGAAATACTAACGCTGGATCTTAAAACCATGGAATATGGTCCACGTCAAAAATCGAATTTTGCTACGCTGGCAGCGGCCAAGCCAATTGACGATTTAAAAATGAGATTAAAAGCCTTAAATGCGGGCACCGATAAAGCCGGTGAATTTTATCGGCTGTTTCATTATAATTTATTTGCTTACATATCTCACCGGATTCCTGAAATTACGGATGAGTTGTATCGGGTGGATGATGCTATGATGGCAGGATTTGGTTGGGAAATTGGAGCCTTTGAAAGCTGGGATACACTTGGCGTAGCAAAAACAACCGAAGCAATGAAAGCAGCAGGTTATAAGGTAGCGTCCTGGGTAGATGAAATGCTGGCAAGTGGAAATAAATCTTTTTATAAAGTTGAAAATGGCAAACGTCTCTTTTATGATATAGGAGGTAAAACCTACAAAGCGCTTCCCGGTGGCGAGGCATTTATAGTGATGAAAAACTTTGAAGGAGAAACTGTTTGGAAAAATAGTGCCTGCCGTACTTACCATTTGGGAGCTGATGTTTTAGGGCTTGAATGGTACACAAAAATGGGCAGCATCGGCGGCGAAGTGCTGGAAGGAATTCAAAAATCAATCGGTCTTGCAGAAGAAAAATATAAGGGCCTTGTAATAGCAAATGAAGGAAGCAATTTTAGCGCCGGCGCCAACGTGGGAATGATTTTTATGCTGGCCATTGAACAGGATTATGATGAAATTGATATGGCAATCAGGATGTTTCAAAATACCATTATGCGTTGCCGCTATTCTTCTATACCTGTGGTGGTGGCACCCCATGGTTTGGCGCTGGGTGGTGCATGCGAAATGAGTTTACATGCTGATAAAGTAATAGCGGCTGCAGAAACTTATACAGGACTGGTTGAAGTTGGTATTGGCGTAATTCCGGGAGGCGCAGGTACCAAAGAATTTGTATTGCGTGCGGCGGATGAAATGCACGAAGGTGAAGTAGATACCATCACTTTACAAAATCGATTTTTAACCATTGCCACCGCCAAAGTAGCAACTTCAGCACATGAAGCATACGATCTGGGGATTTATAGAAAAGGAAGAGATTTGATCAGCATGAATATTGGCAGAAGGATTGCTGAAGCCAAGCAAGCCGTTATTGAAATGTATGATGACGGGTATGTAATGCCTGTGCAGCGAACTGATATAAAGGTATTGGGCCGGGGCGCATTGGGCGCAATGCTGGCTGGAATCAACGGCATGCAAACAGGTAACTATGCAACGGAACATGATGCGCTGGTTGCAAAAAAACTGGCTTATGTAATGTGTGGCGGCGATCTAAGCGAACCCACTTTGGTAAGTGAACAATATTTACTCAACCTGGAAAGAGAAGCATTTCTTAGTTTAACCGGAGAAAAGAAAACGCTTGAGCGTATTCAAAGTATTTTAAAAAGTGGAAAACCATTGAGAAATTAAATAACGCTTATTGATGTAAAAGGCCTGGGTTTACAATAAGCATAAATTACGCTGATGAACAAATTTATGGGTGGACTTACCTTAGGGATAATTATTACCACCTGCTTTTTCCTGGTGTATCGGCCTTTTCAAAAAAGCATCGTTGTTGCTTCGGAAAATATACAGGATACTTCTATACCAGATTCGCAGAATGTATTACCTGCACCTGTTATCAGTAAAGCAGATACCAATCGTCCATTATCTGCTATTGCCTTAAATAAAGCCGGTAAGGTTAACAGGGATTCATTGGTGATGTATGCAAAACTTTTATTGGGTACGCCATACTTATACGCAAGCACAGACCCTGCTAAAGGTTTTGATTGCTCTGGTTTGGTTACCTATGTATTTAACCATTTCAATATTACGGTTCCCCGCTCATCATTTGAATTTGCCGGCATTGGCCAAAAGAAATCATTGACCACTTGTAAGAAGGGCGACGTGATTTTATTTACCGGTACTGATCCGGCCGAAACTGCCATTGGGCACATTGGAATTATAGCTGAAATTACCGATGGTAATCCTCTTTTCATTCATAGCTCAAGTGGCAAAGCGCATGGTGTCACCATTACATCCATGGACAATAAATTTTACCAGGAGCGATTTATCGGCATTGTCGATTTGTTATCTATGTAGCTATTGATTAACATTGCAATCTGTTGAACGCAGCCTGGTAGCGCATCTTAAACCTGTTTAAATTTAACGCTGTAAAAAAATGATGGTGGAAAATGATGCCATGAAAGTATGAATTTGAACGGAGCACTTCGTTCCTCAGTGTAAACGCTGCCAATGTCGATCCTATAAAATACTCCCGATATCTATCGGGACTGGAAAACAAAAAATTCGTTTCTATATAGTTTCTTTTGAAACATAATTATACTCCAAAATAATGGCAACAAATATCTCCGTAATCAGGTTTGAGGCATCGAAAGAAAAAGTATGGGAAGCGTTAACAAATCCGGCGTATGTAAAACTATGGCAGTACGGTAGCGAATTAATTACCAGCTGGGAAGTTGGCAACGATATCAGGTTCAGGGCAGAGTGGGAGGGCAAAGTATTTGAGCAATGGGGAAAGGTATTGAAATTTGATCCTACCGATCTATTGACTTATAGTTTATTTGCGCCGCGGCCCGACTTGGAAGACAAGCCGGAAAATTATTTTACCATGTCTTATATTTTGACGATAGAAAATGATCAGACAAAACTTGAAATTATTCAACAGGATGATCGTGCCGGTGTAAAACAGGAAGATCCGCAAGGTGACGAAAACCCTGTTTTACAAGCACTGAAAAAAGTGGTATCCGATATGGCAAATCAATGATTTATGCTTTCGGCAATCAACCGGTGAAAATGATGTGTACCCGTTTCCCTGGTAACCGAATATCTGCCATGTTGGTAAAAGCGGGATGCTATACCTTTTTGAACCTGCTCTACTATTTCTTCGTCTTCCAACTCCACTTTGTCAAGATCACTGCCGGCGCCTTTATCATATTTTTCTTCCTTCCACATATAAACTTTAAACTCAACAATCGTTTTATTAACGGCGATGGGCCTTACTACATTTACCGATAAACCCCATGGATAAAAATTGAACATCATATTGGGATAAACCCAAAAATAATAGGCTGCTACGTTAGTGCCATAATCAACCGAAGTTTCCGGTAAATCAAAACAATCTTCTGCATTTTTTCCAATGCCTAATTGCAGTACCGATTTAGGGTATAACTCAGTAGCGTATTCGCCAAAATCCAACGCTGCATTTAACGCAGCATGTACAAATGGAATATGAAATCCTTCTAAATAATTTTCGCAATATAATGCCCAATTGGCATCCACTTCAAAGTTTTTGCTGAGATCTGGCCGGTCAATAAAATCCTGTACCGGAAGCCAGCTTAACCTTTGCATCATTTCATTAAAATAAATGCTTGCATCATCTTTTTTAAGCAGTGTCGTAAATAATAAATTACCCCAGTTGAACATGGAGAGCGAAGGAAGATCATCGGTATGGGAAGGGAAATTTTCTACTTCTTTAAACTCTGGCATGGAAACAAATTTGCCTGAAAGGTCAAAGAGTCTTCCATGGTATTTGCAACGCAAATTGATTGCCTTGCTACAGGCTTTGTAAGCAATGATATTGCCCCGGTGGGTACAAACATTTGAGATACAATTAATATTTCCAGCCTTATCTTTTGTAAGCATTAAAGGCTCGTTGAGGTAATGCTGCAACAATGTAAATGGTTGAACATCTCCCGAAAATTTTACCAGTTCATTGCTCCCGATAAACTGCCAGGATGAAGCAAAAATTTTTTCCTTAGCAAGCTGCAAATACTCAGGAGAAGTATAAAAATCTGTACTAAGCGTAACAGCTTTTGCAATATTGGCATCTATAAAAAAACGGTTCATAAAATAATCTTTACTCAATTTAATTTTATTTTTTGAGAAAGTTGTTTGTTAGGGTGCTTTTAAAATTATAGTAAGAAGTGTTACCTTTTTTTACGTTATTGTTGTTAAATATAATTGTATAAAGGTGACACCTCTCATTCAAAGACCGACATTTTAAATGCTCCCGTTTGTCTTATAATAATGCCTGTTAATTTTTAATTTACTTAAAACAGGCATTCGTATAAAACTTATATTTATACTGTGCAAGGGATAAATGAGTGATGTTTTATTTTGTTCTGTAAACAAATAAAACAGGCGTCATTTAATTTAAAACGCAATTGAAGTTGCCCATTGATAGTAAGTAGAAGAGGGCGATGCAACGGTGATGCCCATTGCTTTACTGCCCGGACAAAAATTCTTATTCACGTTTTTACCCCTTGCGAAGTATAAGCAAGTGAAAAAATAAGACAGTATGGGAGAAGCCGAATTAAATAAACAACAACAGCAGCTAATCATTCATTCCAATTTATTCTTTTACGGCGATGCATCTTCGCAGGACCTGAGTCATCAAATAGCTGCGGATATTGCAGATCATTGGAATGAAGTAAATGGAGAGGTAATAATAAAGGGATATAGTTACCGGGTTGTATTTGATATTGTTGGATGGTGGGCACCATTGCTTTTACCTGAAACCATTTATGAAAACACCCATCCCCGCAATAATTATTTCAGGATTGAATCTTTTGCCGGTACGGATATTTCTTTTGTAGATGGGATAGGTAGCAATACGGGTTATTTTAAACGTGATAACCTGTTAAATAATTCCACAACGGCAGCACATGAATATGGCCATACCATTGGGCTGGAACACCCTAGGATACTGGATATACGTGGAAAAGGTACACCAGGCATTATGTATCCACGCGGTACAATTGTAGATCCCGTTTTTCAATACAGCCCGGTCGCCAAACCCCTTGAACCCGGTGGCACTATCAATCCTTTTACCAGGAAGGTATTGCAGGAGGACATAAAAAATCTCCATTTGGAAAAGCTCGCATTTGATAAAAACGGTTTTGCCCAACTGGGCGAATTTACTTCGCAATGGCACGACAAGCATTTGCAATAAACTGCCGCTTATAATATTTTCCTTATTTGTCCATAAGAAAAACGCTTATCTTCAAAGCTAAATCTTCAGCTAAATTATGGCAGTATTAACTATTGAAAATCTGCGCAAGAATTATGGTAATGTGCAGGCATTAAAAGGCGTTAGTTTCCAGGTGCCAAAGGGAACTGTATTTGGAATACTGGGGCCAAATGGAAGTGGCAAAACTACCTTGCTCGGCATTATCAGCGATATACTAAAACCTACATCGGGGAGCTATAAATTATTCGATGAAGTTCCGAACGGGCAGCATCGCCGCCAGATTGGAACATTTTTAGAAACGCCTAACTTCTACCATTATTTATCCGGTGAAAGAAATCTTAGGATTGCTGCCGCCATTAAAGAAAAGGGTGCGGAGGATATTGCAAGGGTATTGGAAATGGTAAATCTTACCCAAAGAAAAGACTCCCGTTTTAGTACTTATTCTTTAGGGATGAAACAAAGACTGGCCATTGCATCCTGCCTGTTGGGTAATCCTGAAGTAATGATTTTGGATGAGCCAACCAATGGACTTGATCCGGTAGGTATTGCAGAAATAAGGGAGCTGATAAAGCGGCTTCACCAGGAAGGTAAAACCATTATAATGGCAAGCCATTTATTGGATGAAGTAGAAAAAGTTTGTTCACATGTTGCTATATTAAAAAAGGGAGAGCTTGTTGCTACCGGCGATGTAAACGAAATATTGGCTTCAGAAGATATTGTTGAAATTGGCGCCATAAATATGTCGGGGCTCAGAACAACCATTCAACAAATGAACGGATATAGTAGTGTAAAGGAGAACGGTAATTTATTGCAGCTTTTTTATCCGATAGGAACTACCAACCTTGAAGGCATTAACCAGTTTTGTTTTAACAACGGCATTGTGTTAAATCATCTTCATTTAAAAAAGAAGAGCCTTGAATCTAAATTTATGGAATTAACTAACTAAGAATAAATCCCGTTTATGTTGAAATTATTAAAAATAGAATGGCTGAAAATAAAAAACTACAATGCATTTATTATTCTTAGCAGCTTTTTTGCATTGGGTGTAGTTACGGTAAACTACATAGTATTCATCGTTAATAAAAATATGCTGAGCAAGGCAAGTGACGTAGGTTTAATGGGAGCTTTTTCTCCGTACGATTTTGATAAAACATGGCAAACCACCAGCTATGCGTCAGGTTGGTTATTATTATTACCATCCCTGCTGCTGATCATTTTAGTAACCAATGAGTTTACCTATCGTACGCACCGGCAAAATATAATTGATGGCTGGACCCGCCAGGAATTTATCCATGTAAAGATTGTAATGGCCTTACTGACTGCTATTTTTTCTACCATATTGGTTTTTATTACAGCGCTAAGTTTTGGCTTATTTTCCGGGTCTTCCTTTTCAACTTATGGAATTTCTCATGTTGCTTTTTTCTTTTTAAAAGCATTGTCTTATAACATGATTGCAATTTTAATAAGTGTATTAATCAGGCGGACAGGTTTTGCAATTGGTATATTTTTCATCTATATGGGACTGGAAAATTTTATTTCGCAATTGCTGGATGTTTGGAGCATACGCCTGCGTAGCCAGGACAATATTGACCTGGGTAGTATGGGCGATTACCTGCCAATGAATTCGGCAGATGGCATGTTGACTTTTCCGGAGAATCCATTGAAAGGTCTTGCTAAGGGCGTTTTACCAACCGATTATACCTGGTTAGTACTGAGCCTTGCAATTGCATACCTTATATTATTTTATTGGTGGAGTGTAAACCGGATGGTAAAAACAGATCTTTAATGATGCTACTTTTTTGAAAGCTGCAACAAGGCAGCTTCTATAGAGGGATAAAGAAAAGTGAAACCGGCTTGTTGTATTTTTTCACAACTTACAGTAGTACTCTTTAGCACTTCAACGCTTCGTTTGCCCAGCATAATTTTTAGTACAAATTCGGGTACGTGCATTGGTATATAAAATTTGCCCCGCAACGAATTTGCTAACTGTAAAGTCAGTTTTTTGTTGGTTACCGGGTTAGGTGCAACACCGTTGTAAGCACCGTGCAGCTCTTCGTTCGATATTGCCTCCATGAAAATTCTGCATAAGTCATCAATATGAATCCAGCTCACAATTTGTTTACCATCACCAATAATTCCGGCGATACCAAACTTTAAAGGTTTTTTAAATTCAGCCAGTGCACCTCCGTTGTTACTTAATACAATGCCTGTACGAATTTTAACCAGGCGTTTCCCAATTGATTCCATTTCCTGAACACTTGCTTCCCATAGCTGGCAGGCTTCTCCCAGGAAACTTTCGTCATTTTTATCTGTTTCTACAAATCCCTTTTCCAACGGTGAAGGATCTGCGCCATACCACCCAATGGCAGATGCACTCATTACAGTCTTTACCTTGTTTTCGTTATTTTTTAATGTACTAACAAGTAACTCACTACTCTTTGTGCGGCTATCCAGAATTTCCTGTTTGTATTTTGGGGTCCATTTTTTATCAACTACACCAGCACCGGCCAGGTGTACGATGTAGTCTGCCTTTTGCACAGCCGCAATATCAATTGTTTGTTTTTTAACATCCCACAGTGCATACTGTATGCCTGGGTTCTTACTGCCTGAATCTGGCATTTTTCTTGTTAAAATAATAACAGCATATCCTTTACCTGTTAAATGTTTCGTTAATTCACTTCCAATTAAGCCCGTTCCGCCTGTTATTAATACTGTTTGCATAAATTATGTTATAAGAGGAATTATGTAAAACAAACGCTTAATTCATCTGTTTTATATTGATAAAGATCATTGATTTTAAAACCTTAATTTTATTATTGTAAAGATAGCTATACTATGAAAGGAATATTTTATGTAACGATTTTATTGCTGTTGCCATTTATATCTTTTGCTCAACGGATCACTTATTCTGAGCCACAGCGGGAAGATAACCGGGATATTAATTTTGACATTATTGGCAGAATGAACAACACGGTGCTCATATTTAAAAATGTGCGGTATAAATACTCAGTGTCTGTTTATAATTTGAGCGACATGAGCTTAAAAGAAAAAGTTGATCTGGACTTTATACCGGATAAGGCTTTTAATGTGGATTATGTTGCCTACCAGGATCGCTTTTATTTTATTTATCAATTCCAGCGAAGAGGTGTTGTTTATTGTATGGGGGCAAAAATGGATGCCAATGGACATTTGGTAAATGAACCGTTTCAGTTAGATACTACGCAAATTGGTGCATTGGGCGATAATAAAATATACAGTACCATCAGCAGCGAGGATAAGAAAAAGATCATGGTTTTTAAAATTCAAAAGAAGAATGACCAATTCAATTACACCACGCTTTTATTTGACGACCAGTTATATCTATTGCATAAAACAAGGCAGTCGTTGAGTTATGATGATAAGAACGATTTATACAGTGATTTTTTGTTGGACAATGCGGGGAATTTTATTTTTTCAAAATCGATAAAATCGGCTAACCGGGCCAATATTTCCGGTCTTTTCCTGATTACTAAAGGGCCGGATGTAGATGCTTTTGATATTCATGCAATAAACCTGGCAGATTTTTTTATAGATGAGGTTAAAATAAAAGTTGATAATATAAACAAACGCTATTTGCTTAACTCATTTTTTTATCTTGAAAAGAGGGGAAATATTGAAGGGCTGTTTACCTCAATTTGGGATGTGGCGAGAGATAGCAGCTACCAAACTGTATTTACAAAATTGCCGGATAGTATCAGGGAATTCGCAAAATCAAAAGGCAATTTAAAGTTTGTTTTTAATGACTATTTTATTCGTGATATTTTACTAAAAAAAGACGGCAGTTACCTGATTGCTGCAGAAGACTATTCTTCACAAACGAGTGGCAATAACTGGGGATGGAACAGATGGGATTATTTATATGGTTCTCCGTTTTATAGCCCTTACTATAATTATTATTATTACAACCCGAGTTATTACGGGTATTACCGGCCATACAACAGTTTTAACAACAACTCAAACACCCGGTACTATTATGATAATATCATGTTATTAGATGTGTCAAAAGATGGGCACATTACCTGGAACCGGATTATCAACAAAGACCAATATGCAGATGATAACGATAATTTCCTTTCGTTTTCTACTTTTATTACCGGCACAGAAATTCATTTCTTATATAACATTATTGAAAAGCGGGATAAGTTTTTATCAGACCAAACACTTTCTTCTGACCTTACTATCAAGAGAAATCCAACAATTAAAAGTATGGAGAGAGGATATGAATTTATGCCGAAGCTAAGCAGGCAAATAGGGGCAAGTCTTTTAATAGTTCCCTGCACATTTCGTAACCAGATATGTTTTGCAAAAATTGAATTCTAATATTGTTTGAAATTTGATACAGATTGTACCAATGAATACTTAATGTAAAACCATTTAGAATTGGCATAATAATCATGCAATATTTCAAAGCAATCCGTTAAACTATTGATGAAATAAAGATGGTATAAAATACAGTTTAAGGATTTTAAAACTCAGCTAAAAAGAAATGCCTCACATTTGTGAGGCATTTCTTTTTAGTATTATTATCTTATTAAATTATCACTGGAAATGAATTAGAAATCCAGCCCAAGACTTACATATAGTTGAGGTTTTCCTTTAAAGAATCCTTTCATTGGCCACCCTGCATCAAACTTTACAAAATATCCCAATAAGGTACTTCTTGCTCCAAAGCCATACCCGCCTGCAAAAGGGCCAAGGCCACCCACTTTGCTAAGCACTGCAATAGGAGTTGAAGGGTCGTCTATAATAACCTGCGGCCTTTTTAAACCACCGTAACTACCATTCCAGGCGCTACCCAAATCGAAAAATTGTATTAACTGAAAATTCCGTAAAAAGGCATTATTAATAGGGCGGCTGAATAAGGTAGTAAACACCGGCAACCTAAACTCACTGTTTAGCACAACCGAATTATTTCCGTTGGCCACATTTTGCTTAAAACCTCTCAGGTTAACCGCAAGACTTTGAAATGCATAGTAAGTATCCGGATCTGGTTTGTTACTGTTGTAGAAAGAAGGATTGAACCAGCCATCCATTCCGCCCAGGTAATAGATGGTTTTTTGATTGCCCCAGCTAAACTCACCCGCTGCTCTACCTGCCCAAATAAAATTGCGATAGATTGGATAATAGTATCTAAAATCAGCTCCCCAGTTAAAATTGAATTTACCTGTTGTAAATTTCTCTTTACTTACATCCGTGTTCCAATCAAAATAAACTTTATAACGCATGCCGTTCCAGATGTTTTGCGTTGGGTTCAGCGAGTTGTCGTACACATATTCCATGTGCGTTGTTAAGTATCTCTGTTTGATATCCCGCTGTTTCAAGCTTTGTACGTCATTGATATCGGTAAAGAAAACACTGCGGTCGCTACGATAACCAAGATCAAGAGAAATACGTTTTGAATTATCAAACGGGTAAGCGATATTTCCCTGGTAAAGGTTGGTGAATATGCGGCCGTTTGATGCATTCATTACATTTCTGTAGTAAGTGAATCCCCAGTCGAACCTGCGTTTTAAATTAGTGTATTTAAACAACCACTCATTGTCTTTAAGATTGGTGCTTAGTTTAAAGGCACCGGTAATTTTTACATCTTCCAGCAATTCTGAAGTTCCCAATCTGATCAATCCATTGAGATCGGTACTTGATGATAAATTTATTGGTCCCTGTCCACCTGCATAAGGCTGATAGCGATTAAATAAAATAGAATTATTGAATCCAACGCCACCATAGTCAGCTCCAAATTTTACTGGTTTGTAAACAAACAGTTTGGCCTTCTTTAGTACCGTATTTTTTTCCTGGTCTTCACCATTATATGTTCTGCCCAGGTTGCTACTATCCTTTGCTTCATTTTCAAATTCGTTCTGAAAAACATTTTGTTTTTTCACCGTATCTACACCCAATGACTTATCAAATGCATTGCCGGTCTTTTGTATCTTATCGGCCATTACGATGCCTTTCATATAGGCGGTAGGCGGTACAGTTACGTTTCTGCGTTTAAGCGTATTCTCATCAATCTTTAACTTGTATAAAGTCTTTTCATTACTCTGCCTGGTTACCTCACTTACCTGGTTATTGTCGCCGGCAACCCTGGTTTCTGCAACACTACTTTCGTAATTGGTTAATGGGAATGTGTAAGCAGAATCTTGAGAAACCGCCACAACAGCAATGGAATCCACGTCTGTTTTGTGAAATACCTGTAAAGTGCTATCTACATCTTTTTGCGAAGGGTTTCTTAAAATTTCATCGCCTATCAGCACAAGCGTGTCGAGCCCTTCGGCCTTGGTGGTAAAGAAACCGGCATACCTGTTAGCAACCCCGTTTTCATCACTGATAAAAGTAAAGTGATTGGAGTTGTACGGCATTGGATAACGGGCATTACCATACTTTAAATTAGTAAGCTGCGTAATTTGGTTTAGCTCAGATTTATTACCAAAATTGTTGATTAGAAAAATGTTGTAATTGTTTTTACTTGGCAAAACTGTATCGCCTGTTTTGGCATTAGGCGAAGGCCGGTTGCTGGCGAATATGATACCGGTTTTACCAGGGAATGAAACAAAGGTAGCATCCAGGTTGTCATACACATCGTTGGTAACTTGCTGAATTTTTTCGTTTTCTAGGTTGTAGGTAAATATGTCTGTATGTCCGTTTTTAACGGCGCTAAGCAAAAGCGTTTTGCTATCCAGCATATATTTTACATCCTGAATTTGTTGAAAATGTTCTGTGAGATCCAACTTAGGATATTTGACCCTCGTTACCACATCATAAACAAATAGTTTAATTTTTCCTTCCTGGGTATATATGACGGTAAGCCTTGTACCTTTTGGATCCCAGGCCATAATGGGATAGGTGGGATTGGTTTGGTTCTGATAACTTCTGATACCATATTTCAAAATGGTGGTATAATCAAAATCTTCGCTCAGTTTTAATTTAACGATGCCTTTTTTGTATTCAACAACTGCAAAGGAATTATTACGGGCTATGGGGTTCACATTGATCCGGTAATAATCCTGCCTTTTAGTTATATCAAAACTTTCAATATAGTTTCCTTTAGGATAGGCTTTTCTTTTACGGATATCATTGTAATATTTTTCTTCTTCATACTCCATAAAATCTGCAAGTACTTCTTTAAATTTTTTCTTGCAAATCTGTTGGCAGGCCCGGTTTAAATTGCGGTAAACCCTGGCCAGGTAAAGCAGGTAGGTAACGTTTTCTTTTTTGTAACGCTCTTCAATATAATGCCAGAAAGAGTGTCCTGCCAGTTGTGGTTTGTCAAATGCAAACTGGTAAAAATTACGATAGTTGCCGCTCAGAATTTCGCTTTTAAGTTCATCGTCCAAAGCTGTACTCCAGTTTTCTCCGGCAAATGCTACATACCCATCGGTTAGCCATTTAGGCAAATCAAGTAAGGCCTGGTTACCTGCAAATTCGCCCAGGTCATCACCAAATAAAATATTATCTGTCAGTATTTTTGCGATGCCCTCCTTAATTTGTTTTCTTAAATGAGCATGGTCGCCATTAAAGTAAACAACCAGTTTATTATTTACCAACTGGGTAGCACCACCAGTGGTTTGCCAATCAATTCCCAACCCAATATTTGATTGTTGTAAATCTGCAAAATCGTTGTACACTATTATGTAAGCCCTGCGTTGCAAACTGTACTCCACAAAGCTTTCAATTTTTGGTGCCTCTTCTTCGGCAACCTGGGCTACGTATTTGGCAAGTTCCTGCCCGCCCTGGTTAAAGTAAGTATTGAAATTTTTTGTTTGATAAAACTGCCATTTGAATTTTTTATACTGAACCCGGTTTTTACCATATTCAACAGAACTAACCTGTGAGTACGAATTATATGAACCAAAGAAAACTATACTTATGAATGTGAAAATTATCCTGAACTTTGCCATGCTAAATAATAGATTTGATAATAAAATTACTCTATTCAACCCAATCATAAAAATATCGCTTAATAAACTAAATAATTTGCTAAATGTTACAAATACAATCCTTTACATTTAACCCAATACAAGAAAATACGTATTTGTTGTACAATGAGTTTAGTGAATGTATAATAATAGATCCAGGCTGTTATTTCGACGATGAAAAACAAAAGTTAGTAGATTTTATTGATAAAAATAAATTGAAACCAGTAGCATTGTTGAATACACATTGCCACCACGATCATGTGTTTGGAAACAAGTTTATAGCTGAAACCTATCAGCTCATCTTATATATCCACGAAAAGGAAAAACCGGTGCTTGAATTTGCGCCAACTTCGGGGCTTATGTATAATATTCCTTTTGATAACTATATGGGTAAATTCAAATTTTTAAAAATGGGTGATAAGGTAAATTTGGGTGATGATGAGTTAATAGTTATTGAGGCGCCAGGTCATTCGCCTGGCAGTGTTTGCTTTTACTGCGCCAGGCAAAATTTTTTGATAGGAGGCGATGTGCTTTTTCAACGTGGAATTGGAAGAACTGATCTGCCATTGGGTGATCATCAGACCTTAATAAACAGCATCAGGAACAATTTATTTGTATTGCCAGATGAAACGGCCGTTTATTCCGGCCATGGACCTTCAACTACCATTGGAGAAGAAAAAAGAGAAAATCCCTTTTTATAAGTTGGATTTGTAAGTATCATGAGATAGGCTATTGGTATGTGTGCATGGATGAACAGCATTTGAGTTCAACCTCAGCTTTTTTTCTCCATACATAATTCAATCAGTACGCCATTAGTGTCTTTCGGATGTAAAAAGCAAACCAATTTGTTATCGGCTCCCTGTTTTGGGGTTTCGTTGAGCAATACAAATCCTTCAGATTTTAACCGCTTCATTTCAGCTTCGATGTCGCTAACCTCAAATGCAATATGGTGCATTCCTTCTCCCTTTTTATCAATATACCTGGATATAATCCCGTCATTTGACAGGCTCTCCAGCAGTTCAATTTTTGTGCTACCGGTTTTAAAAAAAGCAGTATGAACGTTTTCACTTTCAACAACCTCTGTTTTATAGCACTGACTATTTAACAGCTTTTCAAAGAGTGGAACAGATGTTGCAAGTTCCTTTACTGCAATACCGATGTGTTCTATATTTAACATGAGTTTAGTGTTTTCCACCAGCTATTTACGAAATAGGTAAATTGAATTAGTGGGCTTCGTAATGTAAGCTAAAATAGAACCTTTTGTAGTAATTTCGTGTTGTATTAATAAATTAGAAAGTATATGTTGAAGTTGCCCATTTATTTAGATAACAATGCTACCACACCGATGGATCCACGTGTGTTGGAAGCCATGACTCCTTATTTCCTGGAGCATTTTGGAAATGCGGCGAGCCGCAACCATCCTTTTGGTTGGGAAGCAGAAGAAGCTGTGGATTATGCAAGAGAGCAGGTTGCAAAATTAATAGGTGCTGATCCCAAAGAAATCATTTTTACCAGTGGTGCTACAGAAGGTGACAATCTTGCACTTAAAGGCGTATTTGAAATGTATTCAAGTAAAGGAAATCATATCATTACAGCCACTACTGAACACAAGGCTGTATTGGATGCCTGTAAACATATTGAGAAAATAGGTGGAGAAGTTACCTACCTGCAGGTTAAGCCCGATGGGTTGATTGACCTGGCAGAATTAGAAGCGGCTATTAAACCAACCACCATTTTAATATCTATCATGTATGCCAACAATGAAATTGGCACAGTGCAACCCATTCGTGAAATAAGTGCCATTGCAAGAAAGCATGGTGTACTTGTATTTACAGATGGAACACAGGCCGTGGGTAAAATTCCGGTGGATGTAAATAAAGATGGAATTGATCTGATGGCATTTACTGCACATAAAATGTACGGTCCCAAAGGAGTTGGTGCATTGTATGTTCGCCGTAAAAACCCAAGAGTAAAAGTTACTGCTCAAATGGACGGTGGCGGTCACGAAAGAGGGATGCGTAGTGGCACATTAAATGTTCCGGGTATTGTAGGTTTTGGTAAAGCCTGCGAACTTTGTATGTTGGAAATGACAGAAGATACACAGCGCATTTCAAAACTGAGAGACAAGCTGGAAACAGAATTAATGAAACTGGAAGAAGCATACATTAATGGAAGTGTAGCACACCGCTTGCCACATGTGGCAAATATTTCTTTCAAACATGTAGAAGGAGAAGGCTTGCTGATGGGCTTCAATAAAAATATCGCACTTAGTTCGGGTTCTGCCTGTACGTCGGCTTCTCTTGAACCTTCTTATGTATTAAAGGCATTGGGATTGGGAGATGATTTAGCACATAGTTCACTGCGTTTTGGTTTAGGAAGGTTTACAACTGAAGAGCAAATTGATTATACCATTAAAGCAATCAGTGAAACTGTATTGAAGTTAAGAGAAATGAGCCCGCTTTGGGAAATGTACAAAGAAGGCATTGATCTTAATTCGATAGAGTGGGCTGCCCATTAATAATTTTGTTGAATGAAAAAGCTTAATTTCAGGTTAAGCGTTACAATTCAAACATAATAATTCAAATTTTAAATTACAATATCATGGCATATTCAGAAAAAGTTATCGATCACTACCAGAACCCAAAAAACGTGGGTACACTGGATAAAAGTAAAAGTACTGTTGGTACCGGCCTCGTTGGTGCACCGGAGTGTGGAGACGTTATGCGTCTTCAGATAGAAGTAGATGATGCAACGGGAATGATTACAGATGCAAAATTCAAAACTTTTGGTTGTGGATCTGCAATTGCTTCATCTTCACTTGCTACAGAGTGGTTAAAAGGTAAAACCATTGATGAGGCATTAACGGTAGATAACATGGATTTTGTGGAAGAACTAAGTTTGCCACCCGTAAAAATCCATTGTTCCGTATTAGCGGAAGATGCAATTAAAGCAGCCATCAACGATTATCGTGTAAAAAATGGTAAGGAAGCAATTAAGTTTGAAGAAAGTGTTGTGCATTAATAAACGATTTTAAATGAGTTCAGTAGCAACAGATAACGCAATTTATATAAGCGACAAGGCAAAAGCGAAAGTGATTAACCTTATGGCAGACGCTGGTTTGGGCAGCGATCCATCTTATTTTTTAAGAGTGGGGGTTGTAGGCGGTGGATGCAGTGGTCTTAGTTATAAAATGGATTTTGATAACGAACAAAAGCCAATGGACCAGGTATTTGAGGATAAAGGAGTAAAGATTGTAACTGATCTTAAAAGTTTTTTATACCTGGTTAATACTGAACTTGAATTTAGTGATGGCCTGAACGGAAAGGGATTTTATTTCAATAATCCAAATGCAAGCAGGAGCTGTGGTTGTGGAGAAAGTTTTGCAGTATAAATTCTTGTGATTTAAATAAGCAACGCCCGTTTCATTTCGAAACGGGCGTTTTGTATGTATAACTTTTAATAGCGTGCAGATCATTGATGATTTTGTGCTATTCTTCCGTTACTTTTTTGGGCAACGATGCAGTTTTTGGAGCCGTGCTTTTCTTTGATTTAATTGAAGCCATCGGTTTGTCTTTTATAATTTTTGGAGGTGTAAAAACTACACGCTTATGCGCCGGGGCTGGCGGCGGTGGCGGAACTGGAGGTGCCGGCGGTGGAGGTGGTGGTGGAACTGGTTTGGAGGTAGGCGGTGGCGGAGCTGGTAATTCACTCACTGCAACAGTGGGTGGTGCTGGTGGCGGCGGTGGCGGTTTTTTGTGACCAGTCTGCGCCATTAACTGTCCGGATATCATTCCAATGGACAGGAACATAATAAGTTTTTTCATGATAATATTTTTTTGTTGAGATGCAGCAATAAAAATTATCCATAAAAAAAATCCCGCCTTGAGAGCGGGACCGTGCAGTTGGTTTTGGTAAACAACTTTTGTTTTATTGACCTTTGAATAGATAACAAGGGATTATAACAAACAGCTAAATTGAATAATCCCCTTCGCTCAAAGTTTTGGTAAGTTGGAGCAAATAGGCAGTTTTTTAATTATCTATCTGCTTATATTGACAGCCAGCTTATTCAATATGCTGCATTTGGATGTTAAATTTATTTGAATACAATACTATTATAATTTGTTTATTGAGTAGTTCGGAAAAGAATAATAACTCATTTTTGTATGGAGGGTAGTGGGTGTAATACAGTGCCAGTAAGCATTTACACAAATATTGCCCTTTTGGAATTGGGCTTAATAATGAGTCTTTTATGTGGATAAATGTATTTTTATGGTGGAAAACTGCGCTGGTAAAAATTAAGAAAAAGTTACAGTCGGAATTGCCTTATTGAGCTGAATAACAACTCTATTTGAAGCTTGATAATATTTGTACTACCTAAATAGTAAATTGCACCCAATTTTATAACCAATGTGGAGTATTTGTAAAAAGGAAGTAAACCAGTTTTTTAGTAACCTCACAGGATATATTGCTATTGTATTGTTTTTATTGGTAAACGGCCTCTTTCTATTTGTTTTAAAGGATAGCAATATTTTCGATTTTGGTTATGCAACCCTGGATAAATTTTTTGAACTGGCACCATGGATTCTTATATTTTTGGTTCCCGCTATTACTATGCGTTCTTTATCCGAGGAATTTAAATCAGGCACCATCGAAATCCTTCGGACAAGACCACTTACTAATCGCCAGGTTGTTTTCGGCAAGTATCTTTCTATATTACTGATATTGATTTTCGTTATTGTTCCCACATTTTTATATATAATTACCATAAAAGGCCTTAGTGCAGGCGGGGGAATTGACAGTGGAGGTATTGCCGGTAGTTACATCGGACTTTTTTTGCTGGCTGCAGTTTTTGCCGCTATCGGGCTATGCTGCAGTAGCTTTACCAATAATGCCGTTGTTGCTTTTTTAGTGAGTGCTTTTACCTGCCTGTTATTATATTTTGGGTTCAATGCCGTAAGTAAAATAGCCGCATTTCAGGGTAACCTTGATTATTATATTGGGATGATTGGAATCGATTTTCATTACCAGAGTGTAAGCCGTGGATTACTCGACAGCAGGGATGTGATTTATTTTTTTAGCCTGATTGTTTTATTTCTTTTGATCACCATTAAAAACCTGCTTAAGCGATAAATCACCATTAATGAGATCCGTTATTCAAAAAATATTCAATAGCAAAATATGGTTGCCACTGGTAATAGTATTATTAGTTTTAATCAATTGGCTGGCTGCGTCCTTTCATACAAGTATTGATTTTACCAATGAAAAGCGATTTACACTTTCGCCTTCAACCAAGGCAGTTTTAAGAAGCTTGGATAGCACGGTTGATATTACGGTGTTCTTAACTGGTGATATCAAATCAGAATTTAAAAAGCTTTCTAACAGCACCAAGGAACTACTGGCGAATTTTAAAAATTATGGTGGCAAAAATATCCAGTTTCATTTTGAAATACCCGGCGAAGGGCTAAGTGATTCCGCAAAAGGAAAAGTTTTTGAGTCGTTGATTGCTATGGGCCTGCGTCCTACAAACCAAAAAGTGCAGGTTAAAGAAGGAGAAGGTAAAGATCAGCGACAAATATTTCCAGGTGCCATTGTAAGCTATGGAAGCAGGTCAATGCCGATCGATTTATTACAGGGGCAGGTGCAAAAAAATGTGTTTGATTCAGATGATATATTAGATAAGGAATCATTGAATAGTGCAGAAGCTTTATTGGAATATAAATTTGCCAACGCCATTCAAAAATTAACACAGGCACAGGTTCCGATAGTAGGTTATGCTTATGGTAACGGAGAACCGGCTTACGGGTTTTTACCGGTAAACGATGTATTTAAAACATTGGGTGAAAATTTTATAGTTGATACGGTTAATATAAAAACCCAGCCAATTATTTCACAGGAATACAACGCCATTGTAATAGTTAAACCTGTTGATAAATTTACCGACGATGATAAGTTTAAATTAGATCAGTATGTAATGAACGGAGGCAAGTTGCTTTTCTTTATTGATGTATTGTATGCCGAAAGAGATAGTCTCGAAAACGGTGACCTGATAGCTTATGCAAGAGATTTAAATATCAACGACCTGCTTTTCAGGTATGGCGTAAGGATCAATACTGATTTGATTGCTGATAAACACAGCGATAAAATTCCGGTGGAAGTTGGTAGCATTGGTGGCCAATCTCAAAAACAATTATTGCCCTGGCCATTTTCTCCATTGCTGCAACCGGGCTCTGATCATCCGATCGTAAAAAATGAAGCCGATGTGTTGGCCCAGTTTGCTAATTCAATAGATACGGTTGAGGCCCCGGGAATCCGCAAAACTATTTTGCTGGCTACTTCCAGCAATGCTTATACACAACCAACACCGGCAAGGGTACAATTAAATAGTTTACAAACAGAGGAAGATGTAAGTAAGTTTAACCGAAAAAATATTCCCGTGGGGATATTGCTGGAGGGTAAGTTTAGATCCTTATTTGCCAACAGGGCCAGCCAGGCTCAACTGGATACGCTCAAAGTCTATGGGGAAAATTTTTTAGCTGAAAGCAAGGAGCCGGGGAAAATAATAGTAGTCAGTGACGCAGACATCGTATTAAACCAGGTATCGGAGGTAGTAGGTCCCTTACCTATGGGAATGAATAAGTACACAAGAAATCAATACGCAAATAAAGATTTCTTTTTAACTGCAACAGAATACCTTGCCAATAAAAACAACATCCTGGATGCCAAAGCAAAAGACTATTCGCTTAGGTTACTGGATGTTCAAAAGGTAAATAGCCAGCGATCTTTGTGGCAGATACTAAATATTGCCGCCCCAATTGCACTGGTATGTTTATTTGGAATCGTAAACCAGTGGAGACGAAAAAGAAGATATACTAAAATCAATTTGTAAATTTTTGACTTAGGCATTCGCCTGGTTTGTAATTCCCGATGATGAATAAAACAGAAATAATGTACCTCGTATTTGGGATTGTAATAATACTTGCATTGGTATTTGATCTTGGATTATTGAGTAAAAAAAATAAGGTTGTAAGTATAAAAACTGCACTCAAACAAACCTTCTTTTGGGTTATTCTTGCACTTGGTTTTTTCGTATTTATGTGGATAGAAAAAGGAGACGTTGTTGCGTTGCAATACCTGAGTGCTTATTTTATGGAATGGAGCCTGAGCATTGACAACATCTTTGTATTCATCCTGATATTTTCAGCTTTTGGTGTAAAAGAAATTTATTATGGCCGTGCATTACTGATAGGTATAATGATGGCCATTTTGTTTAGGGTAATATTTATTACAGTTGGAGTTGCATTGGTCAATAATTTTAGCTGGATACTTTATTTGTTTGGTGCCTTTCTGTTATATACCGGTTACAAAATGTTTACTGCAAATGAAGACGAGCAGTTCGATCCACAGGAAAGCAAAATTTATAAGTACATGAAGAAGTATTTTCCTATTGTATTACATGATGGCAACGGCAAATACATCATCAAAGAAGATGGCAAAAGAAAATACACTACTTTATTTGTTGTGGTGGTTTTGCTGGCGGGTATTGACCTGGTATTTGCGCTGGATTCCATCCCTGCAGTAATGGGGATTTCGAGGGACACAATGGTTATTTATACTTCTAATATTTTTGCTGTTTTAGGATTAAGAAGCCTTTTCTTTTTGCTACGTGGTGCAGTAAAAAAGTTTGCTCACATGCAACAGGGTATTGCAATTGTGTTAATTTTTGTAGGATTAAAAATGCTTACCGAACATTGGCTTAACATGGTAATGCATAAAAATATGCAGGTATTATTATCGTTGGCTGTAATTTTGTTTTGCATCGGAGGATCAATTGTGTATTCAATTTATAGTGGTGATACAGAGGATCCCGAATAAGTATGCGGCCAGGTAATTTTTCTTTTTTAATGGGATGTAATATAAATGGTATAAAAATTATTCATCTCATTTAATTTACAATCAACTTTAAATAACCAATTTGAGTTATTCAATTGCACAGATAGAAAAGATCGTTAGCGCCAAATTTTTATTAAATGAAAATGAGGATGGAAAAATTGAACATCTTTTACTCGACAGCCGCAAACTTTTATTTCCGTTCTCAACGTTGTTTTTTGCATTAAATGGCCCCAGGCGAAATGGTAGTTTATACATCGGCGAATTGTATAAAAAAGGTGTGAGGTCGTTTATTGTAGATGATGATTTTTCCGCAACTGAAATAGAAGAATACAAAGATGCTTCATTTTTACTTGTGAGAAATGTGTTGCAGGCACTACAGTTATTGACTGCCTATCACCGCAGCCAGTTTGATATTCCTGTAATCGGCATCACGGGTAGCAACGGCAAAACAATTGTAAAAGAATGGTTATACCAGTTGTTGCACCAGGACTATAATATTGTAAGAAGCCCCAAAAGTTATAACTCACAAATAGGTGTTCCTTTAAGTGTTTGGCAGATGAAAGCTGAGCATACGCTTGCTATTTTTGAAGCCGGTATTTCGCAGGCCGATGAAATGATGCAACTGGAAAAAATCATTAAGCCAACCATCGGTGTTTTTACAAATATTGGATCAGCACACAGCGAAGGCTTTTTAAGTGTTCGTCAGAAGGTGAATGAAAAACTGCGATTATTTGTGCATAGCAACCTGCTTATTTACAGTGCCGACAATCCGGATGTAAATACCGGTGTGCATACTTTTGCAAACAATGTACAAAGTGGCAATGAGCAGTTTAAATTATTTTCATGGGGTAAAAAAGAAACGGCTGCACTACAGATAATCTCGATAGAAACTTTAAAGGGTAGCAGCATCATCAAGGGTAATGTTCAGAGCATAGCTAAAGTAGATGAGCAGGTTGAAATAACTATTCCATTTTCCGATGATGCATCTGTTCAAAACGCTATTTCCTGTTGGTCAGTATTACTAAATTTAAATTTACCTGCTGCAATTATTGCCGAAAGAATGCTACAGTTGCGGGCCGTGGAAATGCGCCTTGAATTAAAACATGGCATCAACAACTGCTCACTTATAAACGATAGTTATAGTGCCGATATTAATTCGCTAACCATTGCGTTGGATTTTTTAGTGCAACAACAACAGCACCCTAACCGAACATTAATACTGAGTGATATTTTACAATCGGGCAAAAACAGCAGAGATTTATATGAGGAAGTAGCGGCTATTCTGCAACAAAAAAATATCAACAGGTTCATTGGAATTGGTCCCGAAATTTCCAAACAAAAAGATGTCTTCAAACAAATTGCGCAAACATATTTCTTTGCATCGACAGCAGAATTCCGGATGCAGTTTCATTCACTTCATTTCTCCAATGAAACCATTTTATTAAAAGGCGCCCGTGTTTTTGAGTTTGAGCAGATCAGTCATTTACTGGAAGAAAAAGTTCACCAGACTGTATTGGAAATTAACCTGAATGCCATTACTTACAATCTTAAGCAATACCAGCAATTGCTAAAGCCCGGGGTTAAGTTAATGGCAATGGTAAAAGCGTTTAGTTATGGAAGTGGTGGATTTGAAATAGCTAATTTGTTGCAGTTTCACAAAGTAGATTACCTGGCAGTGGCTTATGCAGATGAAGGAGTTGAATTAAGAAGAGCCGGCATTACGCTGCCAATACTGGTATTAAATCCTGAGGAAGCTACATTTGATGTGATGGTGCAATACAACCTTGAGCCTGAAATGTATTCTTTTGAAATTTTATCTTTATTTCAACAATATCTGCAACAGTCGGGTATCAATATTTACCCGGTACATATTAAGCTGGATACAGGCATGCACCGGCTGGGTTTTGAAAGCCATGATATACCGGCATTGTGTAAATTACTGGTATCAACTACCACCTTTAAAGTTCAATCAGTTTTTTCGCACCTCGCAGCAAGTGATGCAGCGGGCCATGATGAGTTTACTGCGTTGCAGGCTAAAACTTTCCTGGAGGGATGTGAGATATTGCAAGCTTGTTTGCAATACAATTTTATAAAACATATCTCCAATACTTCTTCCATACACCGGCATCCACATTTGCAATTAGATATGGTGCGGCTTGGAATTGGTTTGTATGGCGTTGACAACAATGCAGAAATGCAGGAAAAATTGAAGAATGTGAGTACTTTAAAAACTACCATTTCGCAGGTAAAAAATATTAAGGCAGGTGAAAGTGTAGGGTATAGCAGAAAAGGTATTACTACTGTTGATTCACAAATAGCAACTGTGCGTATAGGATATGCAGATGGTTATCCCCGGATACTAAGTAATGGGGCTGGTAAAATGTTGGTGAATGGAAAGCAGGTGCCGGTAATTGGCAATGTATGCATGGATATGACCATGCTGGATACTACAGGAAATGAAGTTAAAGAGGGCGATGAAGTAATCGTTTTTGGCGAGGCCTTGCCAGTAAACAAATTGGCCAACTGGGCTCAAACCATTGCTTATGAAATATTAACCAGTATATCTCAAAGGGTAAAAAGGGTTTACTATGAGGAATAATTTGAATTAAACAATATATTCGGTTATGGGGTATTTGAAGTTTAAATAAATTGAAAACCCAACAAATACATTTAAAGAAAAATTGAATTTACGGGCTACAGGTTTTTGTAAGAAATTGCTAAACTCATTAAACCCAAAACCATAAACTCTTTATCTATTATCTTTGCAAATTATTATGAAAGGAAGAAACGTTATACTCATTATCTTGTTGATTGTACTGGCCGACCAGGCTTTAAAGTTTTACATTAAGACAAACTTTTACATCAACGAACACCATAATATCCTCGGCACATGGTTTAGACTGCATTTTGTTGAAAATGAAGGAATGGCCTACGGCTGGAAATTTGGTGGTGAGTCGGGTAAAATGATACTTACTTTATTCAGGTTGGTTGCTGTAATATTTGGCGTTTGGTACCTGCGTAGTATTATTCAAAAAAAATACCACAGGGGTTTTATCATTTGTGCTTCATTAATTTTTGCGGGTGCATTGGGTAATTTAATTGACAGTATGTTTTACGGGTTGATATTTGAAGACAGTATCCCGGGTAGTAGCATAGTAGCCAAAATTTTTCCTGAGCATGGTTATGCTGGTTTTCTACATGGTAAAGTGGTGGATATGTTATATTTCCCGATCATTAGTGATGCTCATTTTCCGCAATGGGTACCATTTTGGGGAGGTGATGATTTTGAATTTTTCCGGCCCATTTTTAACCTGGCCGATGCGTCTATTTCTGCCGGTGTAATTTCAATATTGGTTTTCCAGAAAAAATTCTTCAGGCATAACCAGGCAATTGAGAATCATCAAACTATTGAAACCGGCGCTATTGTTAATGACGATGTACAGGTTCAATAATCAGTTAAGCACTTCAATTCCTTTTTCAAACCTGGGTTTTAAATTTTTGTCAATCGACGCCTCAGCCATATTTCAGTAAGCTGTATTAATTTGTCTTAGTTAATTTCTTTTGAACAATAGCGTTATTAAATTCAAAGGAAACAAAATACATGCCCTTGCTAAGGTTACTCAATCCGTAGTAAGCAACTTTAGTTAATCCCTTTGTAAGTTTTTTATTTTCTCTGCCAACTAATTTTCCGTAACTATCAAAAAGGTTCATTTTCAAAACGCCGTTGTTAGGTAAAATAATATCCGCTGAAATAGTTGATGAAAATGGATTTAGTAATGAATTTACTTCAAAATTAAAACCATGGCTTAGCATAATTACTTTGCTGTATTTGTATAATCCGTTGGAGTTGTAAATTTTTATTCTGAAATAGGTATTGCCACTTACAATTTCCGGATCGTTGAAAATATATTCGGAAAGTGCCGAAGGATTCGATGTTTTTTTTTCACCTGCTATTCTAAAATTTATACCATCGCTGCTTTTTTCAACTTCGTACCTGGTAATATTTGTTTCAGATGAAACCAGCCAGTTTAAAATGCTTTTATGATCCCTTTGTAAACTGCCGGTGAATGATATCAACGATGCTTCCACTACCGGGGGGCAGGTAATTATTTTTAGGAAGATAGCGTTGCCATCAGTGAACGAACAACTGGAACTACTTAAATTTGAATTTTGAGTTGCAACTACAACCCGGTACAGATTTCCGCTATCTGCTCCATGGGCTACAAATTGAGGATAGTTGGTAACAAACTGATAATATCCATTCACCAATACCGGGGAAACACTGCCCGAAGTTGGAACGGGTGGAGGGCCCCAGGTTACGCCATTATCTGTACTTCGTTCCCATTGATACCAGGAGTAGTTTGGATTGTAAGAATATCGGACTGTATCCGAAAGATCGGCTACGGCACCATTACTACAACCTAGAAAAACAGGCTTAAAATTCATTGACATAGATGGACCGCACGTGCCCAGGGCAACATCATCCATAGCCCAGTCATTTCCGCCACCACCGGGAGCATTATTCCTTATTGAAAATGTTGCAGAGGTTTGGCCGGGCGCTGTTTTAAAAACAAATCCTTTTTTCTGCCAGCCAACAGTATCCAATTGACCGGTGGAATATATGTCGAGGTCGTTGATTGAAAAGGCAAGATTCGGTAATGCGCCGGGGTTGAATATAGATGTACTGTTAGAATCTATTCCACATGTTTTACAAATATTTCTCAGCCAGGCAGAAAATTCATAGTAGGTATCAGGGCAAAGTCCGGTTACCGATTGTCGGTAGGCTTCGCTTGTAACAACATCCGAATTTACTACCAGCATATATCCTCCCTTACTACCCGATACCGTCGCTGGGTTTCCGGCGGCATTATTCGTTCCGGTATGGTCGCCTATGATATCCCAATGGCCGCCGAACATTCTATGAACACAACTGTCTGCCGCAGGAATTGCACCCGCAGGTATATTACAATTAGGCTGCCTTCGGGCATAAAAATTTATTGCCTGGGTTGGGCTAAGGTTGTTTACAAAACCATAGTTACCATCACCTATTGGCGCAGCCCTGGTTAGTATTTTATAATCGTAGTTTGGAATAATAAATGCCGGGCCAGCCAGCCTGTTTTGAACAGTTCCTGAATCAAATGTTCCTCCATACTCAAATGCCAGGTTAGGCCCCAGTGCATTTCCACACAAGCCAGTAGCATTATTGGAACTGATTAATATTTTGTAAGGTGTGGCATTAATGATAGTATCGGTTCCACCACTTGTTTTGCGATAAATAAGTTTTCCTGCTGCTAAAACGACGGTGTCGCCCGCTATACCTGTAACCCTTACACGAAAAGCAGTTGTTATCAGTAAGCCACTAAAAAGCTGTGGTTTATACCTGGCAGTTCCTGACCCAATCCTTGCATCTCCTGCACCGGTAATGTCAGTTAAAGTGCCTTCATTTGGTGAGGTAGGAATACCAGGAGGGGCTAAATTGTGTTGCCCTATATTTATTCTTATCTGGTACTTTCCTGCTCCGGGAGCTACTTTGTAGGTTCCCGGATCATCTGAAGCAGCAAGGGTGTACTTTCTGAATGTAACACCTTCATTTGTAATTAACCGCAAAGAATCTGTCGAAGTGGTAAGCATCGTTGTTTTTAATGGTACACTGTCGTAATACCTCACCTTGTACAGATAGTTGCTGTTTGCAGCGTTATAGGTTGAGTTAAAAAAGTAAGTAGTTCTTATTTCCAGGGTATCCCCACTTTGAACAACACCTCCGGTATTTCTTTTTGAAATATTTACATAACTATTACCTGCTCCCAAAATAGGATTGCGCTGACCATAGGAGGATGCGAAAGAGATTATCAATATAAAAAGTGAAAAAATTAGATTATAACAGTAAGGTATAAACTTTTTCATACACTGGGTACGTTTAAAATTTTTTGCATGGATTAATTGCCGCTTGTAACCTGGTTTTTATTAATGGGATTATTTGTTGAGAACAATAACGAAAATTATAATCAGTTTATTATGTGGTCTTTTTTTTATATGTAAATACTTTTTTAAACTCTTCATCGTTAAGTACAATTGTTTTTGAGTTGGTGAAATGAAATTCAAAAATTTAGTATTGGAACCGGATATTTTTTTCTTACTTAAATCCATATTTATGAAAAAATCTTTCCTTTTAATTATTGTTTGCCAAACTCTTTTTAATATTCATTCATTTTCTCAATGGCAAACACCTGTTGCCAGTGAAACATTTTCTTCAAAACGTGTTATAAATGCTTCACCATTACGAAATCCTTTTGCGATGATCATGGGGCCGGATGATTCTTTATGGGTGACTGAGCGACGGGGTTATGTAATGCGGGTTAACCCTGCAGATGGTGGCACCACTGAATTGCTGGATATACATAACCTGGTAAAATTTACAGTTAGTTCTTCTACATCCTATACATCTGCAGCGGGTGCAACTTCAAATGTGTACACATCTGCAGCAGGAGCAACTTCGTCAGGTACCACCATAACTGTTGGCTCCACAACCAATCTTGTTGTAGGTATGAAACTATCTGTTACTGCTGGTACCGGTGATTTTGCAGCCGGCACCACCGTTACAAGTATAACAAGCGCTACAAAATTTGTCGTGTCTGTAGCGCCCACAACAACCTTATCAGGTGGGGCTACAGTAATAAAAGGCTATGGTACCATCATAACTGTAGGTTCTACTACAAATCTACAGGTAGGCATGACTGTGATAGTAACCGCAGGGGTCGGAGCATTCCCGGTAAATACCACAGTTACCAGTATTATCAACGCTACAAAATTTGTGGTAAGTGCAGTACCAACTACACCATTGTCTGGTGGTTCCACGGTGATAAAAGTGATTAAAGTAACCGGCATTTCGCAGGACGGCATGTTTGGAATTGCCGTACATCCTGAACTTAATATGGGCACAGGCAAGGATTCAGTTTACCTGGCATATTGTTATGATTCATCCGGCTTACGCAGGATAAAAATTGTAGCATATAAATATAACAGGTCAGTGCCCAGTTTAACCGGGGAAACTGTTTTATTGCGGGGTATTTGGGGTAGCAATGATCACAATGGAGGAAGATTGGTAATTGGTAATTTTGGAACTGCCGGTACACCGGATTATAAAATTGTTTATACCGTGGGAGACAAAGGTGCCAATCAGTTTGCCAATGCCTGCGACTCAATTGAATCGCAATACACGCCAACCGCAGCTCAGATGGCAGCTAAAGATATTCATCGTTATAACGGTAAAATATTACGGATGAATATGGACGGTTCCATACCTGCAGATAATCCGGTAATCAATGGAGTGCAAACACATATCTGGACATTTGGCCATCGCAATCCGCAAGGGTTAACATTTGAAAAGAAATTAAACGCACCATTGGAGGTATTACCTGGCGGTAAGCTGTATGAATCTGAACAGGGCCCCGCTACCAACGATGAAATAAATATTATTGATGGTGTTAAAAATAACTATGGCTGGCCAAGGGTAGCCGGTAAAAAAGATGATAACTGGTATAGGTATTACCAATGGTCGGCAAGCGGAAGTTGCGGATCTTATGGTGGAGAATGTTCTGCCAGTCAAACCAGCTCACCCCTAACGGAAAGTACTTTTAATGATCCCAAACTTACGGATCCTATATTTGATCTGTATGCTGGCACACCTTCCGGCGGCACAAATTGCAATTGGCTGGCATACCCAACCATAGCGCCCAGCAGTGTTATTTATTATCCTTTTTCAAATCGCATACCCGGATGGAGTAATTGTTTATTAATAACCACCTTAAAAACCAGTTCGGTATTTCGGTTGAAATTAAATAATACCGGAACCGCACCTGCACTCACTCCGGGTGCAACAGGTGTAGATTCTGTTGTGCAATATTTTAAATTTCCGGGAGCTTTAAACAGGTATAGAGATATTGCACTTGGCAATGATGGCCTTACATTTTACTTACTAACAGATAGTGTAGGCACCACATCCGGGCCATCTGCAGGTGCGGCAGGTGTTACAGATGCCGGCAGAATTCTGGAATTCATTTACCTGGGCTCAACGCTTGCAATAGTGAGTGATCCGGTAACGCCAACAGATCGCAGGATTAATTTCAAAATGTATCCGAACCCTGTTTCCGAAATACTAACGGTAGAAAGTAAGCGTAATACTGCAAAGCCATTATATTATCAATTGTTTGATGCCGCAGGCAGAATTGTATTGAAGGATAACAGCACAAAAGATAAATTTGATGTGAATGTTAGTTCACTTCAGCCCGGGGTTTACGTGATGAAAATTTTCAATGCTTATAACATAAACGTGGCCACAGAAAAAATTATCGTAAAATAATATTGAGCTATTGCTTAATGAAAAAGAGGTATCCAACTGGGTACCTCTTTTTTATTAAAATTAATTTACCATGAGTTAATTTAATTTTCCAACCATGTTGGCAGGTATCACCCAGGCATCAAATTCTTCCGGGGTGAGGTATCCTAATTTTACAGCCATTTCTTTAAGCGTACTCCCTTCTTTATGTGCTTTCTGAGCAATTTCAGCCGCCTTGTAATAGCCAATTTTTGGGTTGAGCGCTGTTACGAGCATCAGGCTACTATCAACATGCTTTTTTATATTGGCTTCAATGGGAGCCAGGCCAATAGCGCATTTGTCATTGAAAGAAACACAGCCATCACCAATTAGGCGGGCACTGTGTAGAAAGTTAAAAATCATTACAGGTTTAAAAACATTTAATTCAAAATGTCCCATACTTCCACCAATACTGATAGCTACATCATTACCCATTACCTGTGCGGCAATCATGGTGAGCGCCTCGCATTGTGTTGGGTTTACTTTACCTGGCATAATTGAAGATCCTGGTTCATTGTCGGGAATGTAAATTTCGCCGATACCTGAGCGTGGTCCCGAAGATAACATGCGTACATCATTGGCAATTTTCATTAAACTAACTGCAATTGTTTTTAATGCACCATGCGATTCTACAATTGCATCGTGTGCAGCCAATGCTTCAAATTTATTTTCGGCAGTTACAAATGGAAGACCTGTTAATGAAGCAATATGTTTCGCAACATTTTCTGAATAACCTTCTGGTGTGTTAATGCCCGTTCCAACCGCAGTTCCCCCCAGTGCCAGCTCACTTAAATGCGCCAGGGTATTTTTTATAGCTCTTAATCCGTGGTCCAATTGAGAAACATAACCGCTAAATTCCTGCCCGACAGTTAAGGGTGTTGCATCCATAAAATGGGTACGGCCAATCTTAACAACGTTCATAAATTCTTTACTTTTTGAAGCAAGCGTGTTACGCAATTTTTCTATTCCCGGAATGGTAATCTCCATTAAAATTTTATATGCAGCAATGTGCATTGCCGTAGGAAAAGTATCGTTACTTGATTGAGATTTATTAACATCATCATTGGGGTGTAAAAATTTTTCCTTGTCGTCCAATTTGCCTCCGTTAATAACGTGACCGCGATAGGCTACCACTTCATTTACATTCATATTACTTTGAGTACCGCTACCTGTTTGCCAAACAACCAACGGGAATTCTGCATCCAGTTTACCTTCCAATATTTCATCGCAGGCTTTACCGATCAAATCACATTTTTCTTTTGTAAGTACGCCTGCATCAAAGTTGGTTAAAGCGGCCGCTTTTTTCAAATAAGCAAATGCCCGGATAATTTCTTTGGGCATTTTATTAATGTCCTGTGCAATTTTAAAATTATCAATACTGCGTTGGGTTTGTGCACCAAAATAAGCATCTGCCGGTACGCTTACTTCACCCATCGTATCTTTTTCAATTCTATAATTCATGCTAAAAGAGTTTTGTGTACTACAAAGGTAGGCCTATTAAAAACATAGATTTCCCGGCAGTACCGTTAATCAGGAAATTTCGATTGTAATTTTTATTTTCCCTTGAAATCGGGTTTTCTTTTTTCAAGAAATGCCATCGTTCCTTCCTTCATATCTTCTGTTGAAAAGCAATGTCCAAATAAATCCACTTCCGTTGCAAATCCATTTTTTGTTTCGTCATAAACTGCATTTGCCGCTTCAATACATGCTGCAATTGCCAAAGGTGCTTTGCCATTGATAACCTGCAATACAGCGGTTGTTTTGTTCATTAATTCACCAGGTGCAACTACATAATTTACAAGCCCATATTGCAGCGCCGTGTTGGCATCAATCATATTTCCACTGATCAATAATTCTATTGCTCTTCCTTTTCCAATCAATTGGGTTAAGCGTTGCGTTCCTCCGTAACCGGGAATTAAACCCAGGTTTACTTCGGGCTGGCCAAATTTTGCATTATCACCCGCAATTCTAAAATGACAAGCCATTGCTAACTCGCAACCACCGCCTAAAGCAAATCCATTTACCGCAGCAATAATTGTTTTGCCGCTACGCTCTATTTTTAGAAATATGTCCTGGCCCCGCTGAGCCAATGCTTTAGCTTCTTCTCTAGTAAGGCTGTTAAATTCGGTGATATCAGCACCTGCAACAAATGCTTTTGTTCCACTACCTGTTATGATGGCGGACTTTATATCCTTCCGGCTATTGATTTCATCAACTACTGCATCCAGGTCGGTAAAAACATCCTTGTTCAGGGCGTTTAACTTTTCAGGCCGGTTGATGGTAACAATGAAAATACCTGCGTTCAGTTCTGTAATTAAGGTTGTGTACATCTGATAATTTTATTAATGATTAGGCAATGACAAAAGTAGGGGCAATAATTATTAATTCATGTAAATAACTAGAAAGCGCAGCTTTTTTATTTCATCAATAAACAGCAATTTTATTGAGCATTTTTTCAATACGTGATGATTTTGATGTACGAAAAAAGCTGGCCAATCAGCCAGCTTAAAATCCAAAACCAAACATGCCTAAAAAATATTGTAGTTAGTTTAATAAAGAATCTAAGGGAAAATAACCGATTGTATTAGAAGTAACGAATCCCTTAGATTTGATGCTTGATTTACCTTCGCCATTGATAACCACATTCATTGCTTCATTGTTTATTGTATCACAACTGGTCACTTTTGATGCACCTTGAATATAAACATATCCAAGGTATTTTGCCGGTACATACACGATCACATTTTCATTGAATGCGTTTTCACTTTGACTAATGGTTAGTTTGCCGTTAATCAATTTAACCGTTGTGTTTTCCACAGCATTTTTTTCTCCGGCTATTTCAATGTTTGATTTTTTGTCATCTCTAAGTAAAACTTCTATATTGTTATAAACTTTTAACGATGTTATATTTTCATGTACTTTAATTTTTTTTACTGTCACAATATCCAGCAGGTTTTTTTGTGAAAAGCCGGTTGCCGCTACGGCTATTGTCAGTATAAATAATGCTAACTTTTTCAGGATGTTTTATTTTTTTTGTTTTTTGTATCACAAAGTTGCGTCGGTTTTAAACGAAATAGAAGTAGTAAATGTGCAAACTGTTTCTTTGATAAAGTGAAGTGTATATTATCTTCTATGAATTGTAAACCTTACCTGTTGATATAAGCAGGCATGTTTAACCATAGTGAAGTAAGATTAAAGCATTGCAGGTTAATGCTAACAAAATTTTCAAAGGGGTTTTATTTGTTTTGAGTGGTAAAGCAAACTTTAAAATGATGAAATCACTGTGGATTTTCCGCAGTGGCTGGATTAAAAATTCCTATGTTCACCAACCCATTGTTTTATATAAATCGCAATGTCTGAAGTGGTAGTACCGGGAGGAAATAGTTTGCCAACACCTAATGCATTCAATGCTTTCATATCATCTTCCGGAATAATTCCGCCACCTGTCAGCAACACATCATCCATTTTTTTTTGTTTCATTAAATCAATGATTTTCGGAAAAATAGTATTGTGAGCGCCGCTCAAAATACTGATTCCAATAGCATCCACATCTTCCTGCAATGCGGCATTTACCACCATTTCAGGCGTTTGCCTAAGCCCTGTGTATATTACTTCCATACCGGCATCTCTCAAAGCAGTTGCAATAATTTTTGCACCTCTGTCATGCCCATCCAAACCAACTTTGGCAACCAATACACGAATGGGACGATTAATATTTGTAGTCATCGAAAAGCTATTTTGATGTTAGTGTAAATGTATAGCTATTCAGTAGATTAAATCAATTACTGATGTATGAAATACATAATGCTGAATAGAGTGTACTTAAAAATAAAATGCATCTCCGTTAAAAACGGCGATGCATTTTGGAATACAAGATTTAGGTTAATTGAAAGTATTCAACGCATGCTGAATGCGTGCTATGGTATTTTCTTTTCCAATTGTTTCGGCTATGAGGAATACGGCTGGCCCCATTTTACTGCCCACCAGCATTACACGAAAAATCATTTGTAATTCGCCCACTTTAATATTTCTATTGGTGGCTTCTTTCTTAAAACAATTTTCAATTGCAATTTCGCTCCAGCTTTCTTCGGTTTTAAACTTTTCAATGATGGCATCAAAAAATTCACTTTTGGCAGCATCCCATTTTGGTTTTACGGCTGCTTCATCCAGGCTAACCGGAGCTTCAAAAAAGAAAAAGCCTTGTGTGTAAAAATCAGGTAGCAATGTGCACCTTTCCTTAATAATCATTACTACTTTATGTAAATAATTTTCATCGATTGATGCAATGCCTTTTACTTTAAAAATGTTTTTTATCCTTGCTTCATAATTGGATACGTCCAGTTTCTTGATCCATTCATGGTTGAACCATTTTGCTTTTTCAAAATCGAATTTTGCGCCACCTTTATGCACTTTTTCAATACTGAATTTATCAATCAGTTCTTCCATAGAAAATATTTCCTGCTCCGTTCCGTCGTTCCATCCCAGCACTGCAAGTAAGTTTAAGAAGGCTTCAGGCAAAAAGCCTATTTCTTTGAAACCTGTAGTTACTTCTTTGGTTGCAGGATCTTCCCAATTCATTGCATAAACCGGAAAGCCTAAACGATCGCCATCTCTTTTACTTAATTTACCATTTCCATCAGGCTTCAAAATAAGCGGAAGATGGGCCCATTGTGGCATTGCATCTAAACCAAATAAGTATTTCCACAGCAATACATGAACGGGGGCGCTCGGCAACCATTCTTCACCACGAAATGCGTGGCTTATTTTCATTAAATGATCATCTACCACTACAGCAAGATGATAGGTTGGCATACCATCTGCCTTTAAAAGTACCTTATCATCTACATTATTGGTATCAAATTCAAGGTCTCCCCTGATCATATCTTTAAAAGGAATAAGCTCTCCCGGACTTACTTTAATTCTTACAACATAAGGAGTGCCATTGCTGATTAGTAACTGTGTTTCTTCCCTGGTAAGGCTCAAAGAATTTTTCATACTCAATCTTACATGATGGTCGTATTGCTGGCTATTACTTCCTTCTTTCTTCAATCGCTCTCTCATAGCTTCCAATTCGGCGGGGGTATCAAAGGCGTAATAAGCGTTACCATCAATAATTAGTTTTTCCGCATATTGCCGGTACATTGCTTTTCGCTCACTCTGGCGATACGGCCCATAAGAGCCACCTTGTAAAACACTTTCATCCGGCGTTAATCCACACCATTTCAGGCAATCGAAAATATATTCTTCGGCACCTGCAACAAACCTGGTTTGGTCTGTATCTTCAATACGAACTATAAACTCCCCACCATATTTTTTAGCAAACAGGTAATTATATAATACCGTGCGTACACCGCCTAAATGGAGGCCTCCTGTAGGACTGGGGGCAAACCGAACTCTTACTTTATCAAACATTTCGCAAAGATAAGCCCATCGTAAAAAGCTAAAAAAAATATTACCCCGTGATGGTATTGCAATGATTGACAGAAAATTTATGTTATAATAAAAAAACGCCCGATTGGGCGTTTAAATAACAAATCGAAAATATACTATTAGTTATCTAAGTAAAATTGTTCTTGGCGTACCACCGTCAATTGAAATGGTGGCAATTTTGTCGCAACTACCATCTCCAAAATCAATTACAGCAGCATGATTGGGGCCTTGCATTTTGATACTTCCTTTTGTAATGTTTTCACAAATGGTTTTCTTTTGCAATGGCTCAATTATTTCGGATGTTCTTGTAACTCCGTTTGCGTTGGTTACGGTGTGATTGCCCGTAATTGAAAATACGTCATCTAATAAGTTCCTGGGTGTGCTGTAGCCTTCAACTTGTACCACATTTCTTACACCACTGTGGTACCAGAAAACACCCGTCGGGGTAGTTATTTTACCGTTTTCTACTTTTCTTTGCCATCCTTTTACCGATGCAGTACTGGTATTTGTCCAGGTGATGGTACCCTCTTTTTTATAGCCGTTTACATAATAACCATCAAAAGTAAGTACTGCGGTGGATCCCGACCTTCTCACAGAATCAGACAGTACAACAGTGATTTTACCTTTACGGGTGATTCCGTTTTGAGAAGTACATCCGCCAGCAAAATCAATTATAATTGTTTTGGGAAAGCCTGATAAAGGAGTTACCGTAACTGTTGCGCAACTTAATATTCCCAATGATTCCGTAGGGCTGACAGGTCGTTGGCCGGTAAGATCGTTTTGGCTAGCTGCTTCGAAAAATACGTCGCTAGCGTCCTCAGTTAAATTGTCAGAAATTGCCTGGTCAGTACTAAGTTCAAAAGTTGTTTCAACTTCTGTTTTGGCCGTAGCATTGCTGTCAGTTTTTTTACAAGATGAAAATCCAATAGCCAAGATAGATATTACCATTGCTATTAAGAGGTTTTTGTGGTTCATAATTTTTAAGTTTTTTTAGCGTTTTGTGGGCTTATGACTTGGATTTATAAAACTGGTTTAATGATTATTAAAAAATAAATTTGCGCATGTTTTATTTTATCAAAACGCCACACTGGCTTAGGAAATTGTATAAAAACTGCGTTTGGGAGATGCCCCGCAACGAGCAAATCATTTATTTAACGTTTGATGACGGTCCTACACCGGAAGTAACAGATTTTGTATTGGATCAATTGAAAGTTAACAATGCCAAAGCAACCTTTTTTTGTATCGGTAAAAATGTGATGGAGTTTCCTGAAATATATAAAAGGATAATAACTGAAGGGCATGCAGTAGGTAATCATACGTTTAATCATTTGAATGGCTGGAAAACAAAAGACAGTGTTTACCTCGCAAATATTGAGGCTGCAAAAAAATTGATTGATTCAAGGTTATTCAGGCCACCTTATGGAAAGATCACAAAATTTCAAATAAGGGCGCTTGCCAATAGAAAGTATCAGCTTACACCTATTATGTGGACAGTTTTAAGTGGTGATTTTGATGCTAAATTTTCTCCTGAAAAATGTTTGAAAAATGTACTGAAAAATACCGGATCCGGTTCAATCGTTGTATTTCACGATAGTGACAAGGCGGCTCCTAATATGAAATATGCATTACCTGAAGTGCTGAAAATTTTTGCTGAAAAGGGCTACAGGTTTGAAAAACTACGCCTGTAAATGAGTGTGCTAACCAAATAAGATTATGAGGGATTGCTTAAAAAAGAATGGGCCTGGGTAGAAACCCTGGCCCGTTTTTAATCCGTACCCTATGAAAACTGACCGAAAGGTACAAAGTTGTTTTTGAAATAGCAATATTTTTTTTAACATATTTTTTAAATCATATTTTGGTAGGGCTTTTCTACCTGCACATTCACATTTTGCCAATCATGTTTTTTAGACTATTATCGCTAAATTGACGGTTTAATTTGCACAAATTGCAGCGGGATAACTCAATTTTTAATGATGGATTTAATAGATACTCATTGTCATCTTTATTCGGAAGAATTTAAAAATGACATAGATGCAATTATGGAAAGGGCGCAGGCAACAGGAGTAAATAAATTTTATTTGCCTGCAATTGATAGCACAACACATGACGCAATGCTCGATTTGGAAATGAAATTTCCGGGTAAATGCATTTCTATGATGGGGCTGCATCCTTGTTCTGTAAAAGAAAATTATAAAGCGGAGCTTGAAACTGTAAGGCATTGGTTGGAACAAAGATCTTTTGCCGCTGTGGGTGAAATAGGCCTCGATTACTACTGGGATAAGACCTTTGCAAATGAACAACAGGAAGCTTTTAGAATACAGGCCGAATGGGCCTTAGAATTCAAGTTGCCAATAGTGATTCATACCAGGAATGCGATGCAGGATACCGTCAACATTGTAAAGGAATTTGCTTCCAGGGGACTAAAGGGAATTTTTCATTGTTTTAGTGGAAGCTATGAAAGTGCAAAAGAAATAATTAATGCGGGGTTTTTACTGGGAATAGGAGGAGTGGTTACTTATAAAAACGCAGGTTTAGCAGAAGTATTATCTAAGATTGATCTTGAGTATCTGGTATTGGAAACAGATGCGCCCTATCTAACCCCGGTTCCTTTCAGGGGGAAAAGAAATGAAAGCAGTTATTTACAATATGTAATTAAAAAAATTGCTGAAGTAAAAAATTGCGCTGAACAAGAGGTAGCAATGGCTACCACTAAAAATGCAGAAAAAATATTCGGCACATAAAGATTGAAAGTGTACTTTTGCCGTCCTGAAAATTGGAGACTTGTCCGAGTGGTTGAAGGAGCACGCCTGGAAAGTGTGTATAGGGGAAACTCTATCAAGGGTTCGAATCCCTTAGTCTCCGCTCCCAAATCATTAAAATAACGTAAAACGCTATAATCCAAATGATTATAGCATTTTTGTTTTTGCCCATCTAACCAAATTATTCAGCATTTGACAAATTTAAAGAGCGTAAATCGAGAGTAAATTTTAGTTAATTTTCAACTCTCGATTTACGCAAAAATCATTGATTTCATTGAGTTTTAGCTTGTTTTAGTCAGAAATATGAATTATATTTATACTGCGATTTTGTACTAAAATATCAACTCTCGATCATGAATAATTTGATGAATATTTTGGTTTATTTAAAGCAGCCGGTAGACAAGACTGCAAGCCTATACCCGATTTACATCAGGATAACCATTGATAGTAAAAGGGCCGAAATCTCAACAAAGAGGGATTGCGAACCCGGCAAATGGCTTAAAAAAGCTGGTAGGATGATCGGTACCACAGATAAACCAAGGCAACTCAATGCCTTTCTTGATGGAATGATTTCAAAAATATATGAATGTCAGGATAGCCTTTTAAGGAATGGGATAAAGATTAAAGCACAAACGATAAAGGATAAACTTAGTGGCAAAATGGATATAGCAAGAACGCTTGTTCCAATATTTGAACAGCACAATAAAGAGATGGAAAAATTGGTGGGAAAGGAATATGCAGCAGGTACATTAGACAGATATAAGGTTACATTAAATCACGTAGTGGAATTTCTGCAAACCAAATATGGTGTAAATGATATCGATATCAAAATGCTAAACCATGAGTTTGTAACTGATTTTAATTTTTTTCTCCGTACGGTAAGGAACTGCGGAAATAACAGTGCTGTTAAGTACATTAAAAATCTAAAAAAAATAATTTTGCTATGCCTTTCCAACGACTGGCTGGATAAAGATCCATTTATCAAATTCAAGCAAAAAGTTAAGGAAGTAGATAGGGATTTCCTCTCAGAAGAAGAGTTACAAGCTTTGTGTAACAAGAGATTTCCAATTACAAGAATTCAGTTGGTGAAGGATTTGTTTGTTTTTAGCTGTTATACTGGTCTTGCATATATTGATGCAAAAAATCTGACGAAGGATAATATGGTGATGGGAATAGATGGACTTTATTGGATACATACGCATCGAAAAAAAACAGATACACCATCACACATCCCGCTATTACCCCAGGCAATGGCCATTATAGAAAAATATAAAAACCATCCCAAAGTCGTTAATAAATCCGTTTTGTTACCATTACAAAGCAATCAAAAAATGAACGCCTATTTAAAGGAGATTGCCGATATCTGTGAAATCAAAAAGGATTTGACTTTCCACATAGCCAGACATACTTTTGCTACTACCGTCACACTATCCAACGACGTGCCTATAGAGTCAGTAAGCCAAATGCTGGGTCATAAAAGTATCCGAACAACACAGCACTACGCCAAAATACTTGACAAAAAAGTAAGCAAGGATATGAGCATACTACGAGATAAATTCAATACTAAACTGCAAATAGTCAAAGATGATAAATCAGTATCCGGTTAATATCTGACAAGTTTTATGAAGTCTTATAAAATCTATTAAAAAAACACACCAAATTAAACCATCCTTTACTAAATTCCAGTAAAACTACGCTCATTTTCCCGTACTACTCCCGTTGACAATATTTCCATAATTCCCAACTTTTGTATTTAAGAAAATACAGATTGTGAATATGTGCAGCAACTCCCAAAATATATACAAGCATTTTATTGACATCATCACAGCATGCATGATCATGATTTTTACTTACGCCGGCTTAAGTAAATTAATATCACAGGAAACATTTTACAAGCAGGTGTTAAAATCCCCATTCATTGAAGATTATGCCCGGTGGATTATTTGGCTGATACCCCTAACCGAATTGACGATCGTCCTAAGCTTGTTATTTAAATCCACCCGCCTGGCCGGCTACTATGCATTTGTCCTCCTGATGATTTTATTTACCGCTTATATAGCTGCAATTTTATTAAGCGGCAAAACCTTGCCCTGCTCCTGCGGGGGATTCATACAACAACTAAGCTGGCATCAACACCTGGTATTTAATGGTTGTCTGATTGTATTCGGTTTAGTGGCCATCAGGCTACACTATAAATCTGGGGAAATCTAAACCGTAATATGCAACTCACAAGTTATGATATGGAGTGTTTGACTGAAGCAAAAAATATAATCGAAAAAGATACCAGTGTACATTATCCTATCGATGCAATTGCAAGAAAAGTGGGTATCGGAAAGACAAAACTCAAAGCTGGTTTCAAATTCGTTTATGGCATTACACTGTATGCTTACCTAATAGAACAACGCATGCAACAAGCAATGCACTTGTTAAAAGAAACTACCAAACCAATAAAGCAAATTTCAAAAGCCGTAGGCTTTAAGCACCCGAACAATTTTATAACAGCATTCAAATTAAGATTTGGTTGTACTCCGGGCCAAATAAAAAAGTAGCTATTCTATTAACCAATAAACTATTCAATTTAAAACCCCTTTCAATACTCAATGCGTCTCCCAGAATAGCTTTTACATCAGAGCTTTGCCTTAAGATTAATCTATTCAACATTATCTACGCGTAAAAAAAGGGAGTAAGCCGAAAACCTTCAATAGAGTAAGCACAATTATTAATTAATGCAGTTTAAAAAATCCGTCAACTGCATGCATTTACATATTATTCAACATTAAAAAAATCATCATGAAAAAAATCAAGTTCCCCTTGGCCATCCTGGCCTTGTTAATTGCAGTATCCGCAGCATTTGCATTCAATGTGCCTGCAAAAGAATCTGCTAAAGTTCCGACTCGTTATCACTACACATCCAGTTCAGCCCTTCTGGTTGATATGCAAAATATTGCAAACTGGACAGCAGAGGACCCTGGTTGTGGCACCAATGGTTCAAAACCCTGTGCCATTGATTTCGATGGTAACCTGTCCGAGTTAGATGCTCAACTGGATACTTACACAACAGCTGCTCAGGTCACTGCATCGGCAGTGCAAAAAAAGAACTGATGATATCGTAGGTTCAAAAAAGAAACGGCTGCCCTGTACGGACAGCCGTTCTTATTATAACAGGGGTTCATCTCGCATTCTGCTGCATCCCCGATATACTAATTACTATCTCGGGTATGGGCAATGCATACCTTAAATCATTTGGTGGCAACAGGTACGTTTTCCCATCTACTATTCTTTTCAAAGAAATACCGGCGCCTTCTTTGTTCAGCCGTTTGATGTCCATAAACCTGGTTCCCCTCAGCATCAGTTCTTTTCTTCTTTCAGTCAGTACCAGGGCAAGCGCATCCGCCATATTCCCTGCTGTTAAGGGAACAAATAAACCAGCCTTCCACCTTTTAATCATGAGTGTATTGAGGTCATTCATGGCCATTTGTATGTCGCCGTTTCTTGCATAACACTCAGCCCTTGTCAGGTAAACCTCATCTGCGGCAATGCCGGTAAATTGGTCGCCCCAGCTATTGTCATAACTACCTTTAAATATGTATGTTCCATTGCCATTGTTTTCGAAAAATATTTGCTTACGCAAATCATTATCTTCAAAAGAAGCATACAGTACTGAATCAATAATTGCTTCTGAAGGTATTAATTGTACCGGTGCGGCAGAACTAAACATGATTTCTTCTGAATTAAATAAAGGAACAGGGTATGCTGCCGCCGCATTCAGTTGATTATAATCCATTAAAGTATTTTGCAACTGCAGGCAGCTATCCGCATATTTTCCCGCTTCCACATACTTTCGCATATACAGGTATGCCCTTGAAAGGTATCCATAGGCTCCGGGCCTTGAACATCGGCTAACGTGAACAGGCTTTACAGGCAATAATGGCACCGATGTCCGCAGGTCGCTTAATAACAAATCAAAGGTTTCCTTCAGACTGGCTCTTACCGAGGTCGCTGTAAAATCAGCATTTACTTTAAGCGGAACACCTGGGTCGGTAGCGGCCGTTTGCTCATCATACACTTTCGAAAAAATAATAGACAGTGATAAAAATGACTTGCCTCTTAATAGTAAAGCCTGCCCTTTTATATAATCGTATGCTATTGCATTAAGAGCAGTGCGCTCAATGGTTGACAACGATTCCAAAACGGTATTCATGTAATAAATCCTTTTATATATTTCCGACCAGTCATTGGGATAAGTCTGAAAAATATCATCCTTTTCCCAGGTGTACATTCGTCGGTCTCCGTCTAACGGCAACGCCTGGTAGCTGGCAGTATTAAGGTAATAATTATCCGCACTCACTTCATCACTTCCCGGATCATATAGTGAAACAGGTGAGAAATCAATCAGTGCCTGCAGGTCTTGCAGCGTGCCGGGCACAGCCAGTTTTTTGTCGGGTTTTGCATCAAGATATTTTTTACAGCCACCAACTCCGGCCATCACAATAGCCAGCACAATTATCACCAGGCATTTATGTATGTTGTTTGTCATTTCTTATTTTTTAAAATATTAACAATTCTTCAAGATAATAGCAAGCATGAATTGGGATACGGGCTAAAAATTAGCCCTTATCCCAATTCCCAAATTTCTGGCAACCTGCAGACCATCATAATAATCAGGGTCAATCACCTTATTGTTTGCTCTCCAGACTATGCCAACATTATTTAAATTCAGGTAAACCTGGATTGAAGAAAAAGGCAGTCGCCCGTTAGCAGTTCTTTGCAATTCGTATGCAAGGTTGATATACTGCACCCGGACATGATCTGCCTTTTCCAATAACACTTCCGCACCATTATAAAAATTATCCCGGCTGGTATTTCTTGGATAAATCAGTGAAGGCACATCTGTATTAGTTTCGTCACCAGGCTGCATCCAACGCAAGGCAAAATCACTATGCCCTTGTCGGCTCGCAAACAAATTACTATAGTTGATCGACGGTCGTTTAAACCAATAACCAAATTTGTACAGGAAGCGGACCGTAAGGGAAACCTGCTTCCAGCTAATCGTATTGCCCATATTACCCGATACCACCGGTAAGGCGCTGCCTTTAAAAACAAGGTCGTTAAAGTCGGTACTTCCCATGATGGAACTATAAGCCTTACTCACATGCCCGTCAAAATAACCCTGTGGTTCGCCGGTAGCGGGATCCAAACCTTCCCACCGGTATCCATACAAGGCATATACTGGCCTCCCGCTGATTGCAGATATATTGGCACCACCACTGGTAAAGTTTACAATTTGTGGAGAGGGTAAATAATAATCCAGTACAACTTCCTTATTAATACTCAGGTTTAGGTTGGTGGTCCACTGTACCGCCTTTTGAACATTGACGCTGTTAAGCGAAATATCCCATCCAAACCCTTTAATCGTGGCCGTATTCTTACGCATCGTTGCCTCACCGGAACCCGTGTAGTCAACAGGGGCAGTGCCAAAAAGATCAATCCCTTTTTTTCGAAAGTATTCCACCGAGCCGCTAAGCCGGTTATTGCTACTCCTGAAGTCAATACCCAGGTTCAACAGGCGCACCCTTTCCCACCTCAGTTCAGGATTGGCATATTGTACTATCCGTCCATAAGCCGTTTGCGTATAGCTATTAGCCCCTCCATAAATCATCGTTGTTACCGCCGATCGGGTAGGGTCCGCGTTGCCACTCACGCCGCAGGTGGCCCGCATGCGCAGGTAATTGATTAGTTTGGAATGATAAAATCTCTCCCTCGAAATATCCCAACTGGCACCCGCACTCCATAGCGGGACAGTTTTTTCGTTATAATTTACTCCAAACAAATTCGAGCCATCCCTCCGCCCGCTGATCGAAGCCGTATACTTTTGGTGTAAAGTATAAGCTGCGTTGGCAAAGCCGGATACATAACGATAAAGCCTGTCCGAGAAATCATTGTTGGTTGGTATCCTGTTACCGTTGCCGTTTATGAAATGCGGAAACGGTGTAACATAGTCAACCGGTACATTGGTAAGCACATCATTATTGTAGCCGTATGCTCTGCTACTATTGCTGCTCGAATGACTGTTTCTTATTTCACTTCCGGCAAGTATGCTTAAGCCGCTGTTATTCCATTCCCGGCGATAGTTCATTTCACCCCGCAGGTTATGTGCTTCCAGCACTCCGTCATCGGTATCGATAATACCACCTATTGGTATATTGTATTGCAGCTTTCCCTGGCTGTTTACCTGTGAATAGGCGTTCACCAGGTTACGGGTAAAATAGCTCTGTTCTTTATAAAATATCCTGTGCTTCGTTTGCTGGTTTTCATACTGGTATTTTACATGCACACTAAGTCCTCGGCTGATGGTATAGTTAATCCCGAGATTACCAGTTATATCCTGCAGGTCTGTGCGGTTATCAACAAACTGATAATCCTGCAAAGGATAAAAACTCCAGTTCTGGAGTTTGCCTCCACCCAAGGTATCCAGGTACGCTTGCCGAAAATCTTTGATCACTGACAGTGCATTGCCATTCATATCCGCCAGTTGGGTATAAATCGGTAACGCACCGTTAGACGTATTTAACTGTCCATACCCCGGTTTCCCCACCTTATTCCGACTCTGCGTATAACCAATGGCGGTAGTAATTTCCAGTTTATTTGTAATCCGGAAAACAGTATTGTTCCGCAGGTTGACCCGGTTATAAATATCTGCCAGTTCACTCTTGTTTTTATCCACTCCACCGCTAAACGACCAGGCAATATGTTGATCGCCACCCTGCATATTGACATTGTATTGCTGGTTGATCATGGGCGTATATACGTACCTGCTAAAATCATCCCGCATATCATGCTCCTTCAATGCCTCTATGCGGCTATCTGCTTCCGCGGCTGAAATGCTGCCGTTAGCTTTTTTAGCCAGCAACTCTGCCACAGGCGATAACGGCAACCGCCGGGATGATGAAATGGTACTGTTAAAATATCCCTTGCTGAAAAGTAGCTTTTCCACTTCTACAAAATCTGTAGGTGAAATCTCTTTTAGATAAAACAGGTCAGGCTTTTCACCAATGGTCACATTTGCATTCACCTGTACCCTTATAGCTTGGTTAAACTTCCCCTTTTTGGTGGTGATTACAATTACGCCGTTCCCCGCCCTCGTTCCCCATATAGAAGCCGCTGCGGCATCCTTTAACAGGGTAATGCTTTCTACGTCATTCGGATTAATATTATTGATATCGCCATCGTAGGGGAAATTATCTACTACTACCAGCGGTGCCTTTGGTCCCTGTATGGTGCTTAGCCCCCGGATGGTAATATTGCCGCCCCTGTTATTACCAGCTTTCCGGTCAACATACAACCCGCTCGAAATCGCTTCCAGCCTGTTCAAAACATTGGAACCGGTTTGTTCATTAAATAACCTGTTATCAATAGTAGCAAATGATCCGGTAGCCCTTTCCTTTGGGATGGTTTGATAGCCAGTATTTACCACCACCTCTTCAATGGACATTATTGCCGGTTCCATGCGTATTAGCAGTTCGCTACCTGTATTGCCATTGATGGCTATACGCTGTGCCTGGTAATTTACATGCGTAAATACAAGGGTATCCTTCACTGCAGATATTCTAAGGTTAAAGCGGCCATCCGTACCCGTTACGTAAGAATGATTTGCATTCATTACCGATACCCCTTCCAGCGGTAACGCGGTACCAGCAGCAATTACCTTACCTGCAATATGATCCTGTGCCATTGCTTCGGTACCGGTAAACAACAACAATAAAAAATACAAAATTGGTCTCATAACAGTTTATTTAAATGATTCATGAATAATGGTGAAGATGGGCACTACCCTCCGGGCAGGCACTAGTTGAAGGCCATACCTGGCCAGGGCACTGTTTACAGATGTTACTTGTAGCGGCTCAAAAACATCAAGCTGCAGGTCAATATTAAAAATGTAACCCGTCTCATTTACCACCGGTTTGGTCATTACGTAGTCCAGGTAATTGCTTAGCGCACTTACAGGGCTATTGCGTAATTGCTTACCAGTGGTTTCGAACAAGTCGTTTTTACTTTTGCCACCGGCCGATTTAAATTGACGAAGCTTTGCGGTATAAGCTGTTAGCACATAGCAATCAGTCAACTGTAACTCCATGGTTGCGGTAAGGCCATAGTAACGTTGCAGATCCTCTTGCATCATTCGCTTGGCCTTTACAAGGCTGCTGGGTGGTATCACCAGTTCATAGCAATAACTATTATCCACCCGCCACTGATCATCCTTATTGTGATCATCAACTCCTTCACCTGACTTACTTAGGTCGGTATGGCTAAAGGGCAGGCTGCAGTCATAAGCCTGCTCTAATAAAAACAGCAATCCCGCATTGGCATGACTGATCCTCGTTACCAACCCTTGTTTATTTTTTTTCATCGAAGAACTGGACGGTAACCCCGCCACATTTGGTGTAATAATCGTTCTGTATAAAAAGCCATTGCCGCTGCCGCCGTTTCCGTTTTTAAACAAACCATCTCCTGGCTTAAAATCTACATAGTCTTCCTTTAGTTCAAAAACGGGCTGCTTACCGGCAATCACTGTGCTGATATTTTCAGCACTTACTGCTTCCGACCCTGTCATGGCAATCACTTTTTGTTCCCCATTGATCCATACTATATGTGGCAGGTATGTATTGGGAAACAAGGTGGATAGGGCTGTATCATTCACCACAACAGGCAGTTGAAACCTTTCACCAACGCTGTTTTTATGACGTTCAAACAATGCGTTGATGCGTTGACGGGAGTCATTCTTTCCGGCAGTGCTCACCAGCAATACCTGCAGTTGTTGGGGGAATTGTTTTAGCAATGCTTCCAGGTGATCCATTTTCTGGATACAGGTAGCACAGTAAGTGGCCCAAAAATCCAGCAGCAGTAATTTTCCCCTGAATGAAGCAAGCCTGGTGCTGATTGATGAATAATTATACAAATTGTTAAGTAGAATATCCGGAACCCGGTCCCCAATTTGGAGTGGGCGCAGCATGGTAGGAGTTGGATATAAAACGGGAGGCTGGGCGCTTACGCCGCTAAATAAAAGGCATAACATACCCGTTATGCACGATATCACAAGTTGCATGTGTACATTTTTATAATTAAAAAATGAAGTTCAGCGCTGGTTTGCAGCGCAACGGCAGAACATAAAAGGCCTACACCGGATTCTTGGGCTTCCGGGCAAATAATGTTAACACTAAATGGATCTGGGGGTTAAAGTTCAGTTGATGCACGGCGGTTGGTTTTGGTTACGAATTATGAATGAATTTTTCGAGTAGTTAGCATTGCTTCTTTCCTTGATTACCGGCAGTGCCCGTTCATACAGCCAGTTATGAAAATATGTTTTGATCACTTCTTGATGTGTCCTCCTTGCCCTTGCTTTATTAACCCATGCTAAAGGCCGGTTGTATTGATCTCTGCAATGGTTTACCATTTCCCGGGCGATTGTCTTACTGCCGGTTAGTTGTATTGCGTATTTGCGCATAAACAATTATTTAATTTTCCACAAATGAGCACGTAGTTGGTGCTGATCAATTAGTATCTTGGTTATGTTTTATGAGAGAATTTTATAAGTAAAATCTATCTGTTAGGTATCTGGCGGAATTGTGGAGATTTACGCTTGTATGATGTCCAGCTTACTAACAATCCTTTCATTTTATTTGTATCAATTTGATATTTATTATTGAAGTTTAGATTGACTTATTCTTGTAAAATATTTAATATTTATCTCAAATTTAATATTATTACTCTAATACAGAGTAAAATTATAATTAAATAGAGTATTTTAATTATAATTTATCAAATTATTATGCCAATACTGTATATAGCTATAAATTTTCAGCATTAAATGTTGTTGAAATGGCAAAGAAAGTACGGGAAATTTCGGAAAAAAATAAAAAGCAGGAAGAAATAAGAAAGCGCCAGCATAAACTTAATTCCATTAAAACTGATTTTGAGGCTGGTAAAATTAAAAGTTTTGAACAGGTTTTTGCGGTGATGGTAGAATCAAGGTTGGCAATAGAAATGAGGATGGGGTTTATAACTTTTAGGAATAAAGTAAATAATCCAGGCGATTTTACTGTTAATGAACTTATTCGCTTTGCAGAATTAATAGATGTTGAAATCAATATAATTTTGAAGTTTATATTTTCATTGATAAAATACAAACTATGATCTTATAAATTACTTTTTGAAATTTTCCATCTTAAATTATTTCTCAAATTTTACTTACATTTCTTACTATTAGACAGCTATGATTTTTAAAATTCGTGTAAAATAGTTTTAAAAATTGGATTTATATTTATCCGATACTCAGCAATGATTGGTATGTTTTATCCCTTGGCACTTAAACCAAAACCAAATGTCACTAAAATTATCTATCCCTTTCCTTAGTATTTCTGCTTTACCGCGTCTCATGACGTTTTTCGATTCTTTTTGTCAATTGTGCAGGCAATCCTCTTGCTTTAACGATCTTGATTAGAAAGTTTTTTAAACCTCTTTTGAACAACAAGATCATTTGAATAAAAGAATTAAAAATAATTTAAGCAAGATCTTTTATGAGCCTTTTGCCCGATAATAATTATCAAAATATTTTAGTCAGCCTGAAAGAGAAAATCAAGACGGCAAGGATGCGTTCATCCCTGAAGGTTAATCATGAGTTGTTAGGAGTTTATTGGGAAATTGGAAAGGTGATTTTGGCTGAGCAAAAAGAGCGGGGTTGGGGAGCAAAAATTATTGATAAATTGGCTGCTGATCTTAAAAGTGAGTTCCCGGATCTAAAAGGTCTTTCTACCCGCAACCTTAAATATATGAGAGCTTTTGCGGAGGCATACCCAGATTTTGTAATCGTAAAGAAAGGAGAAGCAATTATACAAAATATTGAAAATCAATATAATACATTTGTGCAAGGGCAGCTTGCACAAAACGAGGGCAACACTCATCATGAATTTGTGCAGGGGATACTTGCACAATTGAGCTGGTATCATCACATAACATTACTTGATAAAGTTAAAGAAACGGACCTACGTCTTTTTTATATTCAACAAACCGTACAGGGCGGCTGGAGCAGGGATGTAATGGTCCATCAAATTGAATCGGGGCTCCACCAAAGAAAAGGTAAAATTTCCAGCAACTTCAAAAATACAATTGCTCCGCAACAGTCTGAATTAGTACAGCAATTATTTAAAGATCCTTATAAATTTGAGTTCATTTACCTGGGTAAAGAAGCCAAAGAACGTGATATCGAAGATGCCCTTACAAATCAGTTAACAAATTTCTTATTGGAATTAGGGCAATATTTTTCCTTCATGGGCCGGCAATATAAATTGACGCTGGGAGAAAAGGAATATTTTTTCGACTTACTGTTTTATCACACCCGATTAAAACGATATATAATAATTGATTTAAAAATTGATGAGTTTAAACCTGAATACAAAGGTAAAATGGAGTTCTATCTCAACCTTGCAGATAAAAACCTGAAGCAAAATGACGATGAAAAATCCATTGGTTTAATTCTGTGTAAAACTAAAGATGGATTAGTGGTAGAATATGCATTGCGTGATTCTACAAAACCAATTGGTATTGCAGAGTATAAAATAAGCGAATTGTTGCCGGAAAATATCCGGGGCGAATTGCCGAGTATAGAAGATCTGGAAGCGGAGATGGAAAAAGGATATGAAGAATTGAAAACCCCTACCCAAAAAAGATTTGATTTGTTGAAAGAAAAATTGGCATCACTTAAAGGAGATGAAATTAAAAAAGCCGCCAATACAGAAATTTTGCTTGAAATTTTCGACAAAAGCCTGCTGCCATTCTACACAACGTTATTAACCAGGATGCAGGATTTTAATGAAATGTTTATTTCGCATGATTTCTACTGGCAGGGAAAAAATAAGATTGAAAAGTTAGAAGATTTGGCGACAGAATGGAAAAACGAAACCTATTTAAAATCGAGATTTGACTTTTATTTCTCCTACCGGTTCAATGGATTTAAAAAAGGCGGCACTGAAGCATTTAATACAAGCTTTCAATTAAATTATCTGATCGATGTTTACTGGTATGGATTTGCATTGGTTAATTATGATAAACAATTGCCGCTAATTAAAAAATTATACGGCGAGCAGTTAACTCCGCAAGAAATAGAACAAATAATTGAAATTGTTTACAATGAGATGATCAATGAAATTGAAAATAATATTGAACGGATAAAAAATTAATGCGATGACACAAATAATAAGAAACAGAACCATAAGGCCGTCTACAAGGTTGGAAACATCTGTAAACTATCGGGTACATATTGACGGCATAACGGCATCTGATACATTAGTGGTTAACATCAATCATGAGAGCAAATCATTTACTAAGGCTTTTAAATTTAAAGGAATGGATGTTATTAAACGAAAAAGCCTTGGGTTTAAAGTTTATGATGATGGTAAGCAGATTAAAATTATCTGGACAGGTACGCAACCAATTAATGGATAGCAAAGAAAGAATGGAAAGAATGTAAATTGGGAGATCCAGCAAAGCTAATTGCTAAAGGAACACTCCAAACTTCCCTAATAGAAAATTGTTGCGAAAGGAATAAATTAAATCCGAAGCTGTAATTTATAATTCTGCTGCTTGCGTTAAAAAGTATGGAAAAAAGCAGAGACTATGTACCTTTTTATTTTACACCTCATTCCTTTAGTTATTCAATATAGTTAAAGGGTTTGATTCCTTGTAATTCCCAAATTGCCAAGTGATGATATAGTCATTAATGTTAGGAGACAAAACAACTGATAACGATGTGACACATTTTTTCCGAAACAAGGTTAGGAAAATACAATTACAAATCCTGCCGGTGCATACTTCTTATTAATTCGCCAATTTCAAAATCATTTCCTGAATGTCAGCAGCCCCCACACTAACATTCAATGCAATTTGTGAAGACTCGAAACCTTGAGCGAAATACATCCCGTATTATAGTCAAAATTAATTTTCTAGAAGTCAACATCACAGTGTCTCTTAGGATAGTAAAAAAAATAATTTAATCAATACTGCATGTGGAAAATACGGCATTTATACAGGGATTCCCTCTATTATTCGCTTTCAATTTTTTAATTTTTAAAGTTGTAAACCAATACCAATCTATTAAAAACCAAAAAATCAATCGATGTATACAGGGTCTTTCCCTTGTAAAAGTTACAAGGATATTTATATGTTTACTAAACAGTTATCCAAAACCTGATATCTATGATTTCCCACCCATAATCACCTTAGATTAAAGCTGTAATGTACCCTATTCGTCTATTTTTTATTTTGTTATTTTTCATTGTTGCAAACCAAAGTTTTGCTCAGCCTGACAGTACGATTGAATCTATTACAGCCCTTCCCAAAAAGTACTTTACTACAATCGACAAAAAGATCGACGTTTATAATAGTCGTATTACAAACAAAACAGCAGCCACGCTAAAGAAGCTTTCACGCTGGGAACAAAAAATACAAAGCCTGCTGCAAAAAGTAAGTCCTGAAACAGCAGAAAAATTATTCGGAAAAAATCAGGTGACATTTACATCACTTAATAATCAATTGAACAGGGGTGAGGCAATCCTGCTGAGTTACGAGGCCCAATATGACAAATACAGGGATGATTTAACCACCAGTCTCAAATACCTGGAAACACAAAAAGAGTATTTGGATAGCGGGATCGTAAAAAAAGCAAGGGTTACCAAAAAAAGCATGGAGGAACTAAATACAAAAGAAGATCAGGTATTAGCTCTTAAAGAATTTATTAAGGAACGTAAGAAGAAATTGATAGAACAATCGATTAAGTTCATTGGAAAAAGCAAATATCTGTATAAAATTAATAAAGAAGCTTACTACTATGCCGCTTCCTTAAAAAACTACAAAGAGCATTTTGCAGATAGTAAAAAAACTGAAGAACTTGTAAAAACAATTTTGGAAAAAATCCCAACTTTTCATGACTTCCTTGGCCATAACTCACAGCTGTCGGATGTGTTCTCGCCATCTTCACTTTTCTCGGATTTGTCTTCTGCAAATTCAATTCCGGTAGTAAACGGAATACCCAGCCGGGTGGCGTTGCAAAGTTTTATGGTATCTACTTTTCCAATGCTTACAACAAATCCTATTCAACAAATGCAAATACCCAGTGTAAAAGAAAAGATTGATTTACTACAAAACAAATTAAACGAATTGCAGGACTTAGAACAAAAAGAAATACCAGATTTTAAACCTAATTCTCAGCATATAAAATCCTTTAAAGAGCGTCTTGAATATGGATTTGATTGCCAGTTTAAAAAAGATGATACTTACCATCCAACCAATGCAAGCACTTCAGTAACGATCGGTTATAAAATAAATGATAAAAGCTCCGCTGGTATCGGAGTGAATTATGTTATAGGATTGGGAAAGGGATGGAAAAATTTAAACATTTCAAGTGAGGGTATTGGGTTAAGAACCTACGTGAAATGGAAACTGAAAAAGGGTTTCGATATTCAGGGGGGCGGTGAATGGAATCATTTGAAGTTTACAAATATTAGTCAACTAAAAATTGATAAAGAATGGCAGAAGGTAGCCCTGATAGGATTCGGCAAAAATTACTCTATAACTAAGAAAGTTAAAGGGAATTTTCATTTGCTATATGATATACTACACAGGAAGCATTTTCCCGTTTCAGATCCCTTTATAATAAGGGTTGGTTATGAATTTTAGGAGCAATAAGAACAACGGAAATTAATATGAAAAAACTTTTATTTTTTTTACTTGTCATCAAATTTTCAGGCAGTGCTTTTTGCCAGGTTAATCTGCAAACAGGCAGCGCACAATTTAGCTTGCCAATGTTTTCCTGGCAGGATGATAAGAGTCGTTTAAATGCTGCTGTGGCTTTAAATTATAATTCTGCAAATGGGCTAAAGGTTAATGAAATTGCTTCAAATGTTGGTCAGGGGTGGTCTCTAATGGCAGGTGGAGTAATAAATCGCATGCAGGTAGGCGAACCTGATGATCAATATCTATATAATGGTAAAGGAGATCATACTGATCAGGACATTTCAAAATATCCATCTGGGATATTGTATGCCACAGTACAAGCCTTTAAAGGATGTCCGACAGCCTTAACTAAATACCCTATTTACGGTTGGAAAAACCAGGTTTATACACAGCGTTCTTTAATAGCGGAAGATAAACAATTGGATTATTTTTCATTTCAATTCAACGGAAAAGTAGGTATGTTCGTTTTAGATCCTACTAATATTGGCGTAGCAAAATCTTTGGGCGATACAAAAATGAAAATCACTTTTCAGCTAGATCCAAATCTGATTAACCTGGGAATAAGAACAAGGATAACATCATTTTCAATTCAAGATGAAGATGGGATTATTTATAAGTTTAGTTATCACGGAAAAACAAAGGTCTTACAATTTAACTATTGTGATGCAAGCCTAAATCAATCCTGGACACAACCAGACTTTAAAAATGGTAAAGTCTATCATCAGTCGGGGTTTGATAACAATGAATTTTCTTATCCTTGGGTAATAAACAGTTGGTATCTGTCAGAAATAGAAGATCCATTAACTTTAAATGCTGATCAGGTAACCAAAAGAAAGATCACTTACACCTACAACAATGCTACCCAAACTAATACCAGCATTGCAGGTGAAGATATAACCTATAACCCCGACAAAGATTATAGTATTATTTCCCATAAAAAATCGGTTACCCAAACGCCTGAAATTTCTTCCATTATGTTTCCTGATGGTCATAATGTGCAGTTTAATTATGGATTGTCCCGGTTAGATTTAAGTGGAGCGTTGGCTATGACATCTGTGGATATTTCTTATCAGGGAAGGTATATATCAAAATATATGCTCAATACTACTTATGTTATTTTAAACCGTTATGGCACACCTGTTAGTGATTATCAAAAAAAGGTTGCCAGGTTATATTTAAGGTCTGTCCGCAAAATTGGAGTGGACTTAAAAGAAGATACACCACCCTATATTTTTGACTATTACCTCAGTTCTAAAGATATTTTACCAGATGACGATGATTTTGTGCCCCCACCTTTTTTTTATGCTAAAGATATCTGGGGTTTTTATAATGGCAAAAATAGTGTTGGTGTTTTTGGAGAAGCTATATCCCTTAACGGATCTATTTCAGACCTTTCTAACAATCAACTGCAGGGCCTGTGTTTTAGAAGAGCCGGCGTCTCCGGGTTGTACCTAAATACTAAATCAAAGTATGCAAAAAATGGATTACTTAGACAAATTATTTACCCTACTTCTGGTACACTTACATACGAGTATGACCAAAATACCGGAGTGTTGAATGGTGTAACTTCCGTTGTTGGAGGAGTTCATGTTTCCAAAACAAGTAGCACAGACGGTGGATATTCTAATGGTTGTGATAATCCAATTACTACTACTTACAACTTTGTATTAAATGGCACAGGGAGTCCATCTTCACTTTGGGGACTTGAAATGCCTGTAAATACTATAACCACAAGCACACATTTTCAGCCAGAATACAAAAGTTACCATTGGACATTAGGTACTTCTCCTTTTGGAGAATGTTATTGGCACTTTTTATACCCGGGTATAGCTTCGCAACAGCAAGCTGTAAATATGTCATGGCTGGTACAAACACTGAACGATATTTCTCCATATTTAGGTGTCGTATCTATAGTGAGTACTATTATGGATATAGCAACCGTAGTAGGAGGAGGGTCGCCTGTTTCATTAATAATTGACATTATTGGAGGCTTAATTACGGTTGGGTTAACCTGTATAGGGAACCAAGCGAAGGATCAAACAGTTACAACAAACTACAATGCAGATCTCAATGGTATCGCACCGCTGCCATCGCAGTTCAAAAGGGTAGAGGTCATCGAAGGAGATGGCTCTAGCGGCAAGACAGTACAGGAATTCACAAGTGACGATGACTATCCTATATGGCAACCAACAAATTCAATTTTTTCCGCAAAACAGCGCTTTGCCCCATGGGCGTATGGGTTACCAAAACTTACTACTATTTTCAATGCGAGTGGGGACAAAGTAAAACAGATAATTAATGTTTACGACTTTCAATATGCAAAAAAAATTATTGATGAATGTAATAACCATATTCTTTATTGTGACCCCAATAATTTAACGGGGATTCAATCGTTGCTAATTTCATGCAAATGCCAGGTATTTAATAGCACATCCCAGCGAAATACAAATTGGTCCGACCCCTCACAATACAGCGATAGTTATCAAACGGTGTCAAATGGTACTATGGGAGTTGAGTTTTATGGTATGTATACCGGAAGAATCGAGTTAGACACTACTATTGAAAGAACTTTTAAACAATCTGAGCCGACAAAATATCTGGATAAAGTCACCAGCTATACCTATAATACCTATTTTAATTACCAGGTTAATAGCATCACAACCACACAAAGTAATAGTGCTGTCAAAAACTTAAAGGAAATTTTATATACCGGAGATTTTGCAACAAGTCAAAATTCAGCATTGAACTTGATGTATCAAAAAAACATGGTCAATGTACCGGTAAGTGTTATAAATAAAGTCTTAAATCCTTCTTTCTCAAATCAATATGGAGTTCTTAGTGAAAAGGTTACAGAGTTCGCAATACTTTCAAATGGCGACGTGAGGCCATCGAAAATATTGGAACAGAGATTTGCACAGCCAAATACCAGCACAGGTCAATATTGGCCAGACAATACTAACAATTCAACAAAATATAAAACCTTACAATCACTAACCTATGATAATGTAACTTCTAATCTGATTGGTCAAACAGATGAGGGAAACCGAATTGTCACAAATATTTATGATTACCAGGATAAGTATGTTGTGGCGAGCGTAATAAATGCAGACGCAATTGCAGACAGGTGCGCTTATACAAGTTTTGAGACACCCGCTTACTTTGGCGGATGGGTTTTAACAGGCAATGGGACAAATTACCCGGGCACCGGCGTTACTGGTGCAAAGGCATTCAGTTTAAACGGTAACACTTTGACAAGATCTGCCTTAAATTCGATTAAGCCCTATACACTTTCCTTTTGGGCAAATACGGCAGGGGTTTCTGTAACAACCGGAGCTACTTTAGTAAAAACTGCTCCGGTTATTAACGGATTTACCTATTACGAATACAGTATAGCCGCGGGCACTACAAGCGTATCTCTAACGGGCAATGCTGATATTGACGAATTGAGACTTTATCCAGCTACTGCAAGAATAAGAACCAGCACGTATGATCCTCTCATTGGCAAAACTTCTGAATGTGATGAGAACAATAGAATAACCTACTATGACTACGACAATCTTGGTCGTTTGCAATACATAAAAGATGAAAGCAGGAATATTGTTAAAATGTATGAATACAATACTGTCTCTATTTCAAAACAAATAGGATGTCCGGTTGTGTATTATAATCACTTAGTGTCTGAAGTGTTTACTAGGTCGAATTGTGGTGCCGGATATGTTGGAACTAATGTAGTATTTACCAGACCAGCAGGTATGTTTTCATCTACAATAAGCCAGGAAGATGCTGATGCAAAAGCAGAAAACGACATTTTTACTAACGGCCAGGCCTATGCCAATACTAATGGAACCTGTCAGCAACTTTTTTACAACACTATTCAAACCCAGAGTTTTCCAAGAGAAAACTGCCCTGTAGGTTATATTGGTGCATCTATTGTTTATACTGTGCCGGCAAATCGCTACAGTTCCCTTATAAGTGTTGCTGATGCTAACCTAAAAGCATTGCTGGAAATTGCTGCTAACGGCGACGCCTATGCCAATTCCCCGGCTAACTCGGTTTGCACTATAGACAACAACCCAACCTGGTCTTGGCTTGAAGGAGCTGGATCATATTGTTCTTCAGTAAGCGGGACTCAACACCTTTTCATATTTGAAACCAATATCAATCCTAATAGTTCTACCTACAACCAAACACGTTGGTATGATATGGGCCCACAGGATGCCTGTCCGACAATTTGCAGTTTTGCTGCATCGCCAGGTTTTGGTCTAAGTTACAGTACACTCAGCCTTGCAGGTAGTTCAGCAAATTTTACCATTGTTTTTCATTCAAGTTCGGGAACAACAAATTGGAGTAGTGTTAATCAGGTAGCTAATATTACAGGCGGATGTAAACCTTCAGCTACAAGAATTGTAACTGCAACAGAAAATAACCGTATTTGGGAAATAACTGTTGGTACCGACGGAACATTCAAGGTTCGATTGACAAGTGGAATTGCTCCTACAGGCACGTCTGATATAGGCTTTAGCAGTTCATATAACCTATAAATTATTTAAAATTTCTAATTTTTTTTGAAATTCATAACACTTTTATCAATCCGGTTGAATATATCTAATCGTTCTAAATGGCATTATATGAATTATAAAAAGTGCTTTAAATCGTTGGTGCTAATATGTTATATATTGGCAGCTTCTGCACCTAATGTGTTAGCACAAAACTGGAACCCTGCACACAAGGTTGGAACTTCCACTGGAGTATACAATTATCCCTATAATTATAGTCAGACGCCGATACAGTTAATGGAAATTTTCCCGGCTGCAGTTCCCAATACCGGTTTTACCTATGAGTGGGAGAAAAGTACTTCACCTATTATGAATTTTTCTGCAATAGTTGCTACCACAAGTGCATACACTATTCCCGCAGCTTTATTGCAAACTACCTATTTCAGAAGAAAGACAAAACTTAATGCTTCAAACTTTATTTATTCTAACATTATCAAAATACAAATTGTATCGCAAAACTGGGAAGACTTAAACTATGTTCGTGAACACGATGTTTTAGTAGCGGGCCAAACAGATTGGAAAACCATTGATCAACTGGCAATAGGTTCTAAACTGCAAACAACAACCTATATAGATGGTCTTGGTCGTACCATTCAAAAAGTAGGAAGAGAGACTGCCCTGCAGGATCCTGCTTTGCCAAATAATCTCTGGGGCGATATAGTTCAGTTTTCAGTATACGATGCGCTTGGCCGTGAAAACAAAAGATATCTTCCTTATACCACAACTTCTTTATCCGGAAAGTATAAGTCTACAACCTTAACGGAACAACCACAATATTACACGAATAAATACAACGAAAGTTCTTCCTTTAGCCAACTCACATTTGATCAAAGTCCCTTAGATAGAACCACAAAAGTTAACAGCCCGGGTACATCATGGGCTTCGAGTCTAGGCAACAGAACTGCCTACGAATTAAATGATGCCAACGATAATGTGCAGATTTTTTACATTGGATACAATTCAACAGACCTACCGGTTAGCAAAGGTGTTTACCCGGATAACACACTTTTTAAAACACAGTACAAAGATGAAAACGATAAACAGGTTATTGAATACACAGATAAAAACGGAAGGCTAATCTTAAACAAAGTTCAATTAGATGACGCACCTGCTAATGCATATACCGGCTGGATCTGCACTTACAGTGTGTACGACGATTTCGGGCAACTCCGCTTTCGCATACAACCGGAGGCTGTAAAATGGTTAGCTGCTAATAGCTGGAATTTTGGGGCCACCAACGGGCAAACAGTAGCTGATGGACTTTGCTTCAGGTATGAGTATGATGACAAGGGGCGAACTATAAAAAAGAAAGCACCTGGGGCCAGGGAACTGCTTATGCTTTATGACGGCAGGGACAGGGTTGTATTTATGCAGGATGGTAACCAGCGTGCAAAATCCACACCGGAATGGACTGCCAATCTTTACGATGAACTCGACAGGCCCGTACTTACCACCTTATATCGTACTACCAAAACCGCCACCACGCCTGCCGGAGCTAATCTTCAAACTGATATTGATAATTCAGTTACGATTACCAATACTACGATAGTAAATCCGGGAGGGGTGCTTACGGACCTCAGTTTAAATAACAGGCAGGCAGGGATAAGTTTATATACTGCTACCAACAGTATCGAATTTGTAGCAGACGCAGGCGGCAATTTTGAAAGCCTGCCAAATGATAATTTTGAGGCAAAAATCGATGCTGCTGCGGTAACGCAATCAATCACAGTTGCAACAGCTACGTATAAAAACCCTATTTCAGCATCAAATCTTGCCAATTCATCCGTTACTACTATCCTTAAATACTTTTTCTACGATAATTATACTTATGCTTCCGCAAAACCTTTCAGCACTTCCTTCGACAATACACAGGCTTATTCCGTAAGTGAACCCATTGCAAAAACAGCTAGAACGGTTAATATGCCCACTGGTACCATGGTTAGGGTGTTAAACAGCAATACGTTTTTAACCACCAGTTTTTATTACGACGAAAAGGGCAGGCCCATACAGGCCAGCGGGGAAAATATCAAGGGAGGCCTTGATGTAACTACCAACCAGTATCTATGGGATGGTCGCCTGTTAAGTTCGGCAACACGGCACAGTACTGCTAATTCCGGCTACAACAATTATGCAATCATTACTAAAAATATTTTTGATAAAATTGGACGCGTAATAAGTATCCAAAAGAAATATGGCAGCAATGCATTTAAAACAATTGCCACCTACGATCTGGATGATATAGGCAGGTTAAAAACCAAGCACCTTGACCCCGGGTATACCAATATTACCACCGGTAAATCCGAAATGGAGGCGCTCACTTATAGTTATAACATACATAACCAATTTACAGGTATTAATAAGGACTATGCACTAAAAACCTCCGGGGTATATAGCAAATGGGGCAATTATTTCGGCCTTACTTTAGGATTTGATAAAACGGAAAATATTTTTACCAATACGCTCAAAACAGGGCAGGTAACTGGACTGGTATTTAACACACAGGGAGATGATGCTCAGCGTAAATTTGATTTTACTTATGATGCTGCCGGCAGGCTTACCAATGCGTTATATAAAGAAAGACAAACTACCACGGATAGCTGGGTAAGCGACAAACTCGATTTTAGTACCACAGGTTATACCGGGAAAATTGAGTATGACCTTAATGGCAACCTGCTCTCCATGCTGCAGAAGGGAGTAGTGCCCGGTAATAACACACCGGTTACCATGGATGATCTGCGTTATACTTACGCCAGTTTTAGCAACCAGCTTACAAAGGTTACCGACATGGGTAACCTTGCTACCAATAATGGAAAGCTGGGCGATTTTGCAGATGGCAGCAATGGAACGGGTAACGACTATGTGTACGATGATAATGGCAACCTTATAATAGATTTAAATAAAAATGCCACCAACGTTTCAGGTGGTATTACTACTGCAATTGGAGTAAGTGGCATAAAGTATAATTTTTTAGATAAACCAGAAGAAATAAAGATAACCGGTAAAGGCGTTATTAAAATTGTGTATGATGCAGATGGCAATAAATTGCAAAAATCATTTACCAAAGATGCCACCACTACTACCACCGTCACCACTTACATTAACCAGTTTATATACGAGCAAACCAATACCAGCGCCGGCGACGGCAGCCTTAATCTGCAATACATCAATTTTGAAGAAGGGAGGCTAAGGGTAATGCAAACAGTGGCGCAAAGCAATGGGTACGACTTTTTAAATATTGATGGCAATGTAGATATGCCGGGCACAGCACCCTCCGGTAGCGGCAACCTGCGTGGTGCCTGGGATTTTTTTGTTAGGGATTACCAGGGTAATGTACGCATGATTTTAACCGAAGAAACGCATGTGGGTAGTAATTCCTGCACCATGGAAACTGCCCGGGCTGCCAATGAGGAACCTGTATTTGGAAAAACAGATGCTAACGGCATACCAACGGCAGATAATGAAATAAAAGCAAGGTTTGCCATCAGTGGCATACCGGGGCAATCAACCGGTACTGGCTGGACGAATAATACCAGCGCCTACGTAGCCAGGCTGGGCAACCTGGTGGGTAAAAAAGTGGGGCCAAATGTGTTGATGAAAGTAATGGCCGGCGACCAGGTGAGCGCCAATACCATGTATTATTACCAGAATGCGGTAACCAATACCAGCGGCGGCCCATCGCTGGTTGGTGACCTAGTAACTTCCCTTGTAAATGCCATTACGGGGAGTGGCGGCGCTAACAGTCTTCTGAAAGGCAATACTACAGCCATTAATAGTAATTTAACCGCCAGTGTTCCTTTTAAAAATATTAATGAGCCGGATTATAATAATGCAACGGGTAGCATGCCCAAAGCCTACATGACAGTGGTATTCTTTGATGAACGCTTTAATGTAGTGGCAGAAAACAGCATAGCCAAACGGGTGGTACAGGCAGGCCCCAATGCACCCAACCTGGTGGTGCTAAACCAAAAGGCACCTAAGAATGGCTATTGCTATATTTATGTAAGCAATGAAAGTGATGAAACAGTTTATTTTGATAACCTGCAGGTTACCAATAATCATGCTCGTATTATAGAAGAAAATCACTATTATGCATACGGATTAAAGATTGCAGCCATTAGCAGTAAAAAATTACCTGATGCTGCCGAAGGCCACATTAAAAACACAGATCTGTACAATGACAAGGAACTTGAGGAAGAAGGGGATTTAAACTGGTATGATTATGGCTTCAGGAGTTATGATCCTCAGATAGGAAGGTTCCCTCAGTTGGATCCATTGACATGGCTATATCCAGAGTTGACTAATTACCAGTATGCAAGTTGTGATCCGATCAGTAATATTGATGTGGATGGATTGGAAGGTTGGAGTGCAATTGGACAAGGAGTGCAACGAGTTCAAACTTTGCAAGACGTAGTAGTAACTTCAACAAAAACTGCCGCAAAATCATCCTCCGGATTATTATCTTTAACAGGCAACGCTTTTAAAGAAGGTTTAAAGAGGTTGGGGAATGCTGCAGTCCAATCGGTAAAACAGATAGTTGTTTTCAGTACGAGTGCAGCAAATGCTATAGCTACAAACAATGTAGGAGGAGCAGGCCGCTCTCATCCAAATACTTTTGCGGGAGTATTAGGAGCAAAAACTGGCGATGCAGTAAGTATACTTCAAGGATATATAGAAGGAACAGGAGGTTTAGGCTTGGCAGTGGGAGGAGGTGCATCTGCTATTATACCTGGTGTCGGCGAAGTTTCGGCACCAGTTGGTGTGGCAATAGGAGTGGCTGGGATTATACATAGTACAACAGTTTTAGTTCCAACGGCGCTTAAGAACCTCCTTAAGTTTGAACCAATAGAAGAAGGGCAATCATCTACACAAAATTCAGAAACCCCCCAGCCTAAAAAACAATTGACTCCAAGCGAAGGGAGAGCGATAAAAACATATGAAAAAAGAATACTTGAACATGAGCAAAAGCTGAATGAATATATAAAGGATCCCGACAAGTTTGATAATCAGAATTTATTAAAAAATGCCCCTAATGAAACAATAAGGCAAAGCATTATACGTGAAAGAATTAAACATCTGCAACACGAAATTAATACTTATAAAAAAAATATTGAGAAAATAATAAATGGCTAATATGCAAATAGATATTGACGAATTAGAACGGATTACAATCTTTTTACTTGATAAATTTAAAAAAGTTGAAGGAAGTAAAATTGAAATTAAAGGTGATTATTATTGGGATATTGCTTCTGAGGAAATATATAATCCTTATGCAGAGCCTCAAAATATTTCACTTGGTCAATTAGATGATGATTGGAAAGTTTTAAAACAACTTTTAAAATCCGAAGATTCAGTGCCATACGATTTAAAGCGTATTGGAGCAATTTTTACAGCTTTAGCATATGAAAATCCTATGTTCTAATCTATTGAAGCCATTTTTGGCGCAAGGTGTGTCGTGAATTGAATACCAAAAGATATGCAGATACAAGAATGCTCTATAAAAGATTACAGTAGAACTATCGCAGCCTCATTCTGGTGAAAGTATCTTTTAAGTGAAAAAAGAAGTGACTTGGGACAAGCGTCCGCGTGACTCTAAAAGAAGTAGAAGAAGAATGAAAATAACATGGCCAACAATTTCAATATTTCTGTGAAAATTGTTTTTCAAATAAATAAATGATCTCGCAAAAAATGCCAACAAAAATAAAATTCCCGTGTTTGTTTTTGATTGCACTATGCCTGGTAGCAGGGTGTAAGGGCTACGCCGATAAAAAAGCTAATGATGTCAATTCAGTGTCGAAAGAAGGGCATCCAGCTTATCTGTTTAAATTAAGCTTACCGGTAAATTCAAAATATGCATGCAGTATTAATAATAAAACAACTACCCGACTCGAAATGAACAGACAGGAATTTGATTCTGAAAATGAATCCAACTTTGGTTTGCAGTATGAAGTATTGTTTGCCAGTCCGGATAGTACAGTACTAAAAGCAACTTACCAAAAATTTCACATTGAAATAAAAACAGGAGATACCCGCCAGGTAACAGATGCAGACAATGCAGCAGAGTCGCAGGATGTAATAGAAAAATTATTAAGTAACATAAAAGGTTCTTCACTCCTAATTACCCTTAACAACAAAGGCAAGGTAAAATCTGTAACCGGTGCAGACGCCATTACAGAAAAAGTTCTGGCAGGATTGAGCTTTTATGATGAACCAACAAAACAAAAAGTAAAGGCAGAAATAATAAAGTTTGTTGGTAATGATTTTATTAAAAACAACATAGAATCTGGCTTCAACCTTTTCCCTGATTCCACTATCACGGAAGGCAGCACCTGGCAATTAAAAAATGCTCAGCCAGGCGAAATAAATTTCGAGTCCCAAACCACTTACACCCTCAGTTCATTAGATGATGGAATAGCAACTATTAATGCGGTTTCGCAGGTAAGTACCGGCAATAAGACTTCCCTCATTATGAACCAACAGGTAAACGCAGCAATAAAAGGTGAAAGTAAGGATGTGTATAAAGTGAACATGTCAACAGGCATGCTTGCCGAATCAAATTCAAAGTCAACACTGGCAGGAACCGTTCAAATATCAGGCAAGGAAATACCAATAGAAATAACCACTCAAAAAAAAGTTACCATCAAAAAAATATAACAATCATCAAATAAAACCAACGCACCGTTATGAAATCTTTATCGTTCCTAACAATTATGTTTCTTTTTATAGGTAATGGCGTTTTTAGCCAAAGTGGGCTAACAGGCACATCAACTATTTCTTTAGGCGGCACGGTCACGGTCCCTACTACTTTAGATTTTACAGCAAGTAGCACTGCAAACTTTGTGATTCAAAAAAGCAGCACGAATTACCTTACTATCCTAAATGGAGGTAATATGGGGTTGGGGACCACAGCCCCTCAAAGCAAACTGCATTTAAATGGAGGCAATACCACGCCAACGGCCCCTATATTGATTTTACAGAACAATTTAGCAACCGGCTTGATTGGAAGCTTACGTTTTGCATCCGGTTACAATAGTTTTAATAGTTGGTCAGGTATTGAAGCGTATGGAACAGGCGGATCAGACCAACAGGATTTAAGATTTTATACAACGTATGGTTCCCGCAATGAGCGTATGAGAATAACAGAAAACGGGAGTGTCGCAATTGGGACAACTACACCACTATTCCCATACAAACTTGATGTAAATGGTGCTGTAAGAGTTCAAGATAAAACATCAATTGGAAATAATGTTTGGCATGAAAGTCTGGAAGGAGCTGGAAGGATTTATTATGCAACATTCGGCAGGACTTTCTTCGGATCTAGAGACGGGTATGAGTTTAGAAATCTGGCAGATGCACCTTTATTAAATTTATCGAATGCAGGGGACTTAGGAATTGGGGTTGTTGATCCATTGGTAAAGCTGGATGTTAATGGGAAAATTTATTGTAGAAATACATTATATATCGGTACACCGGATGGGACAACCCCAAATCAAATAAATGGATATTCTTTAGCGGTAAATGGCGTGGCAATTTTTAATAAAGCTAAAGTGAAAAATTATGGAAACTGGCCGGATTATGTTTTTGAAGAAAAATACAGGTTACTTCCGTTAGAAAAGCTGGAGCAATATGTAAAAATCAATAAGCACCTGCCTGAAGTGCCATCTGCTATGGAAGTAGAAAAAGATGGTATTGACCTTGGTGGTACCCAAACCATTCTGCTCCAAAAAATTGAAGAGCTTACTTTATATGTAATTGAACAAAATAAAATAACACAATCGCTACAGGCACAAGTAAATATTTTATTAAAAGAGTTGGAGGTAGCTAAGAAGGAGACAAAAATTAAGTAATAAGATAATCCCGCAATAGGGTAATGGGTGAAACCAAAATATTCATTATTGAAACACATCGATAAGATATCGCCAATTATAACCTCGTAGTTAAAGGCAGCCATAAAAGAAGAATGCAAGAGTGACTATGAAGTGAGCATGATACCAGGTACACTATGGGAATCAAATTCAAAATCCAAATCAACAGGCGCAGTAATCTTTTCTGCGCCTGTTGTTACAAATCCTCAATATGAATATGGAGTACTTACATTATCTTTTTTCAGTTTCCTTCCTTAATGTCAAATGGTCACCTCCTCCTATTGCCGCCAGACTCCGCTTGGCACCCACCCATCACTAATCACCAAAATTTAAATACATTATTATAAAAAAACCACTTCCCAGGATATAAACATTTGTCAACTATACATAAGGGATAGTAATTAATTATTCACACTGGCGCAGGTGTTTGCCCGGTGCCGACTTATTACTAGTCTATCAATTTAAATACTGCATCAGCAAATTTCCCAAGCATAGTAATTCGCAAGGTATGTCTTCAGGTTAGTTCTAATATTATTTCTCTCACGCTCAATAAATGCTCAAGATTCGTCAACGTATCAATCCACCACATCCATCAACTTATAAGCCTGCGCAATTTTAAGAAAGTATATCTAACGCTGCAAACAAATGTGTCGATAGCAACAGCACATATTCCAATTTGTTTGTCAGCTACAATCTAATAGTAAAATTTCCTAAAATTCCCGTATTTGTACGGTTGCATCATTCGGGTTATTTTTTTAATCTTGTAATACATTTATTTTTTAATCCTAAACCTAATCACATGAGTTACACAACTTCATTACCTCCCGGAGGCACGCATTTCATATCCACACAAGCTGCAGCGGATATGACTGACCGTTATAGGGCCAACCGGGAAACAATTTTAGCAACTGCCTACAAGGGCCAGGACATTTTGCCACTCAGCGAAACTTTCAACCGGGATGCTTTCGATGAGTTATTAAGTAAATCAGGTTGCGCTGGTTTGCGAATTTATTACGGCATGGATGAAAGTTTAAAGGTACATGCCATTATTGTTGCAGTTGACGAATCCAATGAGGATATCCTTCCGCCAAAGGTATTAAACGCCCTGGAAGGCGATGACGAATTCATCGCAGAAGAAGGGCAGCGCTGTCCAAATATTTGTCCTCCACCATCTCCTTTAAACAGTTGATAAAATGGTTCCTATGAATTACACACAGATCGTTCTCTTTAGTTTTAGTGTCTGGATTGCAGCAATAATAGGTCTGATCAGGTTTCACAAAATCGATCAGGCCTATTATCCTTTTATACTTTGTATGTGGGTAGCCGCACTCAATGAATTACTAAGCTATTCATTAACAAAAATGGGCGCAGAAACAATTATCAACAATAATATTTATGTACTGCTCGAGGCATTATTAATTACCTGGCAATTTAAACGATGGGACCAGTTTGAAGGCAAAGCCCGCATTTATCTTGCAGCTTTATTATGGATTATAGGCACAGCATGGTTATTTGAAAATCTGCTGATGTCGGCTATCTATAAAGTCGGTTTTTATTTCCGGGTTTTTTATGCATTTGTAATAGTCTTATTCAGCATAAACTGTATCACATGGGTCATTTTCAATGATAGTAGATCATTACTAAAAGACCCTATGTTTTTAATTTGTGCGGGGTATATTATATTTTTTACCTTCAAAATTGTAACGGAAGCATTTTGGTTATCCGGTATAAAAGTTTCCAATGATTTTAGTATCCGGGTATTCATGGCATTTTCCTGGATTAACCTTTTTGTTAACATACTATTTGGCATTGCAGCACTATGTATACCACCCAGGCCTCACTTTCTGTCATTTCAGTAATTGTCTTTGTGCTGATTGGGCTAATTATAATTGCTTTTATAATAGCCGTATTCAGGTACCAGCATTTTGTTATCCGGCTACGCCGGGCAAAAATTGAAGCCGAGATAACTACCTTGGAAAATGAACGAAGGCGTATTGCTGCAGATATCCACGACGAGTTGGGCCCATTGCTCTCAGCGGCAAAATTAAAGTATAGCGAAGCAGAAGTCTCTGGCAAAGATGACCAGCAACTCATAGAGGAAGGGCATCGTTTTTTAGACGAAACAGTAACAAAAATGCGGATGATTGCAACGGATCTGATGCCCACAAGTTTATTGTATAAGGGCCTCATGGTTGCAATAAAAGAATTCATTGACCAGATAGCTGCTCCCGGTAACCTGGCGATTATTTTCGAGTCCTCAGCGGCCCCTCTATTGTCAGATACACAGACTTTACACATTTATCGTATCTTAAAAGAAATAATTCACAATACCCTAAAACACGCAAACGCCTCCAGCCTTAAAATTGTAATGCTAATGAAGGGCAGTGACCTCATCATAAGTACCATTGATAATGGAAAAGGATTTAATTATAAATCAATGATTAAAAAAGGGACCGGTCAGGGTTTGTACAACGTCCAATCCAGAACGGATATATTGAAAGGGTATGTTCAGGTTAGGTCATCGGTTGGCAAGGGTACAAAATTTTATATCAGTATTCCAGTATAGAAATTAAATGGTTCAAAATGAAACAGGCCGTTAACCCTATAAAAGTTTTGATCGCAGATGATCATGAAGTATTGAGAGTGGGATTTTGCAGTATTATAAAAAAGTATCCACACGTCCAGGTAGTAGCCGAAGCAGCAAATGGTATCCAGGCCATTGAATACACCGACAGATTTTTACCCGATGTTATTTTAATGGATATAAAAATGCCCCTGATGGATGGAATAGATGCTACAGGATTGATCATAAAAAAGCATCCTAAAATAGGTGTAATAGCCTTTTCAATGTTCGATAGTGATCAACTCATTGGCGATATGATAACGGCCGGTGCCAGGGGATATCTCCTTAAAAATGCAAACAAGGAAGAGTTTGTCGATGCAATAGAAGCGGTCAATGATCAGCAATCATATTTCTGCAATGATATAAGCATTAAGTTGGTAAAAATAATAGCTGAAAGCCGGTTCAGCAAAGCTGACGAAGATAAGAAAGTGGAATTCAAAGCACGGGAAAAACAGGTGATTGATTTAATGTGCCGGCAATTTGTTACAAAAGAAATTTCCAAAGTAATGAACCTGAGTGAAAGAACGATTGAAGGATATCGGGAGAGCATCATGCGAAAGATCAATGCCCGTAATTCAATTGGAATAGTAATATACGCTATTGCCAATAAGTTGTACGATCCGGCAAACCCGGACAATATTAAAACAGATGCGGCATCTTAGCACACTGCGAAGTTTTGGCAAGCCCCTCAAATAACATACACCCATCCAAATACAAATTACTATCCATCCTCCTGTAAAACAAACCGGTCAATCAAATCAGTTTTTAACCTGATCCATTTTTTTGGATGATACACTGTATAGGTCACAGGCTGGATACACCCATTAGTAAACCTTCGAAAAATAGCCCTGGTGAAATACGCCCTGGAAAATATCGAAACATTAATGCACACCGGCTTACATCCGGAAACAATAAAATTGAAACAACCCGATGATGAATTACTATCTAACTATATCATTTTAGTAACGGATGAGAAAATAAAGATTCGTGCAGCTTTAATAGAAGAAGTATTTAGCCTTAAAAAAGAAAGGGCTGTTGAATTATTGATACAGCGGTACCAGTCAGCACTGATAAACCTGGCCGATGAAATGATGCACGCCATTAATATTACCAAAACCTTTCAGCCACAGTTAGCACAGGAATCACTTTCAATCAACGGTGTATATCAACATATATTAATATGCCTGGAAGATCTCTTGATATTCATAGAAAAACATTTCAGTAGGTATTTTAATGTTGATGAAAGAATTCCGGAGAGTTATAAATTATTAAAGCAGGCTGAATTTCGTCAACAGTTAAAGGTGTTGACAAAGCAATACAAGCTGTCAGGTATTGATGAATCACTAAAGGAGTTAATATTTCAACCCTTTCACATATTTATTAAAGCAAATAACCTGCAAAAGTTTACCTACAGGGACCTACTATACCTAAAAGTTTTGTTTAAAGAATTGTCCCAGGCAGAGATCCCCAGTCTAAAAACAGGAGGAAAAAAAGCATTGATGAATTTGCTGCTTTACCTCAATTTTAATAACTATTTTTTTATCAATTACTACATCAATTTCATTTCAAAAGAGATAGGGGAGGCCGACAGTACTACTCAGCAAATAGAGCAGCTTGCATGGTGGTTAAAAACAATCAGCCAGTTACAAACCCACGCCCTTATTGCTTACAAAACGAAAGTTTCATCTGTCAAAGAGCAATTAACTGGTTGGTTGATAGACGAAATGGAATTTCTTGAAAAGAAGCGACAACTTGCCATCACTGCACCTTTACAACTGAATACATCGCCTAAGCCACATTTTAGTTTAATGACCTCATTTTCAGTAAAACAGGTGGCACTGCTAATTAGGCTTTTATTCGATACTGGTTTAATTAAATCCGAAAACCAAACGGAAATGCTAACCCAAATTGCAGGTGTGTTAAAGACAGAAAGAAAAGAAAACATATCAGCTCAAAATCTTAGGGCAAAATATTACGACATTGATGAACCAACAAAAGGCATTCTAAAAGATTGTCTGATTACAATGGTAAATCAACTACGCAAATATTAATATCATGGCATTAAAATCACTCGGATCATTTATTCCGGCGTTAACAAATCCTCCCAATGATGCTGTTGTAAAAGGCTTACAATCTCCCGTTGTAATCGGTAGTCAAATCCGGGCAGTTGATGAAGATCATTAAAACTGCAGCCCAGCATTTCTTTTATATTTTCAAATGCATAACGATTCGCAAATTCACATAAATCCCTGCTGACTGATAATTCAGCAAAAGGAGTTTCACATGATAATGCTCTTGTCATACAAGTGTTATAAGTTAATAATGAAACACCAGTTCACAGGACTATGTAGTGTTTACCGTCATTAATCCCTGGAATTCCGCTTCGCTTTAGGACGTTAATACAAATTACAGGGTAGGGGAATAACAGGCTAAAATTAATTATAAAGCTCCAAAACTAAAAGCCAATCCTTATTTTACAACTCTGCCAAAAGTTTTTTTAGATCGAAACCCTTTACTGTAAAGGTTTTTACGGGGGTTACGTAACCCCCGTAACCCTTTTTGATCCAATTTTCTTATTCTATTTGTGTCAACAAAAAAACTCAAATTTTATGACAGTAAACATCCTCACACACGACGACCTGCAGCGGTTCAAAACCGAACTGCTTGATGAACTCAAAGCACTGCTGAAAGATGCAGCCCAGCCTCCCAAACAGTGGCTCAAATCTGACGAAGTAAGAAAAATACTGAAATTGTCCGCCAGTACTTTACAAACACTTCGCATCAATGGCACCTTACAGTACACTAAACTTGGTGGCATCATTTACTACGATTATGACCACATCCAAAAAACGTTCAGGGATAATTTAAGGCGGGCAAACAAATAACCTCACAATGCCAACACATGAAAGCGCACAATCACCACAACGGCCCGGCCAGGGGAAATATTTACCGTGGCCGCTGCCACACCAAAAAGCAAAAAAATCAAATAGCATCCGGGCTTCCTGCCTCATTAAAAAGGCAAAGGAAAAAGAAAAGGAAACAGGTTTCCACCAGCCGTTCAAATATAATTTTTACACATTATTACCAGTGCGAAAGAGGCATTCAATCCTATGAAAAAACAGACCGTTCCAATGAAAACAATAAACCTCTAAAGCGACTTAGCATCGCTCAACCAGCTATAAAATTTGGCAGCAAAAAAGCTGGTTCTAAAGCCTCCCCTTTTGGGGGAGGTTTGGAAGGGGCCATCATTGTAGGAGGGCCCGCCGCATGAATTACATTCGCCACCTACATGCCTTTTATCATCATGCCCGCCAGGATAGCAGGCTATCTCCAACCCATATAAGTCTCTATATGGCCATCTTCCAGTATTGGAACTACAACCGTTTTCAAAACCCGTTTCAGGTCAACAGGGAAGAGTTAATGCAACTAAGTAATATCGGTTCAGTTAGCACCTGGCGCAAATGTATAAAGGAGCTGCACAGCTACCGGTACGTATTTTATCATTCCGGCATAACAAAACACCGGGATCCAAAAATAAGTATCATACGGCTTGACATCAAAGTTGAAGAAAAAGGAATAAAGCAACTGGATCTTTTCGGCCCTCAGCAAACGCCGGAATCAGCACAAAGTTCATTCAGCACATCCGCAGCCAATACAAATGGCGAAACAACCGATGCCGGATCCATAAACCATTCCGGAAAAGACCCGCCCAACAACACGCAAAATAATATCCCGGCACAGGTTTTTGAAAAGAATAAAAATCTCACCAATGCCATTGAAAAAATGGTAAATGAAAAATAGAATTTTTAGAAGTCCTTATTAGATAAATTCTTTTAAACGAATAGGTGTTTCGTTCGCAATGGTAACACATCTAGCAATTGGGGCAGCGAACTATGGTTCAATTTAAAACCAGTAACTGCATAAGTCGCCTCCTTTGGTTCGGTAACGACGAAGTCGGTATTCAGAAAATGCGATAGCTTATTTTTTGAAAGAAGCAAAGGCAGCGACGTTGCAGTTACGCAGCCCGCCGGCTGGGGAGGCGAAAGTAACGGATTTAAGACTGCAATAAATTCTATTTGGTTCCCTGGAACAATCACTCAACACTTTTTTGAAATTAATACCAACCCATGCAATCACCCCCATGCACATTAATCGATGCGTTCAACCAGTTTTGGACGGCTTATGAGATTGACAATAGACGGGCCCTCAGTTGTGCTTGCCTTACCTACTTTTATTTATGTAGAGTTTGGAATGCAACCGGGAGATCTATTTCATTCCGCCGGCAAAACAATTTGATTTGTGCAGAATTAATGATCAGCAAACCAGCATTGGAAAGACACCGCAATGTGCTCAAGCAAAGCGGGTTGATCAGTTTTTTTTCAAAAGGCAAGGGAGATCCAAATATCACCTATTCAATTTTGGAATTCCACAGCCAGGCCATGCAGGCTAAGAAGGCAAATTATATTCCTTCTCCGGAAGGTGAGAAGGAACATAATATTACTACCCGGGAAGCAGAGAAGGAACAAAATATTACTTCCCCCGTTACTTCTCCCGTTACTTCCCGTGATGCATATAAACAGAGTAAGAGTAAAGAGAAAGAGTTATTTGTAGTAGTATCAGGAGAAGTAACAAAATGTGACTACTTACAAGATTGCTTCGATCAGGATGCCGGCCTGCAAATGAACTACCGGCAAAAAGGATTGCCTGCCGGAAAATTTTTGATGGCGGTAGAGCAATGGATGATTCAAAATCATGGTAACAGCTACGCGGATTTTGAAAAAGCCAGGAAACATTTTCTTTACTGGATGCCCAATTTTAAATTGTTAAACGAAAACGACCATGGACAAAAATCTACCCCGGCCAATAGGAAAACTATTGCCCGGTCTCGAAAAACGGGTATGGACTATGCCTCCGGACTTTGATGAAATACAGCTCACCGAAGAGGAGATCAGTTATGCCATCTACGATGCCAGGTGTGTAAAATATTTTGAAGAAAAGGAGCGAAAGGAAAAGCTGCAGAAAACACAGCAATTAATGGATTGCCTGAAACCCTTTACCACAGGTGAGCTAAAGGAATACGTCTTAAAAAATAATCCACATTTCCAGGTAGATCAGCAAAGTGAAAAAGTGTTCAACCTGCTCTGTCAGTATTTTGCAAATGACCCTGCATTTGAAGCAAGCGGGTACAAGCTTTCAAAAGGCATCATGCTTACCGGGCCTGTAGGCGTAGGCAAAACGGAGATGCTCCGGCTCTTCAGCAAAAACAAGCGGCAATGTTTTCACCTCCTGTCTGTTTACGAAATAGAAGCCGCCTGTCAAAAACAAGGCGTCGAATCATTTCAAACTTACATAGGCATGGTCCCAGGCTGGGGCAATACACCTAATTTCTTTTATCAAAAATCCATAGGCTGGGCCTTCGACGATCTTGGCCGGGAGAGCATAGTGTTTGATTTTGGCAACAAATCAGACGTCATCAGCAAGATCATACAAACCCGGTATTTAAGCAAACTGCAAATCCCCTTCAGCAGCCTGCACCTTACCACCAACCTCACGCCCACTGAAATAGAAAGCCGCTACGACTACGCAGTAAAAAGCAGGCTAAGAGAAATGTTCAACTATATACTAATGGATGGCCACGACAGAAGGTAAAATAAAAAATAAAGTACCATAACAGTCATCCCTACACCAAATACTAAACCAACAACACAACAGCAAAAAAAACACAAAATCAAACGATCTGCATCTCAAGTCCCTCTTCGGAAGGATTTAGGGGCATCCTCAATCCCAAATTCCAATAGATACTGGTTCAAACACTTTCTCGGTCACATATCTATGGGCAAGACGACTACTGTTGACATTTAATTCGAAAAGTATGTGCGCCAAATAATTTTAACCGTTAATTTTTTAATTCAAGGAGGTTTTTTGAAAGCACTGAAAATGAATGAACTATTTTCGTTCGATAAGTGTAATTGGTAAATTTCTCTCCTTTTAAATTGTTTAAGATATTTGATGCCCAAATTTGAAGATCCCCATTCCCCAAATCAACATGAAATTCGTGAGCAAGTTTATTTCTTAGTTTATTTAAATCCCTAAGCGATGAAATTATAAAATGTTTTTGCAATTCGTTTTCAAGAATAAGCATATCAAGGGTGATAATTTTTCGATGAAATGAATAGTCTTCACACCCGTGCAAATTTTTTCTGTTAAGGACTGTTTCTAAAATTTGTTCAAGAAGTAAATGACCTTTTAATAAAATCAACTCTAAATCAGTTTTAGAGTCAAGATGCGACCAAACGGCCCACTCAACTAACGGATCAATTTTATCAATTTGTTCCATAATTAACATACTTATTTTTTTTCCTTTGAGGTTATTATTTGTTTAAGCGAATTAATTTAAGTCAATTAACAATTAGCTTTTACAATATTTAAGGATATGAAATGTATTAAAAGAGGCTGCCCCTTTTGAGACAGCCGCTTTTAAATTAAATTGCTATTTGATAATTATTTGCTTTGTTTGCTGGTAATCACCCTTTGTTATCTTAAGTACATACGTGCCTTTTGCCAAACCTGCCAAATTTAATTTAAATGCTTTACTGCTGTTATTAAATGTCCACTGCTTTTCTTTCTTTGCAAAATTAAAACTGAATAACTCCACCATGGTTTTACCATCAGGCGACAGGGAGGCCACTTCACTGGTTTCGTCGCTAATCAATATATTCACCGTTTGATCTGTAACCGGGTTAGGTGCGATGGCCATGCTGAACCCTGCTAAATTCTGCTCTACATTAAAGGTAATCTGCGAAGTAACGGTACCACACACAGTGGTTTTTTCCACCTGCAAAGTATGAATACCGGTTTCTACACAGGTAACATAAATAGTGCTTCCTCCATATAATGTTGGATTGCCGGTTGGTGGAAAAAGTGTCCAGGTATAATTACTAGCGGGGAAAGCTGTGGAAGATTCTGTTGCCTTAAAATAATATTGGGTATTTGTATATGCCACTCCCATTATAGTATGCTGGTTAATATCATAAGGCCCGGTAACGATGGAAGGTGTATTACCATATTGAAAGGTTTTATTAACGGTTGTAGTACCACAATCATTAGTGATAATTTGCACACTGATGGTAACATTACCATTGCCTGGCCGCCTGCGGCTTATATTTAATGTATTGTTATTTGGCACCGCTGTTACCAATACTCCGTTACTTATTACTTGCCATACATAAGTTGCTCCACCAATTAATGGAACACTAAAAACACCATTATCGCAGATCGCATCGGGGCCTGCAATAGAAACGCCACAGACTATGCTACAATTGGCCGTAGGACTATTCCCATTTAATTCTGCTGCAAACCAATCTCCATTTCTTCTTTCTATCAAAATATGGGACTCATTATCCGGACTTCCGTTAAAAGCCGTTACAAAATTTTGAAACGGGGATGCCTTGGTTCCGATAGGTGGGTTACCACCAACGTACGGAGTAAGGTAGTCAGTTTTAGTGAGTACTACATTACCGCTGCCAATATCCAAAGCGCTGGCAGTAGGTACAAAATTAAAAGTAGGTTGATTGTGAGCTGTTATATTGTACTGGTAAAAGTAATTTACCCAGTTATTGGGGCCACTCGAACTCTGCAGATTGAGCCCTAAATTCGAAAGGTCGTAATATCCCCCTGGAAAATAGTCGTAGGGTAATGTAGCCGCTGCCGAATTGAAACTGCGGTTTGTGATGATTGCAGTGACGGGTATAATGCCGAGTACCTTTTTTGTAAAGGTGATTTTACCTTTGTACACCTGGTTGGCAATTCCATCTGCTTTGGCATTTATCAAAAAATCGAAATTGAATTGGTTGCGCCCGGGTAATATTCCCAGCCCGGCAATCAGCGGTTGTGTGGTCACAGCACCGGCTATGGGTAGCGTCATACTAGCGGCAATCTCACCTAAAATGGTAGTGCTGCCCAAATTTCCCTGGTAGGTAAACAGATTGTCGCCTGCATTAAAAGCCTGTGGTTTGGCACACTCGCTGCCATTGCTAATAGCCAACCGTTTAAAGGGAATGCCTGCGACTCCCTGAGGGTAACCCATGTTTTTTAATTCGGTTTGCCAGGTATTGTGATCCGTATTGTCAATGGCATTCATATCATTTACCCGGTTCACCAGCATTTGCCGGGCAGCGGGTTGGTTTGCAATATTTAGCGCCTGCAAAGGGCTGAGCCCTCCGGCAAAAAGTTGAATGGCTTCAATTGCTACCGCTGTTCCGCCGGTCAATATGTATAAATCCCTTGCATGACGTGCCAGCCGTTGATACCCTTCTGGTACATTTGCACCCTGATGCGGACTATCCCAGCTTACATATAAACGGGTTTGATGATTTTCGCCCTTATTCTCCATATCACGCAAGGCATAGCGGGCGCAAAGTCCACCCATACTTTGACCCAATACTACGTTGGGCTGGATGACTCCTCCCACTGCAACTTTATTGGCATTTACATATCGAATTACCTGCTCAACTAAAAGGGCATTACGCTGGATGTAGTCGGTACCATTAGCCCAATCAATATAAACGATATCATATTGGGATGTAGGGCCGAATAATACACTTTCAAGGTTGCCACCGTCATTTATTGCATCATTAATGAAACCATCAATTGTAGCCAACCCAAATGGTTTTTCAGGTTCCAAAATATGCCCAGCATCAAACCCTTCTGTTACAATTAGAGGACGTGTAAGAGTAGCAGCATTTGCGTAAACTATACGGATCGTTCCTTTTGCATGTGATCCAAGATATGGCTCAGTGGCTGAAATAGGGATGTTTACAATTATCTGAGCTTTTATTGCTCCCAAAGAAAAGTATGCAACAATTATAAAGAATAATATTTTTTTCATAACAGGTTGGTTTTAAAGTTTTTTTATCGGGTGTATTTCATATCAAATCTACCTTGGGTTATGTGAACTGAATCACCAAACGAATTAACAGCATTAAACCAAAAAGTACCGGATACAATTTGATTAATTTCATCGAACATTGTTATATCCAACATCCCTGTAACCCCATCACTAGTATTGTAGCGGTATGGAATAAGTACATTACCGCTAACTCGTTGTCCCTTACCTGAGATTCCATTATGTCCAGAATTTAGTAGAATGGACATTCCTGAATTAAGTTTAAAGCTATCAAGGTTGATAGTAATGGATTTTAGATTATCACTTGTTCTATTATCATTTGCATTGACTTGAAACACAAAGCCACTTACGCTCGGATAAATGGACTGGTAATAGCACGTAAGAATGGGGCTTAAACCACCATTTCCCTTAGGTAAGAAAACCTGCCCGTTAACAAGGCAGCCAAACGTATTTTTACCCTCCTGTGTTTCTGGTGGCAACTGGCTTACAGGGTCCTTATCCTTTTTGCAATGAGCTGCCGTAAACCCAAGGAACAAGCATGCAAGAACAAGTATTTTTATTTTACTTTTCATAATTAATATTTTTGTGTGTTCAATTATTAATAAGTACCATCGGCATTAGTAACAGTTACAACTGAGTGGCCATACAAATAAGTACCACCCGAAAGTGCCAGGCGGTAAGTCCATTCTTTAGTTCCTGTAGTGCTATAACTAACAGCCAGGGGAGTTCCGGGTATTAAGGTACGATAGCCAAGCCCATCACTCACATTTATACTGAGACCAGTGTAAGTTGTATTGCTAACCCAGGTTGTTGTAGGCAACAATATATTAAAAGATTGGCCGATGTAGCGGGTAACGGAAGGGCTTACCAGGAAAGTTTGTTCCACCTGGTAAGGATTTTGCCACACACCACTTACATATTTATCAAAAAGTTGATTACCGCTGATAGTAATATAATTTGGTGGGGCATTGTCTTTAAAACGGGCATAGCTAAAAAACAAACCAGCCAATGTAATACGGCCCGGTTGGCGGTAGCTATACCATCGGTTGTCCAGGGTATCCGTTCTTACAAATCCCGTGGAACTGATGGAAATACGGCCTGAAATAAGTGTTTTGTAAATTTGCCAAAAGACAGCAGTAGTAGCATAATTACTGTCTGTAAGGCTCACTCCGTTATAGTTTTCCAGGTTAGTAAACTCCATGGCATAATCACGCAATATGCCGGTGGGTACCTTACTTTTGTCAAGGTTGGCAAAAATGTAATTCATTTGAGTGCGGAAAGTGGTATCAGTTTCTGTTTGGGCCATCATAACGGTGGTAAACAGACATGATAAAACAGTTAATAAAAACTGAGCGTTTCTTTTCATAGTTGACGGTTTTATTATTATATAAAAATATAGAAATCTTTTTCATTCTTGTATAGTTCAGAAAAAATATTCCCCTGGTCAATTTTTGGATCGGTAAAATCAAAACTATAATCTATTAATAAACCGGTACTCACCCTATTGGGTTCCAGCAAGCCAAATACCTGGTTCACATATGCCCGATGGGTAGTATCGATATCGGCATAAGGTGGTGGAGCAACGGTTTGGGAGAATACTTGGGTGAAAGAAAAAAATAATAAAATGAATAGCTGATAACATGTTTTCATAAAAGCTTATTTTAAGGATTAAAAATTAGTAACGAATATCGAAACGACCTTCTGTAATATGTATTTTTTCACCTGTAGAAATATTTGTGGCAGAATAATGAAACTTACCAGATAATATTCTATTTATCGGATCAAATTTTTGGATATAGATATTCCCGGTATCGGATGCTGTTTTTGTATAGGTTTTTCCATTATAATCACAGAATGTATTAAAGGATCCCTTGATTGACTTATTGGAATTGCTAAGTTTAAACTCATAAGTAATACCTTCTTCAACAAGCAGGCTATCGGTACCAATATTTATTCCCTCTGGTGGGTTAGGAACCCAATTAGTAGCAGGTATATTTAAATACCAACCGCCACCGGGTCCATTACCTAAATATACATACTGCACAAACAGGCCTGGCTTACCTCTGCCATCTTGTGGCACAAATACTTTACCGTTAACCTTACAACCAAAAGTCATTGCTCCGATAGTTGTTTCGGGCGGTAGTTGTGGTTCATTTTTTTTCTTTTTGCATTGGCTAAAAGTAAAAAGGCTGGTGAGAAATAGAAGTAGG
>JBKJUP010000070.1:0-24544 GCA_046590675.1 Ferruginibacter sp. | reverse complement strand
TGTAGAATATATTTTTGGCTGGAAGGGAATCGGTAAAATAACCGTTGATGCGTTAGGAAAACTGGATTACCCCGTGGTAATGGGAGCGGTGCTGGTAAGCGCCTGTATTTTTATCTTCATCAACATGCTGGCAGATTTGTTGTACACCCTCGTTGATCCAAGACTTAGCAATTAAATAGAGTGCTGTTGCTTTTCGTTGCTTTCATTACCCGGCGGAAAATTATTTGATTACAACCTCTTTTATAACCTGCTCACCAAGTGCTTCATTTACCAGGTCAATGATTTTATCTTTTTGATACATCAATTCATTTTTTAGCGGAGCCACGGTGGAACTGATGAATAAAGTTTGATTGATGATCTGAATTTTATCTGTGTATTTGGCAATGGTTTTTCCCATAATCTTTTCCCACACATCTTCAATTTGCAAAGCCTGTATATTACCCTTTAACCGGCTCTGTTTTAAAAATTGCTGAATAGCATCCTGCATTGAAAATTCTCCCATGGAGCAAAAGTAAATTAAAAAATAAGGAAGCCTGTATTAAGGTTGATTATTAAAAAAATTAAAAGCGTGGATTTTTTACGAGGCACTACAATTCAATTACCTGGTAACCCGTGTGCAGATTGTTAAAAGCTTTTTCCAGCCGGTCTTTGTGCGTATCCGTGATAAAAACCTGGCCTTCGTTTTCGTTGCAAACCCAGTTTAATAAATTCTGCATACGGGTGTCATCGAGCTTTTCAAACACATCGTCGAGTAGCAGGAGGGGGGCAAAACCTTTATTGATTTTCAACAACTCAAATTCTGCCAGCTTTAAAGCAAATAGCAGGCTCTTGCGTTGCCCCTGCGATGCGATATTTTTAAAAACCTGGCCATTCAACTGAATCAGGATATCATCTTTATGAATACCACCGTTGCTTCGCTGCAACATAAAATCCTTTTGGCGGAACTGGTTTAGGATCGATTCAAAACTTTGGTCGTTTAACTGGCTTTCATACTTCAGGGTTACCACTTCATCGTTATCAGCAATCTGGTTATAAAATTTTTGAACCAGCGGAATAAGTTGCCTGTTAAAATCCTGTCGTTTGGAATAAATATAATTGCCTGGCTGTATCAATTGCTCATCCAGCACTTCAAGCAAGGGCCAGTCAGTTTTACCCAATTCTGCAAAACGTTTTAATAAACTATTGCGCTGTTGCAATACTTTGGTGTAAATAATTAATTGCTGCAGATAATTGCTATCCATCTGGCTCAAAACAGTGTCGATAAACCGCCTTCTGTCTTCGCTTCCACCTGTAATCAATTGTACATCGTCCGGTGCAATGATCACGCAGGGAAAATGACCAATGTGCATTGAAAATTTTTCATATTGCACATCATTTAAATACAATTCCTTTTTACCCAAACCCCTGTAAATACATACCAGTTTTTCATTACCCGATGAAGTTTTATAAGCAGCTTCTATCCTAAAACCTTCTTTGTCGAAACTGGTGTTGAATGCATCTGATTTTGAAAAATAACTTTTTGTAAAACACAGGTAATAGATGGCGTCCAGCAGATTTGTTTTTCCCTGTCCGTTTAAACCACAAATTCCAATTACTTTTTCGTTGAATGAAAAAGTGGAAAAATCGTAATTCTTAAACTGAGTGAGTGTTATGTTGGAAAGGCTAAGCATTGGAACTGCAAGATACTGTAAGAAATGCTACAAGTTATTTAAGTACTGAAGGTTGCACAACCGGCCAATAGCGCAATTTTCATCGGATAATGAAGCCTGGAAGATAAAAACCATTCATATACAAATTAAAATATGTAATCGTTCACACGGTTTTTTGTTACGCGATTTCTCCCTTATCTTTCCCGCCTAAAATCTTAAACATTGGCTACAAAGTTTTCAAAAGAAACCTACCTGTATTGGTACGAATTAATGCTTTTATTACGTCGTTTCGAAGAAAAGACAGGGCAATTGTATGGCATGCAAAAAATCAGGGGCTTCTGCCATTTATATATCGGGCAGGAAGCAGTGGCAGCAGGATGTATGACTGCAACCAATCCGGAAGATAAATTTATAACTGCTTACCGCGATCACGCATTGGCAATTGCTAAAGGCGTTTCAGCTAAAAGTTGTATGGCCGAATTGTACGGAAAGGCTACAGGTTGTAGTAAAGGAAAAGGTGGTAGCATGCACTTTTTTGGTGTAGATGTTGGCTTTTTTGGTGGACATGGAATTGTAGGTGCACAAATTGGAACCGGCGCAGGCCTTGCATTTGCTGAAAAATATAAAGGTACCGATAATGTAGCGCTTTGCTTTTTTGGCGATGGTGCTGCAAGACAAGGCATGTTGCATGAAACATTTAATATGGCGATGCTTTGGAAATTACCGGTTGTGTTTATTTGTGAAAACAATAATTATGCAATGGGTACTTCTGTGGCACGTACCAGTAATGTAATGGATTTATATAAATTGGCAGATGCTTATGATATGCCAGGAGACAGCGTTGATGGCATGAGTCCTGAGGATGTTCACAATGCAATTTTGCGTGCTGTTAACCGTGCAAGAGAAAAAGGCGGACCAACTTTATTGGAAGTAAAAACTTATCGCTACAAAGGCCATAGCATGAGTGATCCTCAAAAATACCGTACAAAAGATGAGGTAGAAGAATACAAGGAAAGAGATCCGATTGACCACGTGTTGAAAGTTTTAAAGGATCAATATAAAGTAACCGAGGAAGATATTGAAGCAATCAATGAAAGGGTAAAAGGGCAGGTAGAAGAAAGTGTTCAGTTTGCAGAAGAAAGTCCGTGGCCATCTGATGATGAGTTATTAAAAGACGTTTATAAGCAGGAAGATTATCCATTTATAATGGATTAATTTTCGCACCAGAAGTTCAACCAATTAATAAACATACATAAAAAAACGGCTGCACTATATAGAATGTGATTATTGGGTTTTGAAAAATTTATAAGAATGAAACAAGACCAATAAGCAAGACCAGAGTGAGGCAAAACAAATAAAAATGGCAGAGAAACAAGTTACAGCACCAGTGATTGAATCAAATGATAATGATATCATTGACCGTGCAAGAGGATTTTGGGCAGAATTCAGTAAGCCCATTATTTACATAGGAAGTGCATTGATACTACTTGGTGGAGGATGGCTGGTTTATAAGAATATGTTTCTTGCACCAAAGCAGGAAAAATCTGCTGAATTAATTTTTCCGGCAGAACAGTTATTCGATAAGATGGCACAAACCGGCTTTAATAAAGATACTATTAATTTAGTTTTAAACGGAGGAAGCGGTGTAACCACAGGCGTTTTAAAAATAGCTTCAAACTATAGCGGAACCGATGCTGGCAATCGTGCCAATTTTATTGCCGGTGCCTGTTATTTGCACAGTAAAGATTATACCAAAGCCGTTAAATTTTTAAAAGAGTTTTCTACCAGTGCTACACAGGTACAAACTGCAGCCTTTAATATGATGGGGGATGCTTATTCAGAATTAAAGAATAATGATGAAGCGCTTAGCTATTATAAAAAGGCAGCAGGGGTAAATACAAAAGACGAATTCATGTCTTCTGAGTCATTGTTTAAAGCAGCTATGTTTGCAGAATCTGTCGGTAATTCAAAAGAAGCCATTGAGCTTTTTCAAAAGTTGAAAGATGAGTATCCAAAAAATACACATGGTGCCGACATTGATAAATATCTTGCTCAATTAGGTGCGCTTAATTAGTTTCTTTCAAACACGTTTCAGCTATTAACTGGCAGCAACAAAATATTATTGAATCAGTTGTTTCAGCAATAATTAAAAATTAATTATGTCTACCAGTTCTTCAAATTTATATGATACAACAGGCATCCAACTTCCAAAGGGTGCCTGTGTTGTTATTGTACGTACCGAGTGGAACGCTCCATCAGTTGACAAACTGGAAGCAGGTTGTAAAAAAGTACTGGATGAACATGGAGTCGGTTTCCAGGTAGTAACAGTTCCCGGCGCATTTGAAATTGCTTTTGCCATTAAGAGTTATTGGGATGCTCATAAATATAAAAATCAAAAACCCCATGCCTTCATTGCATTGGGTTGTGTGATAAAAGGCGACACCCCTCATTTTGATTATGTGTGCAAAGCAGCCACAGATGGCGTTGTACAATTAAATTTCCTGTTACCGGTGCCTACTATTTTTGGTGTGCTCACTGTAAATAACCAGGAACAGATTGACGAAAGAACCGGTGGCATTCACGGCCAGAAAGGAGAGGAGGCCGCTGTAGCTGCCCTTAAAATGATTGGGTTAAAAAATAGCTTTTCTGTTTAACGGAATGCCGTATTTTTTGCCGTAGCAGTATTTTCCATTTACAATATTACAGCCGGTGTATATTCTTTCACCGGCCCCAAAAATTTCAATTTAAATATTATAATCCCGCAAAGGGACAGGCATGAGAGTTCAACTTTTTATACCTTGCTTTGTTGACCAGTTATATCCGCAAACAGCTTTTAACATGGTAAAAGTATTGGAAAAAGCGTGCTGCGATGTTCAATATAATACCAATCAAACCTGCTGCGGCCAGCCTGCATTTAACGCTGGTTTTTGGGATGAAGCAAGGGAAGTGTGTGGTAAATTCCTGAAAGATTTTGACAATGCTGATTATATAGTTGCACCCAGCGCAAGTTGTGTGGGATTTGTAAAAAACTACTACACAAAATTATTTGAAGATAGTTCCAGTCATAACAAAGCAAAGGAAATAGGTAGCCGCATTTTTGAATTTTCCCAATTCCTAACCGACATCTTAAAAATTGAAAATTTTGGAGCCGAGTTAAAAGGCAAAGCTACTTACCACGACAGTTGTGGTGCATTGAGAGAATGTAAGATTAAAGAAGCTCCCCGTAAATTACTAAGGCAGGTAAAAGGTTTAACGCTGGAGGAAATGAATGATGTAGAAACCTGCTGTGGTTTTGGTGGAAGTTTTGCAGTAAAATTTGACGCCATTTCCATTGCCATGGCCGATCAGAAAGTAAACAATGCCCTGGCTACCGGTGCTGAATATATCATATCTACTGATCTGAGTTGCCTGATGCACATAGACGGGTTTATAAAAGCTAAAGGGCATGCATTAAAAACAATGCACATTGCAGACGTATTGGCCAGCGGGTGGGAATAAAATAAATTTAGTTTGTTAGTGACAACATTTGAGCGATGCTATAAATACTAAAAATAGCAAGGGCTGCTGATATTGGATTAACAATCCACTTCTTATAATCAGGCTTTTCGGCCAGTAATTTTCCAAATAAAATAAACAGCACGCCCAACACTAAAATTTCACCTGAAATTAATCCCAGCGAATAAGAGAAAAAAGTTGCTATTGGGTTGGTTAATGAAGTACCACTATTAACCAGGTCGTTACCCAATGCTGAACCGTGAATTAGGCCTGCAAGAAACAGCAGTAGATAACGGGTATTTTCGACCTTTAGTTTCCTGGCCAATATATTTTCTAAACCAATAGCAAAAATTGATAATAGCACGAGGCTATCCAGTATATATGTATTGGGTTCAATAAAACCATGAATGGTAAACCACTCAGCTATCAGGTAACTGGCTGTAAATACCAGTGATTGTGGAATGAGTGCTACTGATTTTGGGCAAAGAATAAAGAAGGCAGTTATAAAAAGTATGCGGTTGATGCCGGTAAATGTAAATTGGCTAAAGCCAAGATGAACAAATGAAAGAAAGTTTTCCGGCTGCCGGATGGCTCCCAATTGCCCCGCCATTGTATTAGATAAAAGTATTTGAAAGGAAAACAAAAATAGCGTCAACAATACAAGTGACTTGTCACCATTGCTCCACTTAATTGAAATGAGGTCTTTCATCTTACTTTAATTTAGCAATAGGCTAAATGCTTTCCCAGGTATTATTAATTTCTAACGTATGGATGAAAACTATATTGTACACTTTTCATTTGATAGGCCGGAACAAATACCTGCCAAAAAATCGACGGCTGTTTTGTTCTGAGCCTGCTATATTGTGCAGCTACGCAAAGTTAATTTGATCGGATTTATTTGCTTCGATATTTTAATTAACATTTTAGAAAAAACGTGCAAACTTTAACCTGATAAATAACGGAATACCTGGCGTGAAATTAAGTTCGGTGATTCCGGCCGGTTCATTATCTAGCCTGGATGTTGTTGCAAACGGGGCTTCGTTCCATTTTGTATTCAGCATATTTTCTGCCGAAATACCCGCTTCATATTTTGGGGTGGAATAATTTAAAAATGCGTCCAACAAAAAATATCTTTTTGCGATAATTGAATTGCTTTTATCCGTCGGAGCACAATGGTTTATACCAAAGGCAAAATTAAACAGTGCATTTAAAATTTAAAGATTGCTACTTTTATCTTTTGATAAAATAACCCAACAGCAAACTAATATCGGCTAAATACTAACCCGCATTTTTTATCCGTTGCCTTTCAACTTTTGATGCAAGCAGGATGCTGATCCAATATAAAAAAACGAGCGGTAATGCAACAAGGAACTGGCTGGTCCAATCCGGGGAAGGCGTAATAACAGCAGCTACCACTAAAATGATTACGAAGGCAAATTTGAAATATTTCTTTAACAGGGTACCGGTAACAATACCAATTTTCGCCAGCACGTAACACATAATTGGCAACTCAAAAGCGATGCCACAACCAAGTATAAGGTTGGTAAGACTATCTATATAATCTTCGAGCGATGGACGGTAAATGATTGTACCGGTTGTACCCAGGCTAAAGCTTGCTAAAAAATTAAATGTAAACGGAGCCAGTAAATAATAGCCAAATAGTGCACCTAAAAAAAACAATACGGACAACCAGAAAATACTACCTCTTGAATATCTTCTCTCTTGTACAGATAAAGCTGGCTTGATAAATAGCCACAGCTCCAACAAAATATAAGGCAGGGCTGCAATAAGTCCACCAATCATTGCGATGTTGATAGCGGAGGTGAAAGTTCCATTAACTGTATTTACTTGCAGATCTATTTTTACAGCGGGCATACATAAAGCATCTCCTAAATGCAGCCATTGTCCTAAATGACACAATGCACCGTAAGTAAAAAAATCCTGCCGGGTTGGAGCAAGAATAAGATTATCATACACCGCATCTATGTAAATAAATATCAGTACAACACAAACCAACCAGGCAATAATGCTCCGGATAATATGCCAGCGAAGATCTTCAATATGATCAAAGAACGTCATTGGCGACGTTTCAGCTTGCTTCCTGCCGCTGATGCGTTTGAAAAATTGCTTTCTATCCTTGGCTGCTGATATCAAAATGCTGGTTTAGGTTGTATTTATTAAGGTTAAGACGAGTGACTACCAATCATCAAAATTAATTTCAATTTTAATGAACGAAAATCAAACTTAAGTAAAATTGTAGGGGAGTGGGAAGAAACCTGTGGTTAAAGATGTGCAATAAGCAAAATTAAATAGCTCTTTCTGTTAGTGGCTTTTCTTTAATACCATCTTCCATGTCTGTTTTTACAGTATTTTTTGCATCGTTAAAATCACGTACACCTTTACCAATACCACGCATTAATTCAGGGATTTTTTTACCACCAAAAATTAATAATACTGCCAATAAAATAAATATCCATTCTGTACCTCCGGGCAGTGCCAGGAAAACGCTCAATAGTGTCATAAAAATATGTTTTGAAGTAAAGCCAAAATGATGGTTGATTAAAATTACCTGGCCTTACATTTATTAATTAAAATACAGAATGGCTAAGACTGTATAGCCATTCTGTATATTTTATTTAAGCAAAAAACGGGGTAACAATTGCTGTAACCTGGGCCTTGGTTAAAGGCTCATCGAATGCTTCAGAAGCTGCGGCAGCACTGATTGCAAATCCATTGATATTTACAATGTTTACACCAGCCTGTGTGGTCAGTTCTTCACCATCGTAGCTAGCTTGTACAACTGCTCCGATACCTGAATCTTTTCCGGTAATCCAAGGCTTAACAGTACTTGCACCACGGGCCCTACGCATTTGGCGAATGTGAGAAGCATGTCTCGCTTCAACCGAGTGAATGTTTAATGCCGCGGTAAGAATGTCATTATTGGCCATCAAATTGCCAGCCTGTCCTTTATAAGCTCTTACGCCGGTATCTTCAAATGTTTGCGCTACTGCTAAAAACGTATCATAGTTGGTGAAAACATCTGAAAAAGTTCCTTTCGCTGTAAAGTCAAAGTCAGAAGCTTTATAGGTTACAGGTGTTGCACCCAATGAAGAAATTGCTGTGCGTAAAAAATTTACGTGTGCATTTTCATGATCACGGATGGTAGTTAACGCTGCAACTCCAGGACCTGCAGGGATAAGGTTTGGTGCAGCAACACCTTTAATATAAAAGTTTGATTCTATATACTCCAGTGTTAAGGCAAAGTTCAAGGTGTCGTCAATAAGACCAGTAACACTTGAACCTTTACCATAAGCTTTTTTAAACATAGATCCAAAGGCAATCGGCAATGCAGCAAGTGCAACTTTACCGGAGAATTTGCTGAAATTTTTCAACGCACCTCTTCTGCCATCCAGTCTCTCATAGACTTCAGGATCTACCTTTTCGATTTCGTTAATTATATTTTGTAAGTTCATAAAAATTTGAATTTAAGAAGTGGGTAAATTGCTTGCGTTTAATTTAGTTTTTACAAATGTTCCTGCCAGGGTCAACACTTCATTTGGAGTACGTGACATGTCAAGTGCGTTTGCATCCAAAGCTGTTGAATCAGCAAAACTTCCGTTAGAAATAAGATCACGGATGTAGGCTGCATGTCTTGCTTCTACAGAAACAATTTTACCGGCCAATACCAGGTAATCAGGATTGGTAATAAGCTTACCTGCACCATTATACGCAGTTACTCCAAGATCTTCAAATGTTTTAGCTGCTGCCAGTACACTGTCGCGGCTGGAGAAATTGATAGAAGAAAAATCTAATGTCAAAGCCGGAATTGCACTACCTGCAAGCGCTGTTTTGAAAAACTCTCTGTGAGCAATTTCATGATCCCTGATGTCACCTAGTAAAGCAGTTTCTGCCGCTGTGATCCCACTATAAGGAGCATCAAATATTTTGGTATAGAAAGCAGCTTCTATTTGCTCAAGTGCATAAGCGTAGTTTAAGATACCTACGTCACCACTTCCCAGGTCCACCCCAGTGTTATTGTTGTTGTTGTCTTTTTTACATGCTGCAGCGGTAACTAATAAAGCAGAAGCTCCTCCAAGATATCCGAGAAAGTTTCTCCGGGAAAGGGATTTGATTCTACCATCTGATACTGCCACAAGATCTTGTTCAGATGAATTTTGTGTTGGCATAACGAATTGAATTTTGATGTGAAATGAATTAAGTTGTTGTTTTAAAAAATTACTAACTGCTTCAATTACGAGATATCGTTTACGATGGTTTGATTAAAAATTTTTTGAGATAATAATTATTGGTAAATAATCTTCATAGTAGGTAAATTTGCAACATAATATTTTTTCATATTTAATAAAATATAGCATGGCATATTGGTTGGTAAAGTCGGAGCCTTTTAAATATAGTTGGGATCAGTTTGTAAAGGACAAGCAAACATTTTGGGATGGCGTTAGAAATTATGGCGCAAGAAACCACATGCAGGCTATGAAGAAAGGCGATAAGGTTTTATTCTATCATAGCAATGAAGGCGTAGAAATAGTTGGCATTGCGAAAGTGGCTAAAGAAGCTTACCAGGACCCAACTACAGAGGAAACGGCCTGGGTAGTTGTGGACCTGAAACCATTTAAAAAATTAAAGCAACCTGTTACACTCCAGCAGGTAAAAGCGGATAAGCGTTTAAGTGAGATGGCACTTGTACGGTTAGGAAGATTATCGGTACAGCCCGTAACTGATGAAGAATGGGATATTGTGATGGAAATGGCAGGGGAGAAGTAAATAACAACCGTGGCAAAAAGATTGGTCCGGTTTTTATCTGCTATGATTATGTAAATCTTTCTGCCAATTATGTAAATGTTTTTTTTGACCGCTTTGCATTTCATTTAACAAAATAACCGGGTTTCTTTATTTATGTAATTTGTATCAATGAGCATCTAATCATCTAAACTCTTGTTATGAATACTAAATTTTTATTGGGTGCATTATTGTGCCTGCTAGCTTTTATGTCTTGCCAACATGATTCAAAAGATATCCAGGCATTGGATACTGTATTAGCACCCATACAAAGCAAGGAAGCCTTATTGCAAAAAAATGAAGAAGGATCCAAACAACAAATCCCGGTAGGAATTCCAACTCAACAACCTGCTAATAATGATACTGCAATTGCTGTGCAACCACTGCAGCCTGCACATGTAGACTGGAACAAGAAAATTATTAAAACAGCTTCATTAAAACTGGAAGTAAGCAATTTCAAAAAATTCAATGACCGCATTCACCAAAACATAAGCCGGTTTGGGGGATACATCGCACAGGAGGAACAAAGTTTCCAGGACGAAAAAACTGAAACACAGCTATCACTTAAAGTACCCGTTGATCAGTTTGAAACATTGATCAATGAACTTACAACCAACGATGTAAAAGTTGTGGAACGCAGCATTAAGAGCCAGGATGTAACCGGTGAAGTGGTGGATACCAAATCGAGATTGGAAGCAAAAAAAACAGCCCGTTTAAAATACCTGGAATTTCTGAAAGCTTCTAAAAACATGGAGGAAGTTTTAAATGTTCAATCCGAAATTAATAATATACAGGAAGAAATTGAAGCCGCTGCAGGAAGGGTTGCCTACCTTTCTAACCAGGCTGCGTACAGTACCATTAACCTTGTTTTTTATCAACCATTGCCTGGCTTTAAACCCGTTGATCTGAGCCCTTCTTTTTTTACCCGAATCACAGAAGCATTTAAATTGGGAACCACCTGGGTGAGCGATTGCCTTGTTGCACTGATTAGCATCTGGCCACTGGTATTGATTTTTCTTGCCGGATTATTTATGTACAAAAGAGCCAGGATTTTAAAAATAAACCCTGCGAAGTTGTAAGTTTGGGTAATGAAAAAAAAGCACATAGTTGTATTAAGTGGCGCAGGCATTAGTGCCGAAAGTGGTTTAAAAACATTTAGAGATGGCGATGGATTATGGAATGGTTACGATGTATATGAAGTAGCTTCTCCCATTGGCTGGAACAAAAACCCAGAACTGGTCCTGGATTTTTACAATGCCCGGCGCAAAGATGTTGCCGCGGCTGAACCCAATGCTGCACATGTGGGATTGGCAGAACTGGAAAAGGATTTTGATGTAACCATCATTACACAAAACATAGATGACCTGCATGAAAGGGCAGGCTCCACAAAAGTGCTGCACCTGCATGGCGAAATATTTTTAATGAGGAGTGTAAATGATACAAGAAATGTTTATGAGATCAAAGGCGATATTAAGTTGGGCGACATGGCGCCAGACGGAGCCCAGTTGCGTCCACATATTGTATGGTTTGGTGAAGAAGTTCCCATGATGGAAAAAGCTGCAAGGGTAATGCAAACCTGCGACTACTTTGTGGTGGTTGGTACTTCCTTGCAGGTATATCCCGCAGCATCTTTGCTACAGGTAGCTCCGCAGGGAATGCCCAAATTCATTATTGATAAAAAAGTACCCGCATTACATGGTATTCATAATATCACTGTTATTGAACAACCAGCTTCTATAGGTGTTGCTGAATTAAAGCGTTTGCTGGTTGTTGCATGATAAAATTTTGATTTATATTTATACCATGTTCAGATCAGAAACTATGTACCTAACCATCGCAGTATTAGTATTAGTTGTCCTGCTGCTTTTTTTAATTCCTACTATTTTTTATTTGTTAACACTGCAACGAACCTTACTGGCAATCAGTGTAGAAAACAGGCGCATGGAACCGGGGCAGGTATGGCTGTCATTAATACCTGTATTTAATTTAGTGTGGGTGTTTATTGTCGTAAACAGGCTGGCAGAATCGATTGCTGCAGAATGCCAGTTGCTGAATATTCCTTCTGCTGAAACAAACCCAACACAGGGTATTGGTACCACAAAAAACATTTTGCGACTTTGTACAATGATACCTTTGGTTGGCATACTTGCCGGATTTGGCTATATCGTTTGCTGGATTTTACATTGGGTAAAAGTGCATGAATATAAAACCATCATATTAGCCAACAAAGGCAATGCACTCTTAGATGCTGAAATGGGCATCTACCATCATTGATTAAAATATTGCTACAACATTTACTCCTTTGCTTTTTCTCTAAAGCTAATTCCATTTAATGCCAATTCATTTAACACTGGTTCATAAATTTCTTTGATGGTAGGTATATGAATTCCTGAAAGTTGTATGGTACCATTCAATATTAATTTAGCAGCTATCCCCAGCGGAAGCCCAACTGTTTTTGCCATTGCGGTTCGCATGCTATTGGCACCTTTAACTACCAGGCTACTTTCAATTTTATGAAGTGAGCCCGCCTGCATGTATTCAATTTCATGCAACATTACAATCATGTCTTTATCATGCGGCTGCATGGCCAGTTTTTTTTCCAACAGGTATTGTAAAATATCCGCAGAACTAATGGCAGTTCCAGGAACCGGCTCATCTTCGAATAAACCTAGATAGGTTAACATCGTTTGATTGTGATCATTGATAAAAGCATTAACCGGCGATGACCATTTCTTAAAGGTCAAATTTTTAATGTCTAATAATTCAATATCATTGGTGAGTCCAGCCGCTACGATGGCATCCCAGCCAACACAAAAATCCGGGTATCTTAAAGTGGTCCGCAGAAAAGTGCTTGCATTCTCCAGTTTATAAACCGGCATATAACTTAAAGAATCCCGATTGGGATAACAGGCGAGTTTACCAACGCCTTCAATCTTTACTTCGGCACAGTTTTTAAACAAGTCGACATAACTTTTGTGTTGCACTTCATTATTCAGTTTATATTCTGCCCCGGCTTTTCCGGCCATTACTACATTGCGTGGGTTCCAGCTTATTTTATAGTGCCATGGATTATCATCGCTTTCCGGCGCCACCAATCCGCCACAATGACTTTTGAAAGACGTAACAGTTCCACCATTTTCCCTGGTCTCATCCAGCAGTTTCATCGCACTCATGTGGTCAATGCCCGGATCTAATCCCATTTCGCAGAGAAACAGCAGGCCTTTATCTTCAATCGTTTGCCTGAGACTATTGATCAACGGATCTACATAAGAAGCAGTCAATAAATTTTTACCAAATTCAACACAATCGCGGGCTACAAAAAAGTGCAGGGCAGGGGGCATCATAGAAATAACAATATCGGCCTGCCTGATAAGTTTTGCCCGTTCAGCATCATTATTGATGTCCAGTTGAACAGCTTCTACCAAATCGGCATGATTGGTTTTCCCCAAAATTATTTCCCGGTTGGCATCTGCAATAATGAGGGACCAATTGTTTTCAACCGCTTCATACAGCAGGTAGTCCATTAAAACAGTGGCCGATTTTCCGGCCCCAAATAAAAGTATCTTTTTCACAGGCTATTCTTTTAGTGTGGTAAGTTATTATTAAGTTGTAAGAATAAAGGGACTGTTTAGAAATGTTTTTTTGTTCTCCGGCAACAGTATTTTATGGCATCTTCGGTGGCGTCGCTCCATTCAGGTTCATATTTTCATGGCATCATTTTCCACATAATCTTTTTACAACATTAAATTTAAACAGCACTAAGTTAATCTTTCAGAAACGTCCATAAAAACCGGGCGTTGGTTTAATTAAAATAACTACCGGATAGTGGAATGGTATAATCCTTTACAGGTGTGGATTTAACCAATAAATGAGCGGAAAAATTTGCAATAAAAATCTTCTCCACAAATGGGCGTTAAATGTGTAAAAAAACAGTGTAAAACACCCGTTTTGTAATAGGTTAAGTGGCCTAAAATCGGTACTTTCGCAGCCTATAATTATATATGGAAAATAACGAAGATTTAAATGGAGAAATGCTCCCGCCAAATGATGGTGGAGCAGCCAGTAACAGGGGAAGAATTATTCCTGTAAACATTGAAGAGCAAATGAAAACTTCCTATATCGATTACTCGATGAGTGTAATCGTAGGACGTGCCTTGCCTGATGTTCGGGATGGTTTAAAACCAGTTCACCGCAGGGTTTTGTTTGGAATGAATGAGCTGAGCAATTACAGCAACCGCCCTTATAAAAAGAGTGCCCGTATTGTGGGAGAGGTAATGGGTAAATTTCATCCACATGGTGATGCATCTATATATGATACCATGGTTCGTATGGCACAGGATTGGTCAATGCGCTACACGATGATTGACGGCCAGGGTAACTTTGGAAGCCAGGATGGAGATCCACCGGCTGCCATGCGTTATACTGAGGTGCGTATGGAAAAATTTGCTGAGGCAATGCTGGAGGATATTGAAAAGGAAACTGTGGACTATCAATTGAATTTTGATGATTCATTGAAGGAACCCACGGTATTGCCTACCCGCATTCCTCAATTATTGTTGAATGGCGCTAGTGGTATTGCCGTGGGTATGGCCACCAATATGTTGCCGCATAACCTCAATGAAGTAATAGATGCCTGTATAGCGTATATAGACGACCGTGAAATTTCAATCGACGATCTTATTAAGCATGTAAAAGGGCCGGATTTTCCGACCGGTGGTATTATTTATGGTTTTGAAGGTGTAAAAGCCGGATTTCATACAGGACGTGGACGGGTGGTTTTGCGTGGTAAAGTAAATATTGAAACCACTAAAACCGGCAGGGAAAAAGTTATCATTACCCAGGTTCCATACCAGGTAAACCGCGATAACCTGACTGCAAGAATAGGGGAACTGATAAATGAAAAACAGATTGAAGGTATATCTGACGTTAACAATGAAAGTAATAATAAAGAAGGTACAAGGGTTGTAGTTGATCTGAAGAAAGATGCTGTGGCGCAGGTGGTGATCAACCAATTGTACAAGCAAACTGAATTGCAAACTTCTTACGGAATCAATAATGTGGCGCTTGTAAGAGGACGGCCCAGAATCTTAAACTTAAAAGACCTAATCAGCGAATTTGTATTGTTCCGTCACGAAGTGGTGGTACGCCGTACACAATTTGAATTGAAAAAGGCGCTTGAAAGAGCACATATTCTTGAAGGGTATATCATTGCACTGGATAACCTGGATGCGGTGATTAAATTGATCCGTGAATCGTCTACACCACATATTGCCCAGGATGGTTTGATGACCAGTTTTGGCATGACCGAAATTCAGGCAAAAGCGGTACTGGAAATGCGTTTGCAACGCCTGACCGGAATGGAGATTGACAAGATTCGTGATGAGCATGCAGAAATAATGAAGTTGATTGAACACCTGCGGGAAATATTGGCCAATGAAGGCATGCGCTACGAAATCATTAAAACTGAACTGAACGAAGTAAAAGCGAAGTTTGGAGATGAGCGTAAAACCGATATCATTTATGTGGGCAACGAAATCAATATGCTCGACCTGATTGAGGAAGAAGATGTAGTGGTTACCATTTCGCATTTGGGTTATATCAAACGTACTTCATCGGCTGAATACCGCCAGCAACGTAGGGGTGGCCGTGGTTCTAAAGGTAGCAGCACACGCCAGGAAGATTATATTGAACATTTGTTTGTTGCATCTACGCATCATACCCTGATGTTTTTTACTGAAAAAGGAAGATGTTTCTGGTTGAAAGTGTATGAAATTCCTGAAGGCGACAAAACGAGCAAAGGAAGGGCATTACAGAATATGATCCAGATTCCGCAGGATGATAAAGTGAGAGCGATCATTGATGTAAAGAATTTCAACGACGAAGAATATGTAAAGGGGCACTATATAGTATTGTGTACCAAAAAAGGAATTATTAAGAAAACCGATCTTGAAGATTTCAGCCGTCCAAGGCAAAATGGTATCAATGCCATCAATATACAGGAAGGCGATCAATTGCTGGAAGCAAGAATGACAGATGGCAATTGCGAAATAATGCTGGCGGTAAAAAGCGGCCGTGCCATCCGTTTTCCTGAAGAGAAGGTACGTTCAACCGGTCGTGGAGGAATTGGTGTTTTTGGAATTGAGGTAGATGACGAAAAAGACGAAGTGGTAGGAATGGTTTGCGTAAACCGTGAAGATAAGAGCCGCACAATATTGGTAGTAAGTGAAAAAGGATACGGTAAACGTACCTTCCTGGACGATCCGGAAACCGGCGAAGCCAACTACAGAATTACCAACCGTGGTGGAAAAGGAGTTAAAACAATCAACGTAACTGACAAAACAGGATCGCTGGTTGGATTGCTGGATGTAACGGAAAAGGAAGACCTGATGATTACCTGCGTAAGTGGCGTTACCATCCGGATGAGTGTAACAAGTGTAAGCGAACAGGGAAGAGCAACCCAGGGTGTAAAATTGATAAGGGTAGATGATGGTGATGCAATTGCCGCCATTACCAAGCTGGATGAAAAGGAAGAAGAAACAGAATTTGTAGAAGCGGAAGTATTGACGGAAGGTGGAACTGAAGAGAATCCAACGGCTGAAGCTCCTGAAACAGATGCAGAAACTGATGAATCAACTGAATCAGATTCTGCTACAGAAGAACCTGATAGTCAATCTTAAGTAACTTATACTTTGAATTTAAATAGCTATGTAGCATTCTTTGGAGGATGCGGCATTTTTTTGGATAAAATTGGTTATTTTAGGAATTAATTCACAAAATTTTATTTACTTATATAATTGATTTTTAATTATTTATAGGTATTTATTACAGTTAAAAATTGGATATTATTTAGAAGTTAATTAAGTAAGAGACGTTTTAGTTTTTCTAACTCCGGTGTATATTCGAGAATTACATCCCTACTGGTATCTTGCGAGTTTAAAAAAAAAACCAGTTTTATGCAATAAATCCCCAAGAGAATAGTCATTTTTATCCCAAAGATCTTCAGTGTATTTTTTACTAATCTACGTTGCACAATCCACAAAACGCAATCCACGTAAAGCGATGTTGAGCCAAAGAAAAAATACAAAGTGTGACAAAGAGTGGGAAGGGAAGTGCGGGCTGTGCGCCTGTTTAACATAATATTAATTATAGGCAAAAAACTACTTCGAATATAGCAGTTGAAAACCTGCAAAACTTTCTCCCTAATATTTGCCTGTTTTGATTTTCAGTAATAAAACATCTTATATATTTGCTATTGATTGCAAGGATCTTCTAAATCACTCCGCTTAACCTACCTCTATATGATAAAAAAAATTACAGGATTCATTTTTCTGTTTTCAATAATGTTGCTTTTAGCATCCTGCCAAAAGGAATTAAGCCTCGAAGGAAACAATGGCCCTATCATAGTACCGCCGGTTAATCCACCGGGTAATACCACCGGAACCGCAGTATTTGTGATGGCCGGTGCACCGGCCAACTGCAATAACCCGGTCATCAATGGCAAATACCTGGTTGGCAAATTAATGGATACAACCCATAACTTATCTGTACAGGTTAATGTAACTACGCCGGGTACTTACACAATTTCTAGCAGCACCAATAATGGTATTCAATTTATTGCATCCGGTACCTTTTCTTCAGCCGGTCAAAAAACCATTTTCTTTATTGCCAGCGGTACTCCCACAGCGGCGGGTACCTTTAACTATGTACTGGGCTCAGGCGGTTGCAGTTTTTCAATAGCTTTTACTACGGGCACTACAGCTAACAATTGCAAAGATTGTGTGTATTTTCCTATTTGCAATGGCAGCAAATACGTTTATTATGATACCACTTATGGAAACGGCAGCCTGCGAAATGCAGACATTACAACTACAGGAGATACAGTTATTAACGGAAAGAAATTTACAAAAATTCCTTCGGGCGGTGCAACAAGTTACTATAATTGTACCAATGGCGAAACCACGGTTGTTGCTTTCCTGGCGGTTTCAAATAATGGTAACACATTACAAAAATATCAATCTATCGTCCTGAAGGCAAATGTCGCCGTTGGCACAGCATGGTCAGATAGTTTATTAAATCCACAAGGGCAAACTGTTATTCAAAATTTCAAAATTGTAGCAAAAGGAATCAGTCATAAAGCCGGTACATTTACCTTTCCAGATGTAATTGTAGTAAGCCTGGAAACTGGCATTGACGTGTCCAATATTGGCTTTTTACAGGTTACCTCTTCAGTCTATTATTATGCAAAGGGAGTTGGACTGGTGGAAGTAGCTACATTTGATAGTAACAGCGGAGCACAATTCTATCATTCAGTCATTAAAAGTTATTTCATTCCATAAGTACCATTTCACAAATTATTTCAAAAGAGAATGCCCCGGTTTTAAAAAAAAAGTGAAAAGGAAAGAATTAAAAAAAAGCGTAAAAATTTAGTGTCAATATTGATTTCACGCAAGTCTCTATTGATTACCGCTATTCTCTTTTTTGTGCTTCGTATTACAAGAACTACTTTTGTTCAAATGCAAACAAATACTATTTCCATTGAGTCGATATTGTCGGCACTTAAAATTGACAAGCTCAATGAAATGCAGGAAGCGTCTATACAGGCGAATGATGCAAACGACAACGTAATATTATTATCATCCACAGGAACCGGCAAAACACTCGCCTTCCTCCTCCCGATCATACAACGACTGAGCGAAGATTCTAAGAAAGTGCAGGCACTTGTACTGGTACCATCCAGGGAACTGGCCATACAGATAGATGAAGTGTTTAGAAAGATGGCCACCGGGTTTAAAGTAACAGTTTGCTATGGCGGCCACAAAAGAGAAACGGAAGAAAATAACCTGAAACAAACGCCGGCCATCATCATTGGTACGCCGGGCCGTGTGGCGGATCATATTCGCAGAAATAATTTTCCGCTGGAAGAAATCAGCACACTGGTACTGGATGAATTTGATAAATCACTCGAACTGGGTTTCCAGGAAGAAATGGCTTTTATCATCGGATCCTTACCTGCAGTAAAAAAAAGAATGCTGACTTCGGCTACCGAAGCTGTTGGCATTCCTGACTTTATAGGTATGCAATCTGTTGAGCGCCTGAATTTTTTATCAGAAATAACAGAGAAAGATGTGTATGATGAGCTGGTGATCATGAGTGTGGAGTCGCCGGAAAAAGATAAATCAGATACCCTTTTCAGGCTCATTTGTTACATCGGTAACAAGTCGGCCATCGTATTTTGCAATCACCGGGAATCGGTAGAACGTACCAGCCAGCTTTTAAAAGACAAAGGAATTGTAAATGTATTTTATCATGGTGGTATGGAACAGCAGGAACGTGAAAGCGCCATGTGTAAATTTAAAAATGGAACGTCAAACGTACTGGTAACAACCGACCTGGCTTCACGTGGGCTGGATATACCGGATATTAAATACATCATTCATTATCATTTACCTGCTACCGAAGCGGTATATACGCATCGCAACGGACGTACAGCAAGGATGGATGCCGGCGGTAAAATTGTGCTGATACTATCTGAGGATGAAAGGCTGCCCGGTTATATTACCAATAAGGTTTCAACAATTGAATTACCTGAAATGGTAGAACTGCCCGAAAAGCCAAAATGGTCTACCTTATTTATTGCGGCAGGCAAAAAAGATAAAGTGAATAAAATTGACATCGTAGGATTTTTATCCAAACAAGGCCAACTTAAAAAAGATGATATTGGACTGATAGATGTTAAAGATTTTTTCTCTTTTGTGGCCGTAAGAAAATTAAAAGTGGGCGAAGCGCTGGAGCTGATAAAAAACGAAAAGATCAAGAATAAGAAAGTGAAAATTGCAGTCGCAAAATAATAATAGCCGGCCTTATGGCCGGTTTTCTTTTTTCATAGACTTAATAAATCCGTTTACCCGATCCTCAAATTTTTTCCCTTCATCAAACAAAAAGGTATGCTTAATCGGCATCACGTATATAGGGAAATCGTTTAGTTTATCTCCAAACTTCTGCAACCTTACGGCATCTTTTTCTGTGGTAACGATGATTTTATTTGCTGAATTAACCTGGTCAAATTGTCTTTTTATTTCATCCAGGTTATCAATGGAAAAAATATGGTGATCCGGATATTTCAGCATATCAAAAGACTGAACACTTGTATCCAGGTGTTCCTGCAGTGGTTTTGGATTGGCAATACCACAAACCAATAGCAGGTCCATTTGAGGTGCGATATCAAAGGCCGTTTTCGTAAACAGGTGATAAGCCCTTGTATATGCGATGCTGGTAAAAAACACCGATTGTGTTTCCGTTGGATTTATTTCTTTAATGATGGCATCTTTCTCCGATAAACCCAGGTCGTTTTTACATTTGGTTACAACAATCACATCTGCCCGCCGGGCACTTTGCCTGCTATCTCTTAAATCTCCTGCCGGCATTAAAAAATCTCTTGTGTAAAGATTTTTATATTCCGTTAAAAGAATATTCAGCCCCGCAACTACGGGCCGGTGTTGAAAGGCATCGTCTAAAATGATACATTCAGTTTCGGGCACTTCATCTAATAACATGGGAACTGCAGTTAAACGCTCTTCACCAACTGCCACAGTAATTCCGGGAAATTTTTGGTGAAACTGCATAGGTTCGTCGCCTATTTCGAGTGCCGTTGTATTTTCGTCAGCAATACCAAAGCCCTTTGTTTTTCTTTTATAACCACGGCTTAGTGTAGCTACCTGGTATTGATCTTTTAAAAGTTCAACAAGGTATTCCACCATGGGAGTTTTACCGGTGCCTCCTACTGCCAGGTTACCAACGCAAATAATGGGAAAATTAAAACCATCCGATTTCAGGATCTTTTTATCGTAGAGCCAGTTTCTGATCCAAATGATAAAACCATAAACGAAAGAGAAAGGAATCAATAAATATCGGAAGCTTTTTAGCAAGTACTTATGTTGATGGGTTGAAGGAAATACCGCAGGTTGACCGGGGCAGGATGCAAATTACTAAAATTCATAAACAGTTTCCGGGGTAATGCAATAGTCGAGCCGGATATCATATTTATCAACATCAGCTATATGATCTAAGGCATCAAAATAGCTAAATCCAATTTTGATACAATCCTTCCGGCATTGTTTCAAAAATCTGTCATAGTAACCTTTTCCATACCCTACCCTATACCCTTTTTTATCAAAGCTCAACAATGGTACAATTACCAGGTCTATTTCAGTTGGAAACATATCAATGCCATCAATGGGTTCGGCCACACCATATTTGTTAATCTTGAATTCAGTTTCATCATCCACTATAACAGATACTAATTGAGGGCTTCCCCCGGCTTCTATCATAACCGGGTAAAATAATTGTTGACCTGGATTTTTAAAGTAGCAATAGTCTGTAATGATCTGGGGGTCAAATTCATTGGCCCTGATGATAGGCGAATAAGTCATGACCAAAGAAGGGATATCGATCTGAAGTCTTTGGAAATTAATAAGCATAAGATCGTCCATTTTCATTTTCAATGGCGACGAAAGGTTGGCACGCTTGTCAATATAAAGTAAACGGATTTCTTTCTTATTCATGCTGAAATGGGGTTTTCTCAATTACTTTTTTCAGTGCAGTTTGTAAGTAAGCCAGGTTAGTTATCTGGCGATTGGAAAATCATAGAATAAGAATCAAATCCTGTGCATCTAAAATATAAATACCGGTTATTTTGTTTCCGGTTGATTGATAAATATAGAAAAAATTGTGGTGCCGTAGTTACGTTCAGTCTTATAACCTAAAAATTTTTTATAATCATTTCGTGGCGTATGTTCCAATACAAACCATCCACCGGTGTTCAACAGTTCTTTTTCAAATACCTGCCTGGGTAAATCGTCAATCGTTCCCAGGGCATACGGCGGGCCTGCAAAAATAAAATCAAACTTTCCGCTAGTTGTTTCTATAAATTTAAACACTTCAGATTTTACAACTTTAAAATTGGTAAAGGCTAATTCCGTGGAAGTCTTTTTTATAAAATCGTACATTTTAGGATCTTTCTCAACGATGGTAATATCAACCGCTCCCCTGCTGGCAAGTTCGTAACTGATGCTTCCCGTGCCGCCAAAAAGATCCAGCACTTTAAGTGCTTCAATGTCGAGGTTATTTTGAATTATATTAAATAATCCTTCTTTTGCAATATCAGTAGTAGGCCGTGTGTAGGGCATTTTGGCCGGCGGATTAATCTTTCTTCCTCTATGTATGCCGCTGATTATACGCATGCTGCTGTTGCAAATAAATGACTGAAATAATGTGCCGGGTGATCATTGATTTGTTGCGGGTATTGAAACACTTCAGGCAAACCTTCAAAAACCAGGTTTAGAAAATATTTATACAATTCTTTGTACAGGGCTGAATCAATGTCTATCATACCTGTGAGATGCACCGATACCTCTTTCATATTTACTTCAAAACTTGTACAAACATTCAACAGGTGATAGACAACATCTTCCGGGGTTTTGAAACTAAAATGCTGCGTCAACTGCAGTTTGCCGTCTTTTTGTAATTGTACAGTCAGTTGTTCTGTATCAAAAATGCAATACAAGTGACTGCCTTCGGATGGCATTATATCGGGCAGCAAAGAAAAAAGATGCGAACAGGTGGCCCATGAAAAATACCGTGTCATCACCGCATCAACCGGGGAAGGAATACTATAAATATTATGAATCAAGTGCCGGTATAAATAATCATTGCGAATCACTGCATCTCTCTGATCACCATAAACAAGTTCCAGCATAGCCCTGTTTTCGTTGCCACTCATATATTCATTCGGCACCAACACTGATGGCGTATAGTTATAAATGATGTGCGTTTTTTGAAACTTTTGTTCCAGCACAGGGTTTGCTGCAACTAATTCATACACTGCAGAGGCTGTTAATTCATCTGAAGTACCATTTTTAAAATGAAAATTTGCCAGCCCCAGGCAGGTATTATTTTCCATGATGATATAAGAAAATCCCAGGCGCTTAACCTGGATAAAAAGCGTAGCTGACTCAGTAAAAATATTCGGTTCTTGTATAATGAAAGATGAATTCAAAAGAAATGTTTAAGCTGGAAAAATAAGATATTTTTGCAAACTTATGGAAACTGGTGGCTTAATTAAAGATTTAACTGTAAAGGTTAGCAACAGGCAGATACTTTCCATCGCATTACCCATTACATTGGCATTACTGGTTCCCCAGGTAAACATGCTTACCAACAGCATTTTTTTAGGAAACCTTAGTACCGAAGCTTTGGGAAATGCGGGGATAACAGGCGTGTATTATTTAATTTTTGCTGTCGCCGGCCACGGCTTAAACAATGCCATGCAATCTGTTTTTTCAAGATATGCCGGAAGTGGAAATACGGATGCTTTTAAAATCATATTGTCACAAGGCGTTCGAATCAGCATGCAGATTGCTTTAGCAGGTATAGTAATAACCTGGCTGATTGCTCCATATATTTTACAGTCAGTAACTGATCCCGTTTCCTTCCCTGCGGAAATGAGTTTTTTAAAGATTCGGATTTTGGGCCTGCCATTTTTATTTCTATTTCAAATGGGCAATGCATTTTTGGTATCTTCCTTAAACAGCAGGTACCTGATGATTGGCTTCATTGCAGAAGCACTGCTAAATATTTTATTGGATTACCTGCTAATTTTTGGCCACTGGGGTTTTCCTGAAATGGGTTTCAACGGAGCTGCATGGGCCTCGGTAATTGCAGAGGGAATGGGCTTAGTGGTGGTGTGTATTGTTTTATTTAAAACCGGGCTAAAGCAACAATATAGCTTGTTGCAAAATTTAAGGTACGATAAGAAAATCAACAGCGAAGTTATTAAAATGGCGACTCCGCTTATTCTTCAGTTTGTTATCAGTGTTACTACCTGGCTGATGTTTTTTATTTTAATTGAAAACAGGGGAATAGCAGCCAAAGCAATCAGCAATACCATGCGGAATGTTTTTGGATTGGTCAGTGTTTTTACCTGGGCCTTTGCTGCCACCTGCAATAATATGGTAAGCAATTTAATGGGTCAGCGCAAAGAGGAGGAAGTGATTGGCGCCATTACAAAAATCATGAAATGGAGCCTACTATTTTGTTGTGTGGTGATTACGTTCGTAAATATATTCCCGGAAAATTTCTTTCAGATATTTGGGCAGGGAACATCCTTTATTGAAGAAGCAGTTCCTGTACTCAGGGTTGTATCAGTAGCATTGATACTAACAAGCATTGCAAATATCTGGTTAAATGGTGTAACGGGCACAGGCAAAACAAGGGTAAATCTTGCCATTGAAATAATCGCCATTTCTGCCTACGTAGTTTATACATGGATATTTATGAAAGTGCATTATGTTTCGCTGGCAGTAGCCTGGAGCAATGAGCTGATATACTGGACCACTATTTTTACTTTGTCGTTTTTATTTATAAAAAGTGGAAAGTGGAAAGCCAAAGCCCCCAGCCACTAAAGGGCAGAAAAATACAGCCCCCAACCCCTGAAGGGGAGATAAATGAAGCCCCCAGCCCCTGAAGGGGAGCTAGATGCATAGTATCTTACTTCACAAAAATTTTTGTTGATGATAAATATGGATTCTATAATTTGACTATTT
>JBKJUP010000040.1:0-33968 GCA_046590675.1 Ferruginibacter sp. | reverse complement strand
AATTGCATTGGCAGAATCAACCTGGTAATCGAATATTGAATTGGCTGCTACCGGAATGAAATAACTTGTTTCGTAAGTAATTCCGTTTACCGCCTGTTTGCCATTTACAGCCTGCTTACCATTTACTGCGGCTTTACCACTTGTCATGAAACTCATGTTTAGGAAATCTGCAGCAGTTAAAGTTCGTCCGTTTACCGCTTGTTTTCCATCAATCAATATTACCGTATCTGACATGGCTGACTGATGCGTAAACTTCAGTGAATCCAGGAATCCAGCCTGATCTGCCGGAGCAATATTAGCCACATTGTAAGTGTAGTTAAATTTCATTTGTTTACCACTTACCTTACTTCCATAAGTAAGTGTTGTATCTCTTGGCGTGATGGTGATCGGCATTCTATTGATTGTTAAAACACCATCTACAAAATCGTAGTTATAAAGTGCTGACAGAGCCTGTGATGCAGGATTTGTAAGGTCGGTAACAGCTGATTTGGCCCTTCTGTAATACAAACCAATATTGCTTAAATTATTGGCAGAAGATGAATAGGTGATATCAGTTAACCCAAGGTCGGCCAATGTTTTACCGGTTGCCGATAATGGCTGATCGTTGATAGTAACCGTACTTGTGTACGTTGGTATTTTTTCACCAAAATACTTGACAGCATTGTTGACGGTGATTTTTACATTTTGAGTTCGGGCAGTTAATAAATACAACGAATCACTTTTACCACCATCTATTCCGTTTGTTAACGGAGGATTGAAGACCGTAAGTGGAGGATTACCCTGGAACCTTGGAACCAATACCGTAAGTACGGAGTCGTTTGTAATTACCGCAGGAATGGTATCGTATTGGAAAATAACTGAAGCATTGCTTTTGAAATACTTGCCTTTTACAACAATGGTTACAGGGTCTGCACCAGGTGTAAGGGTTGGATTCTGCAATTTGAAACTATCAACGATCGGGTATGGATTAGCGAAAGATTGCAGTGCCTTATCGGCCTGTATAAATCCGTGCCCAATATTTGGATTTGGTTCTGTACTAACCATTGGAATAGCAGTTGACTGCAACAAGGTTTTCATTTGTGCTCCTGTAAATGAAGCACCGTTATCTACCTTCTTTTTTTCTTCCAATAATAAAGCCGCAACCGCAGCAGCATGAGGTGCAGCAGCAGATGTTCCAAAGAAATTAGGGAAGAGATCATTGTCAATATTTACCCCACCAAAATCTACAGTAGTATTACCACCATTTGGTGCAGTAATGTCCGGCTTGCTCCTGTCAACTCCATCAATTAAAGTTCCACCTCTTGAAGAGAAGGATGCAACTGTTGGATTTGGCACACCAAATGCCGGTGTATTCTTATACAACACTGCACCCACTGCAATAGAACCCACTGCATTGGCCTGGCCAATTACCGTACCCGTTCCCTGCCCATAATTATTGATGACACCTTCACCTCTAAATATCACATATTTGAAACGAATATTTTGATTGCCACCTTTACGGGTAACAATGATTTTTGCATTCACCGTTGCTTTTACAACAAAGGGCAATATTTCAAACGGATCACCACCCATATTATTTCTATTGAAACCAAAAAGGCGTGTGCCGAATTGATCAACCATGTAAATGTCAAGATCATTTTGTGCACCACCTGCACCCGTGATAGAATAGAAATCATCATCCCACTGCATTGCAATGGTATAAGTGCCAGCAGGCATCGTCAGCGTTTGGTAAACATCTCCGCCACCAAAATCATGTGCTACTCCCAGATAACCACCTGGTGCAGTCACAGGTTTAAAAATTCCTTCGTAAGACTTTATACCAAAATTACCGGCAGATGTAAAATAGTTCACCCCTGTAGCAGTAACATCGTTTACTGCCTGGGCCACTACACCATCCATAAAGAACGGCTCTGTGATATAGGTAATATCATCAACAATTACCTTACAACCAGAATCCCGAAGTGCCTTAATACCATCTGCAAAATTACCCGCACTAATAAATCCGGAACGGAACATTAATTCGGCATCAGGTGCAACATCATGTACAATCTGCAACATGGCACGGCCTTCGTCTGTACCTTTTCCATAAGGGTACTCGGCAGAAAGAATGACCGGCTTTTTATGAATCGGGTTACTTGTTCCCGGTAAATCACCATTTTGAACATCTCTTTCAGCGGCACCAATAATTTTTGTATCATAGCTATCAGACATTACACCCACTTTAATACCCTTGCCCGATACTTTCCAGGCTTGCCTGGCTTTATCAGACACCATTGCTATATCTCCTGCCGTAGATGTTAAGCCTGTACTGCCGGATGCAATTGGCGTGTAGTAAGGACGTACATAATTAATGTATTGAGTCAACATGTTTAATTTAAACAAATTGGCAATTGGAATAAACCCTGTGATAGTAAGGGTAGAGTCTCCATTGTCAACAAAATTGTGCATCCCATAGGTGGATGTTTGCAAAAGCGCAAACAATGCATCATATTGATCTTCGGTTGCAATTACTTCAATCAACACTTCTGCAGTCATACTATTTATCAGGAATATATTATTCTTAGATGTAGTGTCAACCAATGAGTTTGGATAGTTATACAACTGTGTTAACTCTGCACCAATCAACACATTGGTCGTGTCGTTTGCCGGTGGCTGGTAGTAAGGCACAATACAATTGGTTAAAATAACAGTTAGGGTTGTACTTGCGGTACATCCGTTTGCATCCGTAACATTGTATGTGTAATTGCCTGCGGCTAAGTTTGTAGTTGAACTTCCTGTGAAAGTGTACGGAGCCAAACCGTTGGTAACATTTAAGCTAATGTTACCGGTTGTTGCTCCACTTTCTGTACAAACAATTAATGTGTCGCCGGCAGACGTACTTAGGCCAATGGTACAAACCACCGCACAATTGATGCTATAAGTAGTACCGGCATCTTTTTGCCAGCCGGCATATCCGTTTGCATTAACAACGTTATCAACCTGTATACAGGTTAACAAAGGACAACTAAAAGCAATCAGATTAGTCAAATTATTGTTATTGCCATTTTGAACGTTCAATGTTGCCAGTAAAGGATTGTCACGAACTTCAACAAACGTTAGAAGGTTGTTTGTTGATAAATCCAGGCTGCTGATTTGCATATTAAAACCAACCAGTCTGGTCAGATTTACATTCGTGGACAAATCAAGTACAGTGATTGGATTATTGTAGCACTCTAATGTAGCGAGTAAAGTATTACTACTTACATTAAAATTGCCCCCGATATTGTTATTATCACAGGTTAAATAATTCAAACTGGTATTAGTGGATAAGTCAATACTCGTGAGATTGTTTACCGCAGCACTTATAAAAGTAAGATTGGTAAGCCCTGTAACATTTAAAGCAGTAAGGGCATTTTTGTAACAGCTTAGGAATGTAAGATTTGTTAAGGCCGATACATTTAATAAACCGGCGATATTATTTTTATCGCAATTCAATGAGTTTAAGTTTGTATTGGACGATACATCTAAACTTGTCAGCAAATTGGATTCGCAACTCAACCCAGTAAGAGATGTAAATGCTGCAATACCTGTTAAATCAGCAATTCCCAGGTTATTTACATTGATTCCACCTGTGTATGCTGCCGCCTCACTACATTCTATTTCACCATTACCATTAGTGTTAATAGAAGGATTGCCAACCAACGCAGCTTTAAAGTTTGCATCAGGAATATTCACCACGCAAGGCAGCGCACAAATGGTACTGAAAGTAGCAGTTGCATCCTTGCTGCCAGCCCATGAACTTTGCATTTGAGCGGGGTTATCTACCTGCACACAGGTTAGTTGTGGGCAGGATCCTGTAGAGAAAAATGTTAGGTTAGCGTTATTACCATTTTTTATATTTACGTAAGACAGATTGGGAGAAGAAGCTGCGTTGAAGTATGTTAGCTGCGTTTGAGCAGAAAAATCTAGACTTATAATACCTGTTGCCAAGCCATTAAAGAAGCTTAGTTGCAGATTGTTAGCAACATTCAGTGATGTAACACCCGGAACACCGGTCATCACAAGCGTCTTTAGTAGTGTATTATTAGAAATGTTTAAGGCTGTTAACGGAGTATTACTAACCTGTAAATAGGTAAGTTTGGTGTTGGCAGTCAGATTAATGGCGGTATATGGATTATCGTTAGCAGTTAACCAATCCAGGTTAATAAATGCCTGTAGCCCGGTCAGGTCGCTGATATTTGAATTAGCAACCATGATGGTGCCCGTATAAGCAGCGGCTTCCGTTACTTGTATTTCGCCATCCCCATTGGTGTTGATACTAAAATTGCCAACCAATGCGGCCTTAAAATTGGCATCTGGTATATTAACCACCGCCTGGGCATTCACTTTCATAGCAGCTGTTCCTAAAAGGCAGCACATTGTGAACAAAATTGGCAACAGTAGCTTTTGAAATTTTCTGGCTGATATTACAGACCATAAATTTTCTGAAATACGGGTAAATGGTAACAGCGATTGCATGTTAGTAGTTGTTAAATGGTGAAATAGTTAATACTATAATTAGCACTGTAATGTTTAAAAGTGGAAGTGAATTTAATTGCGTAAATCCAGCGAATAAAAAACAACTGGATATTAAAAAAGCTGTTATCCCGTTTTTTTTCAAACGAGAAAAAAGCAGCCAGCAATTTTTTTGTACACGGTTACTTGTAAACATTTAAACAGGTAGAAAAGGTTTAATAATTGACCACATTGGTCACAGTATTATTGTATTCTTTGAAATCCTGGGGGGGGGTCAAAAAAAGTACAGTGAGTATAAACATAACGGCTGTTATGTAGAGGATAGAACATAATATATTGGAAAATGCAATTATACGGGTTAAATCTTATATTAACTTATTTTGTTAAAGTAAAAGAATGATACAGTGAATAACATAGCTGTCATTAAAAGAAAACCGAACTCAAAAAATTTGATTTAATAACATATATCCTGCAAACTTCAATGTTAATCGTTTACACTTTGACGTTTTTAATGCATCACAAAATAGTAGAAACAAAGCAATCAATTAACCTGACGATGTAAAATTACGAAGGGAATTACCGGATTAAAAGCCACAAGGACGAAACACATCTTTTTCTTTTCGGAGCGGTATCATTTTTTACCCGGGGTAATTGTAAGCAGAAGGCTATCGCCAAAAAGCGCAATTGTTTTTCAGGAGAAATTACAGAGTAGATGGAAAGCGTTTAACAATTGGCCCAATAAATATTACCAACCGTTGCACAATAAAAAACCGGCATCCATCCCACTTTTCAGTGGATAGATGCCGGTTGCATCAATTCAATTATTTTTCTTTTTTAAAAGGAATTGTATTAATCCCCTGCTTTAATACCAACTCGTCTTTACTGGTATCGAAAGTAATTACCAAACCGGCTGCTGCAAATTCAAAAACATCTTTTGCAGTATTCGTTAGCGTAAGGTCTTGCTGGCCGGTAGGTGCCAACACCAACTTATTACCATCTTTAGTAAAAACGAGTTTAAGCGGAATTTTTTCTGATGAATATGTGCCGGTATATTTATCCAGCTCCGCAGCACTGAGTGCTAATTCTTTTTTTACACCCCAGGTATTATCACTGTCATTTGCATCCATCCAGATGCCGCCATCTAATTTTAGAAAGGCTATTTTTTTACTGGTTTTAATGTTAAGGGTCGTCATCTGCTGATCCTTTTCCCACATACCGGCAGTTTGGTGCAGGGTATCTTTTGTTTCATCACTGTATTCAATCATTACATCTGTCGGTACAGCGTAGCCGCCAATATTTTTTATTGAAAGCGTGTATCCACCGGAAGTTTCGGTTAGCTTATCTACAGCAATATCCATGTAGTTGTTGCTCATAAACCAGTTGTCAAAATACCAGTTTAAATTTTTGCCCGACAGGTCAGAAAAGCTATTAAACATATCCCATGGTATCGGGTGTTTGCCGTGCCATCTGTCCATAAAACCATGCAATGCTTTTTTAAAAACATCATCACCCAGCATATCTTTTAACCCCAGGTAAGCAAGGGCGGGCTTGCCATATTCATTGTGCCCCATTGCCTGGCCGCTTAATATATTTACAGGCGTAATAATGGGAATCTGTGTTTCATCACCCGGATTCACCGCCCAGCCTGCAACCCTGAACTGTTTAAAAAATGCAGTTGCAGCCACCTTGCCTAAATCGGCCGTGCCAATCATATACTCAAATGCCGTTGTCCACCCCTCGTCCATAAAACCATAGCGATGTTCATTGATACCCATGTAAAAAGGAAAGTAACTATGCCCTACTTCATGCTCCGCAACAAACCGTTGAAATACATCATCATCCTGTTTGCTATCGTTGGCCATCATAGGATACTCCATATCTGCAAAGCCTTCAATGATGGTGCTTTTTGGAAAAGGGTACGCAACGCCCGGCCAGTTATTACTGTACCAATCCAGCGAATGCCTGATGTGTTCTACCTGGTTGTGAAAGTTTTTAGATTTATCAAAAAATGCAGCCTGCGTGCTGGCTCTTCGACCAGTAGCTTTATCCACCACTACACTGGCAGCATCCCATACATATTGATCGCTGATGCAGTAAGCCATATCGCTGATATGAGTGGCCTTCCACTTCCAGGTATTGGTAGCATTTTGTTTGGTAATATTTTTCGCCAACAGATCCTTTTGGGTTACTACGTTTATCACCGCATCGCTTGTTAAACTCTTATTGAATTTTGTAAGAAAAGCTGGTTGTAAAACGTCTGCTGCATTCAGCAAATCGCCGGTTCCCCACACCAAAAAGTTTTTAGGAACGGTAACGGCTACCGTATAATCATTAAAGTCGTTGTAAAATTCCTGGGCATCAGTAAAGTCCATCCGGTCCCATCCATGGGTGTCATCATATACGGCAACCCTTGGGTAAAAATATGCCAGGAAAAAACTGGTGCTATCCAGCTTACCTTCCCTGCCACTTTCTTCACTAAGGTCGTAGTGCCATTTAAAACTAAGTTGCACACTATCGCCTGTAGCTACCGGCTTTAATAAAGTAGCGGTAGTCCAGGTATTTGCTTTGGCATCCCTTATTTTCCCCTCCTGGCCATTTTCCAGGAACTCGTCAATGTGAATGCCCGTTGTTAAATAATTAGCAGAAGCGGCCCGTTGCCTGGCTGCACCGGGGCTATGGATATTCATGATTAGTTTAATCACAATATTCTTAACCGGGGTAGGACTATTATTAATATACGTAATGGTTTCACTACCCTGCACCGCTTTCGACGGAGGCGACACCTGTACTTCTATATTGTAATGACCTGTATTTTGCCAGTAATTTTTACCGGGTTTACCATCCATGCTGCGGGTTCCTTTTTCGTAGGCGGCCTTAATATTTCCGGGCATAAATAAAGATTGTTGCGCATGCACCTGTGCACAAGCAGCAATCGTAATCAACATAAATATTTGCTTCATCTCAATAATATTTTTATGAAAGTAATAAAGCCGGGCAGATTAAAATCATTTTATTTTATAAATGGTACTATAACAACAAAGCTTAAAGGATTTTTTTGTCCGGGCATAAGATCATTTTATCAGCATCCTTGCATCGCCCTCTTCATGCAGGCAAAATTGCAGATGTGGAAGGATTAAGCAAAGCAGATTTGCTTGCCAAACTTCGGCTGACAGACGATCACGGAAACATTAAAAGAGCAGGCATTGTTTTGTTTGGAAAGAACCCGGTAAAATTTTTAAATAATTGTGTTGTAAAAATTGGCCGCTTTGTAAAAGACAGCAGCGACATTAAATTCCAGGAGACAGTGGAAGGTAATATTGTTTATCTACTGAAAGAAGTGCTTGAACAATTGAACCGGAAGTTTTTTACCCGTGCTATTTCATTTGAAGGAATGCAAAGAATTGAAAAAGGCGAATACCCTATTGCAGCACTTCGTGAAATGTTGCTCAATGCATTGGTACATAGAAATTACTTAGGTTCATCGGTGGTGCAGATGCGTGTGTTCGACAACCACTTTAATATCTGGAACGAAGGCCAATTACCTGCTGGTATTAGTTTGGATTCACTCAAACGGCAGCACCCATCACGACCAAGAAATTTGCTGATTGCTGACGTTTGTTTTAAAGGCGGCTACATTAATGCATGGGGAAGTGGCACATTAAAAATTATCAGCACCTGCAAAGAAGCCGGATTACCCGACCCTGAAATTATTGAGCAGGACGGTGGATATTAGTAACCCTGTTTAAAAATAAGTATAGTGCTGAACAGTTACAGAAATTAGGATTGAATGAGCGGCAAATGAAGGCGGTACTCTATGTGGTGGAGAATGGGAGCATTACAAGCGCTGTTTATCAGAAACATAATGTTGTTGGAAGAACTGCGGCAGCTGGCGATTTGCAGGAATTAGTAGCAAAGGGAATACTGATACAATTAGGTTTAAAAGGAAGGGGAATTAAGTATGTCCTTTCCAATAATTGACCGTTTAATGACCGGAATGACCGCTAAATCACCAGCAATCCATATTAATAACACAAATTTATAAAACCATTTATACTTTGAATAAGTTAACTTAATTGTAAAGAAATAAGGATATATATTTAACACGAGAGATTTGCAATTGGCCGTATTGACCACTCAATGACCGGGAATTGGCCACATTTGCAGCAAAACAAATATGAATGATCATTTTACCAATCAAATACAACTCTTCAAATCTGTTTTTAAAGGCAGAGCAGATGTATTTGCAGTTCGTTGGGAGCAGGGAAATAAAAACGGCTATATGCCTGCGTATTTCTATGACCCATACATGTATCGGGCACATAAAATCAAAGGTGGCACTTTCCAGAATTATAACGAAAAAACTTATTTAAAACTAACCGATAAGGAAATTGCAAAGCACTTAAACGGTGAACAACTTATCGGCATTTATCCTTTGCTTCCTGATAACTCATCGTGGTTTTTAGTTGCTGATTTTGACAAAGAAAATTGGATAGCCGAAGCCAAATCGTTTATAAAATCCTGTGAGGCTAAAGGACTTCCTGCATATTTAGAGCGTTCCCGTTCGGGAAATGGTGGTCATGTTTGGCTATTCTTTGAACGACCTTATCCGGCAATAAGAAGCAGAAAAATTTTCATCTCAATACTTGAAAAGTCAGGAGCATTTTCAATGTTTGACAAGAGTTACAGTTTCGACCGGCTATTTCCCAATCAGGATTTTCTTTCGGGAAAAGGTTTAGGGAACCTGATTGCCTTACCGTTTTTCAAAAAAACATTTGAACAAGGAAATAGTTGCTTTATTGATGTTGACACATTGCAACCCCTCTCCGACCAATGGCAATTTCTTCAAACTATAAAAAGAATACCACTACCGCAACTTGATACGCTGTATAAGGATATTTCAAACTCAACAATTCAAATTGCTCAAAAACCTACAAATGGGAGGTTAGTAATTTGCTTAAACAATACAGTCAGGATAAGCCGTGAAGGAATGACAACCCCTTTGATAAACTTTTTAAAGGAGGAATTAAATTTTGCAAGCACAAAGTTTATAATCAAAAAGAAAATCGGTAAGAATACTTTCGGAACTGAACGCTATTTCAAATTTGTACAAGAAACGGAAAACGAAGTTTTCGTTCCAAGAGGCTTCATTGGAAAATTAATTCGTTTTTGCAGGGAGAATAAAATTGAACATGATTTCATTGATGAACGGAAGAAACAAAAATTAGCCCCTTATTTATTCAATGCTCAGCTAAGAGACCATCAGCAAACAGTTATAGAATCTATTGCTAAGAAAGATTTAGGAGTAATTGTAGCTCCACCCGGTTCGGGCAAAACGATTGTTGCATTAAAAATAATTTCGGATAAACAGCAACCAGCCTTAATCATTGTTCACAGGAAACAATTAGTTGAGCAATGGACAGAAAGAGTTGAAACTTTCCTTGGCATTCCAAAAAATGAAATTGGAAAAATTGGGCAGGGCAAAAGCAAGGTCGGAAAGAAAATCTCTATAGCAACAATTCAAAGCCTATCAAAAGAACTTGGAAAGACCGACGCGGAAAATATTCTAACAGCTTTCGGAACAATTATCGTTGATGAGTGTCATCATATACCAGCCGAAACATATAGAAATACTATTTCAAAACTTCAAACATTTTACCTCTATGGCTTAACAGCAACTCCATTCAGAAAATATAATGACGGTAAACTAATTTTTATTCATCTAGGTGAAGTAGTAGCTGAAATCAAATCCGATCAAATCGGTAATTCACAACAAGCAAAAATTATTATCCGAAATACAGAACTTGATGTTCCTTATAATTCAAAGACAGACAAGTTTGAAACACTATCAAAAATATTAGTCCACGACTCCGTAAGAAATAAACTTATCCTTGAAGATGTGAAAGCCGAAATAAATAAAGGCAAGAAAGTCGTTATTATCACAGAACGAAAAGAGCATATTGATTCGCTGTATCAATATCTGAAACAATCTTATGAGGCGATAACCCTAAGTGGCGATGATTCTGAAATCAATAAAAATTCTAAATGGAAAATTTTAAAAGCCGGAAATTATCAGTCATTAATTACAACCGGACAATTTTTCGGCGAGGGAACTGATTTGCAAAATGCAAACTGCTTATTTCTGGTTTACCCGTTTTCATTTGAAGGCAAGCTAATTCAATATATAGGCAGAGTACAACGTTCGGAAGTAGCTCCCACTATTTATGATTATCGTGATATTAAAATCGACTATTTAAATAAATTGTTTCTTAAACGAAACACTTATTACAGAAAGATTGATAAACAAGCGACACTATTTGATGAGCCAGCAGAAGAAATTGCTGATTTAAAAAATATCACCACAATTGAGAAGGAAATAAAAATTCCGATCGAAGAAATTGAATTTCGTTACGGCAGTGTTGCTTTTAAATATCTGATTCAGGAAACAAAGACGGAACTTGAATTTGAAATAGAAAATCTTGAGGTAAGACCTGAGTTCGAAGTTCTGAAACCATATTTTGCAAAAGCACTTAAATCAAAGAATATAAAAGTTTACATCCATGCCGAATTTGAAAGCAGCAAACTGGTTTCTCAATTGGCAACTTCTGCTGATATTGAAAAAATAAACCGGGAAGTAATTGAAGGGGTGAAATTCAAATTTATTACAAAGCATTTTTTCGGTCAGAAACAGATAACTGAGGAGAATCTTTTAACGACAACCGAATTGCAAAATGGCAAGCACGAACTTTATTCAGATGGACAACAACTTTTGGACGACATTCTAAAGAATAAGGAATTTAAACATTCGCAGCAATTACGTTTTTTAGCAAACAGGCATGAAGGAACGCATCTAAAAATCAGATTTGTGTTAAGCCCCTTTTCATTCGTATTTCTATTATCAGGCGAACAACAGTTCCATATCATTTTAGAAACACTCGACACAGAAGAAGCAACTTATTTGTGGCACACCAACAAAAATAAACAAGCCCTTATAAGCAAAGTAAAAGAAATCGACCAGAAACTAAACATAATTCGCAACAAAGGCAGACAAGCTTTTTTGGAAACAAATCCTGAAAGTTTTTCAAGAATATTACATGACTATTCAGACAAAAAGAAAGGATTTATTATTTGGAAAGATTTATTAGAAGAACAAATTGTATGACACACAAACCCAATAATTAGATCGTGACGGAAGTAGCAAAGGCTCTGATAGCAAAATGCTTAAGTAACACCCGGCGGCTTAATACAGTTAAAAATTCACCAAACCACTAACAGACAAAAGAAAAGGCGAACGTACAACGGGAGAAGTTAAAAAATGACATCAGCAAAAAATAAAATGCTTATTTTTTGATCAGCTCCGCACTTCCAAAAAGCACATTAAACTGTTGACAATAAATCAACACATATTTGTATTGCGCAAAATCGGGGCTGATGGTTAATGGATAAACCTGGTTGCCGGAGAAGGCTTTTAATTTACCCAGGTCAATAAAATTTGTTGCTTGCTTTTCCTTTGCCAGGTACAGATGCAGATCGGGCCCGCTACCGATATTTATATTTTCCAGCGCAACCGAATACACATTGTTTTCAAAAAATATCAATGCATTGCCCGTTACTGTTTCACCAGGCGCACTTACAAATACACCACTGTATTTTGCTGTTACCTTAGATGTATCTGTAGCAGGTGTGGTGCCCGGTATAACATCCGTTGCAGGTGCTGTAGAAGTTTTGTCGGCTTTGGAACAGGATACAACAAACACTGCAACAGTTAACAATAAAACAACAATCTTTTTCATACTTCCGATTTACTTTATCAATGAATTTATAGATGATAAACGGTGCCACATAGTTTTACCCACATGTCCCATCATCGCCACCAATAATAAATACGTGCATTACAGAAAAGAGTTGCAGTTAGTTTATAAATAGCCATTGGTTGGCTGCTGAATTTGTCATAAAAAAAATGGCCAACAAAAAATGCCGGCCATTGAATGAAAGAAATCAGTTGTTATTTTTCGTCCATCTCTAATAGTAGATTTGAAACCAGGGCGGTCCATCCTGTTTGATGGGAGGCGCCTAAACCCTGGCCGGTATCGCCATTAAAAAACTCATAAAATAAATGATGGTCTTTAAAATGTATGTCGGACCATTTTTTCTCCTTCTTATCATGATACTGAAATTTACCGTCAGCATCTTTATCAAATATATTTAAGAGCCTTTTGGTCAATTCATTGGCTATTTGCTTTAAGGTTAATTTAATGCCAGAGCGGGTTGGAAACTCATAGGTGTATGAATCGCCATAATATTCATAGTATTTTCTAAGGGCATTGATGATCAGGTAATTTAGTGGCAGCCAGATAGGGCCACGCCAGTTGGAGTTACCGCCAAACATAGAACTTGAACTTTCGCCCGGTTCATATTGAATGCGGTATTCGCTGCCCTGGTATCCAAATACAAATGGATTTTCCTGGTAGTGTTTCGATAAAGACCGGATGCCATAATCTGATAAGAACTCATCTTCATCCAACAACCTTTTTAACAGGTGCTCAAGCCTGTCCCCAATCATGATTGCAAATAAATATTTACCGTCTTTATTTTTGTTTTCAATATCCGAAATAATGCGTGTTAAGTCGGGCCTGGTAAGCCTGATCACCTGTAGCCTGTTTGTAAATTCACGCAGTTTCTCAAACATATCGCTGTGCATTATTTCCACAGCCAGCAATGGAATAATACCCACCAGTGAGCGCACTTTTAACCGCTGGCTTGATCCGTTTTCAAACTGTACTGCATCATAATAAAATGCATCCTGTTCATCCCATAGTGAAATATCCTTTTGGCCTATGTGATGCATAGCCCAACCAATATTTAAGAAGTGCCTGAAAAACTTGGCTGCAGACTCTTCGTAAGCAGGATTATGCTGCGACAACTCCAGCGAAATACGCAACATATTGATGGCATACATGGCCATCCAACTGGTGGCATCTGCCTGCTGCAATTTTTTAATGCCCGGCGGCATGTGGTTTCTATCAAACACACCAATATTATCTAAACCAAGAAAACCACCTTCAAATATATCTGTACCGTTGGCATCTTTTTGATTTACCCACCAGGTAAAATTCATCAACAGTTTCTGAAAGGTTCTTTCTAAAAAGTCCCAGTCGGAAACACCTGTTTTTTTCTTATCTGCTTCATAAACATACCAAACACTCCACGCATGCACCGGTGGATTAACATCACTGAAATTCCACTCATAAGCCGGAATTTGTCCATTGGGGTGCATGTAATATTCACGCAGCACCAATAACAACTGGTGTTTGGCAAAGTATGGATCTACATGAATAAATGAAGCTGCATGAAAGGCAAGATCCCAGGCGGCAAACCATGGATATTCCCATTTATCCGGCATGGAAATAATGTTACGGCTGGTAAGGTGCTGCCAGTCGTGGTTTCGTTTATGATGCCTGAATGGAGGCGCCTCATGCGGTTCTCCAAAGAGCCATTTAAACACATCGAGGTAATAAAACTGTTTGGTCCACAACAATCCGCTGATGGAACTCCGCAATAATTCTTTATGTTTTTTTGCTAATTTATTTTTCGGTGTAAGCTCATCATAAAACTGCTCTGTCTCTGCCTGACGGGCAGCAAATATGTCATCAAAATCTGTCCATGGATCTTGCAGTTGTGATTTACTAAGTCTTACTGTAAATATTTTTGAACCACCTGCAGGTATTTTTGCTTTTAACCAAATAGCCGCTTTGGTTCCTTCCTTAGCAGGATTAACGGTATCTTCTTTATTTATAACATAGTTATTAATGCCGTCCTTTACAAAAGCCGTTTCGTTGGGTTTGTGAAATATTCTTTCAGTATTGGTTTCATTGTCGCAAAATAATTGCTCTCCGCCCTGGTGATAAAAATAATGATTGCCATTGCGACTTGAAGTTGTTTGCAGGCAATCATCTGCAACGGAAATAATACAGGGCTTACTAAAACGAACATTGTGCTTCCAGAAATTACGAAACCAAAGGTGTGGCAGCACATGTATGGGAGCCGCTTCGGGGCCACGGTTGTACACCGTAATTTTCATCAGGACATCATTTATTTCTCCTTTTGCATATTCGATGTAGCAATCAAAATAACGATTATCATTAAATATACCCGTGTCAAGTAATTCGTACTCCGGGCTCAGTCTATCCCGTTTGTTTTGCTCTAAAATATCCACGTAAGGAAACTCCTTTTGGGGATATTTGTATAGGAATTTACAATATGCATGTGTGGGTGAAGAGTCGAGGTGAAAATATAATTCTTTTACATCTTCTCCATGGTTGCCTTCACCATTTGTAAGTCCAAAAAGCCTTTCTTTTAAGATAGCATCTTTACCATTCCAGAAAGCGGGTGCCAGGCACAAAACCTGTTCGCTATCGCAAAATCCACCAATTGCTTCTTCGCCCCATCTATAGGCATAACTGCGGGCTAGATCATGGTTAATAAAGTTCCAGGTATTCCCTTCTGTGCTATAGTCTTCTCTTACAGTTCCCCACTGGCGATCAGAAACATAAGGCCCCCACTTTTTCCAGTTTTTGTTATTATATGAACGCGAAAGTCGCAGTTTCTCCATGAAATTGAATGTTCCTTGATAAAATTATTTAATACAACCTTAAGTTTTGGTTTTAATATAAATATATTGATTAACCGACAGTATAAAAAGTAAAATTTACAATTAACCCGTGGTTTTTAAGACCCTGGCGCAATTCGATCGATACATGATAGAAATAGACGATATCATTTCGGTGCAGCGATGATGAAGTTTTATGATATTTATGAGGACGATTTAGTAGATGCTAACTCTGTCAATGAAACCGGTTTTAATTTCAGTGATGACAGAGATATATAGTGAATGAACTTTTCAAAAGGAATGATTTTCTGTCTTCGTAAGTTCTAACAGTCATCTATAAACTTTTCTTTTAAGAAGCTGTTCAAATTTTATGCAGTAAAAAAATTATGGTGGGAAATAATGCCATAAAAATATGAATTGGAACGGAGCACTGTTCCTCAGTATAACCTCTGCCAATGTCGATGCCATGAAATATCGACGCTGGTAAACAAAAAAATCCAACGGTAACAATCCCCTATTTTACAAAGCCATCCTTATTGCGGCGATTGCTTTTCATAATGAAGTTTTTTGTTGGCCCATGGAATAAAATAGTCAAAATTGGGTGCATCGGTATGACCCCCATCATGTTGACGCCAGGCCAGTTCGCCATCCAGCAAACCCGTTTTTACCGGTGGCATTTTTTCCTGCATGTAATCGTTGGAAACACCCAAATCTTTTCCCCCCAATAATTTAAATACCACACCTGCAGCAATGGGTGGCCATATAGCTACCCTGCTGATCCAGCCATTTGGCATCGCCTTGTGCCGGTATGCCATAACTGATAAATGTGGGCCGCGGTGCACAAAGCGCAATCAGGTCGTGCGAATCAACCGGCAAATCGCAACCTGTTTTGCTACCAAAGCCGGCTTGCGAGGCACCGTATTTCATATAATTTCCAGCCATCCAATAATATTCTCCCCCCGTTAAACTTTCTACGGCTTCGCCGAAAACGCGGCGATGTAATGTGGTGCCGCCTTTACCGGATGAGCCGATGAGGCCTGTGGCAAACCTTGATTCAAATGCCATTGTAACAAGCGCTGCTTTTCCATATCTTGACACGCCTTCAATCCCCACTTTTTTTACATCAACCATCGTTTCTGTTTCAAGATAATCCAGTGCCCTTGCGGCGCCCCAGGCCCAGGCACGCAATGCTCCCCAGTCTGCCGGTTTGCGGGGCTGGCCTTGGTTTACCAAACCAATAATTCCTTTTGTAATACCGGCCCCATTGTCGGCCTGTATGCTGTTGGGATCGATGGTTACATATCCCCAGCCGGCTTCAAGCAATTGTTCGGTGGGTGGTATCGGGCCTTCAGGCCTTGGCGCAAAAAAGTTTGGCCCCGCCAATCTTGTTACCGGCATATAGGCCGGGTATTGATCAAAAATAGTTTTCATTGCCGGATCAGCTTTTATCATCATTGCTTTAAATGCCGTGTTTAGCTTTTCCATGTCATCAGCCGAAGGTTGCGCCGGAGATGGAAACGACGGACGACCAAACATCATCAATACCGGCACGGGGCCTTTTGCATTCAATGGCAAAACCAACATCATTTGAATGTCCACATTTATCAACGGATAACTGCTGTTGTCAACATGCCCTACCAGTTGTTTGGCAATAACCGGTGTACGCCCAACAAATTCCCGATCTGTAATTTTTACGGTCCACTTTACTGCCGGAATATTTGTTGGAAGTCGTCCATACACTTCGCTTTCCAGGTCATCCACCAATTCGGGCCGGCGTTGATGCCACCACATTGTTGGCGTAGTTATTCTTTTCCCATTTTTTAAAGTAAGCAAGTCAGGTAGCTGGGGACAGGGGTTAGCCAATGCCTCATCGTAATTGGCATGATTGGGTAAAGATTCATTACCATTGGGGCCGGGCCTTAACGACTTTATGCCCAACTGCTGCATCATGTTATCATGATCCTGCTCTGATGTAAAATTTACAGGTGTCGGATATTTGCTGCTGTCAATTGGGGTATCCTGTGCCAGGGCCACAACAGTAAAATTAAGCGCCATAAAAAATGCAAAGGCATTTTTAAGCCGTTTTGATGTGTTCATAAAAACTAATTTTCTGTTGGAGATGAAAGGTTTAACGACAAGCACTTTTATCGATATCTGCGGGGCAAATAAAGCAAACAGCCGCCTGGGCATTAAATTTATTGATAATTATTGTAATCGGTTACAAAAATTGCAAACTACTTTAAATGAGTGTAGTAAATTTCGACCCAGTTGATTAAAATAGCAGAGAAGGTTGTGGAAAAAGATCAGTGGTTCGTTTCCTGGGTATATTTAAAAATGTCGCCCGCTGAATTAGAGGTGTCACCTTTCACCGACATCCGGTCAATCGGATTTTAAAGGCACCCATTTCTTTTTGAGTATTTTGATTTGACTTTCATACAGCTTAGTGTAACCGCCATTATAATATGATGGCCTTTTTGCAAATCCCTGGTGCAATAGCGCCCAATTTTTTACCCGCAAACAAAAATGGCTGGTAAAATTACCGGCCATTGATGAACAAATTGCTTTTTATAAATACTACGCATACCTGCTGTACTTATTAAGGACATTATTTTAACTGGTGGTAGCACTTGAAGCGGCTGCGTTTCTTTTGCCGGCAGCAGTTGCTGCTTCATTGTTTACATTGGCCAGGCTAATAAACTGGTAACCCCAGCCTTTCAATTCATTCTTCCAAATCAGCGATCCATCATGTGTACTGAGGCACAGTAAAATGCCGGAACCACCTACAAATATATTATCATCTTCAACACTTATTTGCCCGATGGTCATGGTGGCAGCAGCAGTTACATATTGGCGTAGCTTTACTTCCCAAACAATTTGACCATCGTTTTTATTTATAGCGGCTACCCGCCCGTTGGATAAAATGAATAATAAATTACTTTTTTTCATATCAATTATTTAGGTATAAAAATAAGGAATAATTGACCGATGGTATTGCCGGGCACATTTAAAATCCGATGGCCATCGCATTGGTTCTTTGAATTACTGGTAACCCTTAAATGCAACCGAATTGGTTGCTTCAATTGCAAAACTGGCTTTCTTCCAAAACAAGCTGGTGAATAATTAGCAGAGATATTAACTGGTGCCACTCCTTATCTTTTCTTAATTTTATGCCACAATGATTACCTGATGTTTTTTGCAGACTTACTTCATATCAACCAGCATCCATGATTTTAAAAACCGACCGGTTTGTATTATTTATTATATTGGTAATTACCCTCGCCTATTTTTTTCCACAGTGGGGTGCTAAAACAAGCCCCATTCCACTTGATGCCATTGGCACCATCGGCATATCATTGATCTTCTTTTTTTATGGCCTTAAACTTAGCCCGCAAAAATTGGTTGCCGGTTTAAAAAACTGGAAGCTGCATCTGCTTGTGCAGGTTTCAACTTTTGTATTGTTCCCGCTAATGGTCATTCCTTTTTATCCCCTGGTACATACAGCACACCAGGAAACAATGTGGCTGGCCTTGTTGTTTCTTTCCGCATTACCATCCACCGTTTCTTCTTCTGTGGTAATGGTTTCCATTGCAAGGGGCAATATTGCAGCAGCAATTTTTAACGCCAGTATTTCCGGTATTATTGGGATTGTATTTACGCCCCTTTGGATGGGATTGTTTCTGAAACATACAGCGGAAGATTTCAACCTGGGAGGCGTGTATGTAAAACTGATCCTGGAAATACTGGTTCCCGTTTTTGCCGGTCTTGTGTTACAACGATTGTGGGGCAAGTTTGCACAACGATACAGCCGCCAACTTACCACTTTCGATAAGAGTGTAATACTGCTGATCATTTACAAAAGTTTCGCAGAATCCTTTGAGGAAAAAATATTTAACTCTGTAGGTTTGGCTGAATTACTACTGCTGGCTTCAGCAGTTATCCTGTTGTTCTTTATCATGTATTTTCTTACAGGCTACCTGGGGCGGTTTTTAAAATTTAACATCGAAGATCGCATTACAGCGCAGTTTTGCGGCACCAAAAAATCTTTGGTACATGGCACTGTGTTTTCAAAAATTTTATTTGGCAACATGGCAGCCGCAGGTATCCTGTTATTACCACTGATGTTGTTTCATGCCTTTCAAATTCTTTTTATCAGCATCATTGCCACTAAATTGGCAAGGCGGCAAACTGCCATACATGAACCAATGGAATAATGACTTGCTGCAAGTTTGCATACGGCTAACCTCCTTGCATGTACGATTTTATGAAGTACAAATAATAATAACAAGGTTGCCTAATTGGTTATAACATCTTTGACCGCTCAATACGCCCAACCTGGGTTCGTATTTATAAAACGCACATAATAACCTATAATAATAGCGCTTTTAACCAATTTATTCCCCACCATGAGGATGGTAAATTTTTATCATCCGGGCATATTGACCGATAAAATTGCTGGCATGAGTTTTGAAAAGGTGGTCTAAAATAAATTTAGATAAAACAATGAAACAAGTGAAAATTTTGATGCTGTCATTAACAACAATGATGTTAACAGCAATGGCGGCGAACGCACAGGAAGCAACAGAAATAACAGCCAAAAATTCATGGCTTAAATTAGGTGGTAATGTGGGTGTGCCCGTGGGTAACGCATCTAACTACAGCAACCTTACAGCAGGTATTGAATTAAAAGGCCAGTTAATGCAAACCAGTCACCTGGGCATTGGCCTTACAACAGGTTACAATCATTACTTTGCAAAAGATGGTTATAGTAGTTTTGGTACCATTCCATTGGGTGCCTTTGCAAGATTTTATGCCAAAAGCAAAGGTTTTTTTGCGGGTGTAGATGGTGGTTACAGTATTTTAACAGGAAAAGGTAGCCCCAAAGGTGGTGCTTATGTACGTCCTCAACTTGGATACCACAACTACGACTGGAATTTATTTGGATTCTACAACAATATATTTCGTTCAGACATAAACGATGGTAGCATTGGCAGTGTAGGCATTGGAGCTACGTACAATCTCAGGTTTAATTAAAATAGCTTTTAGTTTTTTTATGGAGTGGCTGGTGTTTTTCACCAGCCACTTTATTATTTGAAACAGGTGTACAAAAGTTCGCTAACCTGGGATGGTTCATTGGGTGGCCAGGAATTGATGAAAATAAAAAATTGTATTTGTGCGGCGTCCGCAATTATTATATTTTTCAGCGTTCAATAAAATATCCTGATTATTTTTTTTAGATGTTTGAATAAAAGCTAATTTCATGTAACAAGAATTAAACATTCGTTGCACATCACTTAAAACACTTTTTAATTATGAAAATCGCTTTTACCATTATTTTCGGCTGCGTGGCATTGATGATGATGTCATTCCTTATCAGCAAGGAAGAGCCAACGTATAAAAACCTGAAGGTTTTACCAAAAAATATCACGAAGGATCAAATGGACAGTGTGATGCATCATTTCGCTAACTCCATGGGAAAAAAATGTAATTTCTGCCATGAATACAACCAGGAGGAAAAGAAAATGGACTTTGCTTCTGATGCAAAAAAAGAGAAAGACATTGCCAGGGAAATGTGGAAAATGACCGCCAAATTAAACAACAAATATTTCGACATTAAAGACAGTAAAAACATGGACGCCAAGCTGGAAGTTACCTGCTTTACCTGCCATCATGGTTCGGAGCATCCTGAATCGAAACCACCCATGCATGATGATGGGCCAAGAGAAAAACGTGGAGGTCCGCCACCATCAACTGATTCAACAAAGCATTAAGAAACTATAATATTCATTTTAACCATTCATTTTATTGGTTGATGGAAAAAAATCCCGGGTTCAACGCCTGGGATTTTTTTTATTTATTAAATACCCTGCCATAACTTTTATTTTATCTAAAATCAACAGGAAGAGAAATTCTCAAATCTATTACCCGGTATATTAAAACGGGACAAAGCGGGGCTCCGTACACGTAAGTAAGTAAACACGGAAATCTGTTTTACGTATAAGAGTAAATAAAATTGACTATTGTGTTGCATTTGTCAATTAATAGCCCAATCTTAGTACGCATCATATTTTCCCTTTAACCAACAATTGCTACAAATGAAAAAAACAATTTTTCTGCCTGCGTTTATTTGCGTACTCATGGCAACCGTTTACTTTACTTCCTGCAATAGCAATGACACTGCATCACAGGCAACCGGGGCAACCACCACCGAAGACTCAATGAAAAAAGCTATTGCCAAAGGAGAATACCTTACGCTGCATGTAGCAGTTTGTTTACATTGCCATAGCCAGCGTGATTACAGCAAGTTTGCCGGCCCTGTTAAACCAGGTACCGAAGGCATGGGTGGCGAAGTATTTTCTCATGCTATATTTGAGCCCATCCCCGGAACCCTTTACGGTAAAAACATTACACCCGATAAGGAAACAGGCATCGGCGACTGGACCGACGATGAAATAATAAGGGCCGTAACACAGGGCATCAATAAAAAAGGTGATACACTTTTTCCCATCATGCCTTATGCGAGTTTTAACCACATGGCAAAAGAAGACCTCTTAAGTATCATTGCTTATTTAAGAACATTAAAACCAATCAAAAACGTTGTTCCTGCCCGTGAGTTGATGATACCTATCAGCATGGCCTACCCTGCCCCTGCTTTACAAAAATCGATTGATGATAATGTTAAGCCTGCGGCAACTGATACTGTAAAATATGGCGGATACCTGACTAACATGGCAGGCTGTTTCGATTGCCATACGCCTTTCGTGAAAGGGCAGCCTGATTTTGCAAATATGTTTGCCGGCGGTAATACATTCAATATTGGCGGGTTTAAGGTAACTTCCTCCAATATCACACCCGATGCTGCTACAGGTATTGGTGCCTGGAGCGATACTATGTTTATAAATAAATTTATTGCCTGCAGGAAGGAGAAGGGTTATAATTATGACGCAGGTAAGGCCAATACCATAATGCCCGTTGTAGATTTTGCAGGCATGACAGATGCAGATCTTAAATCAATTTTTGCCTACCTCAAAACTTTAAAACCAATCAATAATAAAATTGTAAAATATCCGGAATAGTTTTCCTGCAAAATTTTTTATGTTCGCTGGTTGATGCCTACATCAACCAGCATTTTTTTATTATGTCTTATCACGCTCAACCTTGCCCGGAGAAGGATTGCTATTCTCAGTGGCAGCATTTACCTGCAATTGTAGTTTGGCATAATATGCTTTTTGCACTGGTGTTTTCAATAATGCCACCGGGTATAGCCGCACCAGTTCTGCCGCTGCCGGTAGTGTAGCGGCATCATTGATCTTATACAAGGTTTCTGCCCATTTTAAATCGGCCATCGTACTGGTGTTGGTCCTCGACTGCTGTTGCACACAATAGTCCGTCACCATTTTAAAATAGGCGGCTGCCTTTTCGTATTGTTTTTTGCTAAAGAAATAATCACCCAGTTTTTCCTGTGCGGTAAGGTTTTGACAATAAGCGGTTGGGAAGTCTTCCTGTAACCTGCCTAATAATACAAGTCCCACTTCCTGTATTTTTTCGCTGTTGTTTAGCAGCAATATACAACCCTGCACCTGCAGGTAATCTGCCTTGTGCGATTCGTTGCGTTCATAGCGCATGTGTTTTTCAAAACTGCTGTCTATATCGCCGTTCCATGTTTTGTTTTTATACCAACTGTCCGTTTGTTTTTTCATACTGTGCCCTTCAGATTAATATGTAATGGGTGAGGGTTGGAAAGATACAGCATTTTACAGGGCTATTATTATTGATGAAATAGCATGGGTGCATTTGCAAATAACGGCAAAACCTGCAAAGGCAAAAAAGTTTGCTTAGAGGGATTTTTATGTGAAAGTTTAATTGTAAAATCACAAATTTCTATTTTAAATCATGTTGGCTTTTTGATAACAGTATTTTGAAAAAACGGTATTGCATTTGAATGGATGTAAACAAAATATACAATTATGAAAAAATCAATGATAAAAAAAACAATATTACTTAGCGCAATTTTTCTTGGCAGCTTTATATTTTATCAAAATGCTACCGCACAAATTCACGCAAGGACAAATATATTTGTTCCGGGTCCAAGGCCACCCGTAAGACACCAACAGGTAATTATTAATGACGACGATCGCCGTGACCATTATGATGACCGTAATTTCCACGACAGGGATCGTGGCCATAATGATGACCGTAATTTCGACGACAGGGATCGTGGCCATGGCCATCACTACGGGCATGACAACTGCAACCACAAAAAACATGACAACCACTATAATAAACACAAAAGATACGACGACCGCTACAGAGATGACCGTGACAATCACTCCCATAATAATAATCACTATGAAGACCACAACCGGAACGGAGGATATTAAAAACCACAATTAAGAATAAAACGACCCGCTGAATTTTTTAGCGGGTTGTTTTATACAGTTTATTAATCCCGTTTGGGTGATAAGGCTGGCCGAAGGCAGTGATCAAAAAACCTGGATGGGAGATAGTCATCAATTTTTTCAAAATAATTTTGATTCCAGATTACTTCAATAAAATCCTTTGCTGATTGTTTTGTATTTGTATTTGTGTGTTATCTTTTTTTGAATTACAAATATCAACACCAATATCGGAATCATTTTGTGTATTCAATTTTAATCGTCCGTGACTTCGCCACTATTTATTTTTACTTATTTGATATGTTGAAAATCTGCAGCTTTTGTAAAATAGTCCAGCACTAAAATTAAAATGATGGTATTGGCAAATGTAACTTTCTGCATCACGGGTAACAGTGCATAGCTACCCGAACCATAGAGGTACAAAGTATAATAAAAAACCAGCAGGTAAATGATGCATAAAAATTTCATGAAGTGCAGCTTCGATTTTAAAACAAAAACGGTGATGTAAAATATACTTACCAGGAACAGCGTACTTGCAATGGTAACCATCATATCATGCAAAGGCGTTACAATTAAAAACGTACATACCATTCCTGCGGCGCCTAAATATTTTATTACATTGGCTGCTCCCTTTGCAGGAATTTTCTTTGAAAAATTAATAAAGAAAAGGGCAAAACTCATCGCCAGGAAAATCATTCCGGCATCAGCCCATATCCTGGATGGATTATCTAAACCATTCACCGCTTTTGCGGCGAACAGGTTGCTAATAAAATTTTTGGACCAGTCAAAACCAATAGCATCTTTGTTGAACAATGAACCTCCCGGATAAACCAGCGTTGCAATTATTAATAATGTTACTGCAACAATTACTCCTATAAGCACTGCATATTTTTTTAGCATTTAATTATTTTTAAGTCAATTCCAAATTTGAAAAACTACTGTTTTGTAATGACCGATAACCGCTACTACCATGCGATGTAGCGATATCAGAAAACCATTAACGTAGAACTGCTGCTAAATTTATAAATAAAAGTTCAATGATTATTCTATTGCCGGCGTTATTCATGGGCTTTGTTACATCGCAGTAAAAGCTGCCCAATGGTATGCAGTAAAAGTGTGCGACTCCCGAAAAATCGGGACAGGCCAACGATGCCGACCAAAGCTTCACCGCCCGGACAATAAATTTTGTATTCAACAGATCATCATCAAACGGGTCTCCCCATTTTTTTCTTTTGGAGCACGGTGAACACAGGGAGGAACCTGGCTTCCGGGATGATCAATTGCCAGCCTCCATAAATGACCAAGTCCTAAGTTGATTGGAATTGCAGCAGGGTTAGCTAAATAATGTAAATCGAAGAAATACTCCATTAAAAAAGATTCAAAACCTTCATCTGCTCCACCATATAGTTTTTTGAGTTCATCCCGTATTTCTGGAACAAGCACTTTTTGCGTGGCTTGTGCATTGGGTAATATTTCACTTGGCTCGCCATGGTAAGTACATAAAAAAGTATCGGTTGGTACAGGCGAACGATCTACATGATAAGAATAAACATCTGTAGGAAAAAATGGGTAGGCATCGTCTCTGTCATAGCACCTTATCAGGTTAAGAATCGGTGATGCACCATGCGCTTTCAACAGCTTCAAATCATTTATCAATATTTCACGGGCAAGCTGCCCCTGTTCACTCAACTGAAGTACAGAAAGTTCCTCCTCATGAAGTACCATCATATTTTCGTTTAGCACCACCTTATTAACAATTTCAGAAAAATCACCTGGTAGTTTACGGTTCCAGCAAATCGCATTCATTGCTCCATGAAATGGCGTGGCAAAAAGATCCTGGAAATTCGTAACGCTGTGAACTTGATTTTCAGCCTGCAATAAGTTGATCATAATGGTTTAAATAAGTATAAAATCATTGGGCGAAAATAGTAATAGTCTACTAATTAATTTAATGGATAAGTAGTAAGGCGCACATAGAACATATTTCGGAGAATGATTGAAATACAATTTTGTCCGGGCAGTTGAACTTTGGGCGTCATTGTTACATAGCTTGCCAATTTTATCGGCATCCCAATGTTAAACTTGAATCGTGACTTGTACGGAATATCTTTATTGGACTTTGCTCACGTGGTTGGTAATTTAAGTTAGTAGTTTTGTTGACGCCTTAGGCATTGAAGTAACCTAAAGGTTAGATTCATTACTCATTTAGAAACCTTTGCTGGTAAAATGGCAACAGGCTCAAACTTTTCAAGATATTCTTTAATAATTTTTTCATTTAACTCTTCGTAAAACACGATGCCGTTTTGATTGGGATAAACTAAACCATACCTGGGAATTTCAGTTACTTTAATTTGCAAACTATCCTTATTACCACTATTGCTTCGGTAATGTTTAAAAGCGGACAAATCATTTTCATTCAAATAACTTTTCCAACTAAGATTGCTCTTATCTACGGATATCATTATTATATTCAAAGCAGGAAACTTAGCTAAATATGCTTTATTTTGGAGGATGTTATCAATGCATGGACCACATCAGCTTGCCCAGAAATCTAAGATTACCGGCTTGTTATCATAGGGCTCAAGGACAGATGACAATGTATATTCATTATCCTTTTCGTCAAAATAATTCTGGGCAGCAGGATTATTTTCCAAATAATCCTGCTTATGATTAAAGACATACGTCTTGTATAAATCACGATACGCCGACTTCCTGGCCATTTTTCTAAAATCTTTCATACCAACGCTGGCAAAAGACATTTTCTGGTTCTTAGCCCGTGCATAGAGTACTGTAATGAAATATTGAAAAGCTGGGTCACCCGGTTTTAAATACTTTTTTAAGAAGGCAACATGTTCTGCAATTTCTTCCGGAGTTTTATCCAGTCGTACGCTGCGGCCGGTAATTAAACTTGTTATTTCAAATATGTTATAATATTGTCTATCGTTTAAAAACGATTGCTTATCTGCCTTATTAAACCGATTCAAATACCAAAGTAATCTTGAAACCAATATCCCTTCTTTTTTAAATTCAGGGAAAAAACTTTTAACCGTGACATAAGAAGACTGAATTCGCCTTGTTACCAGTTCATCGTTCTTTACAAACATTTTTAAATCATCCCCGATTTTATATTTTACAGCAAAACTATCAATAAGCTCATTCAACTCCCGATCAAATTCCGAAGCATATTGTTCAGCAAAATAATAATTCTCAATAAGGCTATCTTTATTGTCATTAATATACATTGGTTTCCTGCTTGTAATTTCCATTTTATTATTCTGAAATTCCTGATAAAACAAATTAAATTGTTCGTTTGATTTTTCTTTAAATGTTATTGACGTTGAGTCTCCGAATTTATTAACAGTAATCTCATCAGGCTGTAATAAATAATATAATTTACTGTCGATACCGAGTATTGTAAAGGGTGGAGCTTTATAGACCAATTGCTGTGAGTGCTCAATATATTTAAAGGTTCCCGAAAGTGAAAGACAATCTTCTACGAAAGTTTTTACAACCTGGGAATCCCCAACATTAATGACAAGTTTTATTGTGTTAGCAGGTTTAATTTTAGGCGAACAACTGCAAACCAACAACAGCGCAGAAAATAATAAGTAATTTAGTTTCATACAAACAGTTTTATAGGTACAAATATGATAGCAGTGGCATTATTTTGTTCCATTCTTATCGGTAACGTTGTTACTTTGAGCTTTGTGTTTCGACAAACGTGTTGAGCTGTTAGAAGTTACCAACGCTACTTTTTAAACGCTACATCTTTCATTTAGATAAAATAGTTAGCGGAATTAATTAAAACACATTCCGACCTTAAATAAATGGTTCGTTTTACGAACATATTAAAGATAATTATTTTGCTGATATCTCAAACTAAAAAAACGTCCCCGAGTTGACTCATTTTACATTTAAAGTCCTGCCGGTAAAAGCAGTTAACAGCAGCCCTCGTTTGTGGGAGATTTTAAACTGCTGCCTTTGTTAGTAAACTCCCCAGGATCGGTATCAGTGAGGAAACCGGAACACTGATGTAGCAATTTTTTTGGTAATTTGCAGCCTGCCAACGACAGATTAAAAACGCATACAATAAAAAGATCAAACATTGACAACCGCAGGTTGTGCATTGCAGCACTAAATGTGGGGTTATTGATGTGGCAGAAATTTTAAGTTGACGGAATAGGAAAGTTGATGGAATGCCATCCGAAATGTTTAAAATGCCATGGCATTACGCTAAAAGAAACAACATGAAAACGTACACCTCTTCATTCATAATTTTAGGCTTACTAATTTGCCTGCTGCCGGATTGTAAAAAGCAGCTACCACAGGAAATTAAAAAACCGAGCCTTTTCATTACTTTAAAAAATGATAGTGGCAAAAGTATTTCAGGGGCCACCGTGAGACTGTATAAAAATAATATTGACCCCGGTCTTATAAAAATATCCGATTCAATGGGAGTAGTAATATTTTCTGACCTGGACACTGCCGTATATTATTGGATTGCTGAAAGAGGATGCTTGTCGAACCGGGTAAGCCAGATAACACTCAATCGCAAGTTAGTGCCCAATGTGATCCTTTATGGTTATTCAGTAATGGCTGAAGCAGGTGTGTTTAAAATCATCAATAATTCTCCCGAACCTTACAAAGTTTCAGACTCACTTTTCAATATCACCGTGAAAAAGGACAGTCCTTATATAGCCTATCGGAGAGCCCGCTCTTATTTAATTCATAGTGAAAAAATAAGCACCCCCGGAATGGGTAAAGACACATTGATTAAGATCAAATGTAATGATACCAGCTTTCTACGCCTACCTTATTGATTGAAAAAAAATTCCTACACACCGGTTTTTAAAAAGTCTGGTAAAATATTATAACGGTCATTCATCAAACAGGAACACCCGATAATCGATGCTATTGGGTGTTCCTGATTTTATTACTTTGAACTAGTTAGTATTTCCATTTCTTCATCACTGCCAAATCCTCCTTTGCACAATCAATGGGAGTAATGCCCTGGTAAGATTCCTGCTCAATTATAAAATGGACAGTGCCTCCTGATTTTTTTCCGAGATCAACCACCTCCTTAACCGGAATAATCCCTTTGCCCAAAATGGTGCTTTCGTACTTTCCCCCCATTTCACCATCGCCTGCAATTTTTATTTCATCCTTTACATGCATCAGTTCAAAACGGTTGGGATACTGTTTAATAATATCAATGGCGATACCACCGGCATGATACATATTACCAATATCCAATTGCTGCGCCACCAGGTCGGGATCTGTATTTTGCAAAATGATATCAAATAATTTTACGCCGTTCAGCTTTTCGCTAAACTCAAAATCATGATTGTGATAACCAAATTTCATCCCTGATTTTTTACACAGTTCCCCGCTTTTGTTAAACATTTCCATAAAGCGCTTTAAGTCCGCATCATCCCGCCTCGACTTCGCATCCATAGACGGGCTGATGACATATTGCTGTCCAACCACGGCAGCATCTTCTACAGTATATTTCCAGGCATCAGTAAAATCGTTGGTTGCAGTATCCCAATGATCTTTACTCATGACCGTGTGGCCGCTCAACATTTTTAGGCCCAGGCCATCCAGTACCTTTTTAAATTCAATTGCGGGATAGCCATAAAATTTCCGGTCAACATAGTTTGCATGCTCTACATACCGGTAACCCATAGCCGCCAGCAATTTCATTGTACCCAGCGGATCTTTTTTCATATCATCCCTCACCGAATAAAGCTGGATACCCAGGATGTTCGAAGGCTTTGGCGCAGAAAATAAACTGTTTGGAATCATAGCCGCACCAGCAATGGCCAATGATCCTGATTTAATAAATGCTCTTCTTGAATAGTTCATAATGACGTTTGTTTATTGTGCTATTAAAATATAAAGATGATAGGAAAATATTATTCAATGATGAACCAGGTATAGCTTTCTGGTTCAATCGTGCAATTCAGTTCAACCTCGTAATTCCGGCTAAGTGTAAATTGTTTTTTTGCCATCCCCTTTTCGGCTACCATTGCAACGGATGTAAGGCCTGTGTAATATAAAGGCACATGGATGGTTCTGTTTATTTTTTCTTTCAATGGATTATACAGCATCAAAAAACCCTTTTCTTTTAACATAGGATTTACATGCAATATGCCATCCCAGTCCCTTCCGTCAGCCCTTCTCAAATGTATGATATCTGAATTAAGAATTGGACGGTATTTTTTATACCAGCCAACTACATCTTTAACCGTTTGCTTTGTCGCTTCGGTATCATACAATCTTGGGCCACGGTAACAGGCCTGTACACCTGCTCCGTAATATTGAACCATCAACTGCTTATAATCCTGCAGGTGATCATTTAAAGGCTCCAGCATGGCATCTGCTCCACCTCCCTGGTATTTGGTTAATGGTACAAAACCCCAACTCATAGAAGGTGTTTTTTCCCAGGTGCCATCATAAATATTTTGCCGGTTTAAAATTTTTTGTTGCTGCCGCGATAAAGAAAAATTCACCTCCCTGTAGCCGATGGCAATTTTATGGGTGCCATCTAAAAAATACCAATCCGGTGCATTGATATATACGCCCCGTTCATTGAGCCAATGATACAATTCTTTTTGAATTTCCATCTGTCGCCACTGGCTGTCATCATAATTTTTATGCCCGGGATGTTTAGTGGAAGCACATAGATCACCCGGGTATGGGCCATCATTTTCCCATATATCAAAACCGGTTTGTGTAAAGAAGTATTTTATTTTATCCCGGTAAGCCAACCCCCATTTGCTTCCAAAGCAAGGGGCATTGCCAAAAAAAGCTCCCCCTGGTTTCCCGGTTTTTATATCAATCACATCATCGGCATCACTGATGCGCCTGCTGCTAAATAAGGAGTACCCTCCAATCTGTATATTTTTACCATGCGCATATTTTGCCAGCAATTTCCATCTGTCAATATTTGGCGAGCTGCTATCCTCCATATCAAGGTGGCTTCCAAAACTAAGGATCAGCGCTTCGTACCCGGTAGCGGCACATTGATCAATTGCCGCCTTTACTTCTTCATCATTGTTACTTACCAGGTGCATAAAAATTGGGTTCTCCGTGGTCCATGGTGCAACGGTGCTATACATTTTCCGGATGGCCAATCCCCGCCTTTCCCGGTCGTAACCATCCATCAATAATTCGTGTGTACGAACGGAGTTAAATGTTTGCCCGGAAGGTAATTCAACAGCAATCAGTTTTTCAGGATAAATTTCCAGTAAGCAAGGCGTTTGATAATTGTAATTTACCTGCGATGTGTAAGTGGAATCGGTTTTCCAGTGCGTTGTCTGGTCGCTGATATCATAGCGCATGGCATTGTTAAAAGCATAATTGGTTTCAAAATAAATACCATGCTGCTTTTTCATTTCTTCAGGGGTACCCACAACTGCACTCTCCTCTTCAACAAGGCCCAGTATTTCATTTACAACCCGGTTTATAATGATTGTTTCGCTCCCTTTATTTTCAATCGACACCCATTTTACAATCAATGGAATGCCGTCATATAATTCGTAATGTACCTTAACCAGAACATCTTTTATCGAAGGAACAGCAGACTGGTAGATGAACGAAATCATTTTACCGGTTGGCTGATTTTTATTCATGGCCCAGGCGGATGGTTTCCATTTAATAAAAGGTTGAATGGGGCCTGTTTCAAAACGCAGGAACTGAAAATCATTTACACCCGCCGTAAAATGATCCAGCCATTCGGGCAACAGGTAAGCATTTTCCGACTGGCCCTTTAACCCACCAACATTGTAGGTGATGCCATTGATTGAAACCTGTGCTTCAGGCTTTACAGCCCGCAATAATTGCTGGCCATTCAGCATGTTTTTATAATCAATACAAGCAACATTCGGACTTATTCTAAAAGCTCGTTTAACAAGTCCGTTGTACAAAATAATGTCTTTGCCATCAGCGCTGGAATAGACATTTGCTTTTTGTAAGGTTGGCTTTACCAGCCAGTCGTTAGCAGATAGTTTATCCTGGCTGGAATTAAATACGGGTAAATTTTTAACCTCCTCGGCATAAGCAGCAATGCAACAAAAAACAATGGAAAGTAAAAGGAAACATTTTAAAAGAGGCTTTCTTTTCATGATAGTTTTATTAAGCAATGCAATTGATTAAAGGCAATTTTTAAAATTGATTCAGTTTGGTTGAGTGCCGGCTGAAAGTTACCATTTCATTTTTAATTATGCTGTTGATAGCATAAAAATGTGAGATGGTATTTTGTGTTGGACAGGCGTGCCTGATACCAGGAAGGGCGAAATTTGTGACTTACCAACCAAGGAAGTAAACAGCATGATTTAAATACAATTTTGTCCGTGCGGTTGGGCTATGGGCGGCATTCTTGCGTCGCCCTCTACGGAAGACCTTACTGAACTTACTTTCGAGCTTGGTCTTTCCGCTTGGGTTCGTGTCCTCACTCCGCCTTGGTTCGTGTTTGGGTAAAGGTGCAACTGGTTCGTGAGGAACGAACCAGGGCAGCAAAAACTGCATTATATACACATGAACCCACTGGCACCTCATTGGCAACTCGTTACTGACCCAAATGATCTCCGCCGTGGTTCGTGTCTCCACGAACCACCTCCAATATTCTCCTCAATATTTCCAGATTGAAAAAGTAATTATTAACTTTCAATATGAACGACCCTAACTATAAACGCAAATCATTTATTGAAATTGGCGAAATCTTTTTCTGGACTGCTACCATTAATAACTGGAACCATTTATTAAAGGAAGATGCATACAAGCAGATCATTATTGATTCATTAAATAATTTAAGCGAAAGGGAATTGATTGATGTATTCGCTTTTGTAATTATGCCCAATCACATCCATTTAATATGGCGTACCAATAAAATGAATGGCAAAGAAACTGCGCAAAGCTCATTTTTAAAATATACGGCTCACCAGTTTAAAAAATTGCCACAACCAGATCCGAAAGCCTTATCAAAATACGCTGTGCAGGCATCTAATAAAAGCTATGAGTTTTGGCAAAGAGATCCGTTGGCTATTGATATATACACCCGGGAAGTGATGCTGCAAAAACTGCATTATATACACATGAACCCACTGGCACCTCATTGGCAACTCGTTACTGACCCAAATGATTACTTTTGGTCATCTGCCGCATTTTATGAAAAGGGAGCAAAAGATTTTGGCTTTTTAAAAAATATCTGGGAAGAGTTTGGGTAAAGGCGCAACTGGTTCGTGAGGACACGAACCAGGGCAGCAAAACAGCAAGTAACATCGAAATATTTATGGAACCTCAATTACTAACCAGAGCTGAAATTGACCAAGTAATATCAACACTTGAGTGTGTTGATTTAACAGCGGCAAGCATTGAAGAAATAAAAGAAATTTTAAGACCCCTATTTACGGGCTATACTTTAAATAGTCCCATGCTATCAGCTGGTCTAGACTTCTACCGTGGAGTAATGTACAATACTAAACCTGATAGTATTTCATTTTTATCATATCCACCCCAAGAATTAGCCAAGGAAAATAGAGCAAGCAGAAAAAATCATCCATTTTTCTATTCAGCTACATCAAGAGAAGTTCCAATATTTGAACTGGGACTTGTAGAAGGTGATACTTTTGTTTTATCAAGATGGAAGACAAAAAAAGAACTGTTGGTAAACAATATAGGATACACTGATGAAAATTTTAAAACCCTAAATTCAAATAGAGAAAGTCCGAAATGGAATAATGGAGACAATCACACGGCTACAAAGAACGAACTAAATACTTACGTTCAAAATTATTTAGCAAAAGCCTTTAGCCAAATAATTTCCAAAAGCAATCCGAATTTATATAAGCTAACAATTGCAATTGCAGAAAAGCACTATTCAGAAGACGAAAATTCAAATGTATTATTTGGTGGTATTTTATATCCGACCATACCAATGAATGCGAATGGCGACAATTTAGTGATTAGGCAATCGTTTGTTGACGAAGGCAATTTGGAATTTATGGAAGCTGAATGGATTAAAGTAAAAAATATGCACGATTTTAAGTTTGACGTCGATGTGTTGGATTGGGCAAACTCAATTTCTTCTACTGGGATAATTGAGTGGAAAGGAAGAATACAGTTATGGGATATTTTCCCCGATGAAGGATTTTATTTTGCTATTGAAAATGGAAGACAAATAGGAAAAAATAGATATGGCGAAACAATTCAGCCTTACTAATACTTCGCCTAACATTGAGTTGCAATGCTAAACAGACCACTACATAATGAGACTATATAAGTACAGAGACAATTCCGAAAACACTTACAAGATTTTCGAGAATAAGAAAGTATGGCTTTCTCCGCCTTGGTTCGTATCCCCACGAACCAGCTCCATTTTTCTCTTCAATATTTCCAGATTGAAAAAGTAATTATTAACTTTCAATATGAACGACCCTACCTACAAACGCAAATCATTTATTGAAATTGGCGAA